>CAZDLM010000051.1:0-22230 GCA_964506465.1 uncultured Syntrophaceae bacterium
GAATCGCTGCCGAGGTTCGCCTTGAGGGGGACTTTGCTGTAATAGGATTGAAGGGTCGCAATGCCGCGGAGAATTTCCGCCGTTTTTCGAATCCGTTCCTCGCGGTCGGCGCATGCGGACAGTTCCAGGCCTTTCAGGAGGCCGAGGATGAGCCTCTTGAGCGTGATGACGTTTCCATCGTTCAGCGCTTTCTGCAACCGGCCGATTCCTTCGTAGTCCGGCGCTTTTCCGGCAACGTAATCCTTCAGATTGAAGATCTCGAGGTGCGTGATTCTCCCCCGGCAATCATAGAGGAGTTCCAGGACATCGTTGACGCTGAGGCCGCTCAAGTTCAGGCAGACACGATATCCGGTGTGGAGACCGTCGAGCCGTTCAATGAGGTCGCCGGGCGAGAGTTTCAGCAGCGGCGGGATATCCGCTTCCTCCCATGGCCAGCTCGGATCCGGAAGAGAAGGATTATGGACGGGTCTGAGGTATTGCTCCACAATGGACTCGGAGTCAAAACCCTGCATCTTCCCGACGAGTTCCTCGATACGGTCCCGCTCATCTTCCTTTGCCTCCGCGAAGCGCCGACGAAGCTCGGACAAACGGCCCTTCATCAACGGAAGCAGGCAGGCATGAATGAACTCAGCCAGGTGGAGGATGGAAGCCTGACCACCGGCGACAAAGGACAGGAAATCCTCCTCCGCCAGCGAGGGAAGCTCGACGCCGAAGGCGTTGTTGATGACAGGACGATGCGTGCGGTTGAATTCCGCAAGCAGTGCGAGGACACATCTCCTCTGGCTTTCGGAGATCTGCCGGCCCTCATTCATGAAGGTTTCGACATGCGGATCGGATAGAAAGGAAATGAAGTCGCGGGTGTCGGAAAAACCCCGCGGGGTCCAGATAAAGCGAATCCTCGCGCCGCGGAACCGGGATGCAATGGAGACACCGATGCGGATGGTGATGCCCATGATCTCTCCGGCCTCCAGGAGTTCCAGCGCGGCTTCCTTCGGGACATAATTATAATAGACAACCGTCAGTTTGCGGATCCCCTTGATCCAGGCATCCATGATCAGATGGGTCGGCGTCTTGCGCCCCTTCGTATTGGCGTCATGGACGTGGTCGTCGAAGGCGATCTGGTTCCATTCCTCGGGCATTTCCAGGAGGTGATAGCGCTGCAACTCTTTGCGGATGAGACGCGGTTTTCCCGACAAGGCACCGCGAAAGTCATGCGCAAGTTCGAGTTGCCTGGAATGATCTTCCTCTTCCCGGACAAGTTCCTTCATGATCTGAAGGAGAATTCTCGCCGTATTATGGCGGAGAGGACTGTGGGTGATGTTCATGACTTCATAGCGGAGCGAGCGCAACGCGCTCACGCGGTCCTCCGCCTTGCCGATTTCCAGAGTTTGCAGAAGGTTCGTCATGGCATAGGCGATGCGGAAACTCTGGGAAGCACCCATTTCCTTGATGCCATGGGCATTCAGGTATGGATTCAGGAGGTTCTTGAAATTCTTGCGTTCGTCCTTCCTGCCCAGGATCTCCCGGATCATGGCAAGAAGGGCATGGTCTTTTCTGTCAAATCGCAATTTATTCAGCAGATTCAAAATGATCATTCCTTTTTTTTCAGAACATAAGGCAACCCCTCCGTCATGTGCAAAACGGGGGGGCTGATCCTGTACATCCGATAATTCCTGGTGGTTGTCAAGAACCCGGAGCCAGAAAGAAGGGTCTGCAGGCGTGCAGCCGCAAGATCCGCTAATGCACGTCTTGAACGATATGCATTTTCAGATGATCGGCCGCCTCATTCGCTTCATTGGCAATCCTGGACACCTGCTGCAACAATAAGCTCAGGCGCATCTCGTGGCTCAGATCAGAATTCTCCTCTCTGAACAATGCCTTTTGGAGTCTGTCAGCCGTCACTCCCGCTTCCGTAGACCAGAAGAAGACTTTATGAATGTGGTCATAAATTTCTTCGATATTCCCGAAGAACGCGCGATAGGAACGAACATAGGCCTCAACGGCTTCAATGGTATCGCGAAAGAGAAGCTTGAAATCTTCCTGATATTGAGGAGGAATGTCCGGGTATTCCCTTTCCAATACGGCAAACATTTCTTTATAGCAACAGATGATAAGAGCAATATCATTCATCGTCATCAGAAATATCCTGCTGCCGTTTCGTGCCGACCCTTTTTCCGTGGTTTCTGCCTCTATGAAATGGCGCACGTTTTTACAGCAACGTTCCGCCTCCTCTATCAAGGCGGCAGCACTGCCGAATCCCTTGGGCTTCACCTGCAAAGAACCATTTATGTATCGCTTTAAAAATAGCGATATGTCACTGAAATAGTGCAACAAGTCACCCATCCTCTGCTCCATTTCCAGCTTTTCGGTCAACTGAAAAACGGGTATGCACATGGTCCTCTTCCTCAGCGGCTTGTCCATTCCTTTAAGCGTTGTCCTGAACCACATTAGGTTGGGAACGTTGACAAGACCTCTCAGAAAGGGAAACAAAGCACTGGTGAGACTCCTCATAACCACTCCTCAAATACCACAGTTTGTTGCTGTAACTCATTGAATTTCAATGTGTATTTCAATGTTACGGCGAGGATACGCTTACTGGACGGGAAATGCAATGTTAAAAGATTATATAGATAACCTATATGGAATACTTGGTGCGATGTGCTTACGGATTCTATGATGAGATCATATCAACAATAACAATATTATTTTACATAATATCATGTTGTTATATAGCGTAAATCATGTCAATAAATGTTCATCATTGATACGAATATATAGCAAGTATAGATTGCCTGCACATATATCGATTGTTCCGCAACGAACCACTCATGAGGCAGCAAAGGCCCCATAGTCATATTCCATAGATAACCTATACGAAATGCCCGTAGGTTTGGATAATCTGTTCCTCTGCAAGAAAACGATTCAGATAAACTTTTAAATCAAACCGATATCAGTAACTTGTCAATTCGTCCTTGTTGGGCAAATCGTCCACACCTGATACAAATCTATAGACAATGTATATGCGACACTGCCCTACGGCATGGAAAGAAGATAGGAACGCAGATTGACATTCTTGTTGTTGATGCCGAGCTTCCGCCGGATGTGATTTCTGTGAATATCCACCGATCCCATGGATATGTTCAGTAAATCTGCGATCTCCTTTGTAGATTTTCCATCTTTGATCAAGCTTACGACCTGAATCTCCTTAGGGGTAAGATTGATGTATTTCGATTTGATGCTCGTGAGGAACGGCGAGATGATATCGTGCAGATGCTCTTCAATGGTGGCCACATAGGCGTTTTGTTCGGCGGCAAGCGAGCTGTTTTTCAGCTTTTCGACATAGGGCATGACAAGCCCCTTCACGTTGGATAAGAACATTTCCTCTATTTCTTTCTTGTCATCTTCCCGCTGCCTGAGAAGGACCTTTAGCGCAGCGTTCAATTCCTCGAGGTTCCGCGATTTTACCTCCAATTCGGTTTCCCTCTTCTTCAGGACGTCTTCTGCATGCTTCCGTTCCGTGATGTCTATGCTGACCCCGATCATCTGATCGGCGCGGCCTTCTTCGTCCTTCATGGGGACTTTGATTGTGAAGATCCAGCGTCTCTGGCCGTCGGCATCCGTAAAACTTTCTTCACGCTCGATACGATCCTTCTCAAAGCTAAGCGTAGAAATGTCGTCGCGGTGAATGATTTCTGCGAAATCGGAGTGGGCGGAAAGTTCGCTGACGCTCTTGCCGGTCATCTCTTCGGGCGTAATCCTGAAGATGTCCGCTAGGACGCGATTGGCGAGCACGATCCTGTTTTCTTTGTCCTTGACATAGATGAAATTCGGATTGGCGTCGATTACCTTTTTCAGAAACGCCCTTTGGCTTTCAATCTTCTTCTGCGCATTCAGCCGTTCCGTAATCTCGCGGACAGAAGACAGCCGCACCTTCCTCCCATACCAGGTCATTTGAGACGAGGCAATTTCTACCGGGAAGACGGTGCCATCCTTCCTTCTGTGAAAAACAAACTCCGTCTGCTGCTCGAACTTCGCCTTTTCCTTCACAGTCGCAGCCGTCTTCTTTTCGACGATATCGTTGCCCTTCATTTTCAGAAGGTCTTCCCGGGCATATCCATAAAGCCTGGTGCTGGCAGCGTTGGTTTCGAGGATTTGATCCGACTGTTCATCGATCAAGAACAGTGCGTCCGATTCCATTTCAAACAACTGGCGGTAGCGTTCCTCGCTTTCCCGCAGGATCGCCTGGGCCTTCTTGCGGGCCACCAGTTCGTTGATGCTCTTCTGATAGAGGATTTCGATGCGTTTCAGGGGGAAATAGGCTCCGAACGCCGCGACGAACCCGGCAAAAATGATCGTGATGATATGGGACTGCCAAATGGCAATGTTGGTGAATACGATCTGCTTTGCCACTTCATAGATGGAAAAGAAAATGCAGGTGACCAGGAATATCTTGAGAAGGACGGGAATCAGTTTTTTCAGCAGTTGACTTTGGTCGCTGATATCCTCGATGATCTCCCGCTGCATTTCCGCATCCAACTCAACCGTCTCCGCACTGGGAATGCCGGCAAGTATTTTCGCGGATAGACCCCTGACATTTTCTTCGCTGATCTTCTTGCAGACGGCCAATAACTCCGCAAGAGTCTCTTCCCGCAGATTGGTCTTCATATTCCCCTTCTGCCTTTCGTATCAGGTCCTTTTCTCAACCCCAACAAACGGACCCTTTTGAGGTGAACCCGTTCCGCTCCATTTCACGCGTCATTCCCCTCGAAGATTCAGGTCGGCCACTGATACTAATCCCATTACGGAACAAACGTCAACCGGGCAAAAAGAAGGGGGCCGCGGGGGGGGGGGGGGGGGGATCGGGAGCCCTTTGTTCCAAAATGGAGATAACTGGGGAAACTCTGGCAGATCAGATTTGCATGTGTTTTCCGTCTTCAGGACCTGCAAAAATTCCTGTGCGTCCGGAAGAATTTCTCTCCTGAACGCTAGCGAATCAGTTTCGACGTAATCTCTGCGACGTGCCTGCCCTGGTACCGGGCGGCCTCCAGTTCATTCTCACTGGGCATCCTCTCCCCTTCCGCGCCGGCGATGGTGCTCGCGCCATAGGGAGATCCCCCCGTGATTTCGTCGATCCTCATCTGTCCCGCAAAGGCATAGGGAAGGCCGACCACGATCATTCCCTGGTGAAGGAGCGTCGTGTGAAAGCTGAGAATCGTCGATTCCTGGCCCCCGTGCTGAGTGGCGCTGCTCGTGAAGACGCTCCCGACTTTTCCCACAAGGGCCCCCTTGGCCCACAGGCCGCCGGTCGCATCGAGGAATTGGCGCATCTGACCGCACATGTTGCCGAAGCGCGTAGGGGTGCCGAAGATGATGGCATCGCCCGTCGCCAGGTCGGCCGGCTTGCAGACCGGAATATGAGCAAGGCTCTTCTGCATCTCGAGGGCGCCCATCTTTTTCAGGACTTCGTCCGACAGCGTCTCCGGCACGCGGCAGAGGTAGACCTCCGCGCCCTGCACCCGGCTTGCCCCTTCCTTCACAGCCTCAGCCATGCGGAAGATATGTCCGTACATGGAGTAAAAAACAACCAGCACCTTCATCGTCTGCCTCCTCTTCCCGCAACGAGGCTTCGTTCCGGCATCATGCCAGAGCGCTGTTCACGAAATCCCAGTTGATCAGTTTGTCGATTACCGCCGCCAGATAGTCGGGACGCCGGTTCTGGTAGTCAAGATAGTAGGCATGCTCCCACACGTCGATGGTGAGAAGCGGTTTCAGACCGGCGGCGATCGGCGTCTCCGCGTTGGGGGTCTTGGTGATCTTCAGGCGGTTGTTCTCGAGGACGAGCCAGGCCCAGCCGCTGCCGAACTGTGTGGCGCCGGCCGCCTTGAGCTCTTCCACGAATTTGCCGTAGCCGCCCCAGGCGGCATCGATCATCGTTGCCACAGCCCCCTTGGGAGTCCCCCCTCCGCCGGGCTTCAGGCACTGCCAATAGAAGGAATGATTCCAGACCTGAGCCGCGTTGTTGAAAATCCCGGCCTGGGCCGGATTCTTGAACGTCTTCTTGATGATGGTTTCCAGGTCTTCCTTCTCCAACACGGTCCCCGCGAGAAGTTTGTTGGCGTTATCCACGTAAGCCTTGTGATGCTTGCCGTAATGGAACTCGAGTGTCTGGGCGCTGATGACGGGCGCCAGGGCACCTTTCGCGTAAGGCAGATCCGGTAATGAAATAGCCATATCGTCTCCTTTCCCTTTCTCTTCATCCGTCCGAGGCAAGAACGCATCGCCGCGAGAATCGTCGGCCGCTGCAGACGGCGTCGGCCGACCTCGTCAGCGAGCTTCCCCAAGGTAATTCTGGATGCCCATCTGTTTGATCTGATCGAGCTGCGCCTCGATGACGTCGATATGCTCTTCTTCGTCCAGCAGGATGGCTTGCAGGAGTTCACGCGTGCCGAAATCGCCGGCTTCTCCTGCGAACGCGATGTCATCGTTGTAGGATCGGATGGCGTCGCGCTCCGCGGCGTGGTCATTCTGAAACTGTTTCTCCACGTCCGAACCGATCTTGATCTTGTTCAGGTTGCTGACGATCGGCGTGCCCTCCAGAAAGAGAATGCGTTCGATGAGTTTCTCCGCGTGCTTCATTTCGGTAATGGATCGTTTGCGAACCATTTCCTGCAGTTTCTTGTAGCCCCAGTTCTCGCTCATTTCCGCGTGAACCATATACTGGTTGATTGCCGTCAACTCGTCGGCCAGCCGCGCATTCAATCTCTCAACTACCTTTTCGTTGCCTTTCATAATCCTCTCCTCCACGTTGGCTTGCTTCGTAAGCAGATCTCTTGCGATGAAACTCTCCATTTCTATAACCGACGGGCAGACAATCCACTATCAGCATTGCCCTGATTTGTGCCTTCGAAAAACCTTAGGAGTGATTTCGGATACGAAGACCGGCAGACGCGGGAACTGCCGCGTTGAAGTGCCCGATGCCGTCGGGCCTCCCTGTGAAAGAGGATGACTTCGGCGAAGATTCGGGGGGTGATAGGGGAAAAATCTGCAGTGACGGTTTCGGCCGGAAAGCGGCCTTCTTACATTACGGCTTTTCTTTGAACACGCCGGCGAGTCGCTCCTCTTTCAGGTAGAGTTTTCCCTCATCGGTCGACATGATGACATCCCTTTGAATGAGCAGTTTCAGGGCGTCGGGTTTGTAGTCCCGTAAACTAGTCATCTTCGTCATAAGACTCTTGGGCCCCAGTCCCAATTCCTCAAGCGTCTTGGCGTTACCCGCCTGTAAGGCGCCGTAGCGGCGGAAGATTTCAATGACCTGCTTGAGTGCCTTCTTAACCAAAAAGTTTTGAATAAGAAAAACCGCGGCGAGCATGCCGACAATAAAAATAATGATCATGAAAATGTCTCGCATAAAATTGCCATCCTTTACCCTGCCACGATCCGTAACCCGTTACGAAAGAAGACTCGGCACTCCGGCAGTTTGCGCTCAAGGCGGTGTTGCACGTGAGTTCGATTCAATTATAAGTATTTGTTATTATTAATCTCTAAGTGACAGGATATCAATTATTCCAGACGAAATCAAGGCATTTGACAATTCAAAATTTCCTTTGACATCCGTTTCACTGATCCTATACGCTAACCCACGAAAAGGCTATGCGAATATTCACACCTGCAGGTCCGTCACGCACTTGTTGGCCATGGGTTTTCAGGCCGCGTTCGCCGATTTCGAAGACTTCGAACGCAACGTCTGACCGGGACGATACACCCCTATCGCTCACTCTCCCATCAGGACAACGACCATGAGCAGGCCGTCGACCGAGGCATGCAGGCGAAAATGTGTTTGAATCCGGCAGCGAGCGCATTCCCGGCGGCTTGCCGTGGAGTAAGCAAGCGAATGATGTTCAAAATCCCTTCCTTGGGGATCGAAGATTCTCCGGAGCTTGCTCCGAAGAGATTCAATTCTCTTATCAGGCAGGACACGCCATGACACTGTTGACTCACGTAGCGGCAGATAGAAGCGATCCCGATCAGATCGGCGGGCCGCCGGGATCGATCGGGGACGGCGGCCTGGCGTATCGAATGATCGTCGGGGAACTGAAGTCCAAGAACGCACTCTTGGCGCTCATCGCGGAACGGATCCGCATCGCCGCCCGCCACCTTGGGCTCACCTCCGATGACCTGCATCGGATCTTCATCCGGCATCAGGTTTACGAAGGCGAAACCCTAAGTATCGCCCGGGCGGCCGGGGCCGGATTCATTCTGGTCGAGACCTATCACATGATCCAGGGCCGCGTCGGAAAAGGCGCGCTGAAACTCGTCTTTCCGGAGGATCTTCTCGACAAGGGGGAACACTTCCGTGAATTCGCGCCCGGAGTCATCGAGGTTCGTCCTCCGGGCGGCGGCCGCTGGAGCGAACCCCACCAAGCCGAGGAACTTGTCAAGCAAGCCATGCGCGAGCACATGACCGGTGAAAGCCTCAGCATGAGCCTCAAGAGCCAGGCCACCGGGGCGCCTTTCGCCGGCAGCGAAGGGTTGCTGTTGTGCGCGATCCGTGAATATCAGGCCGCAGAGGGCCGTTATCTGCTGAAGCCCGTTTTGCGGGACGGTGAGGAGCCCGTCCCAGCCGACAAGGAAACCATCGAACGGATGATGAACGAAGCGGCGGCCATGCTGACGCGGGCGGGCCGCATCGCCTGCGACAGGATCGTGCACGCGGCTGAAACCAACAGCACCCTGACTTCGCGGCTGAGTCTGCAGCTCGCGACCAACGTCGTGGAAGGCCACCTGCGCGCACTGCTCGAGGATGAGCCGGACATCATCATCGGCGATTTGGACATGACCTCCCGGCTGCGGGAGATCCTCGGCCGAAAAAACTACGACCCCACCGCTTGCGCCCTCGCGCGCGCCGCCGCCAAGATGCAGATGGAACATCAAATCCTCCTGCCCTCTTCGCGCGAAACCCTGCGGCGCCTTCTCGAAGATTTCCCCCTCCGTGGATCGCCGCGCCCGTCCCAGTACCGGGCGCTGATGGATCTGTTCTTCGGAACCGATGACGTCCAGAGCAGGGAAAACCGGTTATTCCATCACCGCGAGCCCATCCTGCGCTCCCTGTCCGTCGCCCTGTCCACCCGCAGTCTCGATGAATGCGGCGAACCGCGCGTGTTGGAGCTGTACCTGCGCACGCTGCTCGACAACCAGTGGGTCATGCTCGAGCGGGCGCTGGCTCGGCTGATGCCAGACGGCCAGTCTCTGCCGGTGGGCTGGTTCCACGGCGACCTGCTGTTTTTACCCGATGAGCGGCAGGCGCTTGCAGCCCTTGTCCCCACAGCCAGCCTGGGGCGCGAAGCCCTTCGAGACGCCTTCTGGAGCGTTGTCAACATTCTTTGTGACGCCCGCGACCGGTCGACCGATTCCCTGCCCGACCTCTACCGTCAGGCGCGAACCGATGTGATCGAACGCGCCATCCGCGCCATCACCGAGACCGGCCAAGTGATTCCGACTGTGGATCGGTTGGCCTTCTTTACGCTGCCGCTTTGCTACGAATGCGCCACGCCGAAACTCGGGGTAGTCACGCGCAAGCCGCCCGACGTCTGCGGTTCGGAGCTGCGGTCCGAGGCCATGGCCCACGGCGCCGTCATGGCAATCGAGATCCTGCTCAAGCACATGACGGGTGACGAACTTCCGCTCAAGGGACTGACGGTCGCCATCGAGGGCTTCGGCAATGCCGGCAAGAACATGGCCAATCTCATGGTGCTGGGAGGCGCCACCATCGTAGCCGTCAGCGACAGCCGCGGGGCGGTCACGCGCCCAAACGGCTTCACACGCCAGGAACTGGCGGCCGTTATCGCCCACAAGAACGCGGGCAAACGATTCGACACCCTTCTCGCCAGTCCCGTCGTCCGGATGTTGTCGCACGGCCAGGGACCTCTGCTGGCCTACGATCCCAATCCCGAGACGCTTCAGCAGGTGGAAGCCGACTTGCTTGTGCTCACCGCCATTCCGGACTCCATCCGGAGCAGCAACGCCCCGAAATTGCGCGTCCGTGTGGTCTGTGAATTGACCGGCGCCGCGGTTTCCGCCGATGCCAAAAGAATCCTGAAAGAGCGCGGCATCGAAGTCATCCCGGACAATCTCGGGAGCTCCGGCGGACTGCTGGTGTCGCTTTCCGAGATGCTGCAGAACAGCACCGGGCAATTCTGGGACCGCCGAATCGAGGAGGAAAATCTCCGCTGTCAGATTTCCCGCAGCTATGAGGATGCCTGGACGACAGCCCATGAACACAACGTGGACGTGGCCACCGCCTCGGACATTCTCGCGATGCGGCGCATGCACGACCTCGCCGTCTACCGCGAGCGGCTCGGACAATTTGCAGCGGAATTCGGCGAGCGGATCCGGTCGATCACGGAGGGCGAACGGATCCTGGTCCTTTCGGACAACGACGAAGACGGCGTGGCGTCCGCCGCCATTCTGCAGGGACTGATCGCCCATCTCCGTCCCGGCGCCGAGAAGCGGATCCTGCATCGGAACGAGTCTTTCCGTTCGGGAGCCATCCCGGAACTGGTGCGGCAGTCGCAAAGAACGCGTACCCCCATCCGCCATATCTTCGCCGTGGACCGCGCCTTTCCCGCCGGCGAACCGGGCCGGTCGCACCTGGCGCAGGTAAGCCAGGAGTGCCGGATCACGTTTGTCAACAACCACGCGCTGCCCCCAGAGCTCCTGAACGATCCGACCGACGGCTCATCGACCCGCCTTACCCTGGCCCCGCTGGGCGTACTCTACATCTCACCCCAGACGCTGAAATCGCCGCTGTCTTTCGACGAGTATCCCACCGCCATGGTCCTGCGCGAGCTGGCGTCGGTTCTCGTCACCGACGAGGGGCTGCTCGACAAGATCGCTTGGCAGGCGGCCGTCGGCTGCTGTCTGGACATGACGGAGCAGGGCCGCTCGGAATGGCTGCTGTTCTACAGCCGGTTCAACACGGATCGCACGATTGAAGCCGCGCGGGCGATCCGCATGGTCACCCGCACCCGCGGTTACCGGAGCGCCATCGACGCGCTCACCGGCGTCGAACGTCCCGAACAGCTCGAGACGCATGAATCCTGGCAGCGATTCCTCGCCGAATACCGGACGCTCCATGAACGGGTCCAGATCCTGGCCGAACGGATCGTTTCGGAGAACCGGGGGCGTCCCTACACCGCCCATTTCTTCACCCGCGACGAAGTCTACTCTCCGACTCCCATCGCCGGCGATGAGCGCAAAGAGCTCCATTTCTATCATTGGATATCCGAGATCCTGACCGAGCACGGAGACCTCGTGAATCGACCGATCATCGTCGCCCAGGTCATCCGCGATTTCGAAGGGCGAAACTATCTGGGGGTCCGGATCCGCAGCCCGCGAGGCGTGGACCTGATGGCGGCCGGATTGCCGGAGGACTTCACTACGGGCGGATTGCCCAACACCGCCGTGGCCCGGCTGCCCATCGACATCGGCGCCAGCCCTCAGCAGACCTTTTTCGACCTCGTGGATCGGATCTGGAAGAAGACCACGGCAAAATTTGCCTGACGCACAAGCCCCGTTGATCAACTCTCTTTTGACGGGGGTGACTTCGTGTGCCGGAGATTCCGTGCGCGAAAGATACATAAGAGCTCGAAGCTACAACAGCCAGTTTGATCTTTTCTCCAGCCGGCAGGCTAATGCCGATATTCGGAAGCTGACAGGCACCGGACGAAACCGAAGGCGACGCAAATCATGGATTGCCTGATTCGCAATGCGATGGTGGTGGATGGATCCGGAAGGCCCCCGTTTCCCGGGGACATTGCCGTGCGAAAAGATCGCATCAGCCAAATCGGCAGGATCGGAGCAATGAAAGCCGAAGTCACCATTGATGCCGCCGGCAAAGTCGTTGCGCCCGGGTTTATCGACATCCACTCCCATACCGATCTGACAATCTTCTACCATCCACTGGCAGAGAGCAAGGTTCTGCAGGGTGTAACCCTCGACGTCATCGGAAACTGCGGAATCGGCCCCTTCCCGGTTGATCCTGATCGGAAGGAGATGCTCTTCGACTACCTGAGGGCCATGGAGTTTCTGGCGCCTCCCGAGGGACTGGACTGGAGCGATTTCACTCAGTATGCGGACAGGCTCAACGGGCTCGGCCTCAGCATCAATCTGGCCCCTCTGGTGGCGCATGGGGCCCTGCGCATCGCCGCCATGGGTTCGGAAAACCGGCCGCCGGAACCCGAGGAACTGAGCCGCATGGAGGAGATTCTCGAAGTTCTCCTCGCCCAGGGGGCCTGGGGCATGTCGACGGGACTCATCTACCCTCCTGGGAGTTTCGCCCGGACAGAGGAGCTGATCGTCCTGGCCCGCGTGCTGGCCCGGCACGGGGCGCTTTATGCAAGTCATATCCGGGGAGAGAGCGCCACGTTGAACGAGGCCCTGGATGAAGCCATCCTCATCGGTCGGGAGAGTGGAGCCCGCGTGGAAGTGTCCCACTTAAAAGCCCTTGGGAAGGCATATTGGGGAAAAGGGCAAGAAGCCCTCGATCGCATCATGAGGGCACGGGCGGAGGGCATCGACGTCGGCGCCGATCAGTATCCCTACGAGGCCACCAGCACTTCGCTGACGGCGCTGGTCCCCGAGTGGGCCCACGAAGGCGGGATTTCCGAGCTGCTTGACAGGCTTTCCGCGCCGGACCTTCACGCCCGGCTCACGGAAGAAATCCGCCGGGAAATGGAGGTCCGGGGCGGGCCGGACCGGGTCCGGGTGGCGGCAGTCGGCTCCGATCGCAACCGCGGCCTTTCGGGCAAGAATCTCTCGCAGATCGCCCTGGAGCGGCAGGAGCCTCCCGAGGAGATCGTCATCCGGCTTCTCCTGGAGGAGAAGGCCGTGGCAACCGCCGTCTACTTTTCACTTTCTGAAGAAGATGTAAATGCCGTCATGACGAGCGATCAAGTAGCCGTGGGCTCCGACGGAAGCGGGTTGAATGCGAGCAGCGCCGAGGGCCAGGCGATCCACCCCCGCAGCTACGGTACATTCGCCAGAGTCCTGGGGCTTTACGTTCGGGAAAGAGGCCTCCTTTCCCTGCCCGCGGCGATCTTCAAAATGACCGGCCTCCCCGCCCGCCGTCTCGGCCTTCGGAACCGAGGCCAGCTCCGGCCGGGATGGGCGGCCGACCTGGTCATTTTCGACCCCGACCGTGTGCAGGACCGTTCCAGCTTCGAATCCCCCCACCGGTACGCAGCGGGCATATCGCACGTTTTCGTAAACGGGCAACCGGTCGTCCGAGACGGACAATTGACTGGAGCAACACCAGGTTGCGTTCTCAGGAAGACATCGATCTGACACGTGACAGGACAGGAACCGACGCGATCAACCTCTTTGGGCTCCGGCAAATCTTCGGACCTAGAATCCGTCGGTAACCGGTTGGTTTCACGCGCTTCCGCAAGCTTCCACTCCATGAGCATTCTGCGGCAAAGCCGCCAGATACTTATTCATACGATGCCAGGGAAACCTCACTTTTGCACTGCACTGCGTGTTTGTATTCGTGAGTCTTAGTGAGCCGCGGGTCTCGCGGTTGCGGAACGCCCGCATGGCGTCGTCCAATTCTCACGGAATCAGGAATTACAGCATCGGAAAAGTGGTCGGGGCGGCAGGGCTTGCAGGAGGCTACAGCAGCGCTATCCACACGGGTGCTCTCGAAAGAAATGATCGACATCCCCGCACGACTTGTGTAGATTCTGCGTGATTCTGTGGCTGACTTGACCGTGGGAGGCTCGTAGTCGTGAACGACGAGGTAAAACGGCAGGAACAGAGGAAGAGCGATACAGAAAAGAACCATGTTCTTCTTGAACCCAACCTGGATCGGATCCGTACGGGCCTAGCCCTTGTCGACGGGCAAACCGGCGCCATCATACAAGCCAACAAAGCGGCAATCGATTTCTTCGGAATCGGAGAAGGAGACAACTGCCTCGAAAAGATCTGTCAGGACATCGCCTCTTCCCGCAAACGGGTCTCACAAAGAGGCACAGACGGCGATCAGGCCGAAGAAGAGCCTCCCGATGAAGCACTGGCGTCCCGGAACGGTCGGAAGGTATTCAAGTCCGTGATGCCCTGCTCCCTGGATGGAAAACGGTACCTGTTCGTGAATCTCGTCGACGTCACTGATCCTGAGGAATATGAGCAGGCGCTCCGCGAAAGCGAACAGAAATTCCGTTCCCTCTTCGATCACAGCCCCGATGCAGTCTACTGTTTCGATCCTGACGGGAGATTCATGACCGCCAATACGCGGACACTGTCCTTGAGCGGATATTCGACGCCGGAGCTTCGCATGATGACCTTTGACAGCATCATAGCCCCTGACGACCGCGAGAGGACACGGGAACATTTTCGGAAGGCTCTGCGCGGCGAACCCCAGACATACGAAATCGAATGCCGGAAGAAAGATGGAATCCCCTTCCATGTCCAGGTCACCAACATCCCCATGATCGTGAACAGCAAGATCTACGGTGTATACGGCATCGCGAAAGACATCACGAAATTCAAGAAGGTGACGGACATCCTGAGGGATAGCGAAGAAAAATACCGGCAACTCTTCAACATGGAGTCCGATGCGGTCTTTCTCATCGACAACGAGAACGGCGATATCCTGGAAGCAAACGATTCGGCGGCGGCCCTCTACGGATACGGCCACGAAGAACTCTTGAAAATGAAGCACACCGAACTCTCCGCGGAACCGGCCAGAACGAGGGACGCCACCTTAAAACATAAAGGTTGCGTTCCCCTGAGATACCACAAGAAGAAAGACGGGACTGTATTCCCCTGCGCGATCGCCGCCCGGCATTTGATGCGCAACAATCGGTTCGTTCATATCGCCGCGATCCGCGACATCACCGAGCGCATGCAAAAGGAACATGACGTTCTCCAGAGTCTCGAGAGACTCCGGAATGCCATGGGTGCCATCATACAGGCGACGTCGGCCATGACTGAGGCCAGAGACCCCTATACGTCCGGTCATCAGCGCAGGGTGGCGAATCTAGCGCGAAGCATCGCGAAAGAAATGGATTTGTCCCAAGACAGCATCGAGGCCATACGAACGGCGGGGTTGATCCACGACATCGGCAAGATCTCTGTGCCGGCTGAGATCCTGAGCAAGCTGGCCAAACTCTCGGAACCGGAATTGGGTCTCATCAGGAATCACCCGACCACGGCTTACAACATCCTCAAGGATATCGAATTCCCCTGGCCCATTGCGGAGATCATCTATCAACATCACGAGAGAATGGACGGGTCCGGATATCCGCGGGGCTTAAAGGGAGATGCGATTCTCGTGGAGGCGCGGATCCTGGCGGTGGCCGACGTCGTGGAGGCGATGGCTTCTCATCGGCCTTATCGACCGTCACTTGGCGTCGAAGCGGCGCTTCAGGAGATCGATGAGCGCAGAGGGATCCACTACGACGAAAAGGTCGTCGATGTCTGTTTGAGACTCTTCAGAGAGAAACGATTTCAGTTCAACTTCGAATACCGGAGCCCTTAGCCTCCAATGCAGTCCGATAAGCTCTTCACTGCAGCGCAGAAGAACCTCCTTGGTTATTGGATGCTATTCAGTTATTCTCCGGAACCCACCGGCCTGCGCCCGTCATGGTCTTAATCTTTTCGATCAGCTGATCGATGATTACGGGCTTTGCCATAAAGGTGCGGCCACCGACGAGACCATCGGTCTTCTCGATTTCGTTTCGTTTCACGATGGCGGTGACGAAGATGATCGGGATCGAACTGGTCTCGGGATCGGCCAATAATTCCTCCGCAACTTGGGTCCCCGCCATGCCAGGCATCATGATGTCGAGAAGGATTAAATCGGGCTTTTGAGTCTTCGCAAGAACGATCCCCTCCTCGCCCCGCGTGGCCGTCAGCACGGTGTAGAACGCCCCCCGCATTTCGAGGCCTTTCTTCAGGGCGCGGCAAAAATCTTCTTCGTCGTCGATCAGCAGGATCTTCTTCGGCTGAGAAGGAGGCTGATTTGTGTCATTGTGGTTCGTCATCTGAAACATCTTGACCAGCACTCGTGTCCCGATGAAATTCAGATCGAGGGGTTTTGTAATATAATCAGCTGCACCCAACTGGAGCGATTTCTTGGCCAGTGCTTCGTCGATGACGGCTGTCACCATGATGACCGCTATTTTCGGATCGATTTTCTTGATTTCCTTCAGCGTATCGAGACCGCCCATGCCCGGCATGATGATGTCGAGCAATACGACCTGGGGATTCACCTCTTTCACCTTTTCGATGGCTTCCATGCCGCTGGTTGCAGTGTAAACGTCGTAGTTTTTCGAATCCAGATACTTTTTCAACAACCTCACCGTGTGGATTTCATCGTCGACAACAAGCACCTTCCTCATACAACGCCTCTGACCTCCCTGTTACGTTTCTCCACATCGTTTCTAACCGGAAGCTTGATAAAAAAGGATGCACCTCCCCATCGGTTGTTTTCGGCCCAGATCTCGCCGCCGTGATCTCGAATTATACCATACGATATGGAAAGGCCGAGTCCTGTTCCTTTCCCCTGTCCTTTGGTCGTGAAAAACGGATCGAAGATCTTCGACATATATTCGCTCTTGATGCCGGTGCCCGTATCGGCGACCATGATCTTGAGTCGGTCATTCTCTCCCCGCGGGCTCTCTTTCTCCATCGTTATCCGCAGGACCTTTTTTTCTTTTCCTTCCATGGCTGCCATGGCGTTCGCGATCAGATTCTGGATGACCTGCCCGATCTGTTCTTTATCCATGAAGGTTTCCGGAAGATCAGGGCAGTATTTTACCTCTGTTTCTATCCCTTCTATCTTCAACTGCGTGTCGTACAAGGTCATGATACGGGAGATGACCCCATTGATATCGGCCATAGCCATCTTTTTTTGCGGACCGCGGGAAAACTGCTTGAGATTCTCGGTAATCGTGACGATTCGGCCGATCTGGTTCATGCAGATCCTCAATTCCTCCACGACATCGGGCAACAGGTTTTCCATGGCCTGCAGAATCTGCAATTCCATGGAGATGATATTCACGGGGTTCAGGATCTCATGAGCAACGCCGGCTGACAACCGGCCGATTGCCGCGAGCTTTTCCGACTGGAGCAACGAATCCGCCGCATTCTTCAGCTCTCTTTCAGCCTTCTTCTGCTCCGTCACGTCCTGAACGATGCCGATCACCCTGACAATCTTTTCGATGTTGTCATAAACGGGTTCAAGCATATGCCGGACTTCGCGGATCGAACCGTCGCCTCGGGCGATGCGATGGCAGATCTCCCCTTTCGTTCCCTTATAGGCAGCCTGCTCCACGGCTTTTATTATTTTTTCCCTATCCTCGGGATGAACGATCTCCAGAAAGTTCTCATAAGTCCCATGAATCGATTGAGGAGGCAGTCCGGCGATCCGGTACACCTCGTCGGACCAGTACATTTCCCGACTGTCGATGTCCCATTCCCAGTTTCCGATGTGGGCGATCCGTTGAGCTTCGGCCAGACGCAGATTACTCTTCTGAAGCGACTCCTCCATCCGTTTCCGCTCCGTGAGGTCGATGATGGCCCCTCTCAACCCCACGGGCTTGCCGTCCCGGAAGATAATCGCCGGAAAGATCAGAAACGGAAACGCGCTCCCGTCCTTCCGGATCCCGGTGTACTCCGAAGGCCCCTTCTTTTCTCCGCGCAGCAGTTTCTGGATGTTCGCCGCCATCCTGCTCCAATCGGCGGGTGCAATCATCAACTGAAAAGCATTGAGACCTTTTTCGAGATCGACCGGCTCGTATTTGAAAGTCTCGAAGATCGCCCTGTTGGCGGCAGCGACGTTGCCTTCAAAATCAACTTCGAAGAGCGATATCGGCAGGAAATCCACCAGCTCTCTATATTTCTTTTCGCTCTCTCGCAACGCCGTCTCGGCCTTTTTCCGATCCGTAATGTCGCGGACAAAACCCAGCGATACTTTCCGATCTCCATATTGAACCACTGAGGTGTTGATTTCGACGGGAACGCGCCTTCCTCCCTTGGCGATCAATTTGAATTCGTCCGGTCCAGTGCGCCTGCCATCCAGATTGGCTTTGAGTAATTCAATGACCTTATTCAAATCCTTCTCGCTAAGGAGTCCCGCTTCCAGGAAGCTCTTCCCGATCATCTCTTCTCGGCGATAGCCGACTGTCTCTTCGCTTTTCCGGTTTCCGTAAAGGAAAACGCCATCGAGGTCGCTCATGTAAATGCCGTCCGGAGCATTCTCCATATAGCTCTTCAATAATGCTTCGCTCTCTTTCAGTGCTTCTTCCGCTTTCCGGCGCCTGGTAATATCTCTGGATGCCCCGTGTATTCCGATCAGGACTCCCTTCTCATCTCGTATGCCGCTTATGATATTTTCAAACCAGCGCGTGGATCCGTACTTGTGATAGTATTCCAAGTCGAAGGTAAGGATTCTATTCGGATCCGCTTTCCCCTCTTGCTCCAGCAGGAGTTCCTTTGCCATAAGATCCGCAACAGCAGCCATCGATGCCGGAGTCAATTGCTCCTCGACTCTCTGGGCGTAACGTTCTTCCGGAGTAAAACCGAGCGTCGTCTTGATCGACGGGCTGACGTAGGTGGTGCGCAGATTCATGTCCTGAATCCACACGATGTCCGTCATCTTTTCGGCAAGGAGTCTGTATTTCTTTTCGCTTTCTCGGAGGGCATCCTCGGCATTCCGACGGCCATCTATACAGCTGTGAGGAGAAAGAAAGGCTGTCTTTAAAAAGTCTTTTTCGCCGGGCTTGTCTGTCATGTAAAACTCCTTCTTGCATCAAGAGTTTACCTGAAAAACAATGCGATATCGCTTAACACATATTGATTGGTCTGTTAAGGTGTTTTCCCCAATTTCAGACTTTTGCCTTCGACCTATTGATAATAGGCCGCCGGCAGTATTGAAAAGATCTTCATCAAAACCGTTCCCAGCACGCGCACGAGCATGATAACGTTGATAGATTCCTCAAGAAATAGGTCGCGAGTGACGACGAACGTCCCATCGCCGGGTCCAAGATATATTTTCTCCCCGTTGATCTGCAGAAACGCGTAGCCGGTCACGCCCGTTGTCGTGATCTACAGTTTGAGCCGGTACGTGGTTCCCAGTACGACATGGCCTTCGCTCGCACCCCAAAAGGCCCCGATATAGACGTCGCCGTACCCACCCGGATATTTCTCCTCCCAGTAGGCAGGATTGAACGTGTAATCGATGAGGAAGTACCAGTCCTCGGGCGGAACGCCGCTGTCGAGTTCCGGTATGCAGCGCGCAATCGGATTCAGCACCGGATCAAGCAGAGGCGGGAATGGTACCGGGCGGAAGCTCGGCGACTGGCGAAAAGACGGGGGAAGCTATATCCCGAGTGCACTTACGTCGTCCAGTATCATGGCACGAAGGTCGGATCACAGATAGCGAAGGCCTGGAACCAGGCCAAGAAGGATGCGGGGATCACAAAGAGGATCAGGCCATACAACATCAGGCACTTCCACATCACCCACGCCCTGGCCACCGGCGCGAACCTCATGGAGCTGGCCGCAAGAGTCGGACACAAGGGCCCGGAAATGATCGTCCGCGTCTACGCCCATCTGGTCGAGGAAATGAAGCAGAAAAACGCCCTGGAGATCCCGGAGCTCTTCCCCTCAGGCAAAAAAGGTTGTCAATTTGCATCTCGTGAAGGATACAGGAACGTCTAACCTATTGAAATGATGGTCGGGGCGGCAGGATTTGAACCTGCGACATCTTGCTCCCAAAGCAAGCGCGCTACCAGGCTGCGCTACGCCCCGACTTCATCCGGAGGAGTTCTTCTCTCAGCTTTGTCAGCGCCTGCGCCCGGTGGCTCAGGCGGTTCTTTTCCGCCGGGTCGAGCTGCGCCACCGTCAGGCCCCTCTCCGGCAGATAGACGATGGGGTCGTATCCGAATCCCCCGCCCCCCGCCGGCGCTTCCGCGACCTCGCCCCGCCAGGTCCCCTCGCAGGTGATGTGTTCCCCGTTGAGAAAGCACAAGACCAGGACGCAGCGAAAGGCGCAGCCCCTTTTTCCCTTCGGCACGCCTTTCATGGCGGCCAGGAGCTTGCGGTTGTTTTCGTCGTCGGTCGCGCCCTCGCCGGCGTAGCGCGCCGAGAAGACGCCCGGCGCCCCGCCGAGGAAATCGACCTCGAGTCCGGAGTCATCGGCCAACGCCGCCTCGCCGGTGGCGTCGCAGACCACGCGGGCCTTCTTGAAGGCATTGGCAAAGAAGCTGTCGCCGTCCTCGACGATGGCCGGGAGGTTCTTGTACTCCGAGACCGACGCGAGAGAAACCTCAAGACCGCTCAGCAGCGCCTCGATCTCCCGGAGCTTCCCCCGGTTGGCCGTAGCGAGAACGATCTTCTTCACGGCAAATCCCCCAGGATCCTTCGCTGCGCGCCGATCAGCTCCCCGATCCCCTTCACGGCCATATCCGTCATCGCCTGCAGGCGACCCCGGTCGAACGGCTTCGCCTCGGCCGTCCCCTGGACCTCGACAAATCTCCCATCCCCGGTCATGACGAAGTTCATATCGACCTCCGCCCGCGAATCCTCTTCGTAGGCGAGATCAAGCAGCACCCTGCCGTCGACCACCCCCACGCTGACGGCGGAGACATAATCCCGCACGGGAATCCGGTCGATCGCTCCCTTCTCCTTTTGACGGCGCAGCAATCCCACCAGTGCAATGAAACCGCCCGTAATGGCGGCCGTTCGCGTGCCACCGTCGGCCTGGATCACGTCGCAATCGATCGTGATCGTCCGTTCGCCGTAGGCGGTAAGGTCCGTCACCGCGCGGAGCGATCGGCCGATCAGCCTCTGGATCTCATGGGTCCGGCCTCCCAGCCGGCCTGTGGTCGATTCGCGCTGGGTCCGCGTGGAGGTGGCGGCGGGCAGCATGGCGTATTCCGCGGTGAGCCATCCCCTGCCGGAATTGCGAAGAAAGACGGGAAGCTTGTCTTCCATCGATGCGCTGCAGAGGACTTTCGTGTCGCCCATCTCAATGAGGGCAGAGCCTTCCGCAAATTTCAGATAGTCCGTCGTAATGCGGATCGGCCGAAGCTCTTCCGCGCCGCGGTCGTTCGATCTTGCCATGGGTCACCTGTTCCGTCTGCTGGGATCGGTCCGCCGGATGATCAGAAAGATTCCTTGAAACTCCTTGCCAGCGCCCGGGCGATCGCCTTCCACGTTTCCTCGGAGGAGATCCGCTTCCGGTCGTCCGTGTTCGTCGCGAAGCCAAGCTCGAGCACGACGGCGGGCACCCCGAGCCCCTCCAGGACCGGGACCGGCGCCTCACGGAGCCAGCGGCTCTTACGAGGAAACACGGACTCCAGATTTTTCTGGAGAATCTGGGCGAACCGCACGCTGTCGTTGAGGTGCTTGTTCTTCGCCATGTCCTTCAGGATGTCCGCGGAGGTATTCGTCCCCGTCGCGGCTGAAGAGAAACCGGGAAAGTAGAATTCGTAGCCCGAGGCGGTGCGGCCGAAGCCGGCATTGATGTGAAGACTGAGAAGAAAATCCGCCTTCGCCTCCCGGGCGAATTTGATCCGGTCCGCCGCGGAGAGGTTCCGGTCCTCCGCACGCGTCAGGCGAACCTTCAAGCGAGGCGCCGACGCCAGATCCTTCTGGACGAGTTTGGCGATGGCGAGCGTCACGTCCTTCTCCGCCAGTTCGTCCGAAAGCTTCACGCCCGGATCGCCGCCCCCGTGCGCCGGATCGATCACGACGACTTTCGCCGGCGGCTCCGCTGCGAACGCCGCCGGAACCGTGCAAAAAACCGCGGCCGCGCAGAACAGCCCCAGAGACATCCCGACGGCCCTTGGCACGCCGCGGCGTCCTTTTCGATTTACGGCAACCCCTCTATCTTCCCGCATATCCTCTTCTTTCGCGCGCAGAGATTGTCCCCCCCCGCACAAGCCCGCGAACTCTACTGCAAGACCCGCGGCCTGTCAACCCTTCATGAGGTCCGGATCTTGCGGATCCGCTCCACGGCGATGACGCCTTTGAGTTTCCTCAGGGCCGCGGTCAGTTCGCTGAACTGTTTGAGATCCTTTACCTCGATGTTGAAATCGGACGTCGCCTCGAGATCGGGCGTGGTATTGATCTCCGCGTGGGAGATGTTGACGTCCAGCGAGGAAATCACCGCGCTGATGTCGGCCAGCAGCCCCTTCTTGTCCTTCGTGACCACCCGCAGATGGACGGGAT
>CAZDLM010000051.1:22240-22527 GCA_964506465.1 uncultured Syntrophaceae bacterium
CGCTCCGGGTCGAGGTCCTGGATGCTCGGGCAGTTCTGCGTATGGATCGTGACGCCTCGGCCGCGGGAGATGTAGCCCACGATGTCGTCGCCCGGGATGGGATCGCAGCAGTGCGCGAACCGGACCAGAACGTCCTCGACGCCGGTGATGGAAATGCCGACGGCGGAAGACGCCCCCGCCTTCTTCTTCGCCTTCTCCGTTGCGGGTTCCTCGAGCTTCGCCTCTTCCTCGGGGATGAAGTGATGGGCGACGCGCTTCGGAGAGACCTTCCCATAGCCGACGATGGC
>CAZDLM010000052.1:0-22433 GCA_964506465.1 uncultured Syntrophaceae bacterium
AGCGCCGGACTCCAAATCCGGATGCTGGGGGTTCGAGTCCCTCCTGGCCTGCCATATTTTTTTCGGGCCTACAAGGGGCAAAAGGAATGGACAGGCTCAAACTGATCTATGGGAAGGTGAGGCAGTTCCTTCTGGAGGCGTTCGCGGAGCTGCGGAAGGTGACGTGGCCTACGCCGAAACAGACCCTCGCCTCGACATCGGTCGTCATCGTGGTCTCTTTGATCGTTTCGCTTTTTCTTGGGATTGTAGACTTCGGTCTCACAAAGCTGATCAAGGTGATACTGGGATAGATTCATGGCCTTCAAGTGGTACGTCGTACATACCTATTCGGGATTCGAGAACCGGGTGAAGCTTTCGCTGCAGGAGCGGATTCAGGCGGCGGGAATGGAGGGTTCTTTTTCCGATATCCTGATTCCCGAGGAAGATATCGTGGAATTGGTGTCCGGAGAGAAGAAGACATCCAAGCGCAAGTTTTTCCCAGGTTATATCCTGGTGCGCATGGAAATGAGCGAGCAGACCTGGCACTTGGTGAAGGATACCCCGAAGGTAACGGGCTTTATCGGCAGCAAGGAAAAACCGTCTCCCATTTCCGACAAGGATGTGGAGATCTTGAGAACGAGAATCGATGAGGGCACGCTGAAACCCAAACCGAAATTCCGCTTCGAGATGGGAGACCATGTCCGCATCGTAGATGGTCCTTTCACCAATTTCGAGGGGATCATCGATGAAGTCAAACCGGAAAAGGGGAAACTGCGCGTCATCGTCAGTATCTTCGGGCGGTCGACGCCCGTTGAACTGGACTTCATCCAGGTGACGCAGGAATAGTTCCGAAAAAGGCAGGCGGGGGTCTCTGCAGGGGATCCTGAGTCCACGACAATCATCGGTAGGGTGTTCATCATGGCAAAAAAGGTTATTGCGAGCATCAAACTACAGCTCAAGGCAGGGAAGGCCACGCCTTCTCCGCCGGTCGGACCGGCCCTGGGTCAGCATGGCGTCAATATCATGGAATTCTGCAAGGCATACAATGCCATGACCCAGAATCAGGAAGGCAGCGTCATCCCCGTCGTCATCACCGTATATGCCGACCGATCCTTCACATTCGTGACCAAGACACCGCCCGCTTCGGTGCTCCTGAAGCAGGCTGCGAAGATCGCAAAGGGTTCCGGCGATCCGAAACGAGAGAAAGTGGGGACGGTGACGGAGGCCCAGGTTCGGGAAATTGCCGAACTGAAGATGAAGGATCTCAACGTCGTTAATCTGGAGGGGGCCATCCGGACAATCGAGGGAACGGCGAGATCCATGGGGATCGATGTCGTCCGCTAGTTTCCCCCGGACGTCGAATATCAGAGAGGGGCTGCCTTCGGACGAAGAGAAGCCCCTGCAGGGAAACAGGATATATCCATATTGAGGGGATTCATCATGTCCAGTAGAGGAAAATCGTACATCGAAGCGAAGAAAAAGGTTGCTTCCGATCAGCGATACGGAATGAAGGAAGCAGCTGAAATCGTCGTCGCGACGGCGCGCGCCAAATTTGATGAGACGGTCGATGCGGCCATCCGTCTGGGCGTCAATCCCCAGCATGCCGATCAGATGGTTCGTGGTTCCGTTGTCCTTCCGAACGGCCTGGGGAAAACGGTGCGGGTCCTGGTGTTTGCGAAGGGCGACAAGGAGAAGGAAGCCCTCGACGCCGGCGCCGATTACATCGGTTCCGACGAGGTCGTTGAGAAGATCAAGGGCGGTTGGCTGGAATTCGACCGCGTCATCGCCACACCCGATATGATGGGTAGCGTAGGAAAACTGGGGAAGATCCTCGGCCCGCGAGGCCTGATGCCCAATCCAAAGGTGGGAACGGTGACTTTCGACGTAGGCAAAACGGTCAGGGAACTCAAGGCCGGCAAGGTGGAATTCCGTGTTGAGAAGGCCGGTATCGTTCACAGCCCCGTCGGCAAGGTGTCGTTCGGTGCGGAAAAATTGGGGGAGAATGTGGCGGCCCTATTGGACGCGATCATTCGCCTGAAGCCGGCGTCCAGCAAGGGTATCTATCTAAAGAGCATTTCGCTTTCCACGACCATGGGACCGGGGGTGAAGATCGATCCATTGGACGTGAAGAATATCTAGCTTCCAGACCCGGCCAGGAGGCTGATGGCCGAAGGTTCGGACTACGAAGTGTCGGAGACAGCAGGTACAGGGAGTTTAATCGACGAAACGTCGGCCTGCCGAGACCAAGTCGCGGTGAGTTTCCATAACGGACAATAAACCGGATTGTTTCTGATTTCTCCCTGTATCGTGCCCTGTTTTCCGATGTTCGGTTCGGCTTTGCAGCCTTCTTTGCCGGGAGAGAAGATATTGGTCAAGAGAAGGAAAAGGAAAGGAGGTCGAATTTGGATCGGAAAACGAAAGAACAAGTAGTCGCCGAGCTCAGCGAGCAACTGCGTGATGTCAAGCTTGCCGTCCTGACGGGATACTCGGGGATGGATGTGGTAAAACTCACAGCGCTTCGCAATATGTTGCGAAAGTCGGGGACCGAGTTCCGGGTGGTGAAAAATACGCTCTTGCGGATTGCCTCCCACGATACTTCGTTCAGCGCCTTGGAGAAACATTTCAAGGGACCGCTCGCCGTTGCCCTCAATCGTGGGGACGCGGTCGAAATGACGAAGGTGCTCACGGAATTCGCCCGGAAAAACGCGCAGCTGGAAATCAAAGCAGGCATCCTCGAGGGCAGGGTCTTGTCCAAGAGCGACATCAGCTTGCTGGCCGAACTTCCCAGCCGGGAAGTCCTTCTGGCAAAACTGCTGTCGTTGCTGGTAGGCGTGCAGGGCAAACTGGTGAACGTGTTGAGCGCGGTTCCGAGAGACTTCGTTGGGGTACTCGATGCGTATCGGGCCAAAAAGGAATCTGCCAATTAATCCACTACAATACAGGAAGGAAGAAGAGCGATGGCAAATCAGACAACCAAAGAGGACGTGATCAAATTCATCGAATCGATGACGGTATTGGAACTTTCTCAATTGGTCAAGGAATTGGAGGACAAATTCGGCGTGACCGCGGCGGCGCCTGTCGCCATGGCGGCCGTTTCCGCTGCGGGGCCTGCCCAGCAGGCGGCGGCGGAAGAAAAAACCGAGTTCGACACCATCCTCACCGGTTTCGGAGAAAACAAAATTCAGGTGATCAAGGTCATTCGTCAAATCACCAATCTGGGTCTCAAAGAGGCGAAGGATTTGGTGGACGGCGTTCCCAAGCCTATCAAGGAGGGCGTCTCCAAGGACGAAGCGGCTGAAATCAAGAAAAAGATCACGGAAGCCGGCGGGACCGTCGAGATCAAGTAATGTAAGGTTTACGAGGAACACCGGCGACAGGGAGCCCTTCCCGGGCTCTCGCATGGAGATGATCTCGGCGTCCTGCAAGTGGCGGGACGCCGAGCCTGCTAAAGGGTGATTATGGGTGAGCTGAGAAAAGACTTTGGCCGTATCCGGAAAATTCTCGATATCCCGAACCTGATCGACATCCAGGTAAAGTCATACGAGAAATTTCTTCAATGGAACACGGATCCGAACCATCGGGGGAATTATGGTCTTCAGGGGGCTTTCAAGAGCGTATTCCCCATCTCCGATTTCAGTGGAAAGTGTTCGCTGGAATTTGTGAGTTACAGGATCGGTGAGGCCCGCTACGATGTGAAAGAATGCATCCAGAAAGGGATGACTTTCGCGGCGCCTCTGAAGATCGTCGTGAGACTGGCCGTATTCGATGCCGATCGGAGTTCCGAACAGAGGGTCATTCGCGACATCAAGGAGCAGGAGATCTACTTCGGCGAAATCCCCCTCATGACGGAGAACGGCACGTTCATCGTAAATGGGACGGAGCGGGTGATCGTCAGCCAGCTGCACCGCTCACCCGGCATCTTTTTCGACCACGACAAGGGAAAGACGCTCGCCAGCGGCAAGATCATCTATTCCGCCCGTATCATTCCGATCCGCGGGTCGTGGCTGGATTTTGAATTCGACTCCAAGGATCTGCTTTATGTCCGGATTGACCGGCGCCGGAAAATGCCCGTGACGATCCTCCTCAAAGCCATGGGGAATTCCACGGAGTTCCTGCTGAATTACTTCTACATGGCGGAGAAGGTTTTTCTGGATGAAGGGCTCCTCTTTCGCGAGGTGGATGAGTCCCTCGTCGGCGAAAAATCGCCCGAGGACATCAAGGACCCAAAGAGCGGCGAATTTCTTATCCGGAAAGGCAGAAAAATCACCAAGCCCTTCCTGAAGAAGATGACGGATGCGGGGATTTCCCGCGTGCGTCTCGAGGAATCGGATGTTGTCGGCAAGATTGTTTCCCGCGACATCGCCGATCCGGAAACGGGTGAGGTTCTTGTCCGGTGCAACGACGCCTTGACGGCAGACAGTCTCGAGAAGCTCCGCAGCCGGGGAATCCGCGAACTCTCTTTTATTCACTTGGGTGAAGACCGCGAAAAGGCGTCGATTCACGATACCCTCAACATCGACCGCATCGACAAGGCGGATGATGCCATCATCGAGATTTACCGCCGTCTCCGTCCCAGCAATCCGCCGACGCCGGAAACAGCGCAAAAATTCTTCAACAGTCTGTTTTTTGAGCCGGAGAGCTACGATCTGTCGGATGTAGGACGTGCGAAGATGAACTACAAGCTGCGGCTTGATGTTCCGACGGATGTCACCGTGCTGCGAAACGAAGATATCCTGGCTGCGGTGAAATATCTGATCGACCTCAAGAATGGCGTTCCGGACTGTAGTGTCGATGATATCGATCATCTGGGGAATCGGCGCGTGAGGTCCGTCGGCGAGTTGATTGAAAACCAGTTCCGGATCGGATTGGTGAGAATGGAACGCGCCATCAAGGAGAAGATGAGCCTTCAGGACATCGAAACCATGATGCCCCACGATCTCATCAATGCAAAGCCGGTTTCCGCGGTCGTCAACGAATTTTTCGGCAGTTCCCAGCTTTCCCAGTTCATGGATCAGACCAATCCTCTTTCCGAGATCACCCATAAGCGGAGACTGTCCGCCCTGGGTCCGGGAGGGCTGACGCGCGAACGGGCCGGATTTGAGGTCCGCGATGTTCATCCGACACACTATGGCCGCATTTGTCCCGTGGAAACGCCGGAAGGGCCGAACATCGGTCTGATCGTGTCCCTGAGCACCTACGCGCGCGTAAATGAATTCGGCTTCATCGAGACGCCGTACCGCGTTGTGGAAGGTGGCCGTGTGCGCGACGAGGTCAAGTACCTTACGGCCATCGAAGAAGAGAAGTTCATTATTGCGGCGGCGGATCGTGCCTTCGACAAGGACGGGAAATTTGTCGATCCGCTTATTTCCGCGCGCCGGGGCGGAGATTTCGTTTCGGTGGTTCCGGAAGAAATCAGCCTGATGGATGTCTCGCCGAACCAATTGGTGAGCGTCGCGGCAACGCTGATTCCCTTCCTCGAGCACGACGATGCCAACCGTGCCCTGATGGGCTCCAATATGCAGCGGCAGGCGGTGCCGCTCATGAAACCGGAAGTTCCCTTGGTGGGGACCGGGATGGAACCGGTCGTGGCGAGGGATTCGGGAGCGGTCATCGCCGCGAAGCGATCTGGACAGGTGGAGAGCGTCGATGCGTCGAGGATTGTCGTCAAGTGCGATACCGCGCAGGCCGACGGACTGGACACGGGAGTCGACATCTACAACCTGGTCAAATACCAGCGCTCCAATCAGGATACCTGTTTCAACCAGAAGCCCATTGTCACCACGGGCGATCGCGTGGAAGCCGGGGACATCATCGCGGATGGTCCGGCGACGGACAGCGGGGAACTGGCCTTGGGCCGGAACGTGATGGTCGCCTTCATGTCCTGGGGCGGATACAACTACGAAGATTCGATCCTCGTCAGTGAGCGCGTCGTCAAGGAGGACGTCTATACGTCCATCCACATCGAGGAATTCGAAACCATGGCCCGAGACACCAAGCTCGGCAAGGAAGAGATTACGCGGGATATTCCGAACCTGGGGGAAGACGCCCTGCGCAATCTCGATGAGAGCGGAATCGTGCGGATGGGCGTGTCCGTGAAGCCGGGAGATATTCTCGTCGGGAAAATCACCCCCAAGGGGGAAACGCAGCTTTCGCCGGAAGAAAAACTGTTGCGGGCCATATTCGGAGAAAAGGCGAGCGACGTTCGCGACACGTCCCTGCGGGTGCCTCCCGGCGTGGAGGGGACCGTGATTGATGCCAAGATCTTTGCCCGCAAGGGTGCCGAACGCGACTCGCGGTCCCAATTCATCGAAGAGGAGCAAATCGCCCGCCTCCGAAAGGACCGGGACGATGAAATGCGGATCATCGCCGAAGGGGTGAAGAACCAGATTGCGGACATGCTCGTCGGGAAGACGGCGGCATCGCGGGTCGGCGATCCCAAGAAGAGAAAGACGCTGCTGAAGAAGGGCGATGTCATCGACGGGGAAACGCTCGAAAAGATCCCCTTCAGCCTGTGGAAAGACATCTCCCTCGGCAAGGAAGAGGCGGCGGCGGAAGAAAAGATCTCCATGCTGCTTTCGAATCTCGAACGAAAGAAGGAGCTCGTCGAGGCCTTCTTTGAAGAGAAGATCGAGAAACTCAAGGCGGGGGACGAACTGCCGCCGGGCGTCATCAAGATGGTCAAGGTTTACGTTGCCATCAAGCGCAAACTGTCCGTCGGAGACAAGATGGCCGGCCGGCATGGAAACAAGGGTGTCTTGTCCCGGATTCTTCCTGAGGAAGATATGCCCTATTTCGCTGACGGCACGCCGGTGGATATCGTGTTGAATCCCCTGGGTGTTCCATCCCG
Source organism: uncultured Syntrophaceae bacterium (assembly GCA_964506465.1). Classification (GTDB taxonomy): domain Bacteria; phylum Desulfobacterota; class Syntrophia; order Syntrophales; family UBA6109; genus UBA6109. The sequence continues at coordinate 6,827 of CAZDLM010000052.1, forward strand.
TATGAACGTGGGCCAGATTCTGGAAACGCACCTGGGATGGGCTTCCAGAGGGCTGGGCGAGAAGCTCAACGGGATGATGGAGCAGGGCTGTGCGGCCGAGCAGCTCCGGAAGGAACTGAAGGGCATTTATTCATCAACGGAATTCAACCGTTTCGTCGATGGGGCGTCGGCTGATGAACTCCGGCGCTTTGTCCGCAAATTGAAACGAGGCATCTCGCTGGCGACGCCGGTATTCGACGGCGCCAACGAATTGGATATCCGCGGCATGCTGAGAATGGCCGATCTTCCGGAGAACGGACAGACCGTGCTGTTCGACGGCCGGACGGGAGAGCCTTTCGATCAGGAAATCACCGTGGGCATCATCTACATGCTGAAGCTCCATCATCTGGTCGACAACAAGATCCACGCCCGTTCCATCGGGCCCTACTCACTGGTCACGCAGCAACCTCTCGGCGGCAAGGCCCAGTTCGGCGGCCAGCGGCTTGGCGAAATGGAAGTGTGGGCGATGGAAGCGTACGGGGCGGCCTATACGCTGCAGGAATTCCTGACGGTAAAGTCCGACGACGTGGCAGGGCGCACGAGGGTGTACGAGGCGATCGTGAAAGGCGAACATACCACGGAGCCGGGTCTACCCGAATCGTTTAACGTTCTGGTCAAGGAACTGCAGAGCCTCTGCCTGGATGTGGAGTTGGTCGAGGAGGAATGAACCCTCCGATAGGCTCCGAGGTCCGCTTCTGCGAATGCGGGTCCTGCGGAGACAAGATAACACCTTTTTAAAGGGGAAATCTGTGGAAGACGTTTTCAGCTATTTTGAAAAGCCGAAGGATCCTATCCGCTTCAATGCGATCCGGATGTCCATCGCCTCTCCGGAGGAAATTCTTTCCTGGTCGCATGGCGAGGTGAAGAAACCGGAGACGATCAACTACCGGACCTTCAAGCCCGAGCGTGACGGATTGTTCTGTGCCAAGATTTTTGGACCTGTCAAAGACTACGAATGTCTGTGCGGGCGGTACAAGCGCATGAAGCACAGGGGCGTGGTATGCGAAAAATGCGGCGTGGAAGTGATTCAATCCAAGGTTCGCCGTGAGCGCATGGGCCACATTGTGCTGGCGACTCCGGTCGCCCATATCTGGTTTCTCAAGAGCCTTCCCAGCCGCATCGGCAACGTCCTGGATCTGACGCTGAAAGAGCTGGAGAGGGTCCTGTATTTCGAATCCTGGATCGTGCTCGATCCAAAGCAGACGCCGCTGGAAAAGAAGCAACTTCTGACGGATGAGGAATATGCCGACCTGAAAGAGCAGTACGGGGAGGACGCGTTCGTGGCGGGGATCGGCGCGGAGGCGATCCGGACCATCCTCGAGGAGATCGATCTCGAGAAGATGGATCAGGAGATCCGCGACGACCTCAAGACCACCGCTTCCGATACGAAACGCAAGCGGCTCATCAAGAGGCTCAAGGTTATTGAGGCATTGAGAAAGTCGGGGAACCGGCCCGAATGGATGATCCTGACCGTCCTTCCCGTTATTCCGCCGGACCTGCGGCCGTTGGTGCCCCTGGACGGCGGCCGCTTCGCGACTTCCGATCTGAACGACCTGTACCGCCGGGTGATCAACCGCAACAACCGCCTGAAGCGGCTCCAGGAGCTGAACGCCCCCGAGATCATCATACGGAACGAAAAACGGATGCTGCAGGAGGCCGTCGACGTCCTGTTCGACAATGGACGGCGGGGCCGGGCCATCACGGGGACGAACAAACGGCCGCTGCGCTCCCTGTCCGATATGCTCAAGGGGAAACAGGGCCGTTTCCGCCAGAACCTTCTGGGGAAGCGCGTCGATTACTCGGGCCGATCCGTCATCGTGGTCGGTCCCGATTTGAGGCTGCACCAGTGCGGTCTTCCGAAGAAGGTGGCGCTGGAGCTTTTCAAACCTTTCATTTACAACCGTCTGCATGAAAAAGGGTATGTCACGACCGTCAAGAGCGCCAAGAAGATGGTGGAGCGGGAGACCGCGGAAGTCTGGGACGCCCTGGACGAAGTCGTGCGCGAATACCCCGTCATGCTGAACCGCGCTCCTACGCTGCACCGGCTGGGGATGCAGGCATTCGAACCGATCTTGATCGAAGGGAAAGCCATTCAACTGCATCCGCTCGTCTGCACCGCCTTCAATGCGGATTTCGACGGCGATCAGATGGCTGTGCACGTGCCGCTGTCCATCGAAGCGCAGACGGAAGCCCGCGTGCTGATGATGTCCACCAACAACATCCTGTCCCCCGCGAACGGCAAACCGATCATCATCCCCAGTCAGGATATCGTCTTGGGGATTTACTACCTGACCCGTGGAAGGACCGGAGTGAAGGGCGAGGGGATGGTGTTCTCCGGCGTCGAAGAGGTGCGGCGGGCCTTGGATGCGGGCACTGTCGATCTGCACGCGCGGATCCAAGTCCGGATCGACGGCGAGCGGAAGCAGACCACGGTCGGCCGGATTGTGCTCTTTGAGGTCGTGCCCAAGGAGATCAGTTTCGACAGCATCAACAAATTGATGAACAAGAAAGAGATGGCCAATCTCATCGACTATTGTTACCGGACCTGCGGCGAGAAGACGACGGTTCTGCTCGCCGACCGCCTCAAGGATCTGGGCTTCCGGTATGCGACGGTCGCCGGCGTTTCTTTTGCCCTGCACAATCTCGTGGTGCCGGTCAACAAGAAGGACATCGTCACCAAGGCCGACAAGGACGTCCTGCGGATTCAGAAGCAGTACATGGACGGTCTGATCACAGACGGCGAGCGTTACAACAAGGTCATCGACATCTGGGCGCAGGCGACGGAGAGGATTGCCGGCGAGATGATGGTCGGTATCGGCAGCGATGCGGCAGCCCTTCCCGAAGGGGACAAGACGAAGAGCGAGAGCTTCAACCCGATCTACATGATGGCGGATTCCGGCGCGCGAGGAAGCGCCGTGCAGATCCGCCAGCTCGCCGGGATGAGGGGCCTCATGGCGAAACCGTCGGGGGAAATCATCGAGACGCCGATTACGGCCAACTTCCGCGAGGGCCTCACGGTCCTCCAGTACTTCATCTCGACGCACGGCGCCCGCAAAGGCCTCGCCGATACGGCGCTCAAGACGGCCAATTCGGGATATCTGACCCGCAGGCTCGTCGATGTCGCCCAGGATTGCATCATCACGGAGGAGGACTGCGGTACGGTTGACGGAATCTATGTCTCCGCCCTGATGGAAGGCGGCGAGATCATCGAGCCGGCCGGAGAACGCGTCCTCGGCCGCGTTGTCTTAGAGAACATCGATGATCCGTATACCGGCGAGATCCTGGTCAAGGCGAATTCCTTGATCGACGAGGCGCTGGCGGAGCGTATCGACCGTGCAGGCATCGAGCGCGTCAATATCAGGTCGGTGCTCACCTGCAAATCGAAACATGGGGTCTGCGCCATGTGCTACGGCCGCGACCTTGCCCACGGACATCTGGTCAATATCGGCGAGTCCGTCGGTATCATCGCCGCCCAGTCGATCGGCGAGCCGGGTACGCAGTTGACGATGCGGACCTTCCATATCGGCGGCACCGCAAAATTCGAAGAGCACTCCACGCTGGAAGCGCGGCACGACGGGACCGTCCGCTTTACGAACCTGCATACCGTCAAGACCAAGGGCAAGGACAAGGACAGCGTTGTCATGAACCGCAACGGTGAAATCCACGTCCTCGATGAGCACAAACGAAGCCGCGGGAAATACCCGGTTCCCTACGGGGCGCACATCAAGGTCGGCGACGGAAGTCAAGTGAAGAAGGGGACCCTGATTGCGGAATGGGATCCTTTTGCCGTCCCGATCCTTGCCGAAGTCGAAGGCACGGTGAAATTCGGCGACGTCGTCGAAGGGAAGACCATGCAGGAACAGGTGGACGAGGTGACGGGTCTTTCGCGCAAGGTCATCATCGAATACAAGGATCCGGACCTCCGCCCCCGCATCTCGATCAAGGATAAGAAAGGCAAGACCGCCAAAGTTCCCGGCACGAATTCCGTAGCGAGGTATCTGCTGTCCGTCGGCGTGAATATCGTCGTTTCCGAAGGCGATGCGATCAGCGCCGGCGACATCATCGCCAAGATTCCGCGCGAAACAACGAAGACCAAGGACATCACAGGCGGTCTTCCGCGGGTCGCGGAATTGTTCGAGGCGCGCAAACCGAAGGAATTCGCCGTCATCAGCGAGATCGACGGGGTTGTCTCCTACGGCAAGGATTCCAAGGGAAAGAGAAAGATCATCGTGACGCCAGACTCGGATGAACAGAAGGAGTATCTCATCCCGAAGGGAAAACACGTCAGCGTCCAGGAAGGCGATCGCGTGATCGCCGGAGAACCTCTGATGGATGGAATCAACAACCCGCACGATCTCCTCATGATCAAGGGAGAGAAGGAATTGGCCCGTTATCTCGTCGACGAGGTGCAGGAAGTATACAGGCTGCAAGGCGTGAAGATCAACGACAAGCACATGGAGGTGATCGTCCGGCAGATGTTGCGACGGCTCGTCGTGAAAGACCCGGGCGATACATCCTTCATTGCCGACGAACAAGTGGAACGTCACCGCTTCCAAGAAGAAAACCAGCGGGTCGTCGACAAGGGCGGAAAGCCTGCCGTCGGAGAACCCATCCTCATGGGGATCACCAAAGCGTCGCTTTCGACGCAGAGCTTCATCTCCGCGGCGTCTTTCCAGGAAACGACCCGTGTGTTGACGGAAGCGGCGCTGGCCGGCAAGACCGACTACCTGCGCGGGCTGAAGGAAAACGTCATCATGGGGAGGCTGATTCCCGCAGGAACGGGACTGTCGATGTACCGAAAGTTGGGCATTCAAACGGATGAGCCGGAATTGCCCCCGGAAGAACCTGAAATGCAGGCCGACAGCGGCAATTCGGATGAGAAAGTGCTTGACATCCAGCCGTCGAATTGATACGAGATCAAGCTTTTCGTAGACTGCCCGTTTGATGGCGGGCCGAGGAACCGGGAGGAACGATGCCGACGATCAATCAATTGGTCCGGAAAGGAAGAATCAAGATCCGGAAAAAGACCGCGACACCTGCGCTGGGGAGCTCACCTCAAAGGCGCGGGGTGTGTGTCAGGGTCTATACGACGACGCCAAAGAAGCCGAACTCCGCGCTCCGTAAAGTGGCCAGGGTGAGACTGACGACCGGGTACGAAGTGACCTCTTACATCCCCGGCGTCGGGCACAACCTGCAGGAGCACTCCGTTGTCCTGGTGAGAGGCGGGAGGGTCAAGGACCTTCCGGGGGTTCGTTATCATATCGTTCGTGGCACGTTGGATGCGGTGGGCGTTCAGGATCGCAAACAGGGCCGCTCCAAATACGGCGCCAAGAAACCGAGCTGAGTGAAGGACAGGAAGATATGCCGAGGAGAAGAGAAGTCGCGAAGAGGGAGATCCTGGCGGACCCCAAGTACAATAACAAACTGGTGGCGAAATTCATCAACAGTTTGATGAGACGCGGGAAGAAGAGTATCGCCGAATCCATCCTTTACGGAGCGCTGGAATTCATCGAAAAACGCTCCAAAGAACAGCCCGTCGAGGTTTTTGAAAAGGCTGTAAACAATGCCAAACCGCTCATCGAAGTGAAGTCGCGACGCGTTGGCGGTTCCACCTATCAGGTGCCGACTGAAGTGCCGCAGGGCAGGAGAATCGCCCTGGGGATCCGTTGGTTGATTTCCAATGCGCAGGAGCGTACGGAGAAAACCATGAGGGAGAAATTGGCGGGGGAGTTGATTGACGCCGCCAACAACCGGGGTGGGGCCATCAAGAAGCGGGAAGCCGTGCACAAGATGGCGGAAGCGAACAAGGCGTTTGCCCATTATCGATTCTAGCAGCGACGCCGACCTTTCTTTTCGGCGGAACTCACAGCTGGAAAGAAACAACGCAGGATTTGACGGACGCAGATCGCTTTTCCGGAGAGCGAAGAAAAGACGAAAGAGACGAACCATCAACGTTGAAGGAGGGAAGGAGAGATGGCGAAGAAGAAATTCGAGAGGACGAAGCCGCATCTCAATATCGGCACGATCGGCCACGTGGATCACGGCAAGACCACCCTTACGGCTGCCATAACCAAGCATCTCGCAAAGAAAGGGTTCGCCGAATTCAGGCCCTTTGATTCTATCGACAACGCCCCTGAGGAAAAAGAAAGAGGCGTGACCATCAACATTTCGCATGTCGAGTATGAGACGACGAAGCGGCATTATGCCCACGTCGACTGCCCCGGCCACGCCGACTATATCAAGAACATGATTTCCGGCGCGGCGCATATGGACGGCGCCATTCTCGTCGTCGCCGCCTCGGAAGGCCCGATGCCGCAAACCCGGGAGCACATCCTCCTCGCCCGTCAGGTCCAGGTCCCCTACATCGTCGTCTATCTCAACAAGGTGGACCTTGTTGATGACCCGGAGCTCCTCGACCTGGTCGAACTCGAGCTTCGCGAACTCCTTACCCAGTATGAATTCCCCGGCGACAAAATCCCGATCATCCGCGGCTCGGCTCTCAAGGCGTTGGAAGCCGATGACCCGGATTCACCGGACGCGAAGTCCGTCTGGGAATTGATGGAGGCGGTCGACAGCTATGTTCCCGAGCCGGTCCGCGATCTCGAAAAGCCTTTCCTGATGCCGGTCGGCGACGTATTCAGCATTTCCGGACGCGGGACGGTCGTCACCGGAAGGGTGGACCGCGGCATCGTGCGGACGGGCGACGAAGTCGAGATCGTTGGCATCCGTCCGTCGTTCAAGACGGTTTGCACCGGCGTCGAGATGTTCCGCAAGACGCTCGATGAAGGACGCGCAGGCGACGACATCGGTGTCCTGCTCCGCGGAACCAAGCGGGAGGAAGTGGAAAGGGGTCAGGTCGTGGCAAAGCCGGGATCCATTACGCCCCACACGAAATTCAAGGCGGCCGTTTACTCTCTGACCAAGGAGGAAGGAGGCCGGCATACGCCGTTCTTCTCGGGATATCGACCGCAATTCTATTTCCGGACAACGGATGTGACGGGTGTTACCACGCTTCCGGAAGGCGTGGAAATGGTGATGCCGGGAGATAACGTCAACGTGGAAATCGCCCTCATTACGCCGATCGCTATGGAAGAGCAGTTGCGCTTCGCCATTCGCGAGGGCGGCCGTACCGTCGGCGCGGGTGTTGTGAGCAAAATCATCGAATAGGGATTGGACAATCCGGGGATCGATAAGGGATCTATGAAAGATCAAAAGATAAGAATACGTCTGAAGGCATACGACTATAAACTGTTGGATCGGTCCGTGGAGGACATCGTGGAAACCGCCCGGCGGACGGGTGCTCGGGTGGCAGGTCCCATTCCGCTGCCGACCGAGATCAACCGTTACTGCGTGAATCGGTCCCCGCATGTGGACAAGAAGTCTCGGGAGCAGTTCGAGATCCGAACCCATAAGCGTTTGATCGACATCATCGAGCCGACGCAGTCCACGGTGGACGCGTTGATGAAACTGGACCTGTCGGCAGGGGTGGATGTCGAGATCAAGCTGTAGTCCGATCAAGGACTCGGCGGCAGGGGGAATTGCTCCTGACGGATGACGTCTTGGAGATCTTTTTCCGGTCGTACCGGAGAGTGTGGTGAACATGAGCAAAGGATTGATCGGCAAGAAATTGGGGATGACCCAGGTATTCGCTGAAGATGGATCGGCCGTCTCGGTGACGGTGATCGAGGTGGAACCGTCCGTCGTCATCCAGAAGAAGACGAAGGAGACGGACGGGTACGAGGCCGTTCAACTCGGATATGGCCGCATCAAGCAAAGTCGGGTTACCAAGCCGCTGCAGGGGCATTTGAACAAGGCGGGGAAGGGACTGTTCCGGGTTCTGCGCGAGGTCCGTGTGGACAAGGCAGATCAGTATGAGGTCGGCCAGGAACTGAAGGCGGATCTTTTTGCCACCGGGGAGCGCGTCGACATCGTCGGGACGACCAAAGGCAAGGGTTTTGCGGGCGTTATGAAGCGGCACGGATTCGGAGGCGGCGCGGCGACTCACGGTTCTATGTTCCACCGGGCGCCGGGATCGATTGGCGCCAGTGCCGACCCATCGCGTGTTTTCAGGGGAACGCGCATGGCGGGCCAGCTGGGTCACGTGAGAAATACCGTTCAGAATCTTGTCGTGTGGAGCGTGAGAGCCGACCAGAATGTGTTGCTGGTCAAGGGACCCGTTCCCGGCTACCGGAATGGTTACGTCCTCGTGAAGAGGGCAGTCAAGGCGGGAAATTAAAAGGATCTAGAGGTCAGAAATGCCGACAGCGGACATCTACGATATCGAAAAGAACAAAGTGTCGGAAATCGAGCTCAGCGAAGCCGTTTTCGGTGCCGAGGTAAACGAAGCCGTTATCCATGAGGTCGTCAAGATGCAGATGGCTTCCAGGCGGCAGGGGACGAGTTCCACGAAGCGCAGGCATGACGTGAGCGGGGGAGGGAAGAAACCCTGGCGGCAGAAGGGAACCGGGCGGGCGAGATCCGGATCGAGTCGTTCTCCCGTATGGCGGGGCGGCGGCATCGTTTTCGGTCCTCATCCCCGGGATTATGCCTACCGGATACCCAAAAAAGTGAAACGGCTGGGGATTGTGTCCGCCCTGAGCATGAAACTCAAAGAGGAGAGGCTGCTGATCCTCCGGGATTTTCCCATGGAGGAGATCAAGACAAAGCGCTTCAAAGAGGTGGTGGACCGCTTTGGCTTGAAAAAGGCCCTCTTTGTGCTGGACAAATCTTATCCCAACTTGGAGAAGTCTTCCCGGAATTTCCAGGGGATGAAAGTGATCCGTTCGGAGGGCATCAACGTATACGATCTCGTAAATTTCGATCACCTGGTCCTTTTGGAACCCTCCGTGAAAAAAATCGAGGGGGCGCTGCTGGCATAATGGATACGCATTATATCATCAAACGGTCGATCGTTACGGAAAAGAGCGCCGCAACCAAGGACGAGCGGAATCAATACATGTTTGAAGTGGATCCGCGCGCGAACAAAATCGAGATCGGCAAAGCCGTGGAAAAGCTCTTCAAAGTGAAGGTCCTTGACGTCCGCACCGCCAACGTGATCGGCAAGAAGAAGCGGATGGGGCGGATCGTCGGTCAGAAGCGTTCGTGGAAAAAGGCGATTGTAACGCTGGCTCCGGGCAGTTCGATTCAGATTTACGAAGGCGTGTAGGAAGAGGGTGGCCATCCATGGGAATCAAACAGTATAAACCCACATCTCCGGGCAGGAGATTCCAGAGTTGTTCGGATTTTGAAGAAATCACCAAGTCCCGGCCGGAAAAGAAACTCCTTCGACCCCTGCGGGGCAGCGGTGGCCGCAATTGTTATGGACGGATGACGAGTCGGCACATCGGCGGCGGGCACAAGAGAATGTACCGGGTGATCGATTTCCGCCGGGAAAAGGTGGATATTCCTGCGAAGGTGGCTGCCATCGAATATGATCCGAACCGTTCCGCCCGGATCGCCCTACTTCATTACGTGGATGGGGATAAACGATACATCATTGCCCCGGCTCAGATTTCGTTGGGCGATACGATCATCAGCGGCGAAAAGGCGGATATCCGTCCGGGCAATACGATTGCGTTGAAAAATATTCCTCTGGGCTCTCTGATCCACAATATTGAAATCAAGACGGGCCGGGGCGGTCAGCTGATCCGCAGCGCCGGTTCCTACGGCCAGTTGATGGCCAAGGAAGAGGGTTATGCCCAGATCCGGCTTCCGTCCGGTGAAGTCCGGAAGGTATTCCTGGAATGCCGCGCGACGATCGGCCAAGTGGGAAACATCGAACACGAAAATGCGAGCATCGGGAAAGCCGGGCGCAAACGCTGGATGGGAAAACGGCCCCATGTCCGCGGCGTTGTCATGAATCCGGTGGATCATCCCATGGGTGGAGGCGAGGGAAAGACGTCCGGCGGACGACATCCCTGCTCCCCTTGGGGTATGCCGACCAAGGGATACAAGACAAGAAAGAATAAGAATACCGACAAATTTATCGTGAAGAGAAGGGACTAAAAAGTGGCTCGCTCATTGAAGAAAGGTCCATATATCGAAGAGAAGCTGCTGGAAAAGGTGCGCAAGCTGGAGGCCTCCGGGAGCAAGAGCGTTATCAAGACTTGGTCGCGTCGCTCCACGATCACTCCGGAATTGATTGGCCACACCTTTGCCGTGCATAACGGCAAGAAATTCATTCCGGTCTTCATCACGGAGAATATGGTGGGCCACAAGTTGGGCGAATTTTCTCCGACGAGAACCTTCTTCAGTCACGCCGGTGATCGGAAAACCAAGCTGAAGAAGTAGAAGAATACGTACTCGTCGACGGGGAGTGGAATCGATTATGGAAGTTCGGGCGGTTTCAAAATATGTGAGGATCTCGCCGCAGAAGGCGCGGTTGGTGGTGGATCTCGTCCGCGGGAAAAAGGTCGCGGAAGCGCGGAATCTCTTGACCTTTACGAGGAAACGCGCGGCGGTCATACTCGCGAAGGTGCTGGCGTCGGCGCTGGCCAATGCCAAGCAGAATCCCAATATCGATGAGCATATCCTGTATGTGAAGAGCGTCTTTGTCGATCAGGGCCCGGCACTGAAACGCTGGAGGGCGCGGGCGCAGGGGAGAGCATTTTCCATTCGCAAGCGCGTGAGTCACATAACGATTGTTCTTGATGAACAGTAATGAAGGAGGTGGGTTTTGGGGCAGAAAACAAACCCGATCGGATTCAGATTGGGCGGCATAAAAACTTGGCGCTCGCAGTGGTTCTCCGAAAAGAGCTACCGCCAAATGCTGCATGAAGACCTGCGGATCCGAAAATACCTGAAGCAGAAACTGTACAACGCAGGCGTATCCAAGATCGAGATCGAACGAGCCGCCAACAAAGCGAAGGTCAACATTTACGCGGCCCGTCCGGGGATCATCATCGGCAAGAAGGGCGCGGAGATCGAGAAGCTCAAGAAGGATCTCGAAAAAGTGTCCACCGGCGAGGTGATCATTAATATCCTGGAGGTTCGCAAGCCGGAAACGGATGCTCAACTGGTTTCGGAAAACGTGGCGATGCAACTGGAACGGCGGGTGGCTTTCCGCCGTGCCATGAAGAAATGTGTCACCGCCGCCATCAAGTTCGGCGCCAAGGGAGTCAAGATCCATTGCGCTGGCCGTCTTGGTGGTGCGGAAATGGCGCGAAGAGAATGGTATCGGGAGGGAAGGGTTCCGCTGCACACCCTGAGAGCGGACATCGACTGGGGGTTTGCAGAGGCCCGCACCACCTACGGGCAAGTGGGGGTGAAGACGCTGATCTTCCACGGAGAGGTGTTGCCGGGCAGAACGGAGCCCGCAAAGTAATGAAGGTTCCTCAGGGAAAGCTGCGGCAGGGACCGTCTGGTCCGGCGGGCTTTTGATGAAGGGTCGATAAGGTATGCTGGCGCCAAAAAGAATCAAGTACAGAAAACAGCAAAAAGGTCGAAGATCGGGAACGGCCACGCGCGGTCAAACCGTAGCGTTCGGTGAATACGGTCTGCAGGCGGCGGAATGCGGCTGGATTTCGTCCCGTCAAATTGAAGCGGCGCGCGTCGCGATGACGCGTCACGTCAAACGTGGCGGAAAGATCTGGATCCGCGTCTTCCCCCAAAAGCCGATTACCAAGAAGCCTGCGGAAACCCGAATGGGAAAGGGAAAAGGGACGCCCGAAGGATGGGTGGCAGTCGTCAAACCCGGTTCCGTTCTCTACGAGATGGAAGGTGTTTCCAGAGACATTGCGAAGGAAGCTTTCCGCTTGGCGGCCCACAAACTGCCGATCGCCACAAGATTTCTGGCAAGGGAGGCGGCGGATGAAGATTAAGGAAATTCGGGATCTGAGCAGTGAAGAATTGAAACAGAAGAATACGGAGTTGATCGACGAACTCTTCAAGCTCCGTATGCGTCATTCTTCAGGCGGGCAGTTGGATTCTCCCGCAAGAATGGGCCAGATCAGGAAAGATGTAGCACGGATCAAATCCGTTCTCAGGGAAAGGGAGAATCGCGATGGCGGAGCGCGGTAAGAAAAGGACCATCACGGGAATTGTCGTAAGCAGCGCGATGGACAAGACGATTGTCGTGAGGGCCGAAAGACTGGCCAAACACTTGAAGTTTCAAAAGTACATCCGCAAGTATGCCAAGTACAAGGCGCACGATGAGAAGAATGACTGCCGGGTCGGCGATCGAGTCCTCATCGTTGAATCCCGCCCGCTGAGCCGTGACAAGCGCTGGCGGATGAGGCAGATCCTGGAAAAGGCAAAATAACGGAGTGCGTCGGCTCTTAAGGTCGTCGATGGGGTGTCGTCATGATTCAGATGCAGACCATTTTGAATGTGGCAGATAATTCGGGCGCCAAAAAGGTTGCGTGCATCAAGGTGCTCGGAGGTTCCAAGCGAAGATTTGCCACGGTGGGCGATGTGATTGTGGTATCCGTCAAGGAGGCCATGCCGAATTCGAAGGTGAAAAAAGGCGATGTTTCAAAGGCTGTCATCGTTCGCACCGCGAAGGAGGTCAAGAGACCGGACGGTTCCTATTTAAAATTTGATGAAAACTCCGCCGTGCTGATCAATAACCAGATGGAGCCGGTGGGGACGCGTATCTTCGGGCCGGTGGCGCGTGAACTGCGGGCCAAGCAGTTTATGAAGATCATCTCCCTCGCCCCTGAAGTGCTGTGAGGAAAATTTTATGCATGCGAAGAAACTGAAGAAGGGCGATACGGTTCAGGTGGTTGCCGGTAAGGAAAAGGGGAAGACCGGCAAGATCATGAAGACGCTCGACAGCAAGGAGAAGGTGGTCGTCGAGAAGTTGAATATGGTTAAGCGCCACAAGAAGCCGGATGCCAAGGCAAAGGGCGGTATTATGGAGAAGGAAGGACCGATCCATGTATCGAATGTGATGTACCTTTGCAGCAAGTGCAACAAAGGTGTCCGCGTGGGTTTCCGTGTTCTCGAAGATGGCAAGAAAGTCCGGGTCTGCAAGAAGTGCAACGAAATACTGGATGCGTAGGTCGATGACATGGCAAGGTTGAAAGAATACTATAAGAAGGAAGTCGTTCCCGCACTCGTGAAGGAATTCGGCTACAAGAACATGATGCAAGTCCCCAAGATGGACAAGATCGTGGTCAACATGGGACTGGGCGAAGCGATTCAAAACGTCAAGGCCCTGGACAGTGCGGCGGATGAAATATCGCGAATCACCGGTCAGAAGCCCGTGATCACGAAGGCGAAAAAATCGATCTCGACCTTCAAACTCCGGCAGGGGATGTCGATCGGCTGCCGGGTGACGTTGAGAGGGGACAGGATGTACGAGTTTTTCGATCGTTTCGTGAACATCGCCCTTCCCAAGGTCCGCGACTTCAGAGGGATTTCTCCAAAGTCCTTCGACGGCCGAGGAAATTTCGCGACGGGACTCCGGGAGCAGATCATCTTCCCGGAAATCGAATACGATAAGATCGAGAAGACCAGGGGTATGAACATCGTCATTACAACAACCGCCAAAACGGACGATGAAGCGCGGTACCTTCTGAAAATCATGGGAATGCCGTTCCGAAGCTAGGCTTGCCGGAAACGGGCGGAACGGCGCTTTGGAGGAATGGTTGTGGCAAAGAAATCTTTGATTGCGAAGTCGAAGAGGAAAATGAAGTTTTCGGTCCGGACCTACAACCGCTGTCCCTTGTGCGGAAGACCGAGAGCCTACTATCGGAAATTCGATATGTGTCGCATTTGCCTGAGGAATCTCTCCCTGAAAGGGGAAGTTCCCGGCGTAATCAAGGCGAGCTGGTAAACTCAGCAAGGAGTTCGTGAGATGTCAGTTACCGATCCCATCGCGGATATGTTGACGAGGATTCGCAACGCCAACAAGATGCGTTTCAAAAACACCGACGTGACGCTGTCCCATGTGAACTTGAATGTCGCCAAGGTCTTGAAGAAAGCCGGATACATCAGCGGTTATGATGTGAAGGAGAATAGCCGCAAACAGGACATTCTACGCATTTATCTCAAGTATACGGATGCCAAGCGTGCGGTCATTTCCAAGATCGAACGCGTCAGCAAGCCGGGAAGAAGAGTGTTCGTCAAAGGCGACAAGGTCAAGAAAGTACTCGACGGTTACGGCGTGGCGATTGTTTCCACCTCCCGTGGTGTCATGACGGACAAGGAGGCAAGGGCGCTCAACGTCGGCGGAGAAGTCCTCTGCCATATCTGGTAGGGATCCGGCAGTGCCCGCCGCCAAGGCGGTCCCGTTCCGAATCCGTTTTTGGAGATACGTTCATGTCAAGGATTGGAAAGAAACCGGTTGAGATTCCCAAAGGAGTCCGAGTTTCTCAGGACCGCGATGCGGTCAAGGTGGAAGGGCCCAAGGGCGCTCTGACGCAGAAATTACCGCCCGGCATTGAAATCCACACGGAAGCGAACACCCTTTCGATCCGCACGGCCGGCGATGGAAGACAGGATGGCGCCTATCAAGGTCTCGTCCGCACCCTGGTTGCCAATATGGTGAAGGGAGTCAGCAACGGATTTGAAGAGAGTCTGGAAATCTCCGGTGTCGGATATCGGGCAGAGGTCAGCGGTCAGATTCTCAAACTGACTGTCGGGTACTCGTCACCCGTGGAATACAGTATTCCCAAGGGAATCACCGTGAAGGTGGACAAGCTGATCAACATCTCCATTTCCGGAATCGACAAACAGTTGGTCGGCAGGGCGGCGGCCGAAATTCGCAGCCTGAGAAAACCGGAGCCGTACAAGGGCAAGGGGATCAAGTACGTGGGCGAACATGTTCGGAGGAAAGTCGGCAAATCAGTGGGGGCATAAGGATGTCGAGCCCGTCATGGTGAAGGGCTCCCGGAGGATGAGGGCAGGACATTGACGACGAAAAGAATGGAAATCAATCGGTTGAAGCGGAAGCTGCGCGTTCGGGGCAAGATCAGCGGCGTACTGGCAAGGCCGCGCCTGTCTGTATTTCGCAGCGCACGGCACATCGCTGTCCAGGCCGTGGCGGATGACGTCGGTCGGACCCTGGCCGCCGCATCCACCTTGAGCGGAGAAGTGAAGGGGAAGTTGAAGGGTCTGAAGAAGACCGATGCCGCAAGAGAAGTTGGGAAACTGATCGCCAAGAGATTGAAGGAAATCGGCGTGGAGCAGGCGGTCTTCGACCGCGGAAGATTTCTCTATCACGGTCGCGTGAAGGCCCTGGCCGAAGGAGCCCGGGAAGCGGGTTTGAAGCTTTAGGAGCAATTTCATTTCCATAGAAAATCGAGAGGTGATCGTTGGATACCGCAGGCTTTGAAGGACAGCAGGAACTGCTTGACAGGGTGATTACCATTAACCGCACCGCGAAGGTCGTCAAGGGCGGACGTCGTTTCCGGTTCAGCGCGATCGTCGTTGTCGGAGACGGCAAGGGATCCGTAGGGGCAGGCTTGGGGAAGGCTCACGAAGTGCCGGAGGCTATCCGGAAGGGGATGGAGCAGGCAAAGAAGAGCATGATCAAGGTCGCCGTTCACAACCGCACGATTCCCTATGAGATCATCGGTCGCTACGGGGCGGGCAGGGTGATGCTCAAGCCTGCGTCGGAGGGAAC
>CAZDLM010000053.1:0-10733 GCA_964506465.1 uncultured Syntrophaceae bacterium
ATAAAACCGGACATATGATGTGCTACGAAACCGGACATATCATGTGTCACTGACACCATTGAACTTTTTTCTTGACATAAGAACGAATTGGCATATAACGTACGACATCCGTTTTGTAAATACGTTTTTACATCTTCAGTGATCCCCGACCCGCGTCGAGAACTGCGACAAGGACGTCATCGCGGGGAGGTTTTTTCCGGGAAAAGCGCAGACGAAAGGATGACATCTATGAAGAGAACAAATGGAATTGTTTTGCTGACTGCGGTTTTCTTTCTCATCGCTTCGGGCTTTGCCTTTGCGCAGACCGGCGGTAATATCCAAATCGGAAATCTGAAGATCATCCCCGGGGTGACCGTTGAAGAGTGGTACGACGACAACATCTATCTGGGCAACGGCACGAACGAAACGACGGAGAAGAAGAAGGCGGACTGGATCACGCACATCAAGCCGGCGCTCCTGCTCAACTACACCATGCCGGAGAGGGGCTCGATCAACCTCGGCTACCAGGGGGACTTCGCCTTTTATAACAGCCAGAGGGACAACAACTGGAAAAACAACAAGGGCATGGCGTCCGTCGACTACAAGGCGCCCGCCGGCCTGATCCTCGGCCTGTCGGAGCAGTATCAGAGGTCCGAAGACCCCTACGGCAGCGCCGATCAGTACGCCCTCGGCCGCGTCACGAAACGCTGGGACAACGATCTCAAGACGAAGGTCGGATGGTCATGGGGCGAAACCTTCCGGACCCTTCTCTACTACAATTTCTACCGCCAGGAATACGACGATATGGCGGACTTCTCCCAGAACTACGGGAGCAACGAATTCGGCGTCGGCGCCGAGGCGCGCATCCTCCCGAAGACCTGGGGTTTCCTCCGCTACCATTACGGGGTGAAGGATTACAACTCCTATTTCGCCGGAACCACATCGGCCAACGATTCGGACTCCAAATGGCACAGGGTCAACGCCGGTCTGAGCTGGGACCCGGGCGCGAAGCTGAGCGGAGAAGTGAACGTCGGTTATCAGTTCAAGAAGTATGACAATTCATTCACCTCCACGGGGACGAAGCGCGAAGACCGGAACACCTGGATCGCGGAGACTTCCGTCACCTACTCGCCGTTTACGACGACCTCCCTGACCTTGAACATCGCCAGGGCGGTGCGCGATACGGCGGCCGATACCAACGAATACTTCGATGACACGGGCATCGGGATCTCCCTCAAGCAGGGGATCTTCACGAAATTCACCCTGAATGCCGGCGTGAACTACAGCAAGAACGAGTACAATCTCCCCGTCGGAAACGCCCGCACGGACGACAATTACCAGGCCAATATCGGCCTCGACTACGAGATCCAGCCGTGGCTCGGCGTCGGGATCGGTTACGACTACCGGAAGAAGAACTCCAATGACAGTCAGTTTGATTTCACGGACAACCGCTTCATGGCATCGGTCAAGATCGTCTATTGAGAAAATGGAGGAACAGACAATGGAAACCATGACTCTCCTGGCTCGGAATCGGCGTATTCTGAGGCGCCCCGCCATGATGGCGGCGTGTACCGTATTTGCAGGGATGCTTTTCTGCTGGACCGCCATGGCATCGGCGGCGGCGCAGGCCCCGGCCAAGACGGGCGCAGCCGTAGCCAAGATCGTCGCCATGGACGGCGAGGTCATTCTTCAGTCCGGTTCGGAACTCCTACCTGCAAAGCCTAATATGGCCGTCAAGGATGGGGATTTCGTCCTGACGAAACAGGGGACGGCGCAGGTCGTTTTCAACGACGGCGCCGAGCTGAAGGTCTTCCCTTTCTCCAACGCCCAGATCACGCAGCGGCAGGAAAAGACGGGGCTCTTCAGCAGGACGACGCAGCTCTCCCGGCGCATTACGGCCTTTGTCGGCAAGATGTGGTTCAAGTCCGGCTCCTCGGTGAGCAGGAACTTCCTGCAGACGCCAACGGCCGTCTGCGGCCTCCGCGGCTCTGATGCGGATTTCGGCTATAACCCGGCGCAGCTCAACAGTTTCCTGAACATGTATTCAGGCCAGGCGCAGGTCGTCGGAAACGTGATCCGCGGCTTCTTCGACAACCCGGGAATCTCGGCGGCGGTGAAGAGCCAGGTCTACCAGGCCCTGTCGAACGCCTATGTGCAGACCCAGCAGGCGGCGGCGACGGGAAAGACGATCGAGGTGGCCTCGGCGAAGGTGGTGGCGCTCGAGGTTGCGAAGGTTGCCGCAACGGAAGTCGCGAAGAGCAACCCGGATGCGCTGGTGAAGGCGCAGGCCCAAGTGGCATCTGCCGCGGTTGACGCGAGCATCGCCTCGGCGAAGACGGTCGTAGTCACCGAGCAGATCAAGGACGTTCAGGCCGCGGCGGTGAAGGCCGTGGAGGATGCGAAGAAGGCGGGCGACACGGCAAAGGCTGCCGAGGCCGAAAAGGCGGCGCAGGCCGCGGCGGTGCAGGCGGCGCAGGCGGAAGCGGCGGCGCGCGCGGCGGCACAGGCGGCGGCGCGGGCGCAGCAGGCGGCGGACGCCATGAACCTCCAGCAGACCCAGGCGGCGGCGCAGGTGGCGCAAAACGCGGAACAGCGCGCCGAGACGGCCCAGACGCGCACAATCGAGGCGGTAAAGAACGTCGTCACGACGACCGTACCGACAACCGTGGCTCCGACGACCATCGCACCGACGACGGTCGAAACGACCGCCGCCACCACTGCGGCGACAACAACGGAGACGACAGTGGCCCCGACGACGACGAGCACAACAACAATCTCGACAACCTCGACGACGACTAGCACGAGCAGCTCGACGTCAACGGTAAGACCGACCAGCCCGTAAGGGGCAATCGGGTGCGATTGCCAAGGATTTCGATCGCATGACGAGAAACGAAAGTAGAGACGACGTGACGTCGTCTCTACTTTTTTATGAACTCCCGGCGCATCTTGTAATTTTTTCACTTACGGGTTAGTAATCTCTCTCTTTCCGAGAAAAGGCACCCTATGGGCGTTCGACAACAACCAGGACAATCGGCCGGTCTTTCCCCGATGCGCGGCCTGCGGAAGATCCTTAGCGCGGGCGCGGTCCTGCTGCCCTTCCTTCTCTTCGCCTGCGCGGGAGTGGACGAGGACGTGGTGAAGGTCACCACGGTGGAGAAGAATGCGGCCTATCGCGGCCTCAAGGCCGACGAGATCGCCAAGGTCCAGGAAGTCAAGAAGAGCATTGTCGGGAAGGACGACGACGGGCTGAATTCGCTCCTCGCCAAGACGCGCATCTACGACGTGCAGGAATACCTGGCGAAATTTCCGGAGAGCCGGTCCGCGGCGCTGGCCGATTACAAGGTCGGCGGCTACGACGTTCTCAGCGTCACCGTATACGAGGAAAAGGACCTTACGCTGGAATCGGTGCGTGTATCGGCCGACGGATTCATCACCTTCCCGCTGATCGGCCGCATTCACGTGGCGGACAAGACCACCGCCGAGATCGAAAAGCTGATTTCCCGGAAGCTCGCCGACGGCCAGTATCTCAACGAAGCCCACGTGGCGGTCATGGTCACAAAATACGAAGGCCGCAAGTTCTCCGTTCTGGGCGCCGTGAAGAACCCAGGCCCCTACCCTCTCCAGGCCCGTGAACGCGTCCTGGACGGCATCTCCAAGGCCGGTGGCGTCGACACGGAGAAGGGCGAGAAGCAGGATGCGATGATCATCCGCACCCTGAATTACGGCAGGCCGAACGAGACGAAGATCGTCATCAGCTTCGACCTGCACGCTCTGCTCAAGGGCAGCGATCAGATCTCCAACATCTACCTGACGGACCAGGACGTCGTGTACATCCCGAAGGCGGACTACTTCTACATCATCGGGCAGGTCAAGAATCCGGGCTCCTACGCCTTCACGAAGCGGGACATCACCATCGTGGAGGCGATCAGCATCGCCGGCGGCTTCACGCCGATCGCGGCGCGCAACAAGACGCGCATCGTCCGGATCGAAAACAGTGCGGAAAAAATCTACGAAGTCAACGTCGATTCGATCACCAAAGGCGGGAAAATCATCCAGGCCGTGGTCATCAAACCCAACGACCTGATCGTGGTGCCGGAGAGCTTCTTCTAACGATGAACATCCAGGACAGGCAAATCGATCTCCACGATTACCTTCGCGTGATTCTGAAACACCGCTGGACGATCCTGACGGTCTTCGCCGTGATCGTCGTCAGCGTCGCCATCTTCTCCTTCACGGCGACGCCCATCTACAAGGCGACGGCGAGGATCATCATCGAGAAGGAAAACCCGAAGGTCGTCTCGATCCAGGAAGTCGTCAGCGTCGATTCGGCGGGAACCGATTACTATCAGACGCAGTACAAGATCATCGAGAGCCGCGCCGTGGCCCGCGAGGTCATCAAACGGCTCAAGCTCGACGAAAACGAGGAGTTCGTGCCCAAGCCCGGGAAGGGATTCTTCTCGGATATCCGTCTGGCGGTCCGCGACGGCATCAAGGAATTCCTCTCCCTCTTCAAAACGGCCAAGCCTCCGCAGGCGCTTCCCGGCGAGGACGACGATCCCTATTCCGACCTCATCTCGGGCTTCATCACGCGGATCACGGTGAGCCCCATCCGCAACAGCCGCCTCGTGGACGTGAGCTACGAAGCCAAGAATCCGGTCCTCGCGGCCAGGATCACCAACACCATCTCGCAGGCCTACATCAACCTCAACCTGGAAACGAAACTCAAGGCGACCCAGGACGCGATCAACTGGCTCAACAGCCGCATTACCGAGGAGCGCAAGAAGGTGGATGCGGCCGAGCAGGCGCTGCTGCAGTACAAGGAACGGCACGGCATCGTGACCGATTTTTCGACAAACGTCGAGACGATCACCGCCCAGAAACTGGCCGCCCTGAACACCCAGGTCGTTGAGGCGGAGGCCAAACGCGTGGAGGCCGAAACCCGGTACCGGACGGCGGCGTCTCTCGAGAGGACGCCGGAGATGCTGGACTCGGTGCCTGAGGTCATGAACAACGCCCTCATCGGCCAGATCAAGTCCATGGAGATCGAGCTCTCCAAGAGGAAATCGGAACTCTCCAAGAAATACGGCCCCAATCACCCGCAGATGACCGCCATCGACAGCGAGCTCGATACGCTCCAGACCCGGAAGATGAAGGAAATCCGACGGGTCATCAATCTGCTGAACAACGAATACCGCGTCGCCCTGGCCCGCGAGAATTCGCTCAAGGCCTCCCTCAACAGGCAGAAGGGCGAATCGCTGCACATGAACCTGAAGGCGATCGACTACAGCGTGCTGAAGCGGGAGTCGGAGAGCACGAAGGAGATGTACGACCTCCTGATCAAGCGCTTCAAGGAAACCTCGCTGACCGAAGACATCAAGACGGGCAACATCCGCGTCGTTGACCGGGCGGAGGTTCCAAAATCGCCGGTCAAGCCGAAAAAGGCGCAGAACATCCTGCTGGCGATCGTCGTGGGTCTGTCGCTCGGCGTCGGCCTCGCCTTCTTCCTCGAATATCTGGACAGCACGATCAAAGTCCCCGACGACATCAAGCACCACCTGGGCATCCCCTATCTGGGCCCCATACCCGCCTTTGCTTTTGACGGCGCGGGCGCCGGCAGTCCGGAGCGCAGGCCGTCGGAAGACCTGATCGCCCACCTGACGCCGAAGTCCACGGCGAGTGAGTCTTACCGCGGCATCCGGACGGGAATCCTCTTCTCTTCCGCCGACGCCTCTCCCCAGGTGATTCTGGTCACGAGCGCGGGACCGCGGGAAGGCAAGACGATCACCGCCGCCAATGTCGCCATCACCATGGCGCAAACAGGAGGGCGCGTTGTGATCCTGGATTGCGACATGCGCCGGCCCAAGGTGCACAAGGTCTTTGAAACCAGCAGAGACAAGGGCATGGCCAATATCCTCGTCGGGACGTGCGAAATCGACGAGGCCATCGTGCCTACCAAGGTCCCCAACGTCGACATCATCCCGTCCGGACCGATCCCGCCGAACCCCTCGGAGATCCTCGGTTCCCACCGCATGGAGGGCCTGATCAAGACGCTCCGCGGCCGCTACGAGCGCGTGATCATCGACTCGCCGCCGATCACCGCGGTGACGGATGCCGTCATCCTGTCGCGGATCGTGGACGGCGTGGTGCTCATCATCCGCTCCGGCGAGGTGCACCGTGAGATCATCAAAAACGCCCTGAGCCAGCTCAAGAGCGTGAATGCCCGCCTCCTCGGCGCGGTGCTCAACGGTGTGGAGATGGGGCGCGACAGCTACTACTATTACCAGTACTATTATTACTACTACGGGGAAGACGGGGAGAAGCGGAAGAAGGTCACCCGCAGGAAACGGTCTTCCTCGGGCGTCTACGGCGAGAAGATGGAGGACGCGGAGGAGAAGCGTCCGGTCCCCGGCCGCAAGACCGTCTGACCTCGACCCTCCGGAACAGCGTCGACCGCCTCTGTTCCCGCCGACCGCCGCGTTCAGCGGCAGAAATCAAAGGCATTCCGGAAGAGTTCGATCTCGACACCCCCGTCGCGCAGCGTCACAGCGACGACGTCGAACCGCGCCGGTCCTGGTGAAACCCTTTCGGCTTGGAGATACTGCAGCGCGACCAGCGAGAGCTTCCGCTGCTTGCGGGTATCCACCGCCGCCTGAGGCGTTCCGAAGGCGGAAGAGCGGCGGCTCTTGACTTCCACGAACACCAGCACGTCCCCATCCCTCGCGACGACATCGATCTCACCCAATCGGCATCGCCAGTTGCGGGCGATGATCCGGTAACCTTGGCCGCGGAGGTATGCGACGGCGGCTTCCTCCCCCCGCCCGGCCGTATTCCGTCTGGAGTCTTCTTTCATGAGATTTCGTCGGAGAAGAGCGACAGGTTCTTGAGCCGTTCGACACGCTGCCTCACCCGGAAGGATTTGCGGTGAATCTTGCAGCAGCCGTAGCGGGTGATCGCATCCAGATGCTCCGCGGTCCCGTATCCCTTGTTTCTGAGAAAGTTGTATTGGGGATACTGCCGATGGTACATTTCCATGATGCGGTCCCGTGAAACCTTGGCGATAATGGACGCCGCGGCGACCGAAACGCTTTTCTGATCGCCCTGGACGATGGTCTCCTGATCGGCGTAGAGGAGAAAGGGAATGCGGCTCCGCCCGTCCACGAGCACCATATCCGGCGACGGCGAGAGCCCGCCGACGGCCTCTTTCATGGCCAGCAGGGTTGCCTGGAGAATATTGGCGGAATCGATGAGGGCGACTTCGGATACGCCGATTCCGACGGAAAGGGCGTCACGGTTGATGACGTCGAAGAGGACTTCTCTCTTGGCGGCCGTCAGTTGCTTGGAGTCATTGATCTCGGGATTCCGGTAGCCGGGCGGCAGGAGCACCGCCGCGGCGACGACGGGACCTGCCAGAGGGCCTCGCCCGGCCTCGTCGACGCCGGCGACCATGCGATAGCCCTGTTCACGGGCGTTCCGTTCGAAGCCGTCCATGCGCCAGAACCGTTCCGCCGCGCAGCCCTACAGGAGAAAGGATGATGCGAAATTTCCCGCCGTCTCAGGACTTGTCCCGGTCCTTGATACGGGCCTTCTTCCCCCGCAGATCGCGCAGATAATAGAGACGAGATCGGCGGACCTTGCCGCGCGAAATCACGTCGATGCGGTCGATGATGGGCGAATGCAGCGGGAAGGTCCGCTCCACGCCGACACCGTACGACACCTTTCTCACCGTGAAGCTCGACCGGCTCTGTCCGCGCTTCTTCCGGATGACGACCCCCTCGAAGGCCTGAATCCGCTGCTTCTGCCCTTCGACGATCCGCACATATACCTTCACGGTGTCCCCGGCCCTGAAATCGGGGATATCGCCTCTCATTTGTTCTTTTTCGATCATGTCCATCGCATCCATTTGAACTGTCTCCTCCTCGGTAAGACTTCCGCCCCGCCGCCGTCTTTCCGCCAGGTCCGATCGACAGGGGGTTCTTTCTCTTGCGTCTCCGCTTCGCCCGCCTAGAACGGGCGCTCGGCCCGCAGTTCGTCCAATATCGCCCGGTCCGATTTCGAGAGCTCCATCTTCTCCAGGAGATCCGGACGCCTCCGCAGGGTTCTTTTCAGAGATTCCCGGCGCCTCCAGGAATCGATATCCCGGTGATTTCCCGAAAGCAGCTCTTCGGGAACCCGCCAGCCCCGATACTCCGCGGGCCTCGTATAATGGGGATGCTCGAGCAGCCCCGTTGAAAACGAATCGGCCGCCGCCGACGTCTGGTTGCCCAGGACGCCGGGCACCAGACGGGAAACGGCATCCACCAGGACCATCGCCGGCAGTTCGCCTCCCGTCAGGATGTAGTCCCCGATCGAGATTTCGCGATCGATGAGGTGCTGCCTCACCCGTTCATCCACGCCTTCATAATGGCCGCAGAGAAGCACGATCCGCTGCCGCCGCGAAAGCTCCTCCGCAATGCGCTGCCGAAACGGCTCCCCCTGCGGCGTCAGGAGAACGACGACCGCCTGGTCCCGCTCCGGCACGAGATCGGAAATCGCCCGGTCGATCGGCTCCACCTTCATGACCATCCCGCCGCCGCCGCCGAAAGGCGCATCGTCGGTCATGCAGTGGCGATCCGTCGCATAATCCCGGATATCGTGGAGGCGGATATCGATCAGACCCCTCTCCCGGGCCTTCTTCAGCAGGCTCGCGTCGAAGGGCGAAACGAACATGTCCGGGAAAGTGGACAGGATGTCGAACCGGATCATAGGTTTCTTCAGTCCCCCGGACGACCTTGCCGTCATCACGCTCCGCCCGGGCATCCTCCCCCTGCCGCGGGCGACCGAACGTCATTCGATGATTTCGAGAACCGTCCGCTTACGCAGCTTGGTGGACGCCGCGCTGAGTATCGTCCTCATCGCCTTGGCCGTTCTTCCCTGTTTTCCGATCACCTTTCCCAGGTCTTCTTTGGCAACCCTCAACTCGATGACCGATGTCTGTTCCCCGACAACCTCGGACACCTCGACGGCCTCTGGCTTGTCAACCAACGCTTGGGCGATGTACTTGATCAATTCTTTCATGACAGCTTCCTCCGCAATCAAGATTTCCCCTCCCCCAGAGCGAATTGGAGCCACTAACAATTGCCAACATCGTATCATTGCTCAAATCATCCCGCAACGGATGCCTCTTGCCCTATCCCGGAGCATTCGTTTGAGGACGATTTCAGGAAGCCTTCGACAATTTCAACAGGCTGCGCAGAAGAAAAACGTTTACGAACCCGCCTCAATGCCTTTTCGCAGAAGAAGGCTCGACACCGTCACCGTCGGCTTTGCGCCCTTGGCCAGCCACTGGCGAACGCGATCTTCCTTCACCTTGATTTCGGGAGGATTCGAATTCGGATCGTAATTTCCCAGAACTTCCAAGAACTTGCCGTCGCGAGGCGATTCGGTGTTTGCCACGACGATCCGATAGTACGGCTTGCTTCTGCCCCCCATCCGCGTCAGTCTCATCTTCACTGCCATTCCTTGCCCGTTGACCTCCTGAAGAGATATTCATTTTTTGAAATAAGGATTCGAAAGCTACCACATATTGCTCTTTATGCAAAGGGGAAATTGCCCCTGCGCAATGCCTTCATGCCGTCCTTGGAAGAGAACTTTTTCATCATCTTTCTCATCTCGCTGTAATTTTTCAGGAGAAGGTTGACGTCCTGAACCGTCGTTCCGCTTCCCTTGGCGATCCTCTTGCGCCGCTCCCCGTCGATGAGGAGATGGTTGTGGCGCTCCTTCTTCGTCATGGAATCGATGATGGCGGAGACCCGGACAAGTTCCTTTTCATCCGGAACCATGTGCTTCATCGACTTCATCTTGGAAAAGCCCGGGATCATCCCGAGCAGGTCCTGCAGAGAGCCCATTTTGCGGATCTGCTTCAACTGGTTGCGGAAATCCTCGAGCGAAAATTCGTTCTTTCGGATCTTCCTCTGCAGGTCCAGGGCCTCTTTGGCATCCACCGTCGCCTGGGCCTTCTCGACGAGGGTGAGGACGTCGCCCATTCCGAGGATCCGCGAGGCCATCCGCTCGGGATGGAACACCTCCAGGGCGTCGATTTTCTCTCCGACGCCGACGAACTTGATCGGTTTGCCGAGCACCGCCTTGAGGGAGAGGGCGGCCCCGCCGCGGGCGTCGCCGTCCATCTTCGTCATGATGACGCCGTCGATCCCCAGCCGTTCGTTGAATTTCGCGGCGACATTGACAGCATCCTGCCCCGTCATGGCATCCGCGACGAAGAGGATCTCGGCGGGATGGATCTCCCGTTTGATCTCCTGCAGTTCCGCCATCATCTGTTCGTCGATATGAAGCCTTCCCGCCGTATCGACAAGAATGACCTCATAGCCGAGCCGTTTGGCCTCCTCGACGGCCTCCCGGCAGATCCCGATGGGATCGCGGAGTTCTCCCGCATCGAAAACGCCCGCCGAAATCTTCTCTCCCATGACCCGCAGTTGTTCGATGGCCGCCGGCCGGTAGACGTCCGCCGAAACCAGATAGGCCCGCCGGCCGTGTTCCGCCAGGTATTTGGCCAGCTTGACGGCCGTCGTCGTCTTTCCGCATCCCTGGAGTCCCACCATCATGATCGGCGCCGGTATGCGGCTGCCGAACCGGATCTGGCTTCCCGCCCCGCCCATGAGTTCGGCAAGCCGGTCATGGACGATCTTGACCACCTGCTGTCCCGGTGAGATGCTTTCCAGCACCTCCTTGCCGACGGCCCGCATGCGGACATCCTCGAT
>CAZDLM010000053.1:10743-22155 GCA_964506465.1 uncultured Syntrophaceae bacterium
TTGTCCTCTTCAAGCTGCGGGCCCGCGGTTGCCGTATCCCAGAGGCGGACAATGCCGAAGCGCCATGCGGATATCCCGAAGGGCGGCGGCGATATTTTCCTCGTCCAGCCGGCCTCTGCCCTTGAGCTTCTTGAAGACGGCGTCGAGTTTTTCCGTCAACGTCTCAAACATGATGATAATCCTGAAGCGGCTTCAGATGCCGCGTCTGCTCAATTTCCCTTCAGGGAGGGTTTCACGGCGGAGCGCACCCCGCCCATCTTCGCGGCGATGGCCTCGGAGGCGCGCTGGGCCTCCTCCCTCGTCGCGAAACCGCTGACCTGAACCCGGTACCAGATCCCCTTTTCACGCAGGTCCGTTGCGACGACCCGCGGCGAGTATCCCATCGCCCCGAGCTTGCCGGCCACCTGCTCCGCCTTCTCCTTTTCCTTGTAGGAGGCCACCTGGAGAAGATATTTCCCCTTCACGTCCGCCGGCGCCGCTGTGGCGGAGGGAGCCTTACCGGGCGCCGTCTTCGCGGGCTCCTTCACGGCATTCTTCTTTTCCGGAGACACGGCCTTCTCGGCCGCCGCTCCCGGCCCGGAGGCGGACGGACGGCCTTCCTTCCCGGATTCGGCAACCTGCTGCGGCCGGGTTTCCGCCGCGGCGGGGGCTTCGGCAACCGGCGTCGCGGAAGCCGGCCGGGGCGGGACCTTCGCCGCAGGGACCGCCGATGCCGACAACGGCGATTGGACGGGCGCCGCGGCAGGCGGTTTTCCCTCCCCCCCGACGATCTTCGCCGGAATTCCCCGCGCGATCTTTTCGGGATACGTATCGATATGTTTCCCGACGAGCACGCCGCCGACAAAGGCGACAAAGACCAGACAGGACATGCCCATGACGAAGAGGATCAGGGCCGTCCTGCCGAGCCGGAATTCGAAGGTCTTTGTGTTCTTGGAGGTCATCGGCCCTCCGTTCACATCGTCTCCGGCGCCGAAACGCCGAGGACCCTCAAGGCGTTCCGGAGAACCGTTCGAACGCACTTCACCAGGAAGAGACGCGCCAGGGTGCAGTCCCGGTCCTCGGAAACCACCCGGTGCTTGTTGTAGTAATTGTGGAAGATCGCCGCAAGATCGTTCAGATAGAAGGTCAGGCGGTGAGGTTCCAGCGCGGCCGCCGCCCCTTCAAGCATATCGGGGTACTCGGAAATGCGCTTGATGAGGGCCGTCTCTTCGGGCAGGCGCAGTTTGCTCATGTCCGCTTCCCGATACCGCGGAGGAGCGTAGCCCCGTTCCGCTGCGGTTCTCAATATGCTGCAGATCCTCGCATGGGCGTACTGAACGTAGAAGACGGGATTCTCATTGGTCTGGCGCTTGGCCAGCTCCAAGTCGAAATCCAGATGGCTGTCGGAGCGCCTCATGAGGAAATTGTATCGCGCCGCATCCTTGCCGACCTCGTCGACAACCTCCCGGAGGGTGACGAATTCGCCCGAGCGCGTGGACATGGCGACCGGGTTCCCGTCCCGGAGGAGATTGACGAGCTGGACCAGGATCACCCGCAGGGCATCCTTGGACCTGCCGACGGCCTGCACGCCGGCCTGCATCCTCGGAATGTATCCGTGGTGATCGGCGCCCCAGATATCGATGACCAGGTCGAAGCCGCGTTCGAATTTGTTGAGATGATAGGCGATGTCCGCGGCGAAATACGTGGGTTCGCCGTTCTTTCTCACCACCACGCGGTCCTTGTCGTCGCCGAAGGCGGTCGTCCGGAACCAGCGCGTCCCGTCATCGGTGTACACATACCCCTGGGCTTCCAGTTGATCCAGCAGGCGCAGGACGCCCCCATCCTTGTACAGTTCCCTTTCGCTGAAGTACCGTCCGAAAACGACTCCGAAGACGCGCAGGTCCTCCTTGATGCCCTCCAGAATGATGTTGCCCGCATAATCGGTGAAGCGGGGAACGACGTCGGCTTCGTCCGCGGCCAGATAGGCGTCCCCCTCCCGGCCGGCGATCTCCTTGGCGATGTCCCGGATGTAGTCTCCCTGATAGCCGTTTTCGGGAAACGCCGCCGGACGCCCCATCTCCTCATAATACCGGTACAGGACGGACCTGCCGAGGTTGTGCATCTGGTTTCCGGCGTCGTTGATGTAGTACTCCCGGCTGACCTCATGGCCCGTTTCCGAAAGGATATTGGCGATCACGTCGCCCACCACGGCGCCCCGGCCGTGCCCGATATGGAGAGGGCCGGTGGGATTGGCGCTGACGAATTCCACCTGCACCTTCCTTCCCGTCCCGAGGGCGCTGCGTCCGTAACTCTCCCCCGTCTCGTCGACCGCTTCCAGCAGGGAGGGCCAGACGGAATCTCGGAGGAAGAAGTTGATGAAGCCCGGGCCGGCGATCTCCACCTTGTCCACGAGACCGGCGCCGTCTCCCAGATCCGCAACCAAAGCCGCCGCGATCTTGCGCGGGTTCGTCTTCAATTGCGAAGCCAGGATCATGGCGACATTGGAGGCGAAGTCGCCGTGCGCCTCCTCGCGGGAGGGCGTCACTTCGATGAAGGGCAGGGTTACCTCCCCCCAGGAGTTCTTGGCGGCGGCCCGCCCCACGGCTTCACCGATCAAACGAGTCAAGGCGTTCTTCAAGGAAATACCCATAACGATTTTCTGCCCAAGAAAAAAAAGATGGCCCTGAAAGGGCCAATTCAAGCTTCCCGGAGCAGGCTCCGGAGAATCTTCGATCCCCAAGGAAGGGATCTTAAACATCACACGCTCGCCGCCGGATTGGACTGATCCTCCGGAAAAAACCGGTGCAACTCCTTCCCGGCGGCCGGGACCCTACCGCTCGGCATCCTTCTTGACTGCCTTGTCGATGTCCTCTTCCTTGATGGAGAGGTCCCGGGAGTAATCGGAGCAATGAACATTGCCGGAAGCGTCCATGGCCACGCAGAAGCGCTTTTGACAGTTCACCCGCCAGGCGCAGATTGCGCATAGTTTCCGCTCGGACCCCATTTCACCCTCCCCGGATTGGAAAATCTGGGAAGACGGGACGATCATTCCCGCCTTCCGGGAATGCAGCGCTGAAGCGCTGCGCGGGCCGTCATTTGCCGCGCCCATCCCCGTTGCCCTACGGCGCGATACAATAGCCGCAGAGCCCCGGGATGTCAAGATTTTTTGAGGGTTTGCCGGCCTCAGCGGAAGAGGATCAGCTCGAGCAGGCGCTCCCCAAAAAACAGGTAGAGCCCGGCGGCGACGCACAGAAAAGGACCGAAGGGAATCGCATACTTCATGTCCTTCCCCTTGGCAATGACCACGCCGATGCCGACGACGGCGCCCAGGAGCGAGCTTGCCAGGACAACGAACAGCAGCGATTTCCATCCCAGAAAGGCGCCGATCATGGCCAGGAGGTTCACAGCCCCTCCCCCCATTCCCTCCCGCCCCGGGACGGCCGCGTAGGATCCGGCGACAAAACACAGCCTTCCCGCGCCGATCATCGCGCCGAGAAACACGTCGAGAAAGCGGGATCCCATGAAGAACACGGCGGCCGCCAGGAAAAGGGGGATGCCCGGAAGCGTGATGGCGTGGGGGATGATTTGGTGACGCAGATCGATGACGGCGACGACCACAAGAGCGCAGGCAAAGAGGAACGAGAAGCCATAGGCCCAACTGAGTCCGCATTTCCGGAACAAGAGGAAGGCAAGCAGCCCTGTCAGCGCCTCGATCAGCGGGTACTGCACGGAGATCTCTCCGCCGCAGTCCCGGCAGGCGCCCCTCAGGATCAGATAGCTCAGGATGGGGACGTTGTCGTACCAGCGGATGGGATGCCCGCATTGGGGGCAGCGGGAGGCCGGGTGGACGATCGACTGGCCTTCTTCCGGCAGGCGCAGGATGCAGACGTTCAGGAAGCTGCCGATGGCGGCGCCCATGACGGTGAAGAATATGTCCAAGAAGATTCCCATGAGCGCAAACGGCGCCCGGAATCCGGGCTTCCCGCCGTCCTTCAGGTCGATCCGGAGTCTCAGCCGTCCTTCCGGTCCCAACGGTAGGGGATGCCGCTTTCGTGCGGAGGAATGCGGTATTCGTCCGGATCCTTGTAATCATAGGTCCGCGTGGGCGTATTGACGACGATCGCCTCCTGCTCCGAGACGCACTTGAAGCCGTGATATACGAGCGGCGGGATATGGACCAGGATGGGGTTGTGGTCTCCGGCAAAGAACTCGTTGATCTCCCCGAAGGTTTTCGATCCCTCGCGGGCGTCGTACAGGACGATCTTCATCATCCCCCGCACGACGGCCATGTTGTCGGATTGCTTCTTGTGATAGTGCCAACCCTTGACGACGCCGGGATAGGCCGTCGTCATGTAAACCTGCCCGAACGCCTCGAAGGCTTCGTCGTCCGCGCGAAGGATCTCCATCAGTCTGCCGCGTTCGTCGGCGATTACCTTGAGCTTCTTTGTCTTGACGCCGTCGATCATCCTTCCACCCCTCCGCGGACTTCAGATCCGGTTCGCGCCGGTCTTGGCCACCATGTTCCCGGCATACTGCAGGGACTCGAAGGTCCCCGCATCGGTCCACCAGCCCTCGAGAACGTCCCACTCCATCTTCCCTTCCCGGATGTAGAAATTGTTGACGTCGGTGATCTCGAGCTCGCCGCGCTGCGACGGCTTCAGGGAACGGATGAATTCGAACACGCGCCGATCGTACATGTAGATCCCGATGACCGCGTAGTTGGACAACGGCTTCGCCGGTTTCTCCTCGACGCGCACGATGCGGTCGCCCTCGAAAACCGGGACGCCGAAGCGCTGCGGGTCCGAAACCTCCTTCAGGAGGATCCTCGCCCCTTCCCCCTGCTTCCGGAAGGCCTCGACGGCATTGCGGATGTTCTTTTCGATGATATTGTCGCCCAGCACCACCGCGATCTTGCCGTTGTCGGCAAAGAATTCCGCCAGCGAAAGGGCCGCCGCGATGCCGCCCTCCCCTTCCTGGTAGGTGTAATGGATGTGGCGCAGGCCGAACTCCTTGCCGTTGCCCAGCAGGCGGAGGAATTCCCCGGCGCTGTTTCCCCCCGTGACGATCAGGATCTCATCGATGCCCGCGTTGACGAGCGTACGGATGGGATAGTAGATCATGGGTTCGCTGTAGACGGGAAGGAGATGCTTGTTGGTTACCTTTGTCAGGGGATACATGCGCGTGCCCAGTCCCCCGGCCAGTACGACTCCCTTCATGAACCGCTTCCTTTCTCCCGCAGGGGCGTCCGACGTCCCCTGGCTTCGAAGTTGGTCCGCGTTATATCATAATGGGGTCGCCCGGACAACGAAAACGTCGCCGGACGCCCGGGCCGTTTGCATTCGCCGGACGCCTGTTGTAAGATTTCCCGCCACGAGGAATCTGCCAAAATGCAACCACAGGACGAGATGTTCATGAAACGGGCGATCGTGCTCGCCAGGAAAGGGGAGCGCTTCGTCAGTCCCAACCCGATGGTCGGCGCCGTCATCGTAAAGGAGGGTCGCGTCATCGGAGAGGGCTGGCACCGGAAATTCGGAGGGCCCCACGCCGAGGTCGACGCGATCGGACGCGCCTACGAATCTGTGGAAGGGGCGACGCTCTACGTCAGCCTCGAACCCTGCTGCCATCACGGCAAGACGCCTCCCTGCGTCGAGACCCTGCTCGCCCACCGGCTCGGGCGGGTGGTCATCGGCTCGATCGACCCCAATCCCCGCGTGCACGGCCGCGGTGCGGAGGCGCTGCGGCGCGGCGGCATCGAGGTTGTCGTCGGCGTCCTCGCAGAAGAGTGCCGGCGGCTCAACGCCCGCTTCTTCAAGTTCATGGAAACGGGACTGCCCTTCGTCACTCTGAAATTCGCCCAGACCCTAGACGGGAGGATCGCGACGGCAACCGGCGATGCACGCTGGATCAGCGGCGCCGAGTCGCGGCGCTTCGCCCATCATCTCCGGGCCGTCCATGACGCCGTCCTTGTCGGTGCCGGCACCGTTGCGGCCGACGATCCGGAACTGACCGTACGATCGGTCCGAGGCCGGAACCCCATGCGGGTCGTCGCGGACTCAGGTCTGCGCCTGCCGGTGCAGGCAAAGGTCTTTCAGGATCAGCACCGGGCGAAGACGCTCGTCGCCGCGACGTGCGGTCGCGAGCCGGCGAAGGAGACTCAACTCGCAAAAATGGGCGTGGAAGTCCTCCCCGTCGCAGCGAACGGACAGGGACGGGTCGATCTGCGGGACATCTTCCGGCAGCTGGGATCGCGCGGCGTCTCCTCCGTCCTCGTCGAAGGGGGGAGTTGGACGATCACCTCGGTTCTGCGGGAGCGCCTGGCCGATCGCATCGTGATCATCGTGGCCCCGAAGATCCTCGGGAAGGGGATCGATGCCGTCGCAGATCTCGATATCCGCCGGATGGTGGACGTTCTCCCGCTGAAATTCGATGCGGTGCGGAGGCGCGGAGGCGACATCGTGATCGAGGCGAGCTTCGCCTGACGCCGGCGCAAAGCGGGCATGCCGGATGCGTCGTCACCTTCCGAAGACGCCGTCGTCCGTCAGCGCAGCAAACCCAGGGCTTCCCGGATGCGCTCGAAAGCCTTTTCGATCTTCGGCCTGGCCGTCGCGAAAGACACCCGGATGTAAGGCGCCATCCCGAAGGGCGTTCCGGGCACCATGGCGACTCCGGCCGCATTCAGAAGATACCCGACCAGATCCTCGTCCGAGGAGATCACCGCGCCCTCCGGCGTTTTCCTGCCGATGTACCCCTGGCAACCGACAAAGCAGTAAAAAGCGCCCTGCGGCGGACGGCAGCTCAGCCCGGGAATCCGGTTGGCCATGGCGACGACGAGGTCCCGCCGTTCCGTGTACTCCGCATTGTGTGACGCGACAAAGGAGTGGTCCCCCGTCAGGGCCGTCACCGCGGCCCACTGGCAGAAGTGGGTGGCGCCGCTCGTGGACTGCGACTGGACCTTGAACATGGCCTTGATCAGCCCTTCCGGTCCTGCCCCGTAACCCACGCGCCATCCCGGCATGCAGTAGGCCTTCGAGAGGCCGTTCACCACGAGGAAACGGTCCTTCAGATCCGGGGCGACGTTCAGGAGGCTCACGAACTTGACACCGTCGTAAACAAGAAATTCGTAAATGTCATCGCTCAGGATCCAGACCTGGGGATGGCGCCGGAGTACGTCCGCGAAGGCCTGAAGTTCCTCGGCGCTGTAAACGGCGCCCGAAGGATTGCCCGGGCTGTTCAGGAACAGCCATTTTGTCCGGGGGGTGATCGCCTTTTCCAGCGCCTGCGCAGAGGCCTTGAACCCGTCTTCCAGGCGTGTCGGGATGAACACGGGGACGGCCCGGCTGATCTCCACGATGCCCGCGTACGTCATCCAGTAGGGTGCCGTCATGACCACTTCGTCCCCGGGATTCAGGGTGGCCGTCATGGCATTGAAGAGCACCTGCTTGCAGCCGGTGCTGACGATGACCTGCTCGGGGGAATAGGGCAGCGCGTTGTCCCGCTTGAGCTTCAAACAAACGGCCTCACGGAGTTCCGGCAGGCCGATGACCGGCGGATACTTGGTCTTGTTGTCACAGAGGGCCTTGATGCAGGCCATCTTGATGTGGTCCGGTGTCGGAAAGTCCGGTTCGCCGGCGGACAACCGGATGATCTCTTTGCCCTGGCGCTCCAGTTCCAATGCCCTGGCTGAAACGAGCGATACTTCGGACGCCTTCACTTTGGTCATATGTTCGGCAAGAATCGTCATGGCTGTTCTCCTAATGTGAAAATAGATACTCTTTGTAGGCATAGAGGGCGGGCGAGCCGCCCGTATGGACGAAGAGGATATTGCGGTTCTCTGCAAAACGGCCTTTTCTCACGAGGTCGATCAATCCCGCCATGGCCTTGCCGGTATAAACGGGGTCCAGCAGTATCCCCTCCGTTCTCGCCAGCAGCTTCACGGCTTCCGCCATTTCGGGCGTGGGCAGGGAATATCCCTGTCCGACATAGTCCCCGAAGCAGACCACGCTTTCGCGCGGAACGGCGGCGGTGAGCCCCGCGAGCTCCGCCGTCGCCTGAGCCAGCTTATAGACCGACGCCTCCTGGACTTCTTTGGTGCGGCTCACATTGATCCCAAGGACGGGCACATTCATTCCGCATCCCTGGAGGCCGGCGATCAGGCCGGCCTGGGTGCCGGCGCTGCCGCTGGCGCAGAAAATCGCATCGAGGTCCAGACCCAGATCGAACATCTGCGCGGCAATCTCCTGAGCGCAGGCCGCGTACCCCAACGCCCCCAGGGCGTTCGACCCGCCTCCGGGGATCACATAGCCCTTCCGGCCCGCGGCGGCCAGCTCTCCGTCCACGGCCGCCATTTCGTCCAGCATGGAGGCGCCTGCCGGCACGACTCTGACCTGCTCCGCCCCCAGGAGGTTGTAGAGAAGGTTGTTGCCGCTGGCCCGGGGGTCATAGCTCCCCGGGATCCGCTCTTCCAGGACCAGCCGGCATTTCAATCCTTCTTTTACCGCCGCCGCCAGGGTCAGCCGGCAATGATTCGACTGGATGGCCCCGCAGGTGATCAGCGTATCCGCTCCCTTTGCCAGGGCGTCCGCCGCCAGAAATTCCAGTTTCCGGGTCTTGTTCCCTCCGGCGGTCAGCCCCAGCAGGTCGTCCCGCTTGATGCAGATATTCGGGCCGCCCAGCGCTTCGGAGAAGCGGGGAAGCCTTTCCAGGGGCGTCTGTCCGGCGGTGTACCTTCTTCGGGGAAATTTCGCGAGATTCATGGGGGTGTGTCCTCCTCTCCCGACGCCTGAAGACCGCCGCCGGATGCGGGTGCGCCTCGAAACCTCATCTCTTCTTGCGCAACAGAACCGGGAGCAGGAGGGACGCACAGGTCACGGCAAGAAATGTTGCCGAGATGGGATGCGTCAGGAAGACCATCGGGTTCCCGTCCGACAGAACAAGCGCCTGCCGGAGACTGTTTTCCGCCGGCCCCCCCAGAAGCAGCCCCAGGATGACCGGCGCCAGGGGGATCGCCACCTTGGTCATGCCGTAGCCCACAAGCGCGAAGACCATCATGATCCCGATATCGAACACGGAACTGCGGTAGCTGTAGACGCCGAATGCCGAAAGGAGAAGGATGATGATCGGCAGGTAGCCGCGGACCTTGTCCATGAAGTAGACGATCAGCGGGATGCAGGCGAGGTTGATGACGACCAGCATCACGTTGCCGACGTAGAGACTGCCGATCAGGCCCCATACGACGTCCGGCGCCTCACTGAACAGCGTCGGGCCCGGTTTGAGGCCGAACATGATGAGGGCGGCGAGCATGAGCGCCGTCGAGGGCGAACTGGGAAGCCCCAGGCTGAGCATGGGAACCATGGCGCCGCCGGTGGCCGCGTTGTTCGCCGTCTCCGGCCCGGCGACACCGGCTACGGCGCCCTTCCCGAACTGCTCCGGGTTGTTGGAGATCCGCTGTTCGAGGCCGTAGGAAAGAAACGAAGAAATCGTCGGCCCCGCGCCGGGAAAGATCCCCACGAAGAACCCGAGAACCGTCCCCCGGATCATGGGCCAGAAAGACTCCCTCAGGTCACGCAGCGACGGGAGCACCTTCAGAAAGCCGAGTTCCGCCTTGACGATCTCCAGGGGCTTGCGCTTCTCGAAGAACTCGATCATCTCGCTCAGGCCGAACATCCCGACGGCGACGGGAAGAAAGTCGATGCCGTCGAGAAGCTGCTGAAAGCCGAAGGTGAGCCGCGGCTGGCCGGTCATGAGATCCTGCCCCACCATGGCCAGCATCAGCCCCAGGCAGGTGGCGATGAGGCCGCGTACGATCGACTCGCCGGCAAAGGCGACGACCAGGCTCAGGGCCATGATCATGAGGGAAAAGTATTCGGCGGGCCCCAGCTTCAGGGCCGTATCCGCCAGCGGCGGCCCGAACACCATCAGCCCGATCACGCTCACCGTACCGCCCACGAAGGAACCGACGGCCGCAAGCCCGAGGGCGACGCCGGCTTTTCCCTGACGGGCGAGCGGGTTGCCGTCGAACATCGTCACCACCGATGCGGATTCGCCGGGCACCCGCATCAGGACCGAGGTGATCGTTCCGCCGTATTGGGTCCCGTAAAAGATGCCAGCGAGCATGATCAGCGCCGTCACGGGTCCCATCTTGAATGTCGCCGGCAGGAGAATGGCGCAGGCGCCCGCCGAGCCGATGCCCGGGAGAGCGCCTACCGTCGTGCCGATCACAACGCCGATGGCGCAGAAAAGCAGATTGACAGGCGTCAATGCGACGGACAGTCCGTTGAACATCAACAGGATCGTATCCACGAGATCACCTCTCCGGACGCCTTCACCGGACCAGCAGCCAGGCGAAAATGCCCGCGGGCAGCGGCACTCCCAGTATGAACTGGAAGATCACCCAGGTGGTGAGGCTGATCATGACCCCGACGAGGACGGATTTCTTCCAGGAGTAGCGCTCCAGGAATTTCAGCTCGCCGACGGAAGCGAGGAGGACGGTGGCCACGACCCCGAGGCGCTCCCAGAAAAAAATCATGAACAGGCCTACCAGGATATACGACGCGGGGCCCCCCAGCTCGGAAAGGCGGGGCATGACCAAGGGTTTCCCGCTCTTGGAGAAGAAGACGTCCGCAAAGTACAGCACGTTCAGGATCCCCAGGCCCACGGCGAGCAGAACGGGCATGAACCGGGGACCGGGGGCACCTTCCTGGATCAGGGGAAGACCCCGCGTGAAACCGATCAGTCCCGCCACCACGATCCAGATCAGAAGACCGGTGACGATCTGCGGGGTCCTTCCCCGGGCATTTGCGCCCTGCGTCATGGCATGGCCCTCCCCTGCAGGAAGCCTTGCGTCCTGCACAGCATTACTTCATCTGGGCCAGGATCTGCTTGTTGCTCTCGAAATCCGCCTTCAGGTGGGCGGCAAACTCCTTGGGTCCCTTGTACATCAAGGGGTAATTGGCCTTTGCGAATTTGTCCTGCACCTCTTTCTTGTCCAGGGCGGCCTTGAACGCCTTCGTCAACCGGTCCAGGACTTGCGGAGAAAGGCCTTTGGGGCCCGAGATGCCGCGCCAGGCGCCGTATTCCATCGGATACCCCTTCTCCTTGAAGGTGGGCACGTTGGGGATGCGGGGGTCCCTCTGCTCGGACATGACGCCGAGCAGCCGAAGCTTGCCCTGGTCCACCATGCTGCTGGCTTCTCCATACGCGCCAAGCCCGCTCTGGACGTGGCCGCCGGCGATCATCGGAACCTGCTCCGTCGCCCCCTTGGTATGAACGTACTTGAACTTTATGCCGGCTTTGCCTTCCATGAGCATCGACGCGATGTGGTGCGACGTCGAATGGCCGTGCGTGGCGTTGGTGACCACGCCTTTCTTGCCGGCCGCGATCAGGTCTTCCAGAGATTTGAACGGCGTCGACGCGCTGACGTACAGCACCTCGGGA
>CAZDLM010000054.1:0-20172 GCA_964506465.1 uncultured Syntrophaceae bacterium
GACATGGAGGACAGCAGGCTCCTCGTCCAGTCCTTCCTGCGCAAGACGCCGTTTATCCTGGACATCGCGGAAAATGGAAAGGTCGGTCTGGAGAAGTACGTGGCGAACCCGGGAGGCTGCGACCTGATTCTCATGGACATGCAGATGCCGGTCATGGACGGCTACACGGCTGCGAGGGAGATCCGGAAATGGGAGCAGCGGACCGGCGGAGCTCGGGTACCCATCGTCGCGCTGACTGCCCATGCCCTCAAGGAAGATATCCGGAAGAGCATCGACGCCGGTTGCGACGACCACTTAACGAAGCCGATCCGCAGGAACACCCTGCTGGAGACGATCCGCCGCTATGCGTTGGCGGATCACCCAGGCGGAATGGAAAAGGGGGACGGGTGATGGGCGAAAAGATATCGATCCGGATCGACGAGGACTTGCGGGACCTGATTCCCGGCTATCTCGAAAACCGGCGGAAGGACATTGCCGCAATTGCGGAGGCGCTGAGCCGGGGCGATTACGAGAAGATCCGCGTCATCGGCCACGGCATGAAGGGCTCCGGCGGCGGATACGGATTCGATGGCATCACGGCCATCGGGCGGGACATCGAGGAAGCGGCCAAGGCGCATGACGGGGAAAAGATCCGGGGCGGCGCGGCCGAACTGGATGCCTACCTCAAGAGCGTCGATATCACCTACGCGTGAGGCAGGGAGAGGCGCGATTCCCCGGCCTCGACGGCGCCGCGGCATCCACAACAAGCCGGAGGGCGCCTTTCGGGCGGAGAGGGGAAGCCGGAGGAAGCGGCGGCGGCGAGCGCTGCGAACGGACGGATTGGACCCTGTCAGGAAACCTCCCGCCAGGACTTGCGCTGCACCCTCTGAAGCTTGTCCATGTTTTTCACATTTTCCATGGACTGCCCGCTGTAGTAAAGGTTGACATTGCCGCTCGCATTGATCGTCTTTCCCGTATGGTTGATCGTGATGACAGAGCCGTAAACGATCGCATTGCCTGCGCCGGTCAGATTGCTGCTGCCGAGGAGCACGATAACCCCCTCATAGCAAAGTCCCTGTCCGATGCTGAAGGAGGCCCCGTCCTTGACAATAAGGACGCCCGCTCCGTTCGTATTGCCCGACAGGGACTGCCCCACCTCGACGACGCTGACCGCAGGGTGCGCCCTGGTCCCTATCGTGGTCGAATAGGGATTGGACAGGACATCGTCGACGAAGGCCGACCATACCGCCTCGGTGTGGAGACCTCCGCCGATCTTTTGAGAGGGGTTGCCGGCGAGATTGACCAGATTCCCCGTCACCGTCGGCTGCAGCGCCGGCGTATAAATTCCGGGCATCGCCCCGGCCGTGGAACCTGCGGTGCGGCAGGCGCTGCCGCTGCAGTTCGGATTCGAGGGAATCGGATAGTTGTGGCCGTCGATGTTCGTGTCTCCCCCTCCGCCGGTCTTCAGGTTCACGGTCAACGGTCCGCCGCCGTACATGGCAACGGCGCCGTCAGCGCCTTGCGGCAGGACGGTATTCCGCCCAAAAACAACCTCGATGGTTTTTGAGACATTTTTCTCTGCGGTTCCCGTCATCTGGAATTTGTAAGTCTTGTTGTTGCTGGACGGTCCGCAACCGCCGCTGCTGATGCAGGTGACCGTCACGGAAGGGCTGAAATCGGAGGCGGAGAAGTCCGCCGGGAATTCCGGAATCGTAAAGGTTGCAGAGGCATTGTACGCCTCGGGATACGCCAGGGCATTTCCGCGCATGTAGGCGATGAAGTATTCGGCCCCCGCTTCCGCATGGGCCAGGGCCCGGGCGTCCTCGCGGTAATTGGCGCTGATTTTCAGGTCGGTCGACGTCGTCAGCATTATCGTAGTGCCGAGGAGCACCAGCAAAGCGATGACGATGAGGGTCACGCCCTGAACCATGCCCCGATTGCTGCCTGCTGTCTTTCTCTTGTCCGGTGTTTTCATGATTTGCCTGTCAGCGAATTGTCCGTGGCATTGCATCTCACCCTTGTTGCATTTCAGGGACCCGTGTTTCTCAGCATCACGGAGGACTCGAGCGTATAGCGCCGGTAATGATCTCCGAAATTGGGATCGGTATATCCCGGATCGATCTTGCCGGTTCGCACGGTTATGCTGATCTTGATTTTTCTTATATTCGCAACATCGGCCGTCTGGCTCCCGGAGCTGCTATAGTAGGTAAAGGAAAGAGAGTCGACATAATCTACGGCCGGCTGCCTCGCACCGTTGCTCGTCCTGCCGATCACCTTGACCCCGTTCAACAAGTACGTATCGAAGGTGATGTTCTCATCCGGATTTGCCGTCCCCGGGGCCGTGTCGCAATTGGAGTTGAGATCCGCGGCAAAGCCGATCGTGCCGGCGCCGGCATAGGTAATCCCGACACATGGAGTGTTGGTCGCCGTTGTCGACCCGGTACAGCGTCGCACGGCGGTCGCCGGGCTGGAACAGGCAGCGGAGGTCTGATTGAAGCCCGCCATGCGGATCTCCCGGGTCATCATTTCCATGGCGCTCCGTGCGGACTGCTGCATCTCGATGACCTGCTCCTGTCGGTGAACTTCCCTGTCGTGCAGCGTAAAGACGGAATAGACCGCTCCCAGCACAACCAGTCCGATGACCAGGGAGACGAGCAGTTCAATGAGGGTGAACCCCGGGTCTTCTTTCTCCACGGTTCAATCCTTGGCGCGGATGGTTTTCAGTTCAACCGTGTGGCTCTTGCCCTGCCACTGCCATGCGACCTTCACATCAAGCGTCTTAT
Source organism: uncultured Syntrophaceae bacterium (assembly GCA_964506465.1). Taxonomy (GTDB): domain Bacteria; phylum Desulfobacterota; class Syntrophia; order Syntrophales; family UBA6109; genus UBA6109. The sequence goes on from CAZDLM010000054.1 coordinate 2,763, forward strand.
AATCACTGGGAGACGTCGCTGAAGTCACCGTCCAGGTCCTCCCGTAGATCCCCTTCGTGTCCGAACCGTCGGCAAGGTTCGCGTAGGCTGCACCCCTCAGTTCTTCGAACTTGTCTTTTGCCAGCGTCGTAGCCGACGTCAGGGTCTTGCTGAAATCGCCGCCCTTCATGGTCGTGGTCATGACCGTCGTGACGCCGACCAGCGTGACGGTCAGCAGGAAAATGGCGATGACGATTTCAACGAGGGTGAAGCCGCCTTGAAGATTTTGCACTTTCATGGGTCTTTCGTCCATTCCTAAGGACATGAGGCTGCATCCTCCACACTGACCCGCCCGGTGATGTTCAAGCGTATCTTTTTCGGGTTCAATCCGGACGCTCCGGTGAGACAAAGCGTCGCCGGGGCCGTACCGAGCGTTCCGTTCGGATAGAAGGTCACCGTATCTCCGGCGGAAAGGGACATCGCGACATCGGGGGCGTTGAGGTGAAGATCCCTCACGGTTATCGTTTCCCCCGGATCGTTGATCCGGTTCTTGTTTGCATCCCGGTACATCGTGTATTGATGGTCGTTTTCGACCTGCAGGGACATCCAGGAACGCTGGCTGATCGCCTCCCAGCGCATGGTCATCAGATTGGACCCAAGTTCAGACGCCGCTGCGGCTAGGCGCTTCTTGGCCAGGAGGCTTTTGAAGGTGGGTACGGAGATCAGCGCCACGATAACCATGAGGGCGATCACGACGAGGATTTCCACATGGCTGAAACCGGTTTGATGGCCTCTCGTTTTCATAACGTCAACTGCTGCCCCGAGAACCGGAACGACTGTCCTCCCGACGGATTAAGGTCCGGTCTACGGGATCATCTCTTCAATTCCGGCATCAGGTTCTCTTTCGTGATGAGAATGTCCTGGAAGCCGTGCGTCGCCGGATTCGGACAGTGTATGGCCGGTTTCGGCTCGGCGGTGAATACATACGGCTTGCCGCTCACGGGGCAGACGACGTTCTCGTCGACGGAAGTCTTACCCTCTTTGAGCCGTTTTCCGAGCTCCGACAAGTTCTTGAGGCATTTGTCGGTCGCGGAATCCGTCATATAGGTCCCGATACGCACCGGCTTGTCCCCCTGAGAGGCGGTTTTCTTCTCGGGAAGAAATCGAGAGACGGCGAAACCGAGACCCGCGAGCAAAATCAGCGCCACGGCGATGCTCCACCGCTTCTTCTTCCGGAGCTCCGCCAGCACCGGCGATGGCTCCGACATGTCCGGAATGTATTTTTCGGCCATCGCGATCCGGCACTGCCGGCAATACTGCCCCTCTTCGGCGGATTCCCGTCCACCGGCCGCAGCAAAGGGTTTTCCGCAACCCTGGCAGATCTTGTCCATTTTATCGGGCGTTGCCATCGCAGTCTTTCAGAGACGGGCCTTTCTATTCAAGACCCTCCTGACTCTCGTCAGAAGCGCATCCTTCTTGATGGGTTTCTTCAGATAATCGACAGCCCCCATATCGAGGCCCCGCACTTCGTCTTCCTCTTCCAGTCTGGCCGTCAGAAACATCAGGGGAGCCTTGACCCCCTTCTGATTGATGATCTCGAGAAACTTGAATCCATCGAGGTTCGGCATGTTGATGTCCGAAAGGATCAAGTCGAAATCCTTTTTGGCGATAAGCATAAGGGCATCGACACCGTCGCCGGCCGCGGAAACGTCATAACCTGCCTGCTGGAGAATCCGGGAGATGAGCAGCTGGTTGTCCTGGTCGTCCTCCACGACGAGAATGGATGCCGTTCCCCGGGGCTGTTCCGCAGGCGCCGGTTTGTCAGTTTTTATCTCTTCCTCTTTGGGCATTGCCGGAATTTCCTCCACGAGGACTTTTTCGTAGACATCCCGGACGGAAAAGGTGAGGTTCCTGATCTTCTCCACGGCATGGTTGCTGATCAGGTAACCGCCGCGGCGCTGAATAAACTGCCTCAGTTCGGCGATGCTCATTCCTTCGCGAACCCTGTTCAGGAGTTCGGCATCGAAAGAGATGATTTCGTAGATCCCTTCCCGTCCTGCATACCCTTCGCGGCATTCCGGGCATCCCACGGGATGCGCGACGTGGGTCGGCAGTTCATCGGTAAAAGGCCGAAGCAGCTCCGCTTCATCGTTCGTAATGGGGGCAACGCGTTTGCAGACGGGACAGAGCTTTTTCAAGAGGCGTTGGGCGACGATTCCCAGGAGCGCTTCGGCCATCACTTCGCGGGTCACTCCGAGGCGCTCCAGTCGGAAGATGGCCGTCGTTGCATTGTTGGTGTGCAGGGTCGAGATGGTCATGTGACCCGTGCTGGCAAAATCAACGGACATTCGCGCCGAAAAGGAATCGCGGATCTCGCCAAGATAGAGAATGTCGGGGTCCTGACGAACCGACGACTTGAGAAGGGCGTCGAAGGTGACCCCCGCCTTGTCGTTCACCTGCTGCTGATTGGCGTTGGGTATCCGGTATTCCACGGGGTCTTCCACGGAGATAAGGCTTCTGGCCTTGGTATCCACATATGAGAGGAAACTGTAGATTGTGGTGGTCTTGCCCGAGCCCGTCGGGCCGACAACGAGGATGAGTCCATAACGATGACCAGCCAAATCCATCATGGCGGCGAACTGGGAGTCCGTCATGCCGAGTTCCCTCAAGTGTTTCGGCGTCGCCAGCGGCTCGAGGAGCCGGATGATAAGACTTTGCCCACTCGGCGTCGAGGTCGTCGCGAGGCGGAGTTTGAAGGTCCTCTTCTTGTACATGACCTCCACCGCGCCGTCCTGGGGTTTCAACCGTTCGGCAATATCGAGACCCGCCAGCGCCTTGAGGCGTGAAATGACCATGACCCCTGTCTGTTTCTTCAAGTTGAACATGTCCCGGAGATCGCCGTCGATCCGGTAGCGAACGATGGTCTCCCGCTCCTTCGGTTCGATATGGATGTCGCTGGCCCGTTCCATAATCCCCGTATAGAGAATGTCATTGGAGATATAAACAATCGGGCTCCTCTCGATCTCCGCTGCGGTGATGGCATCCGATTCCTTGATGATCCCTGCCATCAAGGGCAGGTCTTCTTCCGCGCCCTCTTCCGTAGAGCCGACCGTCGCCTGGTCCCAGGCAGCCTTTTTCAGCTTCTTTGCCCTTTTTTCCGGCAGATCATCGATGAGGGCAAGGATGCCCGACGGTTCGGAAACGACCAGCCGCAGAGGCTGCTCGGAACTCAGGCGCTTCCTGATGGAATCGACAAGTTCCCAGTTGAATGGATTGCTGATAAGAAAGACAAGCTGGCCCTTGTCGTCAAGAACCGGGGCTACCGTGTTCCAGCGGCAGAATGCCTGGGAGAGTACATCCGTTTTCACGTCTTCGAAATCGGCGGCAGAAGCATGGGGCAGATGTGCAAATTCCGCGATCAGAAGGGCAAAGTCTTTTTGTTTCATGTTCATGGCTTCGGCCAGGCCGTACAGATCGGCAATGGTCGCCTTCCGGATTTTCGACCTTGCTTCCTCGGGGACGGAGAAACGTTCCAAGAGTTGATTTTTGAATTTTTGCAGATTGGTCCGCGTCCGGTAATCCGAAATCGCTTGCCCGGCAGAGCCCCCTATCTCAGAGTTTTCCGGACTGTCCTTGGCTTCCGGATCGCCGGGGGGTTCCGGAGAGAAACCTTGATCTTTTGAAGCCATGTCTTTCTGCTCCTTACGGTCTGCGGATGACTTCCATCTTTTCCGAATGGAAATTCCGTTTGTCGAACTGCTTCTGCACGTCCTTGGTCCCCGTTCACACCGCCGCATCTTCCAGGGCGGCGTCGATGCCGTAAATTACATGAATTTGCATGATAAAGCTATCATCAAAAGAGATTCGGGGCTTTCAGGCGAGGGCGCAGACTGATCGATGGCGATGGGGATCGCGCTGGATGAAAAGGGTTGAAAGGTTATGCCGGCCGGCATAACCTTTCAACCACTCACACGCGGGGTGAAAACGGTGTTTTAAGCGCGGATGCTGTAGAAGGCGTCTTTGCCGCGATACACAGCGGCGTCGCCCAACTGCTCCTCGATGCGCAGGAGCTGGTTGTACTTGGCGATCCGTTCGCTCCGGCAGATGGAGCCGCTCTTGATCTGCCCGCTGTTTGCCGCGACGGCGACATCGGCCATGAAGGAGTCCTCGGTCTCGCCGGAACGGTGTGAGATGACCGACGTGTAGCCCGCCTCTTTGGCCATCTGGATCGTCTCGAGGGTCTCCGTCACGGTCCCGATCTGGTTGAGTTTGATGAGGATCGAGTTGGCGACGCCCATCCGGATGCCCTTTTCCAGGCGCTTCGGGTTCGTGACGAAGATGTCGTCGCCGACGATCTGGATTTTCTTTCCAAGGACCTCCGTCATCAGCTTCCACCCGTTCCAGTCGTCTTCGGCGAGACCGTCCTCGATCGAGATGATCGGGTATTTCTTGACGAGCCCCTCGTAGAACTTCACCATCTCCTCGGCCGTTTTCACGGGCTTCTTCTCGGCGGAAAGGACATACTTTCCCTTCTCGTAGAAGGAGCTCGCCGCGGAGTCGAGCGCGATGAAAATGTCTTTGCCGGGACGGTACTTGGCCTTTTCGATCGCCTCCATGATGCAGGCGAGGGCTTCTTCATTGGAGCCGAGATTCGGCGCGAATCCGCCTTCGTCGCCGACGCCCGTGCTCAGGCCCCGCGCCTTCAGCACGGCGCGCAGGCTGTGGAACACCTCGCTCGCCATCCGCAGGCCTTCCTTGAAGCTCGGTGCGCCGGCCGGCACGATCATGAACTCCTGGATGTCCACGTTGTTGTCGGCGTGCTGGCCGCCGTTCATGATGTTGGCCATCGGCACGGGAATGTCCTTGGCGGAGACGCCGCCGAGGTAGCGGTACAGCGGCAGATCGGAGATCTCGGCCGCGGCCTTCGCGCAGGCCATCGATACGCTGAGCATGGCGTTGGCGCCGAGGAGGCTCCGGTTCGGCGTGCCGTCCAGTTCGATCATCGTGTAGTCGATCTCGCGCTGCATGGTGCAGTCCATGCCGATGATCTCGGGGGCGATCTTCTGGATGACGTTGGCAACGGCCTTTTCCACGCCGAGGCCGCGATAGCGCTTCTTGTTGCCGTCGCGCAGCTCCAGCATTTCGTGTTCGCCCGTGGATGCGCCCGACGGGACGGCCGCGCGGGCGATGATGCCCGACAGGAGGGAGACCTCCGCCTCGACCGTCGGGTTCCCCCGCGAATCCAGAATTTCCCTTGCATGGACATTGATGATTTCCGGCATAGTATCCTCCTAGAGATTGGTATGAGAAAAATGAAAGGACAACACGTCCTGAAAATCCGGAGGCAGGGGATCACTTCCGGAGATTACCTCACGACTTTGTCGTCCTCGGTCTTCGTCTCTTCGCCCCCGCTGAATTGCGCGATCAGGTCTTTGAGATCCACATCGTCGTCGAGAACGACGTATTGCGGCTCGCCGTCATCGCGCTTGGCCGCGTCGGCATCCCGCTTCAGATCGTCTTCGACGGAGGTCATGTAGATGACGTCCTGGACGGCGAGTGGATCGATCAGGGTCGACTTGAAATCGGGCTCCTTCGAGGTCTCGGACATCATCCCGAACGTCTTGTGAGGATGGACGAAGGAGGTCCGGGTGTTGATGAATTCCCGTTCGTAGAGTTCCATCGTGAACATGCCTTCGCTGCGGCTTGTCTGCATGATCGTTTCGAGCTGGGCGAGCTTGTTGTCGCGGATGCTGCTCTTCACGGACGGGGTATCCCTCAGGATGGCCAGCGCGGGGACGCGGAAGCCGGCTTTTTCGACGAAGGTCAACTGCTGGATGATGAGCCACGACAGGGCGGAGGCGAACTGGTAGCGGATGACCTCCTGGTTTTCACCGGACACGGCGTTGTTGATGCGGTAGATGGCGTCCTCGGCGTCGGTCGCGTGGAGCGTCGCGAAGACGAGGTGGCCGGATTCGGCGGCGTTGAGGGTGAGGCGGATCGTGTCCGGCTCCCGCAGCTCGCCGACGAAGATGACGTCGGGATTTTCCCGCAGAACGTCGAGGAGCCCCTGCTTGAAGGAGGGCACGTGGATGCCGACCTCCCGTTGCTCGATGAAGGCCTTCTTGGGCTGAAACCGGTATTCGATGGGGTCTTCGATCGTGATGATGTGGACCGGTCGGCTGCGGTTGATCTCTTCGATGATGGCTCCGACGGTCGTCGACTTGCCGGAGCCTGTGCTTCCGCAGACAAGAATCAGGCCGGCGCGGAGGTCCTTGATCGTGGCCAGCGAGGGGTGCAGATTGAGGCCGGCCATCTCCGGGATGGTCTCGGGCAGGAGCCGGATCGCGAGGCTCAGCCCGCGGGTCGTATAAAAAATGTTGACCCGGATCCGCACCTGGTTGACGGACAGTGCCAGATCGACGGACCAGCGCTTTCGAAGCGTGTGGAGCTGCCGATCACTGAGGATTTCCCTGACCATGGCGTCGATCTCGGCCGGCGTCCATTTGACGTTCCTGTCGAAGTGGATGATGCCGTCGCGGCGGAAGATCAGCGGATGGCCGCCGGAGATGTGGATGTCGGAAAAGCGGTTCTTGATCGAGGCCGTGATCAGGTCCGCAAAGCGCTTGTTCATATCTCCCAGTCCTCTTCCGTGAGAAGAATCCGCCGGCCCGATGCGCGGAGTTTTCTGTTCCGGACCCTGCGTCGGCGGCGGAAAGAATAGGATTCTGCCGCCCGCCTGTCAAGGGGAAAACAGGCGGATGACGGCGCCGTCGCGTGGACGGGAGGGCCGCTGAGGTCTTTGCCTTGATTCCGGCCGGGAACTCATGTACGATCCACCCTTCCTGTATCGGGGGATCTGAAATATGGAACGGCCGAGGCCGACAAAGCTCTACCATCATCTGAAGAAGTGGCTCGAAAAGGCGGTCATGGACTACGGCATGATCGCAGCGGGCGACCGCGTCCTCGTCGGGGTCTCCGGAGGCGCCGACAGCCTTGCGCTCCTGGACCTGCTGGATACGCCCATGGTCTTTACGCCCCCCTTCGAGCTTTTCGCCGTTCACGTGGATCTCGGATTCGACGCCGCGGGCACGGACGCGGCACGCCTGGAAGCGTACCTGAGCGATGGGGGCTACCGTCATGTTGTCGCCCGCACCGACATCGGCCCGGTTGCTCACGGGCCGGTCAACCGGAAGAATCCCTGTTTCCTCTGCTCCCGTCTCCGGCGGAAACGGATCTTCGAGGCGGCGGAGGATCTGGGCTGCAACCGCGTGGCACTGGCCCACCACCGGGACGACATCATCGAAACCGTGCTCCTGAACATGTTCTATGCGCGCGAGATCAGCACGATGGTCCCGAACCAGTCCATCTTCGGCGGAAGGCTTTCCATCATCCGCCCGCTCGCCTATATCCGCGAACCTCTGATCAAGAAATACGCCAATGAGCGGGGATTCTCGACGGTCGCGAACCGGTGCCCGACGAGCGGCACGTCCAAGCGCCGCTACATCAAGGAGCTCCTCGACCGTCTGGAGGGCGACAACCGCGACGTCCGGGACAACATCTTCCGCGCCCTGGGCCGCGTGAAGCCGGACTATCTGCTGGCGGCCGGACGCGCCGGCGGGGGAGGGACCTGAGATGGCCAAATTGGATGGCGGTGAAAAGGTCCTCTGCACCAACAAGACGGCCCGGCGGGACTATGCTATCGGGGATACCTACGAGGCGGGGATTGCCCTCGTGGGAACGGAGGTCAAGGCGCTCCGGGAGGGAAAGGCGGATCTGAAAGACAGCTACGCCCGCGTGGAGGAGGAGGAGATCTTCCTCCACGACGTGAACATCAGCGCCTACACCTTCGGGAACCGCGCCAACCACAACCCGATGCGGGTTCGCAAACTCCTCCTCCACAAGCGCGAGATCCGGAAGCTTTACGGGAAGTCCCGCGAGAAGGGCTTTACGCTCATTCCCCTGCGTCTGTACTTCAAGCGGGGTAAGATCAAGGTCGAGCTCGGCGTCGCCCGGGGGAAGAAGTACGTGGACCGGCGGGAGGACATCAAGCGCCGCGAGGACCAGCGCGACATGGAAAGGGAGCTTCGGAAAAGGAACCGGGGCTGACGGAGGTCATGCGCCTTCCGTCCCCGCCCACCCGGCCGGCATGGCGGATCAACGGTCGAAATGCCCAGCCGCCTCCGGTTGATAAAGAACCTCCTGGACCTTCAATCGTCTCATGCCGGAAGGAACCTGCCACTCGATGATGTCGCCGACGCCGTACCCGATCAGCGCCGTGCCGATCGGCGCCAGAATAGAGATTTTGTTGTCCCCGACGTTCGCCTGGGCGGGAAAGACGAGCGTATAGGTCGACTCTTCCTCAGATGCGAGATCCTGAAGGCGAACGACGGAATTCATCGTGACGACGTCTTTCGGGATCTTCTTGGATGCGACCACTCTCGCTCGGTCGAGTTCCTTCTCAAGGCTGTCGAGATTCGCCGTCGGCTTGGCAGTGTTTTCCCTCACAGCGTCGATCAGCTTCCGCAGCTTCTCCATATCGGGCCTGGTAATGTAGATGACTCTCTGCGCCATGGCGGGCTTCCTTTCGTTCTTTCCGCGTTGTCTGGTAACATTTCGCACGGATTCGATTTCTTTTCAACCAGGAAAGGCAGTGGAACGAGGATTAAACTCGCACCAGACTCGTAATGAAGCTTGACGCGGAAGCCCACAGCGCCTATATTAAGCCCCAGTTCATTCCTGTCTATTGTGGGGGCGCCACGGTTTCGACGGGGATATTTGAAGTTGCAGCAGCGTGCCGAGGTTCCTACAGGCCTCGTTAAACAGGTAGGACAAACTTAGTCGCGAACGATTACGACTACGCCTTAGCCGCCTAAGAACGGCTAACGTCCTCCCGGCGTCGCCCGCCGAACCGGAGAGGGCGTCAATCAGGCGGGCTGGCCATCTCCCCTTTCCCGGAGGGGAGGGGTAAGAACCTCACGGGATAGCGTCGGATCGATCCTGCCTCTGGGAGCCTCCGGGGCGAAATCAAATCAGGGGATTCGCACGAAGAAACTGCAGCGGAAGGTTTCCGGACGCGGGTTCGACTCCCGCCGCCTCCACCAGAACATAATCCAATACAATCCAAAGAAGTACAAAACCCGTTAGAAATAGCGGGTTTTTTCTTGATTCCCGTCTAATAACATGCTATACGATTCATCAAAATCCGGGATTTATGGGTACCTAAAATCAAGCAAAGAGTACCCATAATGTAATGCGGGTACCCAAAAGTGGAGATATTGCCATGCCGAAACGAATCATCCCTTTGACGGATATGAAGGTCCAAAAAGCCAGACCGCAAGACAAACCAATTGCGCTATTTGACGGAGGCGGTCTATATCTTCTGATAACGCCTTCCGGTGGTAAGTTGTGGCGGTTTAAATATCGTTTCGAGAAAAAAGAGAAGAAGCTTGCTTTCGGATCGTACCCGGAAATCAGTCTGCAAGACGCACGTCGCAAACGGGAAGATGCCCGGAGGCTACTTGCAAGCAACATTGATCCTGATTCCATTCGTAAGGCACAGAAGCAGGCAAAAACAGAGGAAACCGAAACCTTCGAGGTTATTGGCCGGGAATGGCATACGAAATTCACGCCGACGTGGACGTCTGGGCATGCCGTCACGATTATGAGCCGGTTGGAGCGCGATCTATTTCCATGGATCGGCAAACGCCCGATCAATCAAATCAAGGCGCCTGAACTGCTCGCCGTCCTTCGCAGGGTGGAAAGCCGAGGCGCTCTCGAATCGGCACACCGGATCAGGACGATTGCCGGGCAGGTTTTCCGATATGCCGTTGCCACGGGGAGGGCAGAGCGCGACCCCGCGGCCGATCTTAAAGGAGCCTTACCGCAGCCGCGAGAAAGGCACCATGCTGCGCTTACGGAGCCCAAAGAAGTTGCACCCCTTTTAAGGGCCTTGGACGGCTATCAGGGGCATTTTGTCGTGAAGTGCGCCTTGAGGCTTGCGCCGATGTTCTTCACTCGCCCCGGAGAACTTCGCAATGCGGAATGGTCGGAGATTGATCTTGACGAAACCGTTTGGAACATACCGGCGCACAAGATGAAGATGAAACAGGCACACATCGTGCCGCTTTGCCGCCAGGCGGTGGAGATATTGACGGAACTGAAGGAAGTGACCGGGCCAAGTCGCTACGTTTTCCCGTCCGGGCGCTCCTTCGCGCGGCCGATGAGCAACAATGCCGTTAACGCAGCGCTTCGCCGTATGGGGTACGATAGGGAAACTATGACCGGCCACGGCTTCCGGGCAATGGCGCGGACCATTCTCGATGAAGTCCTGCATGTCCGGCCTGATTACATCGAGCATCAGCTTGCCCATGCCGTGCGTGACCCAAACGGGCGGGCTTACAATCGGACGGCTCACCTGGAAGAACGCCGGAAAATGATGCAGATATGGGCGGATTATCTTGACGGATTAAAGGCAAATGGCGCGGTGATTCCGTTCAAGACAATCAAAGGATAATGCACTGGAATACTCGCCGGAATCCCGCATTCAGAGAGTTGACCTCGACGGGAGCACTTCCACCCACTAGACCCTGAACGCACGGTCAGGTCAACGAGGGATAAGACGGGATAACGAAAGAAAATTAAATTTCGAGTAGTTATCCCGTTTTTCTTGTCTAAGGTGCACAAAGGAAATAGAAGGAAAAGGGAGGATATTTTTTGAAAAGTAATGACCAAGTATGTGAATCGGCATGCAATAATGACCCACCTTTGAGGTAAATCGGCATCTAAAATTGACCCACCCTAGACAGCCTTCTACACTGCCCGCAATCGGGCAGAAGGAGGGCTGAGGGGAGATGCTTGTCGTGGAGACGATACGGAAGATTCGGTTATCGATTCAGCGGGACGGCCATTCGATTCGACACACTGCAAGGGAGTTGGGGATTTCGCGGAACACAGTCCGCAAGGCGGTTCGGAGCCAGCAGACGGCGTTTTGTTACCATCGGAAGTCCCAGCCCAGGCCGGTCATGGGCGCATTCGTGGAGCGATTGGAGGAGGCCTTGTTGGAGGATGGGAAGCTTCCGAAGCGGCAACGGAGGACTGCCATAGTTCTTTTCGAGCAGTTGCAGGCCGATGGCTATACGGGCAGCTATGACAGCATTCGGCGTTGTGTGAGGGATTGGCGGAGGCGACAGAGTCAGTTACCCGCCGAGGTTTACATTCCGCTGGTATTCGAGCCGGGTGAGGCCTTCCAGTTCGACTGGAGTCACGAGCTGGTAGAGATGGCAGGGATGCCGGTCACGGTGAAGGTGGCGCAGCTGCGGTTGTGCCATAGCCGGCATTTTCTGGTGGTGGCCTACCCGCGGGAGACACAGGAGATGGTCTTCGACGCGCATGCGCAGGCCTTCGAGTTTTTCGGGGGCGTGTGTCGGAGAGGGATCTACGACAACCTGAAGGCAGTGGTGAACAAGATATTGGCCGGGAAGGAACGCAGCTTCAACAACCGCTTCGGGCAGTTGTGTTCGCATTACCTGTTTGAACCGGTGGCCTGCACCCCCGTGGCCGGGTGGGAGAAGGGTCAGGTGGAGAACCAGGTGGGTACCGTGCGCCGCCGCTTCTTCGTGCCACGGCTCAAGGTCCGGGATTTCTGTGAGCTGAACGCGTATCTCCGGGAACGGTGCCTCCAGTGGGCCAAGACCCATCCCCATCCTGATTTCAAAGATCAGAGTGTGTGGCAGGTCTATGAAGCGGAGAAGCCTCATCTTATACCGTTGCCACCGCCCTTTGACGGATACGCAGAGAGACCGGCCCGGGTAACCCCCAGCAGTCTGGTGAGCTTCGATCGGAACCGCTACAGCGTCGACTGCCGTCATGTAGGCTCTCCGGTGCAACTGCGGGTGTATGCCGAACGGATCGTCGTCGTTCGGGAAGGCGAGGTGATCGGTGACCATCGGCGTCATTTCGGCAGCGGCAAGACGATTTTCGATCCCTGGCACTACGTACCGGCCCTGGCCCGCAAGCCCGGGGCGCTACGCAACGGGGCACCCTTCCGGCACTGGGACCTGCCTGAAGCCATTGCGCGTGTCGGCGAACAGCTTCAGCGCCGCTATCCGGACTGGGACCGGCAGTATGTAGGCATCCTGCAGACCGTGCCGCTTTATGGCCTGGAGGCTGTGGAAGCGGCCTGCAGCAAGGCGCTCAACGCTGGAGTCATCAGCAAAGAGGTGGTGCTCAACCTGCTCAATCGAAGTAGAGAAGATACGGATGCCCCTCCCATCGATCCTCCGGAGCACCTGATCCTCAAACAGCCTCCCATTGCCGACTGTCAGCGCTACGACCGCCTGCGACAGGAGGTGATCTATGTTGCGCAATGAGGTCTTGGCACTGATGGAGGCGCTCAAACTCAGGGGCATGCAGGAGGTTTATGACGAGGTGCTCGCAAGTGGGCGCAAGCAGCGCGCCATCCCGGAGAAGGTAATCCTCGAACTGCTCAAGGCGGAGACGGCCGAACGCAGGCTTCGCAGCATCCGCTACCGCTTGGGACAGGCCCGTTTCCCCGTGTCCAAAGACTTGGACAGCTTCCGGTTTGCGGATGCGTTAGTCGATGAAGCCCAGATCCGTTCCCTGTACGAAGGCGGCTTCATCCAAAACCGCAGCAACCTGATCTTCGTGGGCGGCACAGGCACCGGCAAGACTCACCTGGCCATCGCCATCGCAGCCAATCTCGTGCGACAGGGATCACGGGCTCGCTTCTACAACCTGGTGGATCTGGCCAATGATCTGGAACAGGAGACTCTGGCCGGGCGCGGCGGCAAACTTACCGCCAGTCTGTCGCGCTTCCATCTGGTTCTGCTTGACGAACTGGGGTATCTGCCTTTCTCCAAAAACGCAAGCCAGTTAATCTTTCATCTGATCTCCAAACTCTACGAGCAGACCTCGGTGATCATCACCACCAACCTCGCCTTTGGCGAATGGCCCCAGGTCTTCGGCGACAAGAAGATGACCACCGCCATGCTTGACCGGATCACCCATCACTGCGAGATCATCGAAACGGGAAACGATTCCTGGAGAATGAAACACCGGGCCTCCTGAAACGATTGCTCAGGAAAGGACAAAACAGAAAACTTCTTTACAGGGGGTGGGTCAAAATTCAATGCCGATACCGGGTCAGTTTTCAATGCCGATTGACACAAGTAATGACCAAAGAAGTGTTGCCTACCATGCGCATGCCACTCAATGTCCGCCATTTGCAGTACGGGACTTTTCAATCCCCCATGACGCCTGTGCAATGTCTTCAATCTTTGTAATGAATTTATCAACATTAAGGCCAGCAATGAACGCTAAAGCGAGAAAGCCTAGATTTGTAGAATCAGAAGACGATTTTGCCTCCAGTACGAGAAGACCAGCTTTCAGGAACAAAAAACTGATTGCGCCACAAACATGGCTCACCAATGGTCTTATGTAGTACCATGGTTGCCAATCATTATCCCACTGTTTCCTTACGCACGCATTAAGGTATACCCCTCGCAAGCAATATACCGCACCACCTAATCCACCGGTGAATGCGCATAGCAAAACATTTTGTAATGCATACCACGACTCGGGAAACGTACGAGTTTTTATAGTGATTAGAAAGAAAATATCGACAGCTAGTATCAAGAAAAGATAGGTAATGATTTTTTTCATTTAGATAAACCTCCCGTTACCAGTAAGTAAGCGCGGTTCTTAGCCGCCGCAATAAATTGACATGATGTGGATAGCTATTATGGAACGTCATTTTTTCAAGCCAGTTTCCCTTCATCTACTATGACCCGAAACCCGGAAGGCGTCACTATCAGCCCCACGGCGGGCGCTCCAAACGGAAGCCCCCTGAGCTGCGCAAGTGTAGACTTGTCAAGTGATGACGCCTCTCCGCCCTGAGGATGGCTGTGCCATGTGCCAAGATAGGTAAGCGTTTCACCGGATCTGTCATGAATCTCCTGAACCTTACCTCGCAGACCTTCTGTACCCAGGATGAAAGAGTTCATGGCTCTTACAGAATCAGGTGGTGCCTCGACCAATCTGGAAATGTTGAAGCAGCGGTTGTAAAGAGATAATCTTCCCATTAATACGCCGCCCGTCTCTATTTTTCCCCAAGCGTTCATTTCCTCCAACATACGCTGCTGCACCCTTTCTGGTATCCTCACTTCCCAGCGATGCTGCCCTCTAAAGAGCAACGTTGCTATCGGCCCTGCCGCCACAAGTTTCCATGAAACACCCATCTCGCCTTCGGCAAGCTTCCCTATCCAGAGTTCATCTTCTTTGGTCATGCCGTCATTATTTGAAAGAATTTGCATGACCCGTTGAGCCATCCCGGCCGAAAATAAGGAAACTCGTGTGTCGGGCATCACCATGGTCTGTGATCCGCATCCTTGGCCAACTTCCTGGCGACTGACCGAATGTTTTCCTGAAAAAACGGCTGATAATTCCGGATCATCGACGCATTCGTCATAGAATTTGAGGACTAAGTCATTGACATTTGGATTCCTATCGAGTCCCTCAATCGCCAGTATGCCGACTTTTCCCTGACCGTACAGTATGGCATGTACTAACTTTCCGGAGAGGCGTCCAGGCGGTAGTGACGAAAGCATATCCCTGACCGCGATAGATCCTGTCGATTCAACAACGATCCGATTATCGCCGCGAAGAGGATTCGCACCTCCACTTTCCCCTCTACAAAAGTCGATAATATCTTCAGCGATTGGCTCCGCTTCAAGTCCCAGCCGTTTGATTTCTTCCGATAGCAGAATGGCTTTGGGTATGCCCGGAATTTCCGATGGTGGCACAAGCGCATGGCGCGCTGAATTATGCGGCGAGAATACAGCCCTGTCTATGAGCGTAAACGGCCCGTGCCCAGATCTTGCTAGGCTCATGGCTATTTTTGATCCCACACTGCCACACCCGATATGTACAATTGATCCACTTTCCATATTTTCTTTTACCCCGGACATTTTTCTGAGTAATTTTCCGGTTATTTTATAACGATGACCAAGCGGTATCACACGGGAATCTTCGCTGATCGTAAGGGCAGACGCTGGCAGATGTCCCATCAAATTGACAATCTTACATTCAGCCAAATAGGGAATAAATTCCAATGATGATTCGTTCCCTATAAGATGATAGGGCCTCCTAACGCAAAGGATCACAAAAAGGGGCAATGTTGTTAGATTAAAAGATGCTTCTTTTGCCGCCCAACTTAGATTGTTGATCGTGCCGCTCAGCGCGTTGAAAACGCCGTAGTTCTTAGCTCTTTCATAGAGCTGTTTAAGATTCTCAACGTCATCAGGTAAATATCTCGATACAATTGACGACTCTGATCCCCAGACCAGTACCGTCAACAGCTGATATAATCGGCCGAAAGGAGTATTTTCAAAGATGCAGGAATCTGAGATCAACCGAGGAGTCACAGCCAGGGGTTTTTCATCAATAACCCACGCATAGTTAAACTGTTCCTTGTGCCACAATTTTCTAAAGGCTCTACACAGGAACACGCAGGCCCCTTCTTCCTTTTGAATACGCCCCTCAAAGCGAGAGACATCGTACAGTACGGATCCGGAGGTATAATCACGCCTTATTGGCTCCCATCCCTGCTTTGGATCTATCAAATCATCAATGGCTGCTTTGTCGAGCCAATCGGAAAGCTGATTTAGGATTTCGCTTAAACCGTCTCCTTCCTCATGGAGCAGGTCATTGAGTGAGCCATCATAGACGCAAGGGGATATGTATCGTTGCCGATCTTCAGTAAGGACCGGGTTGATGTGGGGAAGACAGCTGTTAAAATCCGGTCTCAACAGAACGCAAGGCGCTCGATAAGGATATGTAGGCGGAAACAGAAAAGTGATAGGTTCAACCGCACGGACACCCGTTTGAGTCACGCCCCTTTCAAGTGCCCGGGATGGTAAAGACACTTGCATATTGAATTCTATTTTGAATCCTCCATCGGCGTGTGATTCGGGAAGAGCGGCTGACTTCTTAATGCACGGATGGGATAGAATGATTTTGTGTGCCGAGGTCGCTTCCGCATGAATCTTACTGCTCGCCGTGTTAGTTTTCTTGTCCCGTCTCTCTTTGTGAGCCCCCCTCTTGCTCTTAGCCATGTCCCTTAGGCTCCTTTGTGCTGCCATAGATGACGGCGGGACCGGTGATGGAGACGCTCTTTTTTGAAGGCGCTTGAAACCCTTCTTTGGAAACCTTAAAAGTGAGCGGTTCGGTGTTTTTCTCGCTGGGATATTCTCCGGTGCAGTAGAATCTTTCCTCCTTTTCTTTTATGATTGAGAGGTATTCTTTTTTTGCACCCCAACAGGGTGGATCATTCTTGTCATCCTTAATGGGCTTGCTGCTCGATACGATAAAGGCTCCTTCCCGGCATTGCGAAAGCGCCGATTTCGCCTTCTGATTAACCTGGGGATTCTCGCTATCGCTCCAACTATCGTAAGAAAGGGTATGCCATGAACAATGGTGCGGCGATAGGAGAAGGTCATATTGAATCTCAGATAGCTTATTTTTTTTGCTTTGCCATAGATTTTCCCAAATATATACTTCAGCATCGCCACCGGTCAGGAACAGGCAAGCATCTTCTTTTTCATCGGCTTTGAAAGCTAGCTGTAGAATTACACTCGAATGATTTTTGCTCAACTTCTCTTCTTCCGCATCTTCTTGTGGAGGGAGAGGCCCGAGTACCCGCAGGTTAATATACTGGTTTGTTTTGCCGTTGATCCGATTGAACGTCTCGTCTATTTTGACAAGGTATGATTCAAGCCCGTCTGTCTTTCCATTCTCGTCTTCGCCGATAATGAGAATGCGATCTCCTTCAAGCACGGACTTCTTCTCTTTCAATAGCTTCACCCTTCTTCTGGCCTCTGTGTTAAAGCTTTTCGCATCCTCACATAATTTGTTGCCCTTGCTTGCCCTTCTGAACATCATCGGAGATGACCATACCTCACGTATCACAATCTTCAGATCCTCTCCTTCGGGCGGGTTATAATTGTAATCACTGAGCGGTCCCAGGTGAAAATGCTTTCCTATACCCCTGCAATGATCCTGATCAGCATGGCTGAGAAGAAAAACGTCTACATAGGGCCGGCCTTTTCCATCTTCCTTAAGCCTCTTCCGCAATTCCTTTATCACATCGCAACTTGGGTCTTCTTCGTCTTTAGCACGATCTCGCAAATTGATATCGATCAATATGGTTATATCATCGGCGAGGGCAATGAGGGTCATGTCTCCGTTATCAACGGGGAAGAATGTAACTGTGGATGCCATTTCTTGAAACCTCCTTACGGCATTGAATTTTCAGGGTTTAATTCGTTTTGTTTTTGCTAAGTTTGTCACGGTAACATTAACTCGTTTTTTTCTTACACATTCTACAGCCAAGGGCATATCGTTTTGAGGGACTCGA
>CAZDLM010000055.1:0-5999 GCA_964506465.1 uncultured Syntrophaceae bacterium
CCATGTTGTCGAGGATCTGGTTCTGGAAATTCCGGGCCTCCACGACGCCCGTGAACTGGATCAGGCGGTCGGCCAGCGTGGATTTGCCGTGGTCGATATGGGCGATGATGCTGAAGTTGCGTATGTTCTGCATGTCGTTTTCGTGGGGTCCCGCCGGACAAAAAAGCCCTCCGTCGGAGGGAAGGCTTTTTTGCAGTGCGCAGGAAACGGCCGGTTTCAGGCGAGCTTTGCGAGCAGAGCCTGGGAAACCTCCTGAACGGACGGCAGACCGTCGATTTCGATCACCTTGACCTTCTGCCGGAGAAAGGCAACCGCAGCCAGCGTCCCCGTCTTTTTATCGTAATAGATGTTGTGCCGTTTGTCGATCGCCGCCTCGTCCTGGTCGTCGGCGCGTGTCGTGAGCTGTTCGCTTCCGCAGACCCGGCAGACCGGCTTTCCGTTCTTTTCCGCCGGCTTGATGGCGTCGATAAAGATGTTGTTCGGATGGTTGTTGTCCTTGGCGCACAGCCGGCGTCCCATGATCCGCTTCTTGGACGTGCCGCGGTCGAGCACGATCTCGATCACGGTGTCGAGCTGCATCTTTTCCTTCTGCATAGCCTGCCAGAGGGCTTCGGCCTGGGCGAGATTGCGCGGAAATCCATCCAGCAGCCAGCCCTTTGCACAATCCGGTTCTTTCAGACGGGAGAGGATCATGGGAATCGTGATATCGTCGGGCACCAGTTCACCGCGGTCGATGTAGGCCTTCGCCTTCTTCCCGAGGTCCGTGCCGCCCTTGATGTTGTTCCGGAAGATAACGCCGGTTTCGATGTGCGGCACCCCGTACTTCTTCTGAACCACAGCGCCCTGCGTTCCCTTGCCACTCCCGTTCGGTCCGAATATGAGGATGTTCATGCGGCTTCGCTCCTTTCGAGGCAGTGTTTCATTCAGAAAAACTGCCTCCTTATAATGGATTGATCCGGTTTTGACAACGGGAATCTGAAGGCTTCCAGGGAACGGGAAAGGCCGGGAACGACGGATCCGGGTATGCCGGGTGGCGGACCGCCACCCTCGGTCAGTGCCCTCAAGTAGGGCTGCAGGTTGTTGAGGCGCAGGTGCCGCAACCGCCGCCGGCGGAGGCGCTTCCGGCCCGTCCGCCGAAGACGGACATCATGCGTTTGGTCCTCTTCGACTTGCACTTCGGGCAGATCACCGCACGCTTTTCTCCGATGGAAAAGAAAAGCTCCTCAAAGACGTGACTGCACTTGGTGCAGCGGAATTCGTAGAACGGCATAGGGCCTTCCTGTCGATTCTGTTAGGTGATGCAAATATAGGGAAGCGGAAACGCTTTGTCAAGAAGCGACGGCCTCTGCTGCCCCCATAGGAAGTCCAGGAAGGAAACCTGTGAAGATCTTAGGGAGCGCTATCCCGACAGCCGGGTGATCCGGGCTTCTCCTTATCGGCTGCTGTGAGGTCATTGGGTAAGCGCAGAAAACCGGGGCCCATCGAATGCCGGTGTTCGCGCTCGAAAGGGGTGACGCTGGGGCAGCCGCGGCCGCTCCCGCCAGGGCTGCGTTTCAGTATGTGATGATGATCGCATCCTTCGGGCACTTCTGCGCTGCCTCGATGCACTCCTCCTCATAACGCGGCGGCACCTCGGACATCGGGGCGTAGGCCTTCTTGCTCCCTTCATGAAACCGAAACACCTGCGGGCAAATCTGCACGCAGACCCCCGCCGTTCCGCACTTCAACTGATCCACTTCGACCTTCATGTCTTCCTCCTCAGAGTGCTGATGCAATGGATGCGCCGCCACTACATATTACGATAGGAAGCGCATGGACAAATGTCAAGGAAGGCGGCGCGGATTCGGCGGAAGCCCGCATGAGCGGCGCTCGGTTGACCCGGACGCCGCGCTATGGTAGGGATGGCGGCAGAATTTTCTCGCACAGAAGAGGAGAGCAGAAGGGGGTCACATGTCCATCTCCAAGAAGATCCGCGGGTTCATGGCGGAATCATCGTGGATCCGGAAGATGTTCGAAGAGGGAATCGAACTCAAGAAACAGTTCGGCGCGGACAACGTCTACGACTTCAGCCTCGGGAATCCCAACGTCGAGCCTCCCGACGATCTGAAGGAGAAGGTCCGCAGCATCGCGGCGCAGGAGATTCCGGGAAAGCACGCCTACATGCCCAACGCCGGCCTCGCCGATACACGCGAGGCGGTGGCGGCGACGCTTCGGGAATGTCACGGCACGGAGGTGTCGGCGAATTCCGTGATCATGACCTGCGGCGCGGGCGGCGCTCTGAATGTCGCCCTCAAGACCCTGCTTGAGCCCGGGGAGGAGGTCGTCATCCCGACGCCTTTTTTCGTCGAGTATCGGTTCTATGTGGACAACGCCGGCGGGTCGACGAGGCTCGTGAAAACGAAGGATGACTTTTCGCTGGATCTTGACGCACTGGACGAGGCGATCACGCAACGGACCAAGGTCGTCCTGATCAATTCCCCGAACAACCCGACGGGAAAGGTCTATGGGGAGGACGCCATTCGGGGTCTGGGAGAACTCCTTCAGAAAAAGCAGCGAAAACTCGGCAAACGTTTGTATCTCCTGTCCGATGAGCCCTATGCCCAGATCGTCTATGACGACGTCTGCGTGCCGAGCGTCTTCCGCGCCTTCCCGAACAGCGTGATTGTCTATTCCTATTCGAAGACCCTGTCGATCCCCGGGGAGCGCATCGGATTTCTGGCCGTCAATCCGGGGATGGAGGAAGGCGTTGAGGTTCTCTCGGGGATGATCCTCTGCAACCGGATCCTGGGATTCGTCAATGCCCCGGCATTCATGCAGCGGGTCGTCGCGCATTCCCAGAAATCGAAAGTGCAGGTGGGGGAGTATCGCCGCAAGAGGGACCTCCTGTGCGACGGACTTCGGGACGCCGGATACGAGTTTCACAAGCCCGAGGGCGCATTCTACCTTTTCCCGCGCACGCCGATCGCCGACGATGTCGCCTTTGTCCGCGCGCTGCAGAAACGGCGGATTCTGACCGTTCCGGGCAGCGGATTCGGAGGGCCCGGTCATTTCCGGATCGCCTACTGTGTCGAGGACAAGACGATCCTGGGAGCGATGGAAGGATTCCGGAAGACGATGGAAGAATTCCGCTGAACCGTGGAGACACGTTTCTCGGAACATCCTGCGGAGAGTTGCCATCTTCGAGGGGTCTCAGTACCGGATCTCGAAGCCGTGCAGCTCGTTGCCGGGCTCCTCTTCACGGATCTCGATGTTGCTGACGTCGGAAAGGGGCGGCCCCTTCCGGCACCACTCCACCATCGCCTCTACATCGTCATCGTCCCCTTCGAAGAGGGTCTCCACCCGGCCGTCCGGAAGATTCCGAACCCACCCCCGCAATCGCAGGGACTGGGCCGCACTGTTCGTCCGGGCGCGGAAAAACACGCCCTGAACCCGCCCGGATATCCAGACATGTACACGCTTCATCCCGGGAAAAAACCTCCGTTGCGAAAAGGACGGCAACTCATTGCTGAAGCAGAACCTGCCGCACCGTCTGCGACAGGGATTGCATGTCGAAGGGTTTCTGGAGGAAGGCCCGGCAGCCCCGATCGAGAATCCTCTGCGCCTCGCCGTCCATGCTGTAGCCGCTGGAGAGAACCGCTTTCAGGCCCGGATTTTCCTTCTTGAGGCAATCAAAGATCTCGCTGCCGTTCATGCCCGGGAGGATCATATCCAGGATGACGAGATCGATGTCGTCCCGGCGCCTGCGATAGAGGTCGATCGCTTCCCGGCCGCTCCTGGCGGCAAGGATCCGGTAACCGAGGCTCTGCAGAATCTCCGTCGTCACGTTGATGATGAGTTCCTCGTCGTCGACGAGGAGGATGGTTTCCGTTCCGCGCAGCGGCTTCTCGTCGGCCGTCTTCTCGGGGGAAGCATGCCGCTTGGACGCGGGCAGATAGACCCGAAAGACCGTTCCGGAACCGATTTCGCTTTCGACCGAAATTTCTCCGCGGTGACCCTTAACGATTCCGTACGCACTGGCAAGGCCCAATCCGGTCCCCTTCTGGCTTCCTTTTCCCTTGGTGGTGAAAAAGGGCTCGAAAATGCGCGGGAGGATCTCCCCGTCGATGCCCGTGCCGGTGTCTCGAACGGAAATCCTCACGTAGTCGCCGGGAGGGATATGACGTCGTACGGCCTCACTCTCCTCCAGGTGTTCCGCTCGTGTCTCGAGGTACAGATCGCCGCCGGACGGCATGGCCTGCCAGGCGTTGATGTACAGATTCAGGAGGACCTGCTCGATCTGGACCTGATCGACCTCAACGGCCGGGAGGCGGTCTTCCAGATCGGTGTGGATCGATATTTCCTTTTTCGTCCGTCCGAACATTTCCGCGCTGTGGTCGACGATGTCGTTCATGTCCGTGGGTCTCAGCTCAAAGCAGCCGGCCTGGGCGAATCCCAGCAGTTGTTTGGTCAGATGGCCGCCGCTCCGCACGGCGTCCTGGATGTGGTGCAATCGGCTGAAGTTCGGATGGTCCGGCGGCAGTTCCAGAAGCATCAGGGATGTGAATCCCTGGATGCCCATCAGGAGATTGTTGAAATCGTGGGCGATGCCGCCCGCAAGGGTTCCGATCGCCTCCATCTTGTGGGCCTGCTGAAGACGGCGTTCCAGTGCGGAGCGCTCCGCTTCCGCGCGTTTCCGTTGCGAAATGTCGCGCGTGACTCCCTGCAGGCCCACCGGCCGCCCTTCTTCGTCCCGCAGAAAGGACACGCTTGCTTCGGCCCAGAAGCACGAACCATCCCGGCGCCTCTCCCGGAATTCGACGGTCCGCGACCGGTGCGGATCGACGCCATCTTTCCCGTCTCTCGCCAATTCTTCCTGTAAGATCTGCAGGACCATCTCCGCATCCTCGGGCCATACCATTTGCTCCAGAGCTGTGGACGGCGCCTCCGCCTGGCTGTAGCCCATCGCCTTGGTGACGGAGGGACTGAAATAGCTGAAGCGCATGGTCGCGAGATCGAAGGTCCAGATCATGTCCGTAACGTTTTCGGCCAGGAGACGGTAACGCTGTTCCGACGCCTTCAAGTCGGACATGTACGCCTCCAACTGGGACTTCGATCGGACGAGCTCCCGGTTCGCCGCGTCCAGATGGGCGGCGAGATCCCGCGCCTCTTCGTACTTTTCCTGGATCTTGCGGGCGGCGTTTTCGAGATCTTCCACGGCCTGCCGGTAAATGAAATGGCGGCGGAAAATCCGTTTCCAGAACGGCGGTTTCTGCGCCGGGTTCCAGCGAATGCGATACAGGCATCCCTTGCCGCCGTAGGACGGCGAATCCCCCCAGATCCTGCGGCCGTACTTTTCCGGGGCCACCTGGCACGCCAGCTCTTCGACCTCGGCAAGCGGCATCCCGAAGATGGTCGGAATGCCGGTGACGATCCCCCGCGTGTAGTCGCAGTCATGGCGCGTTTTTTGTTCGCTGCGGTGGTAGCAGTCCTCCAGGAGCACCCAGTTGGCGCCGCTTTCGAGAATGGAGACCTCTCCATTTCGTTTCAGCAGCCTGTTGTATTCCGGCGCGTGCGCATAAATCAGGCCGGGGTTCCCGAGAAGACGGCCGATTCGATCCAGCGTTCCCAGCGACTGAAAGCGGTCGGAGGCAAGGGCCATCTTGTAGACGGCATTTTCGTCGTGAAGGATGTCGATCATCCGGTGATAGAGGACTTGCAGAAAGGCGTGGGAGACCCAGTTGTCGACGTCGGACAGATAGGCTTCATCGAGGTCGAGTCCGTCCAGGAGGGCGCCGAGAGAGCCGGAATTATTTTCCCTGACGTACAGGAGGAGGGTCTGCGTGATCCGACAGCTGATTTCCTGATCCGTGGACGAACCCATGGGTTTTCCCTGAAGATTCCGCCAGGCCGGATCTCCGGCTGGAGGAGGACGATGCACACCTCAGTATCGCAAAAAGGGGTTCTGTCTTGTCTCCGGTGTCCTGGAAAAGACTCAGCAAGAGAAAAATAACACGCCCTGC
>CAZDLM010000055.1:6009-19296 GCA_964506465.1 uncultured Syntrophaceae bacterium
AACGTCTGAAAGAGAATCATGATTTTTTGCGGCCTCGCGGGGGAGACCGACGGCCGATATCCGCCCGCCGATTCGATCGGTTCATTTTGGCGTGTCATGCCGTCCGGAAAGAGGGCTGAGGGAATGGAAGACGCGGGATCGCCTTGCAGCAAGGGGACGGCGGCTATCCTTTTGGGTGGCGGTCCAGCAGCAGGAAGAAGTCTTCCTCCGACAGTACGGGAACGTTCAGATCGAGCGCCCTTGTCAGTTTGCTGCCGGGATCGACGCCGGCGACGACGTAGTCGGTCCGCTGCGACACGCTGCCGATGACCCTTCCCCCCAGCCCTTCGATCCGCTCTTTCGCCTGGTCACGAGTCAACCGTGACAGTGTCCCCGTGAGAACGAAGGTCTTTCCCTTGAGCGGCCCGCCGGCTGCTGGCGAGGGCTTCCCTCTCCGCCAGCGGACACCGCAGCGGCGAAGCTGATCGACGACAAGCATCGTGTCCGGATCGTTGAGAAAACGATCCAGGCTTTTCGCGCGCTCGGGGGGAATCCCCAGTTTGCGGAGGCCATCCGCCCCGGCGCCGACGAGGAGGTCCCAGTCGTCGAAGGCGTCCGTGATCTTCCGGATCGTGGTCTCGGCGACATCGGCGGCGCCCCGCCAGAACACCCTGTCGGAGCCGGAATATCTTTCCTTCTTTGCCAGGCGGAGAAAAAACTCCGCGAACTCGATTTCGTGAGGCGTCTCGGCCTCCTCCCACCGTACGCCGGCGGAACGCAGCCGGTCGATGACGCGGCGGTTGTGCCCCTCGGCAAAGAAGATGCCGACGGCGGAGGCGCGTTCCGGTCCCATGCCTGGAACGTAGGTGATCGTCTTGGGATGGGCCTCCATCAGTCTTTCGAGACGCCCGAAGAAACCCGCCAGGTCCTTCGCGGTGGCCTCGCCGATCATCGGAATCCCCAGTGCGTAGATGAAGCGATGGAGGGTGGTTTCCCTGCTTCCCGCAATGGCCCCGAGGAGATTCGCCGCGGAGGTCTCTCCCATCTTTTCCAGCGGGATCAACTGGTCCGCCCGCAGGGAATAGAGATCGGCGGGGCTCTTCACGAGGCCGGTGTCGACCAGGCGATTGACGATCTTTTCGCCGAGCCCATCGATGTCCATGGCCTGGCGGCCGGAGAAATGCCGGAGGGATTGCTTGAGCTGAGCCGGACAGGAGAGGCCGCCGATGCAGCGGTGCGCGGCCTCGCCCTCCAGGCGCACCACGCGGGAGCCGCATTCCGGACAGGCCGACGGCATTCGGAAAACCCGCTCCGTTCCATTCCTCCTCGCCGGAAGGGGCTTGACGACCTCGGGGATGACGTCGCCAGCGCGCTGGACGATGACGGTGTCGCCGATGCGGATGTCCTTCTTTTCGATCTCGTCCTGGTTGTGAAGCGTGGCGCGGCTGACGGTGACGCCGCCCACGCGGACGGGCTTCATGACGGCAACGGGAGTGAGCGCTCCGGTCCGTCCGACCTGGACGAGGATGTCCTCGATCACGGTGGTTTCCTGGGTCGGTGGAAATTTGCACGCGACGGCCCAGCGGGGGCTTCGCGAGACGGTGCCGAGACGCTCCTGAAGGGCCAGGTCATCGACCTTGAGGACGACGCCGTCGATCTCATAGGGGAGTCTGTCGCGTCGGCCGGCAATGAAATGATAGTATTCGATGCACGCCGCGACATCGGGACACCGGCGGATCTCCTCGAAGTTGACCCGGAATCCCCACGCGTTCAGGGCGCGAAGAATATCCCAATGGCCTCGGAAATCGAGGCCCTCGCAGACGCCTATCCCGTATGCGAAGAGGGCCAGGGGGCGCCGTCCCGTGATCCGCGAGTCGAGCTGCCGCAGGGAGCCGGCGGCGGCATTGCGCGGATTGGCGAACGGCGTTTCGCCGGCGTCCAGCCGCCTGCGATTCAGGGCCTCAAATCCGGCTTTCTCCATGTAGACTTCGCCGCGGACCTCGATTCGAGCCGGAAAGGATCGGCCGCGAGCGGCCTTCGTGCGCAACGGCACGGAGGGAATCGTTTTCAGGTTGAGCGAGATATCCTCGCCGGTCTCTCCGTCGCCGCGCGTGGCGCCGGAGACGAAGTTTCCGTTCTCGTAAATCAGATTGACGGCGGCGCCGTCCAGTTTCGGCTCGGCGACGAAGGACACCGGCCCGACGCTGTTCAGGAACTTTCTGATCCGCTCGTCGAAAGCGCGGATGTCCTCTTCCGTGAAGGCATTGGCCAGGCTCAGCATGGGGCTCAGATGGCGGACGGTCTGAAATTTCTCCAGCGGCGCCGCGCCGACGCGCCGGGTGGGAGAATCGGGAGCGGCAAGCTCGGGGAAGGCGGTCTCCAGTTCCTGAAGTTCCAGGAAGAGACGGTCATATTCCGCATCCGATATTTCGGGGTCGTCCATCTGGTAGTAGCGGCGGTTGTGATAATCGATCAGGGACCCGAGTTCTTGGATTCTCTTGGCGGCGGCGGGCCTGTCCATCACTTCACCAGCTTCAGATCCGGCTTCTTGGGAGGAAAGGGGGGTTGCGGGAAATCGGAGGTCTGCCTTGTCCGGAGCAGTTGCTGGTTGAAGAGATGGTTCTTCACGCGCACCGAATTGATGACAAAGAAGATAATGACGGCCTTCTCCCATTCCTTCGTCGGTTCGAATCGTTCCATCCGGTCTTTGTATTTCTGCCACAGACCCGAGAGGGAGGCCTCGTCCAGATGCAGGACCTTCTCGGCGATTTTGTCGAGCATTTCTTCCATGCGCCATCCTCCGCAGAAGCGGTTTCATCCTAACTTCGACGAAGGGGAAAGTCAAACGCAAAGGCCGCGTCCATGGCGGACCGGGGGCTTCGCCGCCGAAAATCGCGCTTGTCTTTTTGCGGTCAGGAGCTATAATCGGGCGGCTTTGTGAGGGGGCGCGGTGAGAATCGGAGTCGTTTCGGACACGCATCTTCGCAGCGGCGACGATCAATTCCGGACGTTGATCGAAGACCGTTTTGCGGGCGTCGATCTCCTCCTCCACGCGGGCGACCTGGTCTCTCCCGACGTGCTGGAGATGTTTGCGGGGAAACCCTACAAGGCCGTATGCGGGAACATGGATTTCGATTCGGTCCGGCAGGTCCTTCCGGAGAAGATCCTGTTCCAGGCCGGCCGCTTCCGCATCGGGCTCGCCCATGGGTGGGGAGGGCCGGAAGGAATCCAGGAGCGCCTGTTGGCTGCGCTGGGGCCCCTGGATTGCGTCGTTTACGGTCATACGCATTGTCCCGAGAACCGGCGGCGGGACGGCGTCCTGTTCTTCAATCCGGGTTCCGCACGGGACCGGCGCTCAGCGGCGGCAAACACCATCGGCTTCCTGGAGATCGGAGACGAGATTCGCGGCAGGATTGAGACGCTGTAGACGGTTGAGACAGGGAGATTGTCGCTCGTATGGATGTCATCTTTGCGCCCTGGAGAATGGCTTACGTCCGCAAGTCTGAAAGGACCGAAGGCTGCATCTTCTGCAAGGGCCGGTCGCGGTCGGATGACTTGATGCTCCGGGAGGGCAGGACGGCTTTTGTCATGATGAATCGGTACCCGTACACGACGGGGCACCTGATGGTGATTCCCTTCCGCCACGTCGGCGAGATCGCAGGTCTGACGAAGGAAGAAAGGGTGGAGATGTTCGACCTCCTCGACGTCTCCACGGACGCACTTCGGCAGGCGATGAACCCCGACGGATTCAACATCGGCATGAATCTCGGGCGGGCTGCGGGCGCCGGTGTCGACGACCATCTTCATATCCATATCGTTCCCCGCTGGAACGGAGATACGAATTTCATGGGCGTGGTCGGAGAGGTGCGCGTGATTCCGGAAGACGTGGCCCGGACGCGCGACCGCCTGCGTCCATTTTTCGAAAATACCCGACCGGAGGACTGAAATGAAGGTCATCTATACGATTGTCATTGTGCTGCTCATGATGATGGTCGTCACGTTTTCGCTGGAGAATACCGCCGCCGTTCCACTGAAGTACTACGACCTCATTCCGAAGGGATTTTCGGTGCCGGCGTACATGCTGCTTTTCGTTGCCTTCCTGGCCGGAGTGATCTTCACCGGATTCATGGGGATTGTGGAGAGGTTTCGCCTCACGCGGACGATCACGAGACTGAACCGGACGATCCGCGATCTGAGAAGGCAGATTCACGAGGAGCGACCCGCCGAATTGGTTGAAGAAGAGGAGAAGCCGCGGAGTCTGCCTTGACGAAGCCCCTCCCGCAGGACGAGCCGAAATTTCTCGCCGACGCGACGGTGGTGCGGCTGGCCAAGTGGCTGAGGATCCTGGGATACGATACGGTCTGCAGCGGAGATTCGGAGCAGGATCTGCTCCTGCGGGCCGGGGCGGAAGGCAGGACGGTTCTGAGCAGGAAGAGGAAGTGGCCGGCCTGCGCAGCGCGGCATCCGGAGCTGGTCATCCTGCAGCGGGAGCGGGCGGGTGATCAGATTCAGGAATTGCTGGAGCGATCCGTGATTCTGCCCGACGAGAGAAGGTTCCTCACGCGCTGCATTCGCTGCAACATCCCCCTCGAAGAAGTACGGAAGGACCGCGTGGTCGAATCCGTTCCCATCCACATCCGGGAAAGCATCGAGGCGTTTCACGGCTGCCCCGGTTGCGGGAGGGTCTACTGGCCGGGAAGCCATCCGGAGAGGATCCGTCAGTTCCTCAGGAGGCGCAGTCCCGATTGTCTCCCTTGATCTTCTCGATGGCATGCTTCAAGGCGGGAAGGACGACGAGGAGATTCTCTCGCGCGCCCTTGGGGCTGCCGGGGAGGTTGAGGATGAGCGACGAACCGCGGATTCCCGCTGTCGCCCGGGAGATCATGGCGTGCGGGGTTTTGGCGGCGCTTTCACGGCGCATGGCTTCCCCCATGCCGGGGATCTCGCGGTCGATGACGGCCAGCGTGGCGTCCGGCGTAACATCACGCGGACTGACCCCGGTGCCGCCCGTCGTCACGATGAGATCGAATTGCCCTGCGTCGGACCATTCAGCGAGCAGGATCGCGATCTGGTCCTTTTCGTCGGGGACGACCGTCATGCGCTCGACCGTGATTCCCGCGCCGCGGAGAAGTTCCGCGACGGCGGGGCCGCTCTCGTCGACGCGCTCGGAACGCGAACCCTTATCGCTCATCGTGATGACAGCCGCCCGGATTGTGGCCACGATCAATCTTCTTCCTTGCCCTTCTTCGATTCCGCAATAATCTTTTCGGCCACGTACGCGGGCGCCTCCTCATAATGAGAGAAGGAATAGGTGAAGGTTCCGCGGCCGCTGGTCATGGAACGAAGATCCGGCGCGTACTTGAGGATCTCCGCCTGCGGCACCTGTCCCTTGATGATCTGGCGCGCGCCCTTCGTATCCATGCCGATCACTTTTCCGCGGCGGCTGTTCAGATCGCCGATGACGTCGCCCATATAGTCTTCGGGGATCTCGATTTCGATGTTGACGATCGGCTCCAGGAGCGTCGGCTGGCAGAGGAGCACACCCTTCTTGAACCCCATGGATCCGGCGATCTTGAAGGCCATTTCCGACGAATCGACCGTATGGAAGGTGCCGTCGATCAGCGACACCCTGAGGTCGACGACCGGATATCCGGCAATGACGCCTTCGGCCATGGCCTCGATGATGCCTTTTTCCACGGCCGGGCGGTACTGCTGGGGAACGACGCCGCCCACGATCCGGTCCACAAATTCGAATCCAGAGCCTCTGGGCAGGGGCTCGATTTCCAGCCAGGCATCGCCGTACTGTCCCCTTCCGCCGGACTGCTTCTTGTATTTACCCTGAACGGTGGTCTTTCCCTTGATGGTCTCCTTGTAGGGGACCTTGGGGGTCTTCAACATCAGCTCGAGGCCGAATTTCCGCTTCATTTTTTCCACGGCGATTTCGATGTGGACCTGGCCCATGCCCGACAACAGCATCTCTTTGGTCTGCTCGCTGCGGCTGAACGAAAGGGATGGGTCCTCTTCGATCAGGCGATTGATGGAGGAGACGATCTTGTCTTCGTCGCCGCGCGACTTGGGTTCCACGGCATAGGTCATGATGGCGGGCGGCGGCGTCAGCTTATCGAAGAGAATCGGCGCCTTCTCGAAGCACAACGTGTCCCCCGTCGCCGTCTCTTTGAGCTTCGCGACCGCGGCGATATCGCCGGCGACCAGTTCGTCGGTCGGTTTCTGCACCTTGCCTTCGAGGAAGAAGAGGCTGCCGACACGCTCGTGGATCTTCTTGGAGGGATTGTACAGGCCTTGGTCGGCCGTAGTTTTCCCGGAGTAGACGCGGAACAGGGTCAATTTCCCGGCATAGGGGTCTGCTATGGTCTTGAAGACGAAGGCTGAGAAGGGCTGTGAAGGGTCGGGCTTGCGCTCCTCGGTTTCGTCTTTTCCCGGTTTCTTGCCCGTCACCGGACCGCGGTCCACGGGGGAGGGAAGGCAGGCGACCATGATGTCCAGGAAATTGGCGACGGAGGTATTCTGCAACGGCGCGCCGCAGGCGACCGGCAGGATGCTGCAGGACAGGACGGCCTTCCGCAAGGCCGAGTTCAATTCCTCCGAGGTCAGGGTTCCGCCCTCGAGATACTTGTTCATCAGCGTCTCATCGGATTCGGCGATGTCTTCCACGAGGGACTCGCGGAACTTTTCCGCTTCGGCGACGAGTTCCGCGGGGATATCGGCGGCCTTGGGCGTCCCCTTGGGATCTTCGAAGAGAAGCGCCTTCATCGCGAGGAGATCGACGACGCCCTTGAAACCCGATTCCTGGCCGATGGGGATGACCAGAGGGGTTGGTTTGCGGCCGAGCTTCGTCCGGATGCTTTCGAGCGCTTTGGCGAAATCCGCCCGTTCCCGGTCCATCCGGTTGACATAGACCATGCGGGGCAGATGGAATTCGTCTGCGTATTCCCAGACGGCTTCCGTCTGAAACTCGACCCCGCCGACGGCGTCGATGACGATCAGTGCGCTGTCTGCAATGCGCAGACAATTCTTCGTATCGAAGGAGAAATTGGAGTCGCCGGGGGTGTCGATGAGATTGATCTTGTGCTTGTTCCACTCAACAAAATTGACCGCCGAGCCGATCGAAATCCGTTTCTTTTGTTCCTCCGGCTCGAAATCGAAGGAAGACGTGCCTTCATCGACCCTGCCGGGACGGTCCGTCTTGCCGGAGACAAAGAGAAACGATTCACACAGGGTGGTTTTCCCTGTGCCGCCGTGACCGACAATTGCCACGTTCCGAAGGGCCTTCGGTTCGTATTTGGCCATGAAAGCTCCTTTCCCGTGTTGCGCGGAATTCTAATGATTAGACGGCGGTGTTTAACGTATTCCGTCTTTTGAAGTCAAGACAATTTTCCCCGGGAAGGCATGGAAGGCAGAAGGAAAACCGGCTCTCTCCCCGGCAGAAATGGGACTTGACTTTTTTTCGAACCGTACGCTAGGATCAACTGCCTTTTTCCGAGGTGAAGGATCGTCCCGAAGGAGCCGGAGAGAAGACAAGGATGTCCGACAACTTCTACACCCTCTTGATCATCCCGAAGAAGAAGAACAACGCCAAAAAGGTTTGCATGTCGCATGCCCTGCTGATGGGAATTTCGCTCGGCGTGCTTTTGCTTTTCATGGCTTTGATGGTCCTGACCTACGACTACATCCATATCAAGAGGGACAATGCCGAGCTGGCGCGGCTCAAGCAGAAGGCGGCCGAGCAGGAAAGCCGGATTGCCACCCTCGTGGGAAAGGTCGATGGATTTTCGTCGAGGATGGAAGAACTCCGGCAGTTCGACCGCAAGATCCGGATCATGGCGAACCTGGAGGGAAACAAGTACAAGCAGCAGATGCTGGGCATCGGCGGGTCCCTGCGTGACGAAGAAAGGATCGCCGCCAGGCTGTCCGCCGAGGATCGCGACCTTATCGCCGGGGCGGGGAATCAGGTCGACCGTCTGGTGAAGGAAGCCGAAGGCCAGCAGGCCAGCTTCCAGGAACTGTTGAATTACTTCCGGGAACGGAAATCGATCCTCGCGGCCACTCCCGCCATCTGGCCCGTCCGCGGATGGGTCACCTCGGAGTTCGGGCAGAGGATCTCGCCTTTCAGCAACGCGACGGAATTTCACCGTGGACTGGACATCGCCTCGCGCGTCGGGAAGCCGGTCTTCGCCCCCGCCGATGCGCTGGTAGAGGAAGTGGCCTACGACCACGGCGAAGGGAACTATGTCAAACTGGGCCATGGGTACGGCATCGACACCTGTTACGGGCACCTGGTGAAAGCCGCCGTTGCTGTCGGCATGAGGGTGAAGCGCGGGGATGTCATCGGCTACGTGGGCAATTCGGGGAGAAGCACGGGGTCTCACCTCCATTATGCGATTTTCGTCAACGGTCTTCCCACGAATCCGAGGAAGTATCTGAACTGAGATCCGCCGGCTTCCACAGACGTTTGGCGTCATTCAAAAGAACGTTCCACAACCGGTAGAGTCTACCGGTTTTTTTATTCGGGAGATGATGATGATCGGGGCCGTATTGCAGAAGATTTTCGGCAGCAAGAACGAGCGGGATCTCAAGAGCCTTTCGCTGATTCTCGATGAGATCAATGAAAAAGAGTCGGCCATGATGAAGCGGACCGACGCGGAACTGCGGGCGCAAACGGACGTTTTCCGGGAAAGACTGGCGGGCGGCGCGCCGATGGACGACCTCCTCCCCGAAGCTTTTGCCGTCGTCCGGGAGGCCTCGCGCCGGACGCTGCAGATGAGGCCCTTTGATGTGCAGGTCATCGGAGGCATCGTTCTTCACGAAGGAAAGATTGCCGAGATGAAGACCGGCGAGGGCAAAACCCTTGCCGCGACGATGCCCATTTACCTGAATGCGCTCGCGGGGAAGGGCGTCCATGTCGTCACGGTGAACGACTACCTCGCAAAACGCGATGCGAACTGGATGGGTCCCATTTACAGCTTCCTGGGATTGACGGTCGGGGTCATCGTGCACGGAATGGACGACGATCAGCGCCGCCAAGCCTATGCGGCGGACGTGACCTACGGGACGAACAACGAGTTCGGATTCGATTACCTGCGCGACAATATGAAGTTCGCGCTGGAAGACTATGTCCAGCGCGACTTTCACTACGCCATTGTGGATGAGGTCGACAGCATCCTCATCGACGAAGCCAGGACGCCGCTCATCATTTCGGGACCCTCCGAGGAATCCACGGACAAGTACTATCGCATCAATCAGGTGATTCCGCGGCTTCGGAAAGACAAAGACTATACGGTGGAAGAGAAACACCGGACCGTCGTCCTCACCGAAGAGGGAGTGGCGAGGGTCGAAGCGGCGCTGAACGTGCAGAATCTCTATGAACCGAAGAACATGGAGATCCTGCATCACGTCAATCAGGCCCTCAAGGCCCACACGCTCTTCAAGCTCGACGTCGACTACGTCGTCAAGGACGGCCAGGTGATCATCGTCGATGAATTCACCGGACGCATCATGCCGGGCAGGCGTTACAGCGACGGACTCCACCAGGCGCTGGAAGCGAAGGAAAAGGTCAAGATCGAGAGGGAGAATCAGACGCTCGCCTCGGTCACGTTCCAGAACTACTTTCGCATGTATGAGAAACTGGCGGGCATGACCGGAACGGCCGATACGGAGGCGGCGGAGTTCAGCAAGATCTACGGACTCGAGGTCGTCGTCATTCCCACCAATATGCCGATGATCCGCACCGATTATCCCGACGTCATCTACAAGACGGAAGAGGAGAAGTTCCGTGCCGTCATTGAGGAGATCAAAGAGCTGCATGAGCAAAAGCGTCCGGTCCTGGTGGGAACGATCTCCATCGAGAAGTCGGAGTTGCTGAGCAAGATCCTCACGCGCACGGGGATCAAGCATTCCGTGCTCAACGCCAAGCATCACGAGAAGGAGGCGGAAATCATCGCGCTGGCGGGCCAGCCCGGCATGGTGACCATCTCGACGAACATGGCGGGCCGCGGAACGGACATCCGGCTGGGGGAAGGCGTGGCCGGCCTGGGAGGGCTCCACATCCTCGGCACCGAACGCCACGAAAGCCGGCGGATCGACAACCAGCTTCGGGGCCGGTCCGGCCGCCAGGGGGACATGGGGTCGTCGCGTTTTTACATGTCCCTGGAGGACAATCTCCTGCGCATCTTCGGGGCGGAACGGATTTCCTCCATCATGGATCGGATCGGGATCGAGGAAAACCAGCCGATTGAGCATCGTCTCATCACCAAGGCGATCGAGAATGCGCAGAAGCGTGTCGAAGGACAGAACTTCGACATGCGCAAACACCTGCTGGAATACGACGATGTCATGAACCACCAGCGCAAGGTCATCTACGAACAACGCCGGAAGGTGCTGCAGGGCGAAGGCCTCTGGGACGATCTGGCTGACATGACCGAAGACATCGTGACGGAGATCGTGCCGGAGTACATGGACGAAAAGCAGCATCCGGAGGCATGGAACCTCAAGGGCCTCGAGGATCTGGTGTTCAAGCAGTTTTCCCTGCGGCTGCCGCTGGCGTCCTCGGACGCGCAGAATCCCCAGGAGATGGGCGAGCGGATCACCGCCGCCGTCATGGAGCACCTGCACCGGAAAGAGGCCGAGTTCGGCAAGCCGGTCATGGACTATCTCCTCAAGATGATCATGCTGCAGTCCATCGACAGCCAGTGGAAGGACCATCTGCTGGCCATGGATCATCTCAAGGAAGGGATCGGGCTCCGGGGCTACGGCCAGAAAGACCCGGTGCGCGAATATCAGAAAGAAGGCTATGAGATGTTCATGGACATGGTGAACCGGATCAAGCAGGACACCATGGAAAAACTCTGCATGGTCCAGATCCGGCGGGAGGAAGAGATCCAGGAGCTGGAAGAGAAGCGCGAGCAGGAATTTGTCATGAACCGGGGAGAGGATGTTACGCCGCAGCCCCAGCGACGGGAAGCGCAAAAGGTGGGAAGAAACGACCCCTGTCCCTGCGGCAGCGGCAAGAAATACAAGAAGTGTCACGGCCGGTAGGGAGCGCCGAACGCGGAAAGGAAGGGAAGGGGCGATGAAGTACAGAATTCAGGGATTTACGGCGAATGGCATTTCGGCCGGGATCAAGGAAGAGGGGAAGAGAGACCTGGGCCTGATCTTCTCGGACGTACCGGCGAGCGCGGCGGGGATGTTCACGACGAACCGCTTCCAGGCCGCCCCGGTGCTCGTCAACAGGGAAAAGATCAAGTCCGGCGTCGCGCAGGCGATCGTCACGAACAGCGGCATTGCCAATGCCGCCACGGGAGCGGGCGGCATCCGCGATGCCCGGGCGGTTTCACGGGCGGTCTCGGACCGGCTGCGGATCCACGACGACCTGGTTCTGGTGAACTCGACGGGCGTCATCGGCTACCCCTTGCCCGTGAAGAAGATCCGTGCCGCCATCCTCGGACTGATCGGCGGGCTGACCGGCGACGGGATTCCGCTCGCGGAGGAGGCCATGATGACCACCGACCGGTTTCCCAAGATGGTTCTGGGAAAGTGCCGGATCGGCACGGCGGAGATCTCGATCTGCGGGATTGCCAAGGGAGCGGGGATGATCCAGCCGAACATGGCGACCATGCTGACCTACTTCATGACCGATGCGGACATCCGTCCGGCTGCTCTGAAGAAGGCCTTCCGCTGGGCGATCGACCGGAGTTTCAACGCCATTTCCGTCGACGGTTGCATGAGCACGAACGATACGGCGCTGATCCTGGCCAACGGGAAGGCGGGGAATCGCTCCATCAACGGGACATCCAGGTTTTTCGGGGTCTTCCGCGATGCCTTGGAGGAGGCGGCGGAGGAACTGGCCAAGGCCGTCGTCCGGGATGGCGAGGGTGCGACAAGACTGATCGAGATCCGGGTCGATGGCGCCCGGACGGCGGCTGATGCCAGAAAAGCCGCCTATGCCGTGGCGAACTCGAATCTGGTCAAGACAGCCTTTTTCGGCGGCGATGCAAACTGGGGAAGGATCATCTCCGCCTTGGGCGCGACGGATGCCGCATTCTCGCCGGAGGCGGTGAAGGTCTACCTGGAAAAGGAGGCGGTTTTCCGGAACGGGAAGGGGGTTGGCGGCCGCGAGGCAATCCTCTCGCGCGTCATGTCGCAGGCGGAGATCACGCTGCGGATCGCGCTGGGGGCCGGAAAGGAGTCATTCCGGCTGTACGGTTCGGACTTGAGTTTCGACTACGTGAAAATCAACGCTCATTACCGGACCTGAGGACCCGGGAGGATGCTTTTTCCTCAGGAAGATCAAATACATTTTTGCTTGATTCGGCAGGTTCTTTTGTGCTATGCCCTGCCGACTTCGCACACCCCCCGACCGTCGGAGTGTTGCCCCTCTCGGGGTTGACCGCCGGGAAGAAGGGAGTGGAGGAAAAAACACATGGAGGAGAAGAAAATATGGCAATCGTATCGATGAAGTCGCTCCTGGAAGCGGGAGTGCATTTCGGACATCAGACGAACAAGTGGAACCCGAAGATGAAACCCTATATCTTCGGAGCGCGCAACGGGATTTACATCATCGACCTTCAGCAAACCGTCGAGATGTTCCAGAAGGCGTATTCTTTCGTCATTGAAACGGTGGCGGACGGGGGAGAGATCCTGTTTGTGGGCACGAAGAAGCAGTCTCAGGAGTCGATCCGCGAGGAAGCGGAACGCTGCGGCATGCCGTATGTGAACCAGCGGTGGCTCGGCGGCATGTTGACGAACTTCACCACGATCAAGCGGAGCATCGACCGCTTGAACGAGTTGGACCGGATGTTTGCCGACGACACCATCAAGCTGTTCCCGAAAAAGGAAATCCTCGGATTGCAGAAGGAAAGGGCCAAACTGGAAAAGATTCTCGGCGGCATCCGCAGGATCAAGGGGCTTCCCCGTGGAGTCTTTGTGGTCGATCCCAAACGGGAAGACATCGGCATCCAGGAGGCCAGAAAACTGAAGGTCCCCATCGTCGCGATCGTCGATACGAACTGCGATCCGGATCTGATCGATTACATCATCCCCGGCAACGACGACGCGATCCGCGCGATCAAGCTGTTTTCCGCGAAGATTGCCGATGCCGTTCTGGAGGGGAAGAAGAGATTCGAAGAGCGAATCCAGGCGGAAAGCAATAAGCAGGCGGAACAGAAGGCAGCCGCGGCCGGCAACGGTGCTCCTGAAGGTGCCGCTGCGGAAGCAGCAGCCGGCGAAGAGGATGTGCCGGATGTCGAGGAACTGAAATCCTGATGCGCGGTGCCCCGCACCCGATCGAAAGAA
>CAZDLM010000056.1:0-19103 GCA_964506465.1 uncultured Syntrophaceae bacterium
GTATCCCAGTACTTGAACAAGATACAGAGTCCCTAGAAAACCCTGTACACAGATCAGCGAGCCGTAGCGGATGAATGCCGACAGGGAAATCATCCAGAAATTTCTGTCACGAAAGACAACGCTCAAGGACGAGAGACTCCCGTTGCCGTAATGGGGCTTGTCCGATGTCTTTGCGGATGCAGAAGATGCGGGCTCTGGTGCAGGCTGATCCTTGACGAAAAAAAGGATGGCAAAAAATGACAGCACGAGAAACAGTGAGAATGCCCAGAAACAATTCCGCCATCCAATCATTGCGGCCGCAAAAACGAGCGGTGTCGCTGAAACAAAGGCGCCCAGATTTCCCAGACTGAGCATCATTCCGGAAAGGAACGCGAACTGATCTTGAGGGAACCAATTGCCGAAGATCTTCAGGCTGCCCATGAGCATAGACGACATACCGACGCCGATGAGGATTCTTCCCCACAAGGCCGTGGAGAAACCGCCCGCCAAGGCGAACAACGCGCAGCCGGCGATTGCCGGCATCAACGTCGCCAGAAGGACATATTTGGGACTGAAACTGTCGAGGGCAACGCCGACGGGGATTTGGCAGAGTGCGAACGCATAAAAGAATGCACCGGCCAACAGTCCCAGTTGCTCAACGTCAAGGCGCAAATCTTCCATCAGCGAAGGACCAAGAACGCCTGTTGATAGTCGGATAAAGTACGAAAATACGAACACCACCGCGAGGATCGCAAAGATCGCCCACGCACCTACTTTCGTCCTTTTCCCGTTTTCGCGACTTTTACGGGTATCAGACACACGAGCCCTATCTTCTATGTTCCGCAGAACATTCTGCAGGATTGCTAGTGAAGCGTATCCGCATCCGGGACCTGCAATCCCTGTTCTTTGTACACTTTGCAGGGAATCCCGCCCAAGTCGGCCGCTCCCGTTTCACCATCATAGGGTGGATCGGCGTCCGTCAGCATGTTGATATTGGACTCCTCCAATGCATACAATGTCTTTCTGCCCTTTTCCGGGAACCACCATCCGAAAGAAGCAAATACCAGTCGTTCGTCCATCGCGGGATCTAGAACGAGCTTCTGCCGGATCTTTCCCTTGTGGGTTTCGATGACGACCCAATCGCCTTCTTTGAGACCGAAGTGGCGCGCCGTATTTGGATTCAGTTCCACTGTCGGTTCTGGTCTGCGATCCCGCATGAATTTGACATGTTTGTATCCCGTGAGCATGTAGGCCGCTTCCTTTGAGTTAAACAGCAAAAGCGGATATTGCTCCGATGGGTCGGCGAAACGAAATGTGCTCATTTCTGCGAAGGTCGGCAGCGGACTCCTTCCGATCTTCTCCATGAAACCGGAGCGAATTTCTATCTTTCCCGATTTTGTCGCAAAAAGGCCTTCCTCGGGTTTTTTGTATTCCTTCTTATTGTTCAGAGATCTAATGGTAACGAATTCCTTCCAGGAGATCCCGCTCGGGGCCAGGAATTCATCATAGGAATCTTCCTCGTTTTCCCAGAAATGTTTTTCCAGGCCTAAGCGTTTGGCCAGTTCGTTGATCCACCACGCGTCCGCCTTGGCTTCTCCCGGAGGCTCGACGAGCTGCGGATAGGCCCTCATTTCGTCGTGCCATCCCGGCCAGTATCCCAACGTGTTGTGTTCTGCGCCCCATGCTGCGGGAAGAACGAGGTCGGCGATTTCCGTCGTCGGCGTCGGAAAGATCTCGGACACGACAAGAAACTCCACTTTCTTGAAGGCCGCATAGGTCATCTTCGTATCCGGGTAGCTCAAGAGCGGATTGGTCAGAATGCACACCACGGATTTGATCGGGAAGGGCTTTTCCTCCAGGATCGCCCTGACGAGGGACTGCGTGGGAATGTAGGCATTCTGCATGGCCACCTTGAGTTCGCTGCCCACCACTTTCTTCGCCTTGATCTTCTCCAGGCGCGGCGAATCCTTCAATGCGTAGAAGATTCCCGGCCTGGTGAAGTTCCCCGGCGTCAGGCGGACATTTCCCCCCGGCGTATTCAGGTCGCCCAGGATCGCCCGCAAGATGAAGATCGCCCGCATCTGCTGGAAGGCGTGGAGGCTTCTTTCCACTCCGTTGCCCACGACGAGGCAGACCGGCCTGTTCTCGACCATCATCCTTACGGCTTTCGCGATGGCGTCTTTCTTGACCCACGTGATCCGTTCAACGTCTTCATAGGAGAACTTCGCAACTTCGTCCTTCAGATCATCGAAACCGATGGTCCACTTCTGCACGAAGTCTTCGTCGTACAACTTGTTTTCGATGACGTATTTGATCATTCCGAGGGCAAGGATTCCGTCTGTGCTCGGCCGCGGGGCGATCCAGATGTTGGACCGCTTGGCGATGTCGATCTTCTTGGGATCGATCACGATGAGTTTCGCACCGCCGAGCAACGCGGAGCGCATCTCCTCGCGGACAAAACCTCCCATAAACTCGATCTGATTGTTCCCCCACATGATCATGCATCCGGTGTTCGGTTTGGGGTCGAACGCCGCGAACCATCCGAATGTGTAGACAGCACCTGCTATCTTAGGGACACCTCAGTAGTTACCGGGAGTCGCCACATTCGGCGTCCCGAAGAAGCTGGCGAAGCGATGCGCAAACGCCATCTCCATTCCCTTTGGTTCGCCGAGCGCAAGAGCGACGCTTTCCGCCCCGAACTGTTCTTTGTACTTCGACAGCCGCTCGGCCATGAGATCGAGGGCGTTGTCCCACGATATTCTTTTCCAGTTTCCCGCCCCCTTTTCCCCGGAACGCAACAGGGGATACTTCAGTCTGTCGGGATGTTCGTTCACTTCCTTGATGATTCTTCCCCGGGTGAAGGAACACCATTCGTTCGGGAAGCCGCTTTCGGTGTCGCGATCGATGTCGACGATTTTCCCGTCTTCCAAGGTAAATTTCCTGCTGCAGTGAGACGGGCATACATGACAGAATGTATTGACGATCTTTTTCATATGCATGACCTCTTTCTCGTGTCAGAGGAGCGCAGGGCTCCTTTGTTGCCTCCCTTTTCTTCTCCCGTAGTACGATCCTCAGTCCAGTAATTCGACGATGTGCTTGACCTCTTTATGGATATTGTTCCTGCCCAGCGCGTCCGCCAGTTGTATCATGCAGCCGGGACAGCCGGTCGCAACGATATCGGCGCTCGTTTCCTTGATGGATTGTGCCTTCTTGTCGGAAATTTCTTTTGAAACATCGTAATGATAAACGCTGAAGGCGCCGGCCATGCCGCAGCATCTTTCCGCCTCGCGCATTTCCTCATACCGGACGTTTTTCATTTTTGTCAGCAACTCCCGGGGCTGGGCATGAATTTTCTGGTACCTTCGCAAATGGCAGGGATCATGCCAGGTGATCACTTTTCCGCCGAATCGGGGATCAGCCTTGATCGCGCTGTCCTGGGGTTTCAGGACATCGACGATGAACTCGCTGATATCGTATATTTTCCTTGAGAAATCCGCATATTGCCTCGCACGATCATCGTTGTCGGCAAGATATTTGGAGTATTCCTTCATCGCGCTCGAACAGGTGGCGCAATTGGTGATGATATAATCCGCGTCCTGAAATATCTTCACGTTCCTGTCCGCGATGGTCCTCCCCGTATCGAAGTCGCCCGCACCGAGCCATATGGGGGCGCCGCAGCATCCCTGCTCCTTTGGAACGATAACTTCCACGCCATTCTTGGTCAGGTAACCGACGACTTTCATCCCGATCTCGGGAAAGACGAAGTCCGTTGCGCAGCCCATAAAGTAAGCGACGCGGTATTTCGGTTCCTTCTGTGATACCGTTTTGTTCACCTCTGGGATCCGGTCCCGCAGATACTTGCCGGCTATCGACGGGACTCGGCGCCCTTTGAACATTCCCGATAGAAAAAGCGGCAGGTGTCTCATCTTGCCTTCGGCCTTGGGCAGCAGGATCTTCTGGAAGAAGGACGCCGTCCGCAGAACCGTGCCGAACAGTTTCCGCCTCGGGATCAGCTGACGGTAAATCCATCCCATCGGAAATCCGAGTCCCTTCGATTTCGTCTTGTCCGCCCTGGCCGAAATGATGATGGACTGAAATTTGCTCCCGACGGGGCAATGCTGGGCACAGGTCCCGCACAATGTGCACATGCCGAGGATGTCGACCACTTCCGGGGTGAATTCCCTGCTCCCTTCCAGCAGGGAGCGGACGATCTTATTCTTTCCCCGCGCGACATATTCTTCCTGGGTTCTCTGTTGGTAGATGGGGCACCAGAATGTGCAATTGCCGCATTCGATGCACTGCTTCAGTTCGTTGCTGAATTTCTGAATGTTCCGGGTCTGCATTTTCCCCGCCATAAAACCACCTTTCTTCTGATATGTTCGCTATGGCGATCGGTTAGGGATCGATAAGTCAGTCTATTTACAGGCTCCATTGGGCGGTAGGCCGATGTCTCGTTGTCCGCAGGTGTTCATGTCTTGTCTTTCTTGCCCGGTGTGACGCGACGAACCTTTTTCGGCGGTTTCGCGGGCGACGCGGAGACGCCGTGGAGAAAGATGTCCACGATGTGGGGGATGATTTTTTGCAGATCCAGACCGGTCAATTCCTTTCCCCGCATCAATTCCTGACAGTATAAGAAGCCGAACAGGATTCCGTAGAAGGCATGTCCGAAGACGAAAGGGTCTCCCGCCTTGAAATCGCCCCTTCCTTGGTACTCCCGAACGATATGATCCAAATCCGTGCACAAGCGGTGGAGGAGGTGGCGGTAGTAATTCCGTCCCAAATCGGCATCGGAGACGGCTTCGGCAATGTGGAAACGCATCAGGGGAACGCGCTCATCCATGTTTCCATAATATTTCTTGGCGACATTCTTCAGGAGCTCGGCGGGGTCGGTTTTCAGCAGGGAATCTTCCTTCACGGACTCAAGAAATCCGCTTGCGCCGCGACTGCCAATGATTTCCGTTGCGAGAGCGGCTTTGCTGGGATAATAATGATACACTGTCCCGTGTGCAACGCCCGCCCGTGCGGCGACCTCTTCAATCTTGGCTCGATGAAACCCCTTTTCTCCAAATACCTGCCGTGCCGCTTCAAGGATTTCTTCCCGCCGCTGTTCCTCGGGAACGTACCGGGTCTTCCTGTAAGTGCCTCTTGTCCCCGCTTTCTTTTTTCTATCCATGACCTTGCTCCGTTTTCTCCAAGAACAGAGACCTGCACATCGATAGGGAGACCGTCAGCGGACCGATGTGCCTCTCTTCTCGTCGTCGCGCAAGATGAAACGTTGGATTTTCCCAGTGACGGTTCGCGGCAAAGACTCACGGGAAACAAATTCAACCACTCGCGGAGCTTTATAGCTCTCGATTTTCTCCTTCACGTGCTTCTTCAATGCTTCCGCTAGTTCCGCTGAGGGCTGGTATCCCGGTTTCAGAACAACGAACGCCTTGACAATACTCCCCCGGATGGCATCCGGTGAAGGGACTACAGCGGTTTCCAGGACGGCCTCGTGGGTGAGAAGAGCCGCCTCCACCTCTCCGCCGGGTATCTTATTGCCGGAGCTCACGATCACTTCATCATTGCGCCCCTTGAACCACAAGTATCCGTCTTCATCCTCCTGATAGATCAGGCCCGTGCGATTCCACCCTTCGTGGATTCCTTCCTTCTGCTTGTCGGGCCGCCTCCAGTAATACTGTCCCCAAGGCGCACGAATCAGAAGTTCACCCGTGCTGCCGCGTGGGACTTCCCGGAATTGAGCATCCACGATCTTTCCCTCAACTCCCGGCAGGAGAAAACCGGAAGAATCCAATTTATCCTCGGGTGTTCCCTTGCGGGTGGAAAGAAATGAATTCAAATCACCGGAACCAACGGAATCCAAGAGATCGACGCCAAAACGTTTCCGCCAGGCCTTGACAACTTCTCCGGGCATCCATTCGCCGGCACCCTGGCAAAGACGGAGAGACTTCAGATCGTATCTCTTTTCGGCATTTTCCTCTGCCAGCATCATGCGGTAAACCGTCGGTACGCAACGCAGGACCGTGATGCGGTGGTCCTGGATTGTCTGCAGCATGTTTTCAGCATCGAAATGCTCTGTAATCGAGAGACTGCATCCGTTGTATCCAAAAAGGAGGATAAAATAGAAACCGAACGCGAAGGTGAATGCGGGATGACCGCCGATCACGTCCTCCGGAGTCATTTCGAACAAATATCTGCTGGCGACGGCAGCGGCGGCGATGGCGTCGCCGATGGACGTGACGATCCCCTTGGGCTTTCCCGTGGTTCCCGAACTGTAGATGATCCGTATCCAGTCATCGCGATCGCATTCCACCGCCTGAAATGTTTCGGGCTCATTCCTGATGAGATCTTCGTAAAACGGGAATCCCTTTTCCTTCTGTCCGCAAACGACGATATGCTCCGTACAGTGAAAACGATCTTTCGCTTTTACAACCTCGGACAGCACATTCGAGCTTACCAGCATGGCCTTGGCTTCCGAATCGTTGGCCCGAAAGATGATTTCGTCGGAGCGCAGAAGGTGATTGACGAGCACCGGAATCGCCCCGAGTTTCCAACAGGCGAGACAGGCCACAATGAATTCCGGCCTGTTCGGCATCCGCAACATCATCCGGTCATTCTTCTCCAGCCCCAGGCGCTGCAAGGCATTGGCCAGTCTGTTGACTTCCTTCTGCAATGCGGAAAACGTGATCTGCTGGTCCTTGTAGAAAATCGCTGTCTTGGATCCCCTACCGTTGCACACGTGACGGTCCAGGAAAAAAACGCCTGGATTGATTTTTCGCGGCAGGCGGACTTCCGGCAATGGGAAGATCTTTTCCGGAAGATGCTCTTGGGGAGGGAGACATTCCTGTGGTATTTCGGCCATAAATGGAACCTCTTCTGATGTTCGATCTCTGCTCGGCAATGTCCGGGATCGAAGACCATCCCGCATTGGTCCGATGACGTTGGCAAATTCTCTTTTTCAACGCTGTCAGCGTTTCAAGATCGTCGTTCCGCTGTTTCCCATCAAACCGTACGTTTGGGCCATCCCGACTTTTGCGTTGGCTACCTGCCGGCTTCCACACAGTCCTCTGAGCTGCATGACCACCTCGGCCACTTGCCAGGTTGCCTGGGCTCCGATGGCTTCCCCGAAGGAGGAAAAGCCGCCGCTGGGGCAAACGGGAAGGCGTCCGCCGATTTGCGTCTGCCCTTCCTTGAGCATGACCTCCGCTTCGCCTTCCTTGCAGAATCCGCACGTCTCCAGGTACTGCAGGTAATGCCATGAGCTGTTGTCGGGAAGTTCCAGAACATCGATATCTTCGGGCCCGATCCCGGCCTGCTTATAGGCCTGCTGCGAGGCTGAATAACTCTCGCTCAACAGAGGGGCCTCTGCTTTCGCCGGCGCGGAAATGGCCGAAATCCGAAGAGTCGGATCTCCATACAGGGCGCTGCCAAGCGTTGAAGCGGCAACCGTGATGGGATTGGAGGTATATTGGCGGGCCTTGCTCGCGGCGCAGAGAATCACGGCCGCTGCACCGTCGCTGGTCGCGCAGATCTCGTACAGACGCAACGGATCGGATACCATCTTCGAGGAAAGGACTTCCTCCATCGTATAGATTTTCTTATAGCGCGAATTCGGATTCTCGGCCCCATATTGGCTGAGCAAGACCTTTACCCTCGCCAGGTCCTCCGCCGTCGTTCCGTATTTCTCCATGCGTTTCCGGCATTCGAGCGCCCAATAAACCGGGTTGGGCATTCCCACCATCCGCCAACGCAAAACGTCTCGATCCTGCTTCGGATTATCCGATTTCGCCCCCAAAAAACCTTCCGGCGATACATCCAGACCCACGGCCAGCGCAACGTCTACCTGCCCAGAGGCAATGCTCATCGTAGCCATCCGCATCGCCGATGCCCCCGTGGCGCACGCATTGTAAACGTTCACGATGGGGATCCCCGTCTCTCCAAAAACGCTGGCCAGGTACTGCCCGGAAAGA
The DNA here is from genome assembly GCA_964506465.1 of uncultured Syntrophaceae bacterium. Lineage (GTDB taxonomy): Bacteria > Desulfobacterota > Syntrophia > Syntrophales > UBA6109 > UBA6109. The sequence goes on from CAZDLM010000056.1 coordinate 7,953, forward strand.
TGTCCCGCATTCCCTCCCCAAATGTAGATGCCGGAGCAAATGGTTTCAATCTCCTTCCACTGAATCTGGGCATCCTGCAATGCCTTCGAAACTGCTTCCACTCCCAAATCGATAAAGGTTTTCTGGGGAAACTTTCCCCAAGGATGCAAACCGATTCCTATGATGGCGACGTCTCTCATGCTCTTTTCTCCTCTTTATGCAAGAAAGCACTGTATGATTTATCGTATTGGATTCGTCGGTCTAAAAGCCCACGTGACAACCTCTTGGTCCTGATCATTCTTGTACAGAACGAACGTGGTCACTTGCATGTCCAAACCGATTTTCAGCGCCTCAAAGGGACATTCCCTGACGATCCCGGCAATCTGAATCCCCTCCGGAAATTCCACCATGCCAATGACGTAGGGCGTAATGTTCCCGCTGGCCTTAAAAGGAAGCGGAGGCATATAGTATTGAATGGTATAACTCTTGAGGACCCCGTTCTTGTTCAGGAGCACCTTCTCGATCCCCTGACGGGAGCATCCGGGCCGATGCTGCTGGTGAAACTCAGGGAAAAAATACGTGCCGCAGGACTGGCAATGCGCACTGATCAGCCGTACCTGCCCTTCATCCCAGGTAAACAAATCCGGCAATGCCGGGGTCATCTTCCCCTCCGCGCTGACCATCTCCATGGAAACCTCCTTGTCTTGTTCTTTTGCTCCTCTTGCAGATCTGCACCGCATGCCAGAGGTCGAAAATGTGGAATGACTGACGAGTCAATCAATAGGCTTCTCGCGCCATTTTGTCAAGAAAATAATTTTATGTCGTATGGAAAGGGAGACATTTTTGCTGAGGCCGACGTCTCCTTTCAATTCTTCCCGCCGGCGATTGCTGCGGAAGAAGCCCAGGAGATTCAGAGATAAACTTCTTGACGGAACGGATGCGGGAACGATATCTTTTTTGTGAGAGAAACAGATCGCCCACGATGACATTGGCTTTCTGAAAGGAGGCTCTTCATGTTCAGCAAGATTCTCTATCCGACGGATTTCTCGGATCTGGCACGCAAGGCCCTCGTCTATGTAAAGCGGCTCCGGGAAGCGGGGACCCGCGAAGTGGTTGTCGTGCATATCATCGACTCCCGTGAAGTCAATACGGTGGCCCGGGCGATGGCCCTGTACGGCTCGAAGGTGCAGCAAGATGCGGATCAGCACATCAAGGAAAAAATCGCGCAGGACATGGATGCGATCGCGGAGGACCTGAAGAAATCCGGCTTGGCGGTGAAGACCCGGGTCAAAACGGGGATCCCCTTTACGGAGATCGTCAACATGGCGGAAGAAGAAAACGTATCCGGCATCGTCCTTGGTTCCCATGGCATAAGCAACGTCAAGGAGATGCTTCTCGGTTCCGTTTCGGAGAAGGTGATCCGGAATGCCAAGGTGCCGGTGCTCGTCATCAAGCGGTGAAACGGCGGTCCGGCGGCCGCTCGAAGGAGGTTGATTATGACACGATTGCGCATGACCCGTCTTGCTGGGCTGGCGGCCCTTTTGCTCGCCGCATCCTGCTCGACCTACGAGCGCACGGTTCTGCCCTTCAAGATGCCGTCCGCCTATCCGAACGCCGTCACGGTGGACGGCGTTTCCGTTGCCTCGCGCGCCTATGACGAAGCGAACGACGCCAAGCAGGCTTTCGGTTTCGATATACGCGGCGCGGGCGTGCTGCCTCTTCAGGTGATCTTCGACAATCAGGGGAAACATCCCCTGGAGATCATCCCGGAAAAAACGCTGCTGATCGACGTGAACGGCAATCTCTGGCCGATTCTGGATCAGAGCATCGCCTTCGACCGCATCTCCAAGCAGACGGAGTACGGGCGCGTGGCGCCGGAGGCCGGGAAAAAAGGCTTTCTGGGCGGCGCTGCCGGGGCGCTGATCGGTGCGGCGATCGGCATCGTCTCGGGGCACAACGTGGGCGACGCCGCAATGAAGGGCGCCGCGATCGGCGCGGCGGCCGGCGCAACGGTCGGGGGCACCGAAGGACTGACGGACCGTGACGTGCAGCGCCAGATCCGGGAAGACCTGAACAAGCGCTCTCTCGATCGGCGCGCCGTGAAGGCCGGAGAGATCGCCCACGGCTTCGTCTTCTTCCCCGGCGAGGCCGGGAAAACCAAGGAGCTTCGCCTTCGTCTGAAGGAAACGGACACCGGCAAGGAAATTCCCCTCACGATGAAGTTCTAAGGCGTGACGCGCCAATGCGGCGGCCGGCGGCGTTTGCGAATCCGGACCGTATCGTGTTTCCGGAACCGATGAAGGGAAGGAATGGGACAGGCATGACAGCCGATAAGGCCACCTTGGAAGACATTTTCCGTGCGGCGCTGGCCGCCGCCGATCCCTATCGCGCCGTGGACAAATACGCGGATGCCATCCGGAAGGAATACCGGGACGGCGGCTTCCGCCGTCTGGTCGTCGTCGGTCTCGGCAAAGCGGCCTTCACGATGACTCGGGCGCTGTACGACCACCTGGGGGGCCGAATCGACTCGGGCGTCGTCGTAACAAAATACGGACATGCCGATCCGGCCGTTCGCCTGGGCGCGGTCGAAGTTTACGAAGGTGGGCATCCCCTGCCGGATGAGAACGGCTTCCAGGCCACGCGGAAGGTGATCGATCTTCGCGGGACGCTCGACGAGAGCACGCTGGCCGTCTGCCTGGTATCGGGCGGGGGATCGGCGATCTTCGTTGCCCCCGGCGAGGGCATCCTCCTCGCGGAGAAACAGAAGCTCACGAATCTCCTCCTGCGTTGCGGTGCGCCGATCGAGGAACTCAACACGGTCCGCAAGCACATCTCGCGCGTCAAGGGCGGCCGACTGGCCGAGATCCTCTACCCGGCGCGCGTCATTTCTCTGATCCTGTCCGATGTCGTCGGAGATCCCCTGGACATCATCGCCTCCGGCGTCACGTCGCCGGACAGATCGACCTATTCCGATGCGATGGCGATTCTGGAGAAATATCGTCTTCTTCCCGAAGTGCCGCCGTCGATCCTCGACCTGCTGTCGCGCGGCGTCCGCGGTCTGGCGCCCGAGACCCCAAAACCGGGCGACCGGGTTTTCGCCCGCGTGGACAATCTCATTATCGGCAGCAACCGCCTGGCCCTCGATGCGGCCGTGAAAAGGGCAGGGGCCCTGGATTTTCAGGCGGAGATCATCGTCCGGGACGTCGTGGGCGAGGCCTCCGATTACGGCCGGAAGCTGGCGGCCGTTGCGCGCGATGCAAAGGTCCGGGCGGGCCGGGAGCGGCGGAAGCTATGCCTCATCTCGGGAGGAGAGCCGACCGTCACGGTCCGCGGCAGCGGCCTGGGCGGGCGCAATACGGAACTGGCGCTGGCCTTCGCAATCGCCGCCGAGGGACTTGAAGGCGTCGGACTCCTCTCCGCAGGAACGGACGGGACGGACGGGCCCACGGATGCCGCCGGGGCGGTCGCGGACGGTTCGACCGTCGCCCGGGGCAGGGACGTGGGGCTGGACGCGGCCGCATCTCTCGCCGAAAACGACTCCTACCCGTTCTTCAAGGCCCTGGGGGATCTCGTTATCACGGGTCCTACGGGGACGAACGTCATCGACGTCCATCTCCTGGTCATCCAGTGAATATGAACGTCGCGTTCTTCAAACTCACCTCCCGAAGCGTTTTCTTTATTGTCGTCACCGAATTCGGCATGGCGCTCGCCTTCAACATCGTCATGGCGTTCATGCCCTTCTACATCCTGAAAGTCAGCGCCTACGGCCCCAGGGAGACGATCCTCTGGACCGGCGCGATCATGGGCGCCTCCTCCGTGTTTGCCGCGATGACCTCGACGTTCTGGGGCGGCATGACGGCACGCTTCAGCCCGAAGCTCCTCTTCCTGCGCGCTATCGTCGGCCACGGCATCGTCTATCTGCTCATGGGGTTCACGGAAAATCTGTACCTGCTCCTGGTGCTCCGCGTGCTGCAGGGATGTCTCGGCGGCGTTTCGACGATCGCCCTGATCCTCATTTCGAACCTGGCGCCGAAGGAAAGACTGACCCAGGACATCAGCCTTTTCCAGAATGCCATCACGGCGGGGCATCTCATCGGTCCCCCCATCGGCGCCTACATCGCCACCACCGTCAACTACCAGGCCCCGTTTGTTTTCGGGGCGGCCCTGATCGCTGTCGTGGCCGTTTTCTGCTGGTGGAACGTTCCCGATATCCCCCTGCAGAAAAAAAAGACGAGGGCGACGGGGCAGAAGCGCAGCGGCATCCTTTCGGGGTGGGCCCTCTGCATGGCCGCCGTCTTCAATCTCACCTTCCTGCCGAGCATCCTTCCTCAGGTGCTCCGGGAGTTCGATCTGGTCGGAAAGGAAGCCGTCAACGCGGCGGGATTCATCATGATGGCCTATTCGATCGCGGCGATCGCCGGGAATTTCGTGATCAGCGCGCTCGCAGGCCGCACCGGTCTGCGCAAAGCCATTGCCCTGGCTTGCCTCGGCGGGGCCTTCTGCCAGGCGCTCCTGTACGTTGTCCCCGGTGTCTGGACCTTCACGCTGGTCCGCATGGCCCAGGTGTTTTTCATCGCCGCGATCCTTCCGATGACCATTTCGGTCTTTGCCCGCAGCGCCGGCGGAGGCGAGATCGGCTTCCTGAATTCCGCGCGCTTCGCCGGAAACGCCATGGGGCCGCTTCTGGCCACTTCCGTGCTGGCCTACTCCAACCTGCTGGTCCTGTACCTGGGCATCGCGGGAATGACGGTGGGGCTGTTCCTCATCTTCCTGCATGTGGTCAGGCCGTCCGACAACCCCTCCTGAGCGCCCGGGCGGACGCAGAAACCCGGCAGGCCGAAAAAAAGCCGTCCCCGCAGCGGCGGACGGCGTCCGATGGTTCAAGGGTCTCGAAGGGTTCCGATTCCCTATCGGGGCCGGCCGATCAGGCCGCACGTCCAGTCGTTGAGAAGGCCGAAGACGTTGAGGGCGTACAACACGATCCCCAGAACCACCAGCAGGGCAAGGACATACGGCCAGCGCTTCTTCTTCTCCGCGAAGGGATCCTGCAGCGAGCGCTCCGCGCCCTCCGGAAGGGCGGCAACCTTCGTCAGCGATCCGCCGAAGGGGATGTTGATCCGCGCGCGGGCGTTTACCGCCCAGCCGTTCGCGTCCAACAGCGGCCCGAGGTTCCGCTGCCGCAGCTTCAGCCAGGCGATGATCATCGAGGGGCCGGAGATCAGGAGCATCAGTCCGATCAGGGCGAGAGGCATCTGCCACCAGTTCAGCTTCAGGAAGCCCGTCACCACGGCGGCGATCGCCGTGCCGATAGCGCCGACGGCGAGGCCAACGGCGGCGAAGATGCCGGCGAATTTGGCGACATCAAACGGGGCAGGAGCGGCGGTGGCGGCCTTGGCGGCGGTCGCCTTCTCCGCAGCCGCGGCCACTCCTGCGGCGGCCTTCTCGGTCGCCGCCTTGGCGCGCGCCGATGCGAGCTTCTGGATCTGCTCGCCGATCATCTTCATCGTCTGCTTGTAGGGACTCCAGAAGGCCTGGCGGATGCTGATAGGATGTTCGATCACCCGCACGATCGTCGCGTCCCAGTCCTGTCCTTTGCGGTCATAGAAGAGGCCGTTGCGGCCGGCCATGAGAAAATCGGAGTCGCCGCCGGTGAAGGCCGCGGCGATCGTCATCTTGTCCGTTCCACCCCGCCTCGTGCAATCGCAGTACGCGAGATACATCTTGCTGAGCGTCGCCAGCAGCGCATGCCGGTTCGGATCATCGACGCGGACGCATAGATCGCAGCTTCTCCCGTCGAGGTAGAGCGTTCCCGCCTGGAAGACGGCCTTCGCCTTGCGGGTGTAAAAGTCGCTGAACGACACAAAGTTGTTCAACAGCATAAAAAGGTTGCGGTGGTACCGGACCAGCCTGTCCACATTGATGCAGGCGTCGAACTCAGCCTCCAGGGCCCTGTCGCGGTCGACCAGTTCGGTGATGCGGGCCTGGGCATCGCCGGCAAGGATCTCGCGGATTCTGGCGATTCCCAGCTTCTCAACGGAAGCGCCCGCCTTCTGAGAAAGCCGGTCTTCATAGGCGGCGAAACGATCGAGCAGGGAAAACCATTCCTCTTCAGTCAGAGTTTCCCGGTCGCCGAGAAGCGGCCTCACGATCCGCACGGCGACCGCCTCCATGCGGGCCGCCCAGGCCGGGTTGAGGCCTTCTTTCAACGGGAGGCTCCTGCCCGCCGCAATTTTCGCCAGCGGAAGGTCGACGGCCTCGCTGACGGCCAGCGCAAGGTTCTTTCCGGCGAAGGCGAGGTATTCCGTCTCCGGCCGGTTCACCGCGGGCAGCGACCGGTCGTCAAAGGCGGCCAGCCGGCAGCGGGCAAAATAGTCCTCCACCTTGGCGCGGACGGCATTCAGGGCCACGACTCCGGCGTCCGTCTCGCCTCCGAGGGGGAAGACCGCGGGATCCGCCGTGTCGCCTCCCCGGTACCAGGCGTCGTAGTCTCTGGCATCCGCAAAGAACCGGTCCAGCTTTTCCTGCGAGACGCCGGGCAGGCCGCTCCGGTCCGCTTCCGCGCCGAGGCAGTCGATGATCTCGCCGATGATCCTCTTCGTTTCGTCGTCTTCGGCGCAGTCGGCGGGCACGATGCCGTCGCCGTTGAACTTGTTTTGTGCCAGGAGCTTCGCTGCATCCGCCGTGTCGTCGACGGTGATGACGGCTGCATCCTTCTTGTCGAGGCTTGCAAGGATATGGCGTGCGGATTTGAAGAGGCACTTCCCCTCGGGCGTGGCGTCGTTGATCGCGGCGAGCGGCAGTTCCGGCGATTCCTTCGTCAGGTCGTCCGGATTTTTCAGAAGCGGAAGGATCCAGCGCACGGCCGCGAGGACCTCGGGAACGCGGATGCGGCCGTCGCTGTCGGCATCCAGGAGTTCGAGGGTCCTGGCGTCCATCTCGAGGCCGTTCGTCGGACAGGTCAGCGCCATCCAGAGTTTCTGGTCGAGCTGTTCCAGTGCCGCAAGGTCGGCTCCCGTTTCCAGGCGTACCTGATCGAAGCCGCCGGCGCGGAAAAATTTCCAGCGGTGCCCGACATCATTTCCCCTGCCGTTCATGAGAAGCCCCTCCCTTCATTCTCTGCGGGTTGTCAAAAAATCCCCAGCCACCCGTTCCCTACCGCAGGTAGGGAAAGATGTTTTCCATGACTGTCTGGAAGTTTTCTTCGACGCTGTCCCCGCCTTCGAGGATTCCCATATGGCCGGGCAGCAGGATCTGCACGTCGAGGGCGGCGAGGGCTCGGATGCTCTCCTTGAGCAGGCGGGCATCGCCGCCCGGGAAGTCGGTGCGGCCCACGTTCTTGTCGAAGATGACGTCGCCGCAAAAAAGCGCTTTGCGCTTCGGATCGTACAAGGCGATCGAGCCGGGAGAATGGCCGGGGACGTGCAGGACCCGAAAGGTTTCCCCGCCGAATTCTACGTCACCCGACTTCAGCACAAGTTGCACAGGCACCTTCGGCGCCTGCAGTCCGAACAACTGGTAAAGATGCCGGCCCTCGCCCTTCATGAAGGCGATTTCGTCCTCGTGGAGGGCGATCGAGACGGCGTCATCCGAAAAAATCCGCGATCCTTCGAAATGATCGGGATGGGAGTGCGTGTTGATGACGAAGCGGATGTCCTCGCGGCGGATGCCGTCCGCCTTCATGGCCGTGAGGAGATCCGGGACGAAAGAGGCGAGTCCCGGATCGATCAGCGCCCCGACTGTGCCGCCGATATAAAAGCTGTTGCAGTTGTTTTCGGAATAGGACGCCCATTCGTAGGCGTACAGGTCTTCGGCAACTTTCATGCGGGCTCCTTCAGATTGGCGACTGGTTAAAGTTACATGGGGCAACCGCAAAATGCAATCGCAAAGAGGGCGATGGGAAAAGACGGAGCTTTCCTGTATAGGAATCCCGGAGGATGAAGACAGGAGGGGGCGATGGCGAAGATTCTGATCGTCTATACATCCCAGACGGGCCACACGGAACGCATGGCCGCCGCCGTAGCCGACGGGGTGCGCGCCGTTGAAGGCGCGGAGGTTGTCCTGAAGCGGGCGCCGGAGGCTGATTTGAGCGATCTCCTCGCGGCCGACGGAATCGCGTTCGGAACGCCGGAGAACTTCGGCACGATGGCGGGCCTCTTGAAGGATTTCTTCGACCGGACGTACACGGGCGCCGAGGGGAAGGTGTTTCGCAAACCCTATGCCCTCTTCGTTTCCGCCGGGAACGACGGGACCGGAGCGGTCAGGGCGGTCGAGCGCATCGCCCTCGGTTTCAAGTTCAGGAAGGTCTATGAGGCGGTGATTTGCCGCGGCGAAGTGACGGAGGAGACTCTGGAAAAGTGCCGCGAGCTGGGCGGCGTCCTCGCCGCCGGATGCGGGATGGGGATCTACTGACGGATTCCCCGTGCGGAGCTCCTCATGAAGACGGGTCGGCGTCGGGCCGCAGGATTACCTTGAGGGTTGTTCCGCCGTCGGCGACGAGGCGGAAACCTTCCGCCGCCTGCGAGAGCGGCAGACGGTGCGAAATCATGTCCCTCACCGGCATCCGTCCGGCGCGGATCAGTTCCAGTGCTGCCGCATTGTCGAACGGACTGCTGCCGTAAGAGGGAAGAAGCGTCACGTCGTTGCGCCACAGATCGCAGACGGGGACGGGAACCTCCACGCCGGGCTCCGTGGTCGCGAACCACAGGACCCGGCCGCCGCGGTCCACGCACTTCATGGCTTCCGCAAAAGCCGCCGGTGCGCCGGCGCAGACTACGGCCAGGTCGACGCCCCGCCCGCCGTTCATCTCCCGTACGCGGTCCGGAACGTTTTCGCGGGGATCGAGCGCCCCGTCGGCGCCGAAGCGGACCGCCGCCTTCCGTCGGTCGGGGTCGATGTCGGTTGCAAGCACGCGGCCGGCGCCGGTGGCGCGGGCCAGGAGGATGTGCAGGATTCCTGAGAGACCGCTTCCCAGAACCAGGACGGACTGGGCCGGTTGGACATCGGCGGCGCGCTGCGCGCGCAGGACGCAGGCCAGCGGCTCGATGAAGACGCCGTCCTCGTAGGTCATCCCGTCGGGAAGGATGAAAACGCCGCGGTCGACGTTCAGGGCGGGAACGCGGATGAACTCGGCGAAGCCGCCCGGGTCGAAGTTGGTCGTGTGGAGGGTTTCGCAGGCCGTGTGATGACCGGTCAGGCAGCGGCGGCAGGTGTTGCAGGGGACGTGGTGGGCGACGAAGACACGCTGACCGGTCCGGTAACCCGTCACGCCCGCGCCCACCTCGACGATGTCTCCCGTCATCTCATGCCCGAGGACGAGCGGGGCCTTCCGGATCCGGTACCATTCCATGACGTCGCTGCCGCAGATCCCGGAGGCCCGCATCCGGACCAGGATCTCCCCGGGGCCGATCTTCGGGACCGGCCTTTCCTCGACCCGGACGTCCCGGTTGCTGTAGTAAACGGCAACGCGCATGGGGGTCATTTTTTGCCGCGAGTCTTGCCCGATTTCTTGTTGACGACGAGCGACACGCCCCGGAGATCCTGGAACATCTCCCAGGCCTCGCGGGCGGTGAGATCGTCGTGAATGATGGCGTGCAGCGCCCGCATCATCGCCACGGGACGGGGATGCTGCCAGACGTTGCGGCCGAGGTTGAGGCCGCAGGCGCCCCGCTGGATGCCGTCGTAGACGAACTCCAGAACCTCGAGCTCGGTCTCGCACTTGGGGCCGCCCGCCATGACGACGGGAACGGGACAGCCGTTGACGACCTTTTCGAAATCCTTGCACCAGTAGGTCTTGACGACGCGAGCCCCCAGTTCGGCGGCGATCCGCGAGGCCAGCGCCAGATAGCGGGCGTCGCGCTTCTCCAGCTCCTTGCCGACGGCGGTGACGGCCATGACGGGGATGCCGAATTCCTCGCATTCGTTGACGAGGTCGGCGAGGTTCGTCAGGGACTCCCGTTCGTACTCGCTTCCCACGAAAATCGACATGCCGACGGCCGTGGCGTTCAGGCGGAGAATCTCCTCGATGGAGGTTGTGAGCACCTCGTCGGAAAGGTCCGGGCCGATGATGCTCGTGCCGCCCGAAACGCGCAGGATGATGGGCTTGCTTCCCGTCGCCTTGACGCAGCTCCGCAGGACGCCGCGCGTCACGAAGAGGGCGTCGCAGTAAGGCAGCAGCGGTTCGATGGTCTCACCGGGTTTCTCCAGGCAGAATGTCGGCCCCTGGAAGTAGCCGTGATCGATGGGCAGAAAAAAGCAGCGGCCGTCGCGCTGGATGAGTTGCGACAGACGGTTTTCCATTCCCCAGTCCATGTTCTCTTTTCCTCCTGACAGTCAGATCGCTTTCGGGGTGCGATCCTACCACATTTGCCGGCCCCCTGGTAGGGGTTTGCGCGGATTTCTTCCGGGGAGGGAGTCTCGCCGGGTGTTGTGGAACATTTCGATGTCAGATGCGGTTGCCCGCGCGCTTCCGCCGCTGTTTCTCGTCTTCTTCGATGTGGCAACGCTTGTATTTCAGGCCGCTGCCGCACCAGCACAGATCGTTTCTCCCCAGAAGAACGGGCTCGTCTTTCGGCCCCGTTCCGTTCAGGTAGTCCCAGACCTTCCGCAGGAGCGGTTTCTTTTTCTCCGTGTCCGAATCCGCCTCTGCTGAGGCGGCCATGCGTGAACCCATGTTCTTCCTCCTGTTCAACCGATGCGATTCCCGCGGGCGGCAACAAAGAACCGCCGGCTCCGCAGGGCACGGCGGTCATCGTTGCGCCACAAAGTGTCTTCCGTCGGGTTCCCGCCGGCGTCTTCCTTGCGGGCCGCCCGGTTATTCGGCGGGCGGTATAATACGGGACGGCGGGGATGTCAACCGGGATGTTTGCCGCCGGTGCGGCGGCCTTGCGCCTGCCATCCCGACGCGTCCAGGGGATCCTCTCCCATCCAGAAGAGGAGGTCGGCGACGTTCATCCGCAATCTCACGAAGGGAGCGAAGCGGATCGCCCAGCGGAGTTCCCTCTCCGTCGCGGGGAAGGCCATGTCCCGGGGACGGACCGGCAGATTCGCCTTCCGCAGCAGCGGCTCCAGCTCTTCGGCCCGGACGGTGAGGCGGGAGAGGTCAACGCGCAGATCAGGCCAGGATTCGATGAAGGAAGGCAGGCGGGATGCCGCGGCTTCCCAGCGGGCCCACTT
>CAZDLM010000057.1:0-19046 GCA_964506465.1 uncultured Syntrophaceae bacterium
TTCCGATGATCTCCTTGACCTTCAGGATTCCGATCCCGTACTCCTCCCCCGCCAGTGTGAACGTCAGGTACTTGCCCTCGCAATCGGATCTCGACACAGTGCTTCTCAACTCCTCCGCCATCGCACACCCCCTGTTGCAGATCTTCTTCAAGCTACTTGTCTTTTCACCTGGCGCTTCGCGCGATTGATCCGTTCCATGATCTCGTCCATATCGAAGCGCCACGACTTGCCGATCTTGAATCCCGGCAGGTCGCCGGATGCGGCCAGTTTGCATACGGTCGTTTCCGTCAGGCGCAAAAACTCTGCCACTTCCTTTGCTGTAACGATTCTGGCCATGGACCTTCTCCTGAAAAAAAAGTGCGGTATAAGCCGCGGCCGCCCATGCGACCGCTGTTGCGTTATTCACTCTCATATTCGGTCTCTTGCAGAAAAAACTTAAGGATTCGAAAAAGATTTTTCTTCGAGGCAAAAAACGGTTGGCAACGACCAGAGAGTACAGCGGGGGCAACGGACGGGTAAAGGAGACATCCCGCTGCAAAAAACGGGAAATTATGGTTCGACGCCGTGAGACAGGACGGATCACCGAAAGAAGGCCGCCTGCTCGAAGCTTCCTCTCTGATGGATGGATGCGGGAAATACGGAGGGGGTCTTATCCTCCGGGGACAAAGGCGGATGTGCCGCCCGGGACCGGCCCTAAAAGACAAACACCGCCGCGGCGATGACGGTGGTGTAGGCGCTGTTGCGGACGATCGTCGATTGCGTCACGTTACGCGTACGCACGATCTTCCCGCTGATCTTGAAGATCTCCTTCTTCTCGTCCCAGCTCTCATCGACGTTGAAGTCGATGCCCAGCGTGGAGGCCAGCATGGCGGCCGCCAGATCCTCGGCATAATCTCCCGCCTGTTTTTCCGTCTGCCCGAAAGCGTGGTGTTCGCTGATATAGCCGTAGGAAGACTTGTCTGCGGGAATGGCGCAGCCGACGGACGCCGCGAGAAGACGCTTCGGTTCGTTCGTGCAGCAGCGACTCATCACGCAGAAGGTGATGGCGCCGGGAACCATTCCCTTGAGTCCCTGCGACTTGGAAATCATCCGGCATCCCGGGGGGAAGATGCTGGACACCTGCACGAGGTTGAATTTTTCGATGCCGGCGTCGCGTAACGCGCGTTCGAAGGAATGCAGCTCGTCTTTATGCGTGCCGACCCCTTTGGTAAAAAAAATCTTTTTCGGAACAAAGCCTTGCACGTCGGTGATCCTCCCTCGCGCCAAGAGATTTCTATGAAAGGGACCGTTTTATTATACGAATCGGAGGTGGATTACAACAGAAAATTTCCGCGGGCAAGGGGCAAAAAGGAACGACCCGGGAGAGCACCCTGCGCGGCATTCTCCCGGGCCGAATTTCTCCGCAGAATGGACCGAAGCCCTTTCGCATCATCAACCGCCGGCCGTCTGGGGAAAGGCCGTATTGGAATAGAGATATTCGACCTTCTCCTTGTGTTTGAGTTCCTCATTCGCCATTTTCAGGAGCATATCCCGGACCTCTCCGGCAGGATACGAAGCCGCCAGGTCTTTATAGAAATTGTGCGAATTCAATTCACGGTCGGCTGCGACGAGGTACACCTCGGCGGAACTCATGTTCTTCTTGAGATCCGGCTTCTTCACGTGCTCAATGATGCCATAGTCGATCACGGCGTCCATCTTGAGGCTGCTCGAGCAGTAGGAGCCGCTGTGGCAGGCTGTCAGGAATTCCTTGTGTTTGAGTTCTTCGGCGGCCATGAATTTCAGCGTATCCTTCGCCGTCGGATCGGCCACCTTTTTCCGCAGATCCATGTAGAAATCGTAGGCCTCTTGCTCTTTCTTGATGGCAATTTCCAGTACATTCTTCAGTCTTGCGTCGTCCATGCAGATCCTCCTATTGTAGCATTTGCCCACCCGGTCGACGACCGGTTCGTCATACTCCTCAACTCCCGCCGCAACCGATGGAGACCGAACCTCCATCGACGATGACGGGGACCTTGCGCATCCCGTTGCTGAGCTTCAACATCTCCCGGAGCTTTTCCGGATTCGCCAGGACATCGAAATATTCCGCGTTGGCTCCGTAGGCCGCCCTGGCCCGCTCGGTGAACGGTCAACCCTCTTTCCCGTAAATGACCACACGATCGCTCATCGGCCGCATCCGTCAATATTCGCTCAGAGTGGAGAGGCCCCGCTCGCCGACCAGGACGATCCGGGTATGATTGAGTCGCCCCGCGATGACCTTGGCGATCGATTCCATGACCCTGATGCCCAGAACGAGATCGTCATGAACCAATTTCCGTAGGGCATGCGCGTCGAAGGCAATCAGCTTGGTCTTCTCGATGCACAGGGCTCCGAGGGTGTACTCATAAGGCTCGACGAGCGACGACCAGCCCATCGCTTCTCCCTGCGCCACAAAGTCGACATTGACCTGCAGGGCCGGACGGTGAGGTCCCATGTAGCTGTCCATAACCATGACCATCTTTCCGTCTTCCACGACATACAATTTCTTGGCGGGGTCCCCGATCTTGTAGATCTGGCTTCCCGCATCGTGGGACTCCTCCGTGGCGATGGAAGCAAGCTTCTGCAACTGCGCATCCGTCAAACCGCTGAAGAAACCGTATTTTTTCAATAATTCTGCAGAAACCATGTCCCTACCTCCTTCGTTGAAGTTCCCCTTGCACCGAGCCGGTGCAACTTCCCCCTGAAATCGTTTCAATAGTCGTTATCACTATAACAAGGTTCAAACCCGATTTCCACAGGAAATGTCGTACGCATCTTGACGCTACGTGCCGTGCATCTCTTGAACAGGGCGGAATCGATATCCGGCGGACCGTCCATGGAAAACCGTTGCCCGGCGACGAAAAAAAGCATAGACTCCTGCGGAAAAGAGGGAAGGGCAAACGACATGAAACGGCTGTGGCGGAAAGGGAATCGAATCCTGTTGGCGGCGGCGGTCATCTTTCTTTCCGGCTGCTTCACGTCCCCTGAGGTCATCGGCGACGTTCGGGATCTTCCGCAGAACCATTTTTCCTACGTCGATCCCGCCACGGCAACGCAGCTCCTGCTGCACCCGCAGCAGCAGGCCCTGATGGACGAATATCAGGACATCATGCACTTCCTGCCGTGGGAGCAGGAGGGGCCGCAAACCTCCCTCCAGGACGTGGAAAAGCTCTTCGCAAAGTTTGTCAGCGACCCCGGCTACGGAGAAAACACACGCCGGCGGACGAAGGAAGAGATCATCCGGCTCCGGAACAGCGCCGATCTCAAGGGCTACCCCAATCGACGGCTCCGCGGGATCACCGTCCAGAGCACTGACGTACGGCTTCTGCCGACGCACCGGCCGCACTATTCGTCCCCCCGGCAGGGATATCCTTTCGACAATCTCCAGGAATCAACGATCGGCCCGAATACGCCGATCTATATCGCCCATCTCAGCAAGGACGGGTCCTGGGCCTTTGCAGAGTCCTCCTTCGCAGCCGGATGGGTGCGCGTGAGCGACATCGCCTATGCCGATCAGCGTTTCATGAAGACGTGGCAATCCGGCGATTACGGTGTTGCCGTAAAGGACAAGGTCCCTGCTGTCACCGCGGAAGGACAATCCCTTTTCAAGGTCCCCCTGGGTTCGATATTCCCTCTGGATCCCTCGGCGAAGGGCGACGAGATCCGGATCCTGGCGGCCGTCGCAAACGAGACCCGCCGGGCGGTGATCCGCATCGTCCCGGTCAGCGGCCATGCGGTCGTTCCGAAGCCCCTGCCCCTCACGCCCCGGCAGATCGCAGCGATCTCCAACGAGCTGATCAACGAACCCTACGGCTGGGGCGGCATGTATGCCAACCGCGACTGTTCGGCGATGATCCGGGACATCTTTGCACCCTTCGGCATCTGGCTGCCCCGCAATTCCGCCGATCAGGCCCGGGAAGGCGGGACCTTCATGGATCTGGAGGGCCTCACACCGGAGGAAAAGGAAGCGATGATCCTCCGGTACGGCAAACCCTACACGACGCTCCTGTGGCGAAAGGGTCACATCATGCTCTATATCGGCAGCCGTGGGGGTAAGCCCCTCGTTTTCCACAACATCTGGGGCATCCGGACGCGGGATCTCCTCGGCAGGGAGGGCCGCAAGGTGATCGGCCACGCGGCCATCACGACGCTGCATCCGGGAATGGAACTGTCCGAGGCCGATCCGCGCGGCGACCTCCTGAGCAACCTGAGCGGCATGACCTTCCTGGCCGCGCCGCCCGGCGGAATTCCTTTGAAGCCCGGGATCGCGGCGCGGTGAGGGGACGGAAGCTCTTCAGACTTTTCCTTTGACAAGCCTTCACGCGGGTCGCAACGAATGAGAGACCGCTACAAACTCACCATCGAATACGACGGGACGGGCTACTCCGGATGGCAGGAACAGGAGAATGCGCGCACCATTCAGGGAACGCTCCGCAAGGCGGCCATCGCGGTTTTCCAGGAACCCGTCGACATCCAGGGCGCGGGGCGCACGGATGCGGGAGTCCACGCCCTGGGCCAGGTTGCGCATCTGGTCGCGGGAAGAAGGCTGCGGCCGGCGGAGATCCGCAACGGGTTGAACGACAATCTCCCGTCGAACATCAACATCCTCGATGTTTCGCCGGCGGGCCGCGGATTCCACGCTCGCCACGACGCACACCTCCGCAGTTATCTGTATGCCGTCTCGACGCGCCGCAGCGCCTTCCTGAAACGCTACATCTGGTGGGTCCGGGACCGGCTGGACGTGAAGGCCATGCAATCCGCCGCCGATCTCTTCGGCGGAATGCACAACTTCGCCGCCTACGCCGACAAGCGCTCGGGTGCGGACGCATCCACGAAGGTCCTGCTTCAGCGGCCGGAGATCCATGAAACCGGAAGTATCATCCTTGTGCGGGTGGCCGGCTCCCACTTTTTGTGGAAAATGGTCCGCAGGATGATCGGAGTCCTCGTCGAAGTGGGGCGCGGAAAAGCCGGGATGGAGGAGGTTGAGGCGACTCTCTGCGGGCCGAATGAACTTCCCGCGCGCCTCACGGCGCCGCCTTCGGGGCTCTTTCTGGAGCGGGTCCTGTACGACGGGGACACCCTTCCGCCGCTGTCGGCAACGGCCTGGCCGCCCTTCGCCTGAGAGGGGCAAGGAGGTTACCCATGGGAAGCTTCAGGCAGATCGAACCCGGGCGAAAGCCCTTCAAGAAGGCTTACGTCGCCGTCATGCTCTGGTTTGTCGGCCGCTCCATTCCGATTGCCGCCAAGATCGACCCCGGCATCGCACGGGAAATCGCCGATCTCCCGGATGGTTTCACCTTCTCGCTCGGGGTCCTGCCGGCCGGGCCGGCGATGATCGTCGGCAAGGACGCCTCCGGCCGTGCGCATTATCTCGGCCGGCATCCGGAGAAACAGAAGGTCGACCTCTCCCTGAAGATCCGGAATATCGAGGCGGCTATCGGCATGTTCACATTTCAGGAAAGCACCGCCGTCGCAACGGCGCGCAATCGCCTGCTCGTCGACGGAGAGGTGCCCCATGCCTGTGCCGTCGTCCGCATCCTCGACGCCGTCGAGGTTTACCTCCTCTTCAAGGCGCTCGCCCGGCTGGCCGTCAAACGCTATCCGGACTGGTCCGCGGGCCGCATCCTCTGGGGAAGGTTCCGCATCTACCTGGGCGCCGTCCTGGGATTCTGACCGGCCGCCGGAACGGCCGCAGCAGTGCGGCCGCTTGCGAAAGGATGATGCCATGAATATGCCGGACCTCTTCTCCTTCCAGTCCCCCGTGAAGATCGAGTCGGGCAGGCGGGCGCTGGAGAATATCCCGATCGAGCTCGCCCGCAGCGAATCCCGCAAGCCGCTGGTCCTCTGCAGATCGCAGAGGGACGGGACCGCGGAGCAGTTTGCCGCGGCCTTCGGGGATTCAGGAGTTCCGATCGTCCTGTATGAAGGCATCCCCGCCGATCCCGACTTCATGACCCTCCGCGAGCTGTGGGGCCTCTACCGAGACCGCGGCTGCGATGCGATTATCGCCCTGGGAGGCGGAACGACGGCCGATGCGGCCAAAGCCTTGAATATCGCCGTTTCCGGACGGCCGGAAGACCTGGAACAGGCAGCAGGCGGCAGTCCCGCGGCGGCCCGCCTCCGGCCCTTCTTCTATTGCCCCACGACGCCGGGGGACGGCCGGGAGACCTCTTGTTTCGCCCGCTTCGGGAAACGGGATTTCTCCTCGACATCGCTCATGCCGAATCTCGCCGTCATCGACCCCCGCCTGCTGAGGGAGGGCGCTCCCGGCGCCTTGACCGCCGCGATGGTGGAGGCGCTTGCGACGGCCGTCGAAGCCCGACTTGCTCCGGCCCGCAATCCCCTGAGCGGCCTCTATGCCGACGTCGTAATCCGGCTCCTGGCGGAAAATGCGGCTGCGGCAAAAAAACGCGCCACCGCGCTTGCCCCGGCCGCCAACGCGCTGTGCCTTTCGGGCGTTGTCCTTTCCAACGCCGTGCGCGGACCCGCGTCCCGGCTCGCCGCCGCCCTTTCGGCGGAAGCGCCGATTCCGGAGGCGACGGCACTGGCGATTCTCCTGCCCCATGCTGCCGCCCTCCTGGCGAAGAGGCATCCCACCGCGGCGGCGGATCTCCTGCTCCCGCTTGCCGGAGCCGACGCCTTCACCCGCACGCCGGCCGGCGAGCGCGCGGCCCGGATGGCGCCGCAGCTTCGCAGCCTGATCCGGAATCTCGCCGGCGCCGCGGACGCGCCGCCCTCAAGTCTCGGGGCCGCCGCCGTTCCGAAGGAAGCCCTGCCCGCGACGGCCCGGCTCGCCGCTTCCGGCACCAGTGGGTGGTCCGAGGCCGAGGGACTCGAAATCCTTTCGCTGGCCTGGACGGGGACGCCCTGAAGAAGGCCGAGGAGGAACGATATGGAATTGCCCGGGTATTACGAATTCTTCTGCCGGCCGAGGGTTATCGCCGGCCATGAAGCCCTGGAGCAGGTCCCCGCTGCGCTTGGGGAACTTCAGGCCCGATCGGCGATGATCGTCACGGACAAGGGAGTCACCGGCGCGGGACTGACGGGCATCGTGACGCAGGCCGTGGGAGGCGGCCTCCGGATCGGCGCCGTCGCCGACGACGTGCCTCCGGATTCGGATCTCCGCATCGTGCATCGATTGGCCGACGTCTACCGCAGGGAGGTCTGCGACGCGATCCTGGCCGTCGGCGGCGGATCGGTCATGGACACGGCCAAGGCCGTCAATATCCTGGTCTCCGAACAGGCCGACGATCTCATGCGCTTCAGCGGCGCCGGCGCGCTGAAGCGTCCGCTCCGGCCCCTCGTCGCCATCCCGACCACGGCGGGGACCGGCTCGGAGGCGACCATCATCGCCGTTGTCAAGGACCACCAGCGGCATCTGAAGATGGCCTTCGCGAGCCCTTACCTGATGCCCGACCTTGCCGTCCTCGATTCCCGGATGACGCTTTCGCTCCCGCCCGCCATTACGGCTGCGACCGGCATGGACGCCCTGACCCACGCGGTCGAGGCCTACTACTGCCTGGCGAAGAACCCCCTGAGCGACGGCGCAGCCCTCGCCGCGGTACGCCTGGTCGGCGAACACCTCCTCCGGGTCACGCGTGATCCCTCGGACCGCAACGGCCGGCTGGCGATGGCAACGGCGGCGCTCCTCGCCGGGGCGGCGTTCTCCAATTCCATGGTCGGCATGGTTCATACGATGGGCCACGCCACGGGATCCGTCTGCGGCGTTGCGCACGGCGTCTGCATGGCGATCTACCTTCCCTACGGCCTCGAGTACAACCTCCACAAGCGGGGCGAAACGATGGCCGAGCTGCTCCTTCCCCTGGCCGGGGAGGAGGTGTACCGCGGGACCCCGCCGGGGGAGCGGGCGCGGGGGATGATCGCGGAGGTCCGCAAGCTCAACGCGGACCTCCATGAAGCGACGGGGGGGCGGCACGCCCGCTTCCTCTCCGAGGTCAAGGACCGCGAGGGCAGGCCGATGGTGACCCGCGAGCAGATCCCCGAGATCGCCCGGGCCGCCCTGAACGACGGCTCGATCTTCTACAACCCGGAAGAAATGGACTTCGACGATCTCCGGATGGTCATCTTCGCCGCCTGGACGGGCGAGCCGCTGGATGCCAGCCGGATCCGGAAGGGGTGAGGGGAGAAGCATGGGAAAGGGTTTTATGGGAAAGATACTGCGCGTGGATCTCGGAACGCGCGAGATCCGCGAGGAGCCGCTTCCGGACGAGATCTACGGGCGTTACCTCGCCGGGCAGGGCCTTGCGGCCCGCCTTCTCGCGGAGGAAATCCCCGCCGGCACCGACCCTCTGGGGCCCGGAAACGTCCTCGCCTTCGCCGCGGGAATCCTCACGGGAACGGGAAGCCTGTTCTCGGGACGCTGGACCGTCGCCGGAAAGTCCCCCTTAACCGGTGGATGGGGAGATGCGAACGCCGGCGGGACCTTTGCGCCGGCCATCAAGCGATGCGGTTATGATGCCATCCTCTTCCGCGGGATCTCCGCAGAACCGGTCTATCTCTTCGTCAAGAACGGCCGCGCGGAGTTGAGGGACGCCGCCGATCTCTGGGGCAGGGACACGACCGATGCGGAAGAGGCCCTGACCGCGCGGCACGGACCGGGCGCCCGCGTCGCCGCCATCGGTCCCGCCGGGGAGAAGCGTTCCCTCATCTCGGGCATCACCAACGATCGCGGCCGCATCGCGGCCCGTTCGGGACTGGGCGCTGTGATGGGGGCCAAGAAGCTCAAGGCCCTCGTCCTGGACGGCGCTCTGCGGATCCCCGTTCACGACCGGAGCGAGATGAAACGCCTCAGCGAGGCGTGCAACCGCTGGGTCCGTTTCCAGCCGCCTTTTTTGCCCGGGCCGGCCGCCGCCTACGTGGGCAGCCTGATGCGCATCCTGCCGATGCAGATGGCCCAGGACGGCCTCCTCTACAAGATCCTCCTGAAAAAATGGGGAACCGTCAGCATGAATCAGATGTCCGTCGAGATGGGCGACGCGCCGGTGAAGAACTGGCTGGGCAGCAGCGCCGACTGGCCGCCCAAGAAATCGCGATCCGTGAACCCGGACGCCGTCATCGCCCGGGAAGAGCGGAAATATCACTGCTACTCCTGCCCGCTGGGCTGCGGAGGGATCTGCCGGATGGGGCAGTCCGCCGAGACGCACAAACCGGAATATGAAACGGTGCTCGCCTTGGGGGCGCTCTGCATGAACGGCGATTTCGACAGCATCTGCCGCCTCAACGAGCGGCTGAACCGGGCCGGCATGGACACGATCTCGGCCGGCGGGACCGTCGCCTTCGCCATCGAGTGCTACGAAAGGGGCCTCCTCACGAAGGCCGATACGGACGGCCTGGAGCTGACCTGGGGCAACACGGCGGCCGTCGTTGCCCTGGTCGAGAAGATGATCGCCCGGGAGGGCATCGGCGACCTCCTGGCCGATGGGACCAGGATCGCCGCCAAGAGAATCGGTGCGGACGCGGAGCCGTTGGCCGTCCATGCGGGCGGCCAGGAGCTTCCCATGCACGACGGCCGCAACGATCCGGGCTACGCCCTCCATTACGCGGTGGAGGCGACGCCGGGGCGCCATACCATCGGCTCCCAGATGTACTACGAGATGTTCCAGCTCTGGAAGAAGGCGAAGGCGCTGCCGTCCCCGTCCCCCCTTTACTTCAAGGCGCAGAAGTACGACCCCTCGCCGGAGAAGGCCGTCATGGCTGCATCCTGCACGCGGTATATGAACGTCGCGAACGGCGCCGGCCTCTGCATATTCGGGCTTTTTCTGGGCGCAAACCGCATCCCGGTTTTCGATTGGCTCAACGCCTCAACGGGATGGAGAAGGAGCCCGGAGGAATATCTGGCGATCGGCGGGGAGATCCAGACGGTCAAGCAGCGATTCAACATCGCCCACGGCATCGATCCCGCGTCGGTTTCTCCCCCCGGCCGGGCCCTCGGCCGCCCGCCCCAGCAGGAAGGGGCGAATCGCGGACGAACGGTCGAGATCGAAAGGATGAAAAGCGACTTCTGGCGCGAGTTCGGCTGGGACCCGCAGACGGGAAGGCCGCCGGAGACGGACGGCGAAAAGCCCGATTCCCGTTCGTCCTGTGCGATGTAAGGCGGGAACGGAATCGTCAACAAACCTGGGTTCCTTACGGAGGCCCTTCATGTCCCACCATATCGGAGAGTCCTGTGACGGCTGCGGCGCCTGCGTCCGGCTGTGCCCTGCGGATGCGATCGCCGGTGAGAAAAAGACCCGTCACATCATCGAAGCCGGGACCTGCATCGAATGCGGGACCTGCGGCCGCATCTGCCCGCGGCGGGCCGTGACCGATGCCTTCGGCATTCCGTGCGAGATGCTCAAGCGCTCCGCCTGGGAAAAGCCCCGTTTCGACGCCGGTCTGTGCATGTCCTGCGGGATCTGCATCGATGCCTGCCCGGCGCACTGCCTCGGCCTTTCGGAAAGCCGGGGAACGGAACGGCATGCCCTCCCCTCCCTCGCCGAAGAGAAGAACTGTCTGGGCTGCGGGTTCTGCGCCCGTGAATGCCCGGTGACGGCAATTTCCATGGAGGCTTTCAAGAGGTGAAGAAGCTGATCCGCCTGCTTTCCCGCATTTACGCAGATGAATCCACGCTGCAGTCTTTCCGGGACAACCACCGCGAGCCCGAAACTCTCGCCGACCTGGTGTTCGTCTGCACCAGCCATTTCCGGGGACTCACCCTCTACAATCCCGTCGGCCTCCTCGCCGGAATGGTTTTCACGGCCGCAATCTTCAAGCCCTGGTGGTACGCCGCCATGCACATGGATTACTATTTTATCCATGTGTATCCCTTCATCCTGAGGCATGACCTGCCATCCGATTCCCTGGAATACATCATCGAAACGCCGCTTGCCGGCGCCGCATTTCTCCTGTGGCTCCTGCTGAGCTACCTCTTTCTCGCCTTCTGGGGCAGCACGATGGCGGGGAAGAAGGGCCGGCTCTTTCTTCTTGTCGACGGAATCTTCATGCTTCTGTACACGGCGGGTTTCTATCTGGCCCTCTGGTATTCGACGAACCGCGTGAACCTGCCGGTGACGGGATATTCCTCGGTGCCGGCCACGGTCCAGGTCGACATCCATATGCATTTCCTCACCCCCTATTACGTCGCCATCGGCGCCGGGGTGCTGTGTCTCTTCTCCGCGCTCGTTCACGGCGTCGGGCGCATCCGTCTTGCCGGGGCGGGGCCGTCGGGAAGATCATGACTTACCGGGAATTGTTCGAGAGGAATTACGGCATCTTCTCCGAGCGGGAGCAGGAGAGGCTCCGCAGTTCCGCCATCCTCATCGTCGGCTGCGGCGGCATCGGCGCCACCGTCGCCGCCATCCTCGCCCGCTCGGGCGTCGAGCGGTTCATCCTGTGCGACTTCGATGTGTACAGCCCGTCGAACATGAACCGTCAGATCGCCTGCTTCACGGATACGCTGGGGCGGAAAAAATCGGATGTTGTCCGGGAAACGCTCCTCCGGATCAATCCCGAAGCAAACGTCACGGCCTACACGGAACTTCTTTCCCATCAGGAAATCGAGAAGCTGATCCCGAAGGCGGACGTCGTATTCCCCGCCGCCGACGATCTCGCTTTCAGCCTCATCGTCTTCCGCGACGCCCAGCGGCTGGGGAAGCCGGCACTCATGGTCTACCCTGCCGGCTCCTGGGCCCACGTCACGATCATCCAACCGGGCGCGCCCTCTCTGGAAGACCTCGAAGGGGTGCCGAAACTCGCCGGCTACGAGGACCTGCGGGAGATGCTGACCGTGCGGAGGTACAAGTTCGGGACCTACTTCTACGTCCCTTTCGCGGATTGGCGGATCGATTATTACCGCAGGTTTATCGACGGAGACGCCCCGCCCGCACAGATCTGCCCCACCGTTTGGACCGCTTCCGCCCTCGGCGCCCTGGAGGTGCTGAAGCTACTCTCGGGCAAGTGGAAACCGGTCGTCTCGCCTCATTATTGGGAGATCACTTCGGCGCGCGCCCGCATCCGGCGCCGAAACGGTCCGTCGCTCCACACGCTGCTCGTTTGGCAGCGCCGGATCATGTGGAGGACCTTCCAGACGCCGTTGGGGCCCGCCCTGGAACATATGCAAGCGGTTTGGTGGAAGCTCTTCCAGCGGTTCATGAAATCCCGCGAGGCAAGGAGGGAGCGAACGGCGGCGCTCCGGGGGACTGGAGGCGGAAAGAGATGACGGAGGCGGATCTCGATTACCGGACACTTTTTGACCGCAATTACGGGATCTTCACCGAAGACGAGCAGGAGCGCATCCGCCGAACGCGGATCCTCATCCTGGGCGACACGGGATCGGGGGAGACGATCTGCTCGGCGCTGGCCCGCTGCGGCTTTGAACGGATCGCCGTCGCGGGCGAGGACCCGTACGTTCCTTCCGACACGAATCGCCAGATCGGCTGCTTTTCCGATACGATCGGCAGGTCCAAGATCGAGGTGATGGCGGAAACCGTGCGGGCGATCAATCCCCGGGCCGAGGTGACCCCGCATGCGCGCATCCCGGCCGAGGAAGAGCTGCCCGCGATGATCGGCGGCGCGGATATCGTGATCCCGGCCGTGGACGACCTCGCCTACAGCACGCTCGTCTTCCGTACGTGCCGCGCCATGGGCAGGCCCGCCGTCTTGTGTCTGCCCGCCGGTTCGATGGGCTGGGTCAGCGTGTTTTCCCCCGAGTCCGCCACGATCGAACAGGCCTTCGGCATCCCCCGCCTCGACTACCGCGGCCTCAAGGCCGTGATCCACTCGAAGGAGTACCGCTGCGCCCAGTACCACTACATCACGCAGGGGGATTGGCGGGTGGACTGGTTCTTCGGATATTTCTCGGGCAGGCGGCCATTGGCCCTTCTCTGCGCGACCGAGTGGACCCTCGTCAGCCTCGCCGCCCTCGAGACGATGAAGATCGCTTCCGGCAAATGGACGCCGATTCTCGCACCACGCTGCTGGCTCCTGAAGAACGGACGACTGAAGGTCGCCCGCTTCAGTTGGTTCGCACGCCTGCATCGCAAAGTGGGCTGGTTCGTCTTCGGCTCGCCCGAAGGCCTCCGCCGGCACCGCTTCACGCATTACATCTGGAAGAAGGTCTTCGAATACCTGGAGTCCCGCCAGCGAAGAGACGGATCGAAACCGTAACCGCAGCCCCGCTTTCCCGGCCCGTTTCGCTATCCGGGTGCACCGCTCCGCGCCGATCCCTTTTCATGTTTTCCTTTGACATTTTCGCTCTCATCCTATATTAAGCCATGCGTGACATATGTCACGGCTGGCACAATAAGCCGTTTCTTCCTTCAAGGAGGTTCTCGATGACGAAAAACACTTTTCTTCTCGACGGCAAGACAGTCGAGTTCAAGCCGGGGCAGTCGATCCTCGAAGCCGCGGCGGCCAACGGCGTCTCCATTCCGACGCTCTGCCATCTCAAGGGCAGTACACCGACGGGGGCATGCCGGATTTGCCTTGTTGAAGCCGCTGGAGCCCGCACCCTGGTGGCGGCCTGCTCGACCCCAGTTTCACCCAACCTGGACGTAAAGACGAATACGGAGCGAGTGCACGCCGCGCGGAAGCTCAACGTCGAGCTTCTTCTTTCTCACGGCAAGCACGACTGCCTCCTGTGCGAAAAAAGCGGCGATTGCCGCCTGCAGGATCTGGCCTACGCCTATCAGGTTTCCGGCGAGCGCTTCGAGAGGGACCTCTCCGCATATCCAAAAGAGGAGAGCAATCCCTTCATCATCCGCGACTTCAACCGTTGCATCCTCTGCGGACGCTGCGTGCAGGCGTGCAACGAGGTCGTCGTCAACCGTGCGATTTCGCAGGGCTACCGTGGTGCGAAGGGCAAGATCGTCACGGGCGGAGACGTTCCTTACGATCAGTTCAGTGAAAGTGAATGCGTCTTCTGTGGGCAATGTGTCCAGGTCTGCCCTGTCGGCGCCCTGACGGAAAAGAAGGCCCGCGGGATGTCCAGGACCTGGGAAGAGGAGGAAAAGATCCGGACGACCTGCCCCTATTGCGGCGTCGGGTGCCAGCAGTTGCTTCATGTCAAGGACAAGAAGATCTTCAAAGTGACGGCGGTGGAAGGCGCCCAGCCCAACCAGGGCAGATTGTGCGTCAAGGGCCGTTTCGCCTACGACTTCATCTATTCCGAAGACAGGCTCAAGACGCCGCTGATCCGCAAGGAAGACGGCGAATTCCGCGAGGCCTCCTGGGACGAGGCGCTGGACCTGGTCGCTGCCCGCTTCAAGGAAATTCTCGCGAAGCATGGTCCGAATGCCGTCGCGGGTGTAAGCTGCGCGCGGAGCATCAACGAAGACTCCTACCAGATGCAGAAACTCTTCCGGGCGGTGTTCAAATCGAACAACATTGACCATTGTGCACGGACCTGACACGCCCCCACGGTCGCCGGTCTGGCGAAATCATTCGGTTCGGGCGCAATGACCAATTCCTTCTCCGACTTTGCGAAGGCAAAGTGCATTTTCGTTATCGGTTCCAACATGACGGAGGCCCATCCCGTGGCCGCCTCCTTTGTGAAGCAGGCCGTGCTCGCCGGTGCCCGCCTGTTCGTTGCCGATCCTCGCCGGACGGCCCTGGCCGACATGGCCGAACGCTATTATTCCCTTAAGGTGGGAAGCGACGTCGCCTTCCTGAACGGCGTCATGAACGTGCTCATCCAGGAAAATCTCTATGACAAGGCCTATGTAGACTCCCGCTGCACGGGGTTCGAAGAGCTCAAGGCAAAAGTCCTGGAATATCCCCCGGAAAAGGCGGCGAAGATCTGCGGCATCCCTGCGAATGAAATCCGCAGGCTGGCAAGAGACCTGGCTTCCGTCAAGCCGGCGATGCTCATATACACGTTGGGCATTACCGAGCACACCTGCGGCGTCAACAACGTTCTTTCCTGCGCCAACCTGCAGATGCTGCTCGGAAACGTCGGCTTCGAGTGCGCGGGCGTCAATCCGCTCCGCGGTCAGAACAACGTCCAGGGCGCCTGCGACATGGGGGCGCTGCCCAATGTCTTCCACGCCTATCAGAGCGTGGCGAACGCGGAGATCCGTGCCAAGTTCGAGAAGGCCTGGAACGTGAAGGACCTTCCTGCGAAACCGGGCCTCATGATTCCGCAAATGGTCGAAGGCCTGGCCAAGGGGGAAATCAAGGCCTTCTACCTCTTCGGCGAGAACATGGCCAACTCGGAACCGGACATCCATCACATGGAGAAGACCTTGGCCAATACCGAGTTCCTGGTGTGCCAGGACATCTTTCCGACGGAGACCACGCGCTTTGCCCACGTGATCCTGCCCGCCGCCGCATGGAGCGAAAACGACGGGACCTTCACGAGTAGCGAGCGGCGTGTGAGCCGAGTCCGTACGGCGAGCCCCCCTCCGGGCGACGCAAAGCCGAACTGGTGGATCTTCAGGGAAATCGCCCGCCGTTTCGGGCAGAACTGGGAATCCAACAGCGCCCAGGAACTCTGGGACAACGAAATTTCCGTCCTGGGACCCTCGATGGCGGGGATCCGGTACGCGCGGCTCGAAGGCGACGGCCTGCAGTGGCCTGTGCCGAATGCGGATCATCCGGGGACTTCCTATCTCCACCGGGACCGTTTCACGGCGGGGATGGGAACGCTGGTGCCCGTGGACTGGACGCCGCCTGCGGAAGTGCCTGACGACGAATACCCGCTTGTCCTGAGCACGGGACGGCGGCTGTATCAATACCATACCCGGACGCAGACGGGCCGCTGCGCCGGCATCAACGACCTGCTTCCCGAGGAGACGGCGGACATCTCGCCGATCGATGCGAAGCAACTCGGGATCTCCCATGGAGAGAAGGTTCGGCTTACGACCCGGCGCGGCAAGGTTGTCGTCAAGGCAAACGTGACCGACCAGATGCCACGCGGCATGGTCTGGATGGCCTTCCACTTCCGGGAGAACTGCGCAAATTGGCTGACCAACCCGGTGTACGACCCCATCAGCCAGACGGCCGAGTATAAAGCCTGCGCCGTCAGAATGGAAAAAGCCTAGATATCGCCGCCACACCTTCGGGGAAGGACCCCGTCAGGTGTGGCGGCTTGCCCGTAAATATGCTAATAAAAACATAGGGGGCATTGTAAATGCTGAAAAGATCGATCGTCATTCTCTTGTGGGTTTTCATGACGGTGTCGCCGGTTGTCGCTCAGGACTCGCTCCATGTCGGCGTGGCGGCGAATTTCATCCAGCCCTTCAAGGAAATCTCGCCATCCTTTGAACAGAAAACCGGTATCAAGGTGACGGCCGCCTTCACTTCTTCGGGCAGCCTCTACAGCCAGGCGACAAGCGGCGCACCCTACGACCTGATCCTTTCTGCGGACGAAGAACGTCCCAGAATGCTCTTCGAAAAGAACCTCTGCGGAAAGCCCTTCGTCTATGCCAGGGGGTTCGCCGTGCTCTGGACGGCGAAGAAAGACCTCTGCCGTCTCGCGTCATGGAAGGACGTCGTCCGCAACGCTGCGGTGAAGAAGATCGCAATCGCCCACACGGAAAATGCGCCCTATGGGGCGTCGGCCATGGCGGCCTTGAAGACGGAAGGCCTGTGGCAGGGTTGCCAGGACCGGCTGGTCGTCGCCCAGAATATTGCCCAGGCATTTCAGTTCGCATCTACAGAGGCGGCCGATATCGCCTTTTGCGCAAAGTCTGCGGCCCTTTCGCCGGAAGGAAAGAAAGGCTGCATGTGGGTGATCGAGGAGGCGCCGGCGATCGTTCAGGGGGCCTGCGTCATGAAGGCGACCAAGAATTCGGCCGCAGCGGAAAGACTGTCCGGATTCCTGGGCTCAACCGAGGCAAAGGCCGTTCTGGAAAAATACGGTTACCGGTGAGACATGGATTTTCCCCCGCTTCTTCTATCGCTTCAACTGGCCCTCTGCGCCACCGCCATCCTGGTCGTTCTGGCGGCGCCGTTGTCGTACGGCTTGGCGTATGGAAGTTTCCGCGGGAAATCTCTTGTCGAAGCCTTCCTCAACCTCCCCATCGCCCTGCCGCCGACGGTCCTCGGATTCTACCTCCTTCTGGCCGTGAGTCCCAGGACGGCCGTCGGGCGGTTCTGGGAGGGTTTGACGGGCGGGCCCCTGGTCTTCACCTTCTCCGGAATCGTCCTCGCCGCCGTTCTGTGCAGCCTTCCCTATGCGATCCAGCCCATGAAAGCGGCCTTTGAAAAAATCGACCGGAGGCTCCTGGAGAGCGCATACGTCCTCGGGCTTTCCCGCCTGCAGACCTTTGCCCGCGTTGTCCTGCCCAACAGCATTCCCGGGATCGCGGGGGCGGCGATCCTCGTTTTCCTGCATTCCATGGGGGCCTTCGGCGTGCTTCTCATGGTCGGGGGAAGCATCCCAGGGGAGACCAGAGTCGTGTCCATCGCCATTTACGAGGCGGTGGAATCGCTCGACTACCGCACGGCGGCGCTGCTTTCCCTTGCCATTCTGCCGATCTGCTATGTCTTTTTATTTCTTGTCGAGCGGCTGAAACGGAGGTAACCCGTGCTTCTGCAGATCGATATCGCAAAGCAGTTGAAGGACTTTGAGTTGAAGGTTTCGCTCCGTTCGGAGTCGCCCCGGCTGACCGTCTTCATCGGCCCGTCGGGCTCGGGGAAAACCAGTCTGATCCGCCTTGTGGCGGGCCTGGACCGCCCGGCGGAGGGCAGCATGCGGTTCGGCGACGAAACCTGGGTCGACACCGCCACGGACGTCTTCGTCCCTCCGCAGAAGCGGGGCGTCGGTTACGTCTTTCAGGAATACACCCTCTTTCCCCACCTGGACGTCTATCGAAACGTCGCGTTCGCGGCGAAGAGTCCGGGCAAGGTCGATCAGCTTCTCGAACGGCTCTGCATCGGGCATCTGCGACGGCGGAAGCCTGATACGCTTTCGGGCGGAGAGCGCCAGCGCTGCGCGCTATGCCAGGCCCTGGCGAGCGAGCCGCGAATGCTCCTGCTCGACGAACCTTTTTCGGCCCTGGACGTGATGACCCGCAGGGATTTGCGCGAGGTGATCAAAGTCCTGAAGGTCGATCTCGGCATCCCGATCCTCTACATCACGCACGACATCTCCGAGGCGCTCTACCTCGCCGATGATATCGTTCCCCTCGTCGAGGGAAGGATCGATCGAAGCTGGCTCAGGCGGACGATCGCGCCGGCGGAAACCGGCGCCGCAGGCCGCAAGGCCGTGCGGGAAACGAAACTGGCATTGTCGTACTGAACACTTGCCGACGCATTTGTTCTTTTCGAGATTTCATCAAACCGAAAGAGAGGCTGTTTTCATGAACATCGGGACCTATACCTATGAAGAATATGTTCACGTTGTCGAATCATTCCACGGACAGCTCGCTCCCGGCCTGGTCATCGGCGGTTTTCTCGTCGACCTGGCCCTGAAAAACCTGCCCGCAGGAGATCTCTTCGACGCCATCTGCGAGACGCCCGTCTGTTTGCCCGACGCGGTCCAACTCCTGACCCCTTGTACGATCGGCAACGGATGGGTCAAGATCGTCGATACGGGGCGCTTTGCCGTCACGCTCTATGCGAAGGAATCGGGGAAGGGCGTACGCGTCTATCTGGATACGGCCAAGCTCAAGGCCTGGCCGGAGATCTATTCGTGGTTCTTCAAACTCAAGACCAAGAAGGAGCAGGATAAGGACCTCCTCTTCGCCCAGATCCTGGAGGCCGGTCCGCAGATCCTGAGCATTCAGCCCGTCCAGGTCCGCCCGGAGTATCTGGCCCCGCGCAAGCTTGGCCCCACGGCGGTCTGTCCCGCCTGCGGCGAGGGCTATCCCCGGAAGCACGGGGAAACCTGCCTGGCCTGCCAGGGCCGATCTCCCTACACCGCACCGGAAGCTTGAACCTGCCGCGGCGGATACCGGAATAAAAAAACGGTCTGCCCGATCACGGGCAGGCCGTTGCGCATCTTCCTCAAACAGTTCTTCTCACGCGTGCGACTTCGTCTTCTCCTCGCCGGAGACGACGAGCTTTCCTTCGTGCTCCATCTCCTTCAGCCA
>CAZDLM010000058.1:0-18262 GCA_964506465.1 uncultured Syntrophaceae bacterium
CGTTTGACGAGATCGTGACCGTCTGCGATCATGCGCAGGAGAGCTGCCCGATCGTTCCGGGAGGCGGCAAGAAACGGCACCAGAGTTTTCCGGATCCTGCCGCCCCGCGAGGCGGGGAGGCTGAAATTCTTGCGGCCTTCCGCCGCGTCCGGGACGAGATCAAGGACTGGATACTGAAAACGTATTGAGGGAAGGGAAGGTAGCCATATGGAGATCAAGGTGCTGGGACCAGGTTGCGTTAACTGTGAGAAGGTGGAAAAGCTTGTCCGCGAAGCCGTTGCCGAAGCGGGCGTCGATGCCAATATTGAAAAGGTGAGCGACTTCATGAAGATCGCCTCGTACGGCGTCTTCGGTACGCCGGCGGTCGTCGTGGACGGCAAGGTCAAATCCGTGGGAAAGATCCCGAAGAAGGAGGAGATTCTGAAGTGGCTTGGCGAGGCAGCGAGCTGACAGGCAGCATCTGGCAGGGACGAGAGGGATTGCATGAAAACACGGGGGCCACGGCATAGGCGGCGGGTGGGTTATTGAGAGTTTGTGCAATGCCACATCAAGGAGGCGAGCAATGCATAAGCCAAAGAAAATCATCGAACAGTTTCTTGCCGAAGCCGGCATCCGCATCAACGGTCCCAACATGTGGGATATTCAGGTTCTTGATGAGCGATTTTACGCACGCGTTCTGAAAAGCGGAAGCCTTGGGCTTGGGGAGGCGTACATGGAAGGCTGGTGGAATTGCGCCCGGATCGATGCGTTCATCTGCCGCCTTCTGAAGGCGCGCCTCGACGAGCGAATCAGCCGGAATCTCAGGACCTTCTTGTCATACCTCTCCGCTCGGCTCTTCAACCTTCAGTCGGTTGCCCGGGCGGGAATCGTTGCCCGAAGACATTACGACCTTGGAGATGATCTGTTTTTTTCCTTTTTGGATCCCTACAATCAATACAGTTGCGGCTATTTTCTTGGTACGGACGATTTGGCGGAAGCCCAGCGGAAAAAGCTGGAGCTCATCTGCCGGAAAGTGGCACTGAAACGCGGCGATCATGTCCTGGATATCGGCTGCGGGTGGGGTGGTTTTGCGCGTTATGCCGCCGAGCATTACGGCTGCACCGTAACGGCCGTCAATATCTCGGAAAAGCAGGTCCAATACGCGCGGGAGTACTGCGAGAACTTGCCGGTAACCATTCTTCAAGAGGATTACCGGACCGTCAGGGGAATCTTCGACAAGATCGTATCCATAGGCATGTTCGAACACGTGGGTTGGAAAAACTACCGGGCGTTCATGGAGGTCGTTCACCATTGCCTGAAAGAGAACGGGATCTTTCTGCTCCACACGATCGGCGGCAATGCCTCGAGTAAGGACTGCGATCCCTGGATCAAACGGTATATCTTCCCCAACGGGGTGCTTCCCAGTATCGTCCAAATATCAAAGGCTGCGGAGGATCTATTCTCCGTCGAAGATATTCACAATCTGGCGCCTCACTATTATAAGACTCTTCTTTCATGGAACGAACGCTTTCAAGGGGCATGGTCGAGGCTTGCAGAAAAATACGACCACGTATTCAAGCGGATGTGGGAATATTATCTTCTGTCCTGCGCCGGGGCCTTCCGTGCCCGTCACATTCAGGTCTGGCAGATCATCCTGACGAAGGAAGGCGCCATCCAACCGCTGTGCCGTTTCGGTGAAGAGGGTGACGGCATATGGCGCGGTGAAGCAGCTTCATGCTGAGAGGGGAGGCAGATCATGGCGGACAAGATCATCATTTACGGGACCGATACATGACCCTTCTGCGACCAGGCTCGTGCAGCCTATGCAGACAAGGCCGTGTATTACAACGTCAATGCCGAGCCGGAGAGGCTCAAGGAGATGCTGGCCTATTCCGGAGGTAAATGGCAGGTGCCCGTCATCGTCGACGGCGGCAGGGTGGCTGTCGGCTTTGCGGGGGAAGTCTCTCTGCGGGGAGGCATCCCGCTTTTCGGGGGCACTTGACCGGTGAAATAGGTTTCTCGTGGAGAGACCGCGGACAGAATTCACTGCGATGGAAAGCAGGCAGATGACGATGACGGTGGAAAGAACGTGGAAGATCGAAAGGTGCGTTGCTTGAGGAGGATTTTATGGCGCAGAGTGTAGGCAAACGATTATCGTTTCTGGACCGGTATCTGACGCTCTGGATCTTTCTGGCGATCGGGCTGGGGATCGGGATCGGGTATTTTCTGCCCGGACTCTCGAATTTCATCACGGGGCTGCAGGTGGGGACGACGTCCATCCCCATCGCCGTGGGGCTGATCCTGATGATGTACCCGCCGCTGGCCCGGGTGAAGTACGAGCAGATGGGCAAGGTCTTCAAGAACAGGCGGATGCTCTTCATCTCCCTTCTGCAGAACTGGGTCATCGGTCCCCTGGTCATGTTTGTCCTGGCGGTCATCTTCCTCCGCAACTATCCCGAATACATGGTCGGCGTCATCCTCGTCGGCCTTGCCCGCTGCATCGCCATGGTCATCGTCTGGAACGAGCTGGCGGAAGGGGACCGGGAATTGGCCGTAGGCTTGGTAGCCTTCAACGCCATCGCGCAGGTTCTCTTTTACGCCGTCTACATCTATTTCTTCATCACCCTGATGCTGAACTGGCTGGGCCTGGCGGAAAGCCTCAATATCAACGTTTCCATGGCTGAGTCGGCCAAGACGGTCTTCATCTATCTGGGCATCCCTTTTCTGGCTGGTCTCTTTACACGCTACGGCCTTATCGCCGCCAAGGGAGAAGAATGGTTCAACAACGTCTTCATGCCGAAGATCGCCCCGCTGACGCTGATCGCGCTGCTCTTCACCATCGTGGTCATGTTTTCCACGCAGGGCAACAAGATCATCGCTGCGCCCCAGGACGTCGTCATCGTGGCCATACCGATGCTCCTGTATTTTCTTATCATGTGGTTCGTGACATTCTTCATCATCCGGAAGATCGGCGGAAACTACGCCCAGACAACGGCGGTTTCGTTCACGGCGGCCTCCAACGACTTCGAGCTGGCCATTGCGGTCGCCATCGCCATCTTCGGCATCAACTCCGGCCAGGCATTTGCGACGGTGATCGGACCGCTTCTGGAGGTGCCGGTTCTGATCCTCCTGGTCAACGTTGCGATCCGCTTCAAAATGAAGTATTTCCCGAACGCCAAGGAATCCGTCGCGGCCGTCTGCAGCGTCGAAGCGGCCTGCGACGTCGAGGTGAAGAAGTGACCTCTGCGGCGAACATCGAAGCCAAAAGTTCCCGCCAGACAGATTCAGCCGATGAACTGAACAAGATCTACGTGGAGCCGACGAGCCGCTGCAACCTGTCCTGCGTGACCTGCATTCGCAATTCCTGGGACGAGCCGTTCGGGGACATGGACTGGCCCGTCTTCCAGTCACTACTTGACGGGCTGGCCGACTTTCCCGAAGCGAAGACGATCGCCTTCGCCGGTTTCGGAGAACCTCTGACCCACAAGCGTTTCCCTGACATGGTCAGGCTTGCCCACGAACGGGGCCTGCGGACGGAGATGACGAGCAATGCCATGCTCCTGACCCCGTCTCTCGCCGGTTCGTTGGTCGATGCCGGCCTCGACCAGCTCACGGTTTCCGTCGACGGGGCGTCTGGCGACTCCCATGGAGCGGTCCGTCCGGGTGCGTCTCTCGAGGAAATCACGGCCAATGTGCGGACCCTCTACAGGCTCAGTGAAGAAGCGTCAGAAACGCCGATCCGCACCGGGATCGAATTCGTGGCGATGAGGCGCAATATCCACGAACTGCCGGCGCTGCAGGAGGTGGCCCACCGGATCAAGGCATCGTTCCTGCTCGTGACGAATCTGCTGCCCTATACGGCCGATCTGAAGGACGAGATCCTCTATGATTGGCGCCCGGATGCGAGTGAAAATCGGGGAATGCCCCATAACCCGCTCTGGATCCTGCCGCATATGGACTGGAACTGCCTGACGCAGGAACCCCTGTCCAGCATCATGCGCCGGAATCCGAATTGGAGCTTTCTCGACATCAACATGAACCAGCGCAACAATTACTGTCCGTTCATTCAGGCCGGGAGCCTGGCCGTCGCCTGGCACGGCGGCGTCAGTCCTTGTCCGGCCCTGCTGCATTCCTACAACTGTTTCATCAGGCGCCGCGAAAAGGTCTTCCGCCGCTGCGAATTCGGGCGCCTGCCGGAGGACGCCCTCTCCTCGATCTGGCGCCGCCCGGACTACGCGGCGCTTCGCGATCGCGTCCGAAAATTTGATTTCTCTCCGTGCATCGATTGCGGCGGATGCGATATGGCGGAGAAGAACGAAGAGGACTGCTTCGGCAATCCCTTCCCCGTCTGCGGCGACTGCCTCTGGGCGCGCGGCGTTCTGCGTTGCGCCTGACGAATGACAAACATCGCGGAAACCCGGAAAGGAAATCTGGAAAGGACAGGGGTAGGGGGGATATAAAGATAGGGCTGCATGCTGACGCAATTTTTTCTCACCATCAACGACTGGATCACCGGCGCGACCTACCTCGCGGCTTTGGGCTGCTTCCTGTGGGGTATGGTCAGCGTCCTCTTCAGTCCCTGCCATCTGGCCTCGATCCCGCTGATCGTTGCCTACGTGGCCGGGCAGGAACAGCTTCTTCAACCGCGTCAGGCCGCCCATTATGCCGTTTTTTTCACGGCGGGGTTGTTCATCACGATCGCCGTCGTCGGCCTTGTCTGCGCCCTGCTGGGAAGGATGCTCGGTGACGTTGGCAGCTACTGGCAGATCATGATCGGCGCGGTTCTGGTATGGGTTGCTTTGGGAATGCTGGGTGTGGAAAAATGCAATCTCTCGGGAAGTCGGCTGCACCGTCTGAACGTCAGGGGACTCCACGGCGCTTTTCTCCTGGGGCTGGCCTACGGCGTCCTGTCGGGCTCCTGCACCTTCGGATTCATCGCGCCTATACTGGCCATCATCACGGTTCAGCAGAAGGTCTTGACGGGCGTTGTTCTCATCCTCCTGTTCGCCCTGGGCCACTGCATCCCGATTGTGGTCGCTGGCAGTTCCACGGCGCTTGTCCGGCGTGTGGTGGAAAGCGATCGGTGGACGGGGGCTGGATCGGTCTTCCGGAAAGGCGCCGGCGTCGTCATCGGACTGCTGGGGATATATTTCATCGGGAACCCGTTCTTTGCGGGATAAGCATAAGGGGTGCCGCCGGTCGATGCGGGCGCATCGAAGCGTTCCCGCCGGGACACCATAAGGGCCGCTGCGGCGGTTGAATCCGGCATGCGTTCCTTGGGGATCGAAGATTGTCCGGAGCCTGCTCCGGAGAGCTCCAATTTCAGGTGAAGGAAAGGAAAAAGATGAAGAAGAAAATTGCGATCATCGCGATCGTGCTGCTTGCAGTCGTAGGCGCCGGTGCCGCCTACTGGTTTTTTGCGGGTCCTTTCGGCGTGCCGACCCTCGTTACGGTAAACGGAGAAAGAATTCCCGTGAGCCGTTTCCACGATGAACTGTCCAAAATCGACCCGGCCTACCGCGACCTGCTGAAGGAGGAACCCGGACAACTCCTGGACGGCATGGTCAACCAGGTCCTGCTGCTGCAGCAGGCGAAGAAGGAAGGAGTTGCGGCCGCCAATGGGGAGGACTCCACGGCGCCGCTCAAGGCCGATAAGAATCAGGCGACGATCCTGGCCTTCCTGGAAAAGCGAATGGCGGCGCTGCCGGCGATCACTACTCAGGAAGTGGAGAACATTTACGAGACCTACAAGAGCCAGTTCGCCGGGCAGACAAGAGAAGCGGTGGCGCCCCTGATCCGGGAGACGCTGGAACGGCAGCGGCGGATGGAGGCGATACAGGTGCTGATTGCCGACTTGCGCCAGAACGCCGCGATCGAGGTCAATCAGAAGGAATACGCAAAGCTTTCCGCCCCCGCGCCCGGCTCCGAAACGCAATCCGAGGCGGACTTCAGCAAAGCGCTGGCCGGCGGCAAGCCCCTGGTGGTTGATTTCGGCTCCAATACCTGCATCCCGTGCCGCCAGTTGCGGCCGGTTTTGCAGACCATACGCCAAAGCTATGCGGGCAAGCTGGAGGTGCTGGTCATCGATGTTCGCAAGAACGAGAAGCTTACCGGCGACTACAAGATCCAGGTGATTCCCACCGTGATCTTCTTCGACCGGTCCGGAAAGGAAGTGTTCCGCCATCAGGGCTTCATGAGCGAAGAGAAGATCAAAGAACAGCTTGCGAAGATGGGCGTTGGGTGACAGTGAAAGTCCTTTTGCCGTAAAGGCCGGGTGTCGGGGTGGGGCGCGGCTGCTTTCTCGAGAAATCCGGTTGTGACGGTTTGCGACATAACGATATAATGATCGCATGGCAGCGGAGGATCGTGCGACGGAATGCGGAAGACAATGGGAGAAAACAGGCGTGGATTTTCGGCAGCCCCATCGGTGGGGGGATGGAAGCGCATGCTGACAGCCCTTCTGGCCGTCGGCGGCATCGGCCTCATGGTCTTTTATTCCACCTGCGATTTCGCGGCCTGCTCGTATCTTCAGGGGGACATCTGGGGCGTTGACCTCAAGATCGTCGGCATCGCCTATATGGCGTCCATTCTCTTGCTTGCCCTGTTGCATCAGGCGGATCTGTTACGAATTCTGCTTTCAGGAGGAATCGGCGTGGAAGTGTATCTTGTTGCCTTTCAGGTTCGGGAAGATGTCTTCTGTCCGTTTTGCCTTGTCTTCGCGGCCCTGGTAATAGCCGCCTTTATCGTCAACTACCAGCGGCCGTCTGCAGCGGGAAATGCATGGCGGAGATGGCTGATCGGCGGAATGGGGGAGGCGGCCCTGCCCTGGAAAGGACGAATCCGGATACCGCTTCTGATCTTCGCGTTCCTGGGGTATTTCTTCGTTTCCCTGACTCTGAACGGCACCGCGACGCCCGCCTACGCGGCCGAGAGGGCCGTCTTCCCCTCCTTCGGTTCCGGAAGCGTGGAAGTCATCGCCTTCAGCGACTACTTCTGCCCCCCCTGCCAGGGGCTGGAGCCGCAGGCGGAACCCCTTCTCGCGGAATTGCATGCCGGCGGCAAGGTAAAGGTTACGTTCGTCGATGCCCCGTTTCACAAGCTGACCGCGCTCTATGCCCGCCATTTCCTCTTTTCCCTTCAGGACAACGGCACTCTGCAGGATGCGGCGCGAGTGAGAAACGTCCTCTTCGACGCCGCGAAGAACAACACGGCCGGAACCGAGGAAGCGTTGAAAGACCTTCTCAAGGCAAAGCAGATCTCCTGGCGGCCCGTCGACCTCAAGCCGGTGTTCAACGAATGGAATGCTCTTCTGAACGCCTATAAAGTGCGTGCCACGCCGACGTTCGTGATCCGCTATTCGGAAACGGACGTGAAGACGTTCGTGGGAACCGACGAAATCCTCGGAGGCCTGAAGGCCCTGCGCACGGCGGCGGGGAAATAGGGCCCGAGGCGGGGCGATTTCCGTTTATCTCGATGCGATGCCCGATCCCGGGCAGAATTCCCTTGACTTGGCGAGCCTTTCAAGATACTTTCCAACCGACTTTTTTCATTGGCGATTTGGCGCAGAATCGAACTGCGCCGGGAGGTGAGGAGAAGCGGTAAAGGGTTCGTATAACGGGTAACGTCTTTTTTTCACGGAAAGGAGCGTCCGTCATGAACTCGATTGTCGTTCTTCTTTTGGGATTCGTTGTTGCCTTCATCGGTTATCGTTTCTACGCCAAGTACATCGACGAAAAAATCATCAAAGCAGACGCGAAAAGGGCCACGCCGGCCAAGATGTATATGGACGGCGTGGAATTCATGCCCACCAGCAAAAACATCCTGTTCGGCTACCAGTTCAAATCGATCGCCGGCGCGGCCCCGATCATCGGACCGATTATCGCCATCCAGTGGGGCTGGCTTCCCGCCCTGATCTGGATTCTCGCCGGGGCCTTCTTCATCGGCTGGGTGCAGGATTATTCCAGCGCGATGATGGCGATGCGCAATGACGGCGCATCCTTCGGGGGACTGAGCCACCGTCTGATCTCCCCCCGCGCCCGGATCATCCTCCTGTCCTTCATCTATTTTTACCTCCTTCTGATTGCCGGCGCCTTCGGCAACGTCGTCGTCAGCACGGCGATCGGCCTGAAGGCGGCGCCCATGGCCTGGCTTTTTCTCACGGTCGGCGGCGTCCTCGCGGGGCAGATGATCTACAAGTGGCGCAAGGACATCCTCTTTACGACGGTCTTCACCGTTATCATCGCCCTCCTCGGGATCTTCGTGGGGACGATGGCCCCCTCGGATAAGATCATCGGGCTCGACCTCTCCAACAGCCGGCCGCTCTGGGCATTCCTCGCCTTCCTGTTCTGCTACTTCGGCGCGGTCCTCCCGATCTGGCGCTTTGCGCTCCCCATCAACTACGTGGCCTCCTACATCGTCTTCCTGGGGCTCCTCTTCGGGATCGTGGGTGTCTTCGTCCTCCACCCCAACTTCACGCTTCCCGCCTTCACGGGCTTTGAGATCAAGATCGGGCCTCTTTGGCCGATCCTCTTCGTCACCATCGCCTGCGGCTCCATCTCCGGCTGGCACAGTATCGTTTCGAGCTCCGGCACGGCGCGGCAGCTCGAGAACGAGCTCGACGCCCGTCCCGTCGGCGGCGGCGTCATGTTTGTCGAGATGATGCTCGCACTCTTCGCCCTGGTCATCGCGGGCACGATCTATGCCTCCTCCGCCGAATACGGCGCAGCCGTCTCCAAAGGTCCCGGCGTCATCTTCGCGGCGGGCGTGTCGACCTTCCTGGGCGCCATCGGCATCCCGGCCGAATTCGGTCGTTCTTACGGGAGCGTCATGATGATCGTCCTGGCGATCACGATCATGCAGCTCGTCATGCGGTTCATGCGCGTGGCCACGTCCGAACTCCTCAGCGACGTCCATCCCGTCTTCAAGAACGCCCACGTGGGCACCATCATCGCCAGCATCCTCGGCATGATCCTCGTCCTCACGGGCTGGTGGCAGTACCTGTGGATTCTCTTCGGCGGCGCCAACCAGTTGATGGCCTCCCTGGCACTCATGCTGGTCACGGCCTGGATGATGTCCGAAGGGAAGAGCTACGCCTGGAGCTTCTACCCCATGATCTTCATGTTTATCACGACGATCGCCGCGCTGGTCTACACGTCTTACGGCCTCCTGATGAAGGTCTTCTCCGGGGCTGTCAAGGGAGAGGCGCTCATCGGCAACACCCTGATGGGCGTCGTGGGGTTCTTCCTCGTCATCGCGGCCCTGATCCTCGGCGCCGAGGCGTTCAAGGCCTTCAACCGCTACCGTGCACTCCAGGGACAGAAGGCCTCGTCGGCCGCCTGATCCGGTAAAATCCGATCTTCAAGAAGCCGTGCGGGCCGCGCAGACCCGCACGGCAATTTCCGGGAAGGAGATTTTCAGCCTATGGGAGACAAGGACAAGGGAGGGTTTTTCAAGGCGATCAAGGAGTTCGTTTACGGGGTCGCCGCCCATGACTCGGCCCGCTTTGCCCTCAAGACGAGGGCCAGCATGGAGCACCTGTTCATTCTCATCACGATGGGGGACATGCTGGGCGTGCCCATCCTGCCGCCCTACTATTCGCTGCGGCTCCTGCCGTACGTCGTTCCCCAGATCTCGACCTGGAAGCGCAGGATGCTCCGGGAGAAGGACCTGACCGACGCGTTGGCGTAAGGGGAAGGACGGGCCGTTTGCCATCGACCGGAACGGGCGGTTTCCGCCGGTTCCCCATGGACTCGACGAACTCGACAAGGGGGTGATTCCCATTTCGTTAGCCAAAATATTCGACCAGTATCCGGATCGCAACTACATCATGTTCGGCGGCAAGGGCGGCCTCGGCAAGACCACGTTTTCCGCGGCGACCGCCTATTACCTGGCCAAGAAAGGGAAGAAGGTGCTCGTCTTCTCCGTCGATCCCCAGGCGTCGCTGAGCGACATCTTCAAGAGGGACATTTTCGGCAAGGGCCCCACGGAGATCATGCCCAACCTCTATGCGCAGGAGATCGACGCCGACCGGCGGGTCAAGGAATATCAGAACGAGATCCGCAAGAAGATCCTCGACATGTACGGGATGGACAAGATCCCGGAGGAGATCGAGAGCTACATCCAGGCGGCGGCGGCCGAGCCGGCGATGGAGGAGAGCGCGATCTTCGACGAGGTCGTGGACATCGTCGTCAAGGGCGGTTACGACTATTACATCTACGACCTGGTGCCGCTCGGACATGCCCTCTACTACCTCAGCATGGCCTCCGTGTACGACGCCTGGATCGGGAAGATCACGGGCCTTCGCGAGCAGATGCGCGAGTACGACAAGGTGGCGGCGGTCATCCGGCGGGAGAAGGACGTCGACGAGGATCAGATCCTCAACGAGCTCCTGTACATCAAGGACCGGATCAACAAGTCCTCGCAGATCCTGACGGACAAGAAGCAGACCGCCTTTTTCTTCGTGCTGACGGCCGAGGAGATGATCATCAAGGACACGCAGAAGGCCGCGGGGCTCTTCGCCAAGTTCGATGTCCCGCTCAGCGGCTACATCATCAACCGCGTTCTGTCGTCCGATCTCAAGAACCAGGTGATTCCCGAGTACCTGAAGAACCGCCTGACGATGCAGGAGCACTACCTCGAAAAGATCCAGACGACGTTCGGAAAGGAGATCCTGGCCTCCGTTCCCGAGATGGAACGGGACATCACCGGTCTGCCGATGATCGAGAAGATGGCCGCGGCCATGTTCGGGCCGACGGCTTAACGGCATATCCTGTCAGCCTGAGCCTAGTTTATCCTGAGCTTGTCGAAGGATCGAAGGGTGAGCGCGACAGCTTAAACCGCAAGGAGAGTGGCATGGGCAACGTCAGCATCAGTATGTCCCGATACATGCAGGATAATCCCAAGCTGAAGTACATCTTTTTCGGGGGCAAGGGCGGAGTCGGCAAGACCGTCATGGCCGGCGCGGCGGCGCTCTGGGCCGCGAAGCAGGGCAAGAAGACCCTGCTGGCCTCGACGAACCCCGTGCACAGCCTCTCGACGCTCCTCGAACAGGACGTGTTCGGCAAGCCCGCGGTCGTCTGCGACGAGAAGAACTGCTACGCCTTCGAGATCGACACCAAGGACACCATCGAGCGTTCCAAGCAGCAGATCCGCGAGAAGATCAACTGGTTCCTGAAATTCGCCGACCTGACGACGAAGGCGGACGAATTCGTCGAATCGGCGACGATGAATCCGGCCTTCGAGGAATCCGCCATGTTCGAGAACATGATGGAACTCATGTTCAAGGACGAATACGATTTCTACGTCTTCGATACGGCGCCGACGGCCAATGCCCGGCGCCTCCTGGGCATGTCCAAGGTCTACTCCCTGTGGGTGGAGAAGATGCTCAAGAGCCGGGAAGAGGCCAAGTCGCTCCGGGAGATGCTGTCGTTCTCGAAAAAGCAGGAGAAGGACCCCCTCCTGGACTACCTGCTGGACTTCCGCAAGCGGATGGGCCACGCAGGCCAGCTCCTGACCGACAAGAACCTCACCTCCTTCTTCTTCGTGACGCTTCCGGAGAGCCTTCCCATCGCCGTCATCACGCGCTTCATCTCCTGGTTCCACGAATTCGGCATCCCCGTGGGCGGGGTCGTCGTGAACGGCCTCATCCAGAAGAGCCAGATGGCGGCGGATACCGCCCAGTTCGTACAGAACCGGGTCGCCATGCAGGACGAGCACATGGAGGAGATCTGGCAGATTTTCGGCGACCGCGTCCGGGCCGTCGTCCCCCTCTTCGAGACCGAGGTGAGGGGCGCCAAGATGCTCAACCGCCTCGCCGACAGCCTGTTCGTCGCATAACAGATCGAAGTTCCAACTCTTTCCGCCGCGCCCCGTCAGACAGCGGGGCGTTTTTCTGGGGGACGGGGGGAAAGGGAGAAAGGGAACAAGGGGACGCGCCCAATTATCGTCATTCGTTCGTATTAATGGGCGTTCCCCCCATTTTTCAGGGCTTGACAGAAGCATGCCGGTGGATATATTAGCGCCGATCGTCGGATTGCGGGTTGCGAGCCATGTTTTTTAATGAAGCACAGACGGCCCTTGCGACCGGAGCCTTCGCAAGAGCGGAACAGCTTGCCGGACGTCACTTCCGCAAGAGCGCGGAGGTCATGGGGGCGCACCGGTACGATGTGAAGACGCGCGCGTTCCTCGACGATCACGAGGTGAACGGGAAGGCCTTTGCGCATCTGTGCAAATATGCCTACGAGAAGAAGGGGGAAGACAAGGGGCTGCATTTTTACCGTGTCTGCCTCCAGGACGACCGCATTCTCGATGCCGTGCAAAGGGCCGAGCCCTTCATCCGGCTTTCACCCCTGATGCTTTACATTGCGACCCACGAACTGGTCCATGTAGTGCGGTTCGAGTCCGGGGACGCGGACTTCGACGCCTCGCGGGAAGAAAAAGAGCGGGAAGAGGAGAAGGTCCACGAGATTACACGCCAGATGCTGGGGCAGGCGGAGAGCCCGGATATGACGCTCG
Organism: uncultured Syntrophaceae bacterium; assembly: GCA_964506465.1. Lineage (GTDB taxonomy): Bacteria > Desulfobacterota > Syntrophia > Syntrophales > UBA6109 > UBA6109. The sequence continues at coordinate 12,493 of CAZDLM010000058.1, forward strand.
TCATCGACTGTTTCCGAAGCCGATATGACATCGGAGACATTTTATACTGAAAAAGCAGTGGCAGGAGGGTGTTGGTTATGCCGATCTACGAATACAAATGCAGGAAATGCGGGAAGGAATTCGAGCAGTTCCAGAAGATCACCGATTCTCCCCTGAAGTCCTGCAAGTTCTGCAGGGGGCCGGTGGGGAAACTGATCTCCATGTCTTCATTTCATTTGAAGGGGAGCGGCTGGTACGTGACGGACTACGGCGGAAAGAAGGCCTCCTCTTCGGAGACGAAGGCGACGCCTCCCTCAACGGAAGCGAAGGAAACGAAAACCGAGTCCAAGACGACGGCCAAAAAAGAAGAGTAGAGAGTCCTTCTCCTTCAGTGTTCTCTGCGGCTCCACCTGCCCCGGGTGGGGCCGTTTTGTTTTTTTCGCGCGTCCGGTGTATGGTGCGTTATCGGCTGCTGAGGAGAATCCGGCAACGGACGGGGCCGCGACACAAGACAATCAAGGAGGTCGAGCAATGCCTGTTCTGAGAGTCACCATGTGGACCGGGAGAACCGGGGAGCAGAAAGCCGAACTGGCGAAGGCGCTGACGGATGCGATGGTCCGGATCGGGAAGGCCTCGCCCGAGGCCGTCCTCATCCAGTTCGAGGAGCTTCCGAAGGAGAACTGGGCCACGGGCGGGAAACTGCACTCGGAGCTCTTCAAGGACAAGGGTTGAGCGTCGCAATGTGGAATGACAGAATGCCCTCACATGCTGTGAGAGCATTGGCGGCCCATGCGCTTGGGAGACATGACAACGGGGCGTATTGGCGACAAGCTGTCGCCAAATTGCCGCGATGCATGAAGGCGTAACGCCCCGATTTTCTACGACGGCATGTCGCAGGAACCTTCCGCGGATGCATGGATCGCGGGAGTCGTCTCTGCCGGGTTATTGAGGCTTCTGCCCGCCGTTCGGGAAGAAGGGTCTGAGTTCCGCGCAGAGGTTCTCGGCGGCAACGGGGCAGATGACTTCGTCGTGAAGCTTCTCAAAATAGTTGATGTCGCTGGCACCCAGCGGCGGTACCAGGAAGCGGGGGATGATGCTTCCCTGGACGGTCAGCAGGCTTTCATCCCGCAGTGTCCCGTAGAGAGCGAGGTTGAAACTGATGAAACCCGACTCCTTCAGGTAACGGAAGACGCCGAGCAGGCCGGCCAGAAAAAAATCCCAATCCTCGCCAGTCAGTGCAAACAGCGAATTTCTTCCCGAGAACACAAACCGGACCTCGCCGGCCATTCCCCGCGGGGCGAAGGCCGTCAGCCAGTCGATCGAACCCGTCCGGGCGATGTGCCGGATGCCCTTTTCGCATTCGTCGGCGATCAGATCCCGCCAGAGGTCGGTGCCGGTCTGCGCCCTGTACTGTTCTGCACTTCTCCGGAGGCGGTCTACGTAGCGCGTCGGCCGCTCGCCCAGCACGGTTTGAAGATGGGGGTGCAGGAGACCGCCCCCGGAAGGGGGCATGTAATTCCAGTTGACGGATGCCCAGTTCAACTCGGGCCGGGCCGCGCCGATCCTCCGGAAGTAATCGAGGCAGAGCGCAAAGGGGTCGCGCATCGCCTCCGGTGTCAGTTCGTCCAATGCGAGATAGTGCTTTTCGGAGATCACGGCGACGGTATTGAAGGCGTCGTGCGGGAAGGCGTTCGGAAAGAGGACCGCCCGGCCGCGGGTCAGTCTCCCCTCGGGAAAAATCTCCGGCGTGAAGCGCGCCGCGATTTGATCCAGAAGGGCAGGGCAGAAGGGGCAGAGCGACTCCGGTGATTTTTCAAGGTAAGCCTTGGCATCCGGCTGGTTGAACTTGCGCTTGCCGCGGTAGGGGAGGACCCGGCTCACCGTTCCGGTGATGCGGTCCTGCCTTACCTCCAGCGCCACTTCTTTTTCTTGGAAATTCTTCAGTGGATTCAGATATCGGCAGGTCTCGACCTTCTTTTCGAACCACGTCCATTTTCTTTCAGCCGGCATCGTGCAACCTTCTCCGATGCAGGCGATCGACGATGAAGGCCTCGATCTTTTCGTCCGAAGGCTCCTTGCCAATCAGTTCTTCCAGCTTCTCGATCGCGATTTCCACGCGGGCGGCGCTCTTGTGGCCGCCGGCATTGCCGAATTCCCCGAAGGCCCTCTCGGCGATCGCCCCGCAGTCCCGGCGATAGCCGTCGCCCCGGAAGATGACCACAAGCTTGTCCTTCACAATGGCCGCGATGATGACGAAGGAGATGTCGATGAGCCGGAGATAGAAGTCGGCGACCTGGACGCAGGCGTCGGCGCTTTCGACCTTGCCGAGGAAACTGATGACGCGGTCGCGGTGGCGGATCCTTTGGCGGTAGGCGTAGTCGAAATACTTCAGGTACGTCCGGGGAATTTCGTTGAGTTCGATCCGGCGGATGAGCTCGCGGTTGGCGCGGGCGTAGTTGAGGTAGTAAGCGCTGATGTCCTCCAGGCTCGCGTCGCGTGCGAAGTTGTCCGTATCGGTTTTGATCCCGTACAGCAGCGCCGTATAGAGGAACTTGGGGATGCGGATCCGCGCGGCGAGCAGATACTCCGTCATCATCGTGGATACGGCGCCGTACCGCGGCCGGATATCCGCAAGTTCCGCATGCCAGACTGTTGTGCATGGATGATGGTCGAGGACGATCTGGGGTTTGATGTCCCCCAGGAGGTCTCCAAAGAAGGTCGGCTGGGCGTCGACGACGGCGACCAGGCGGTATTGGTGTAGGTCGACTTCCTTCAGCAGCGAGATCTTCAGTTTCATGGCGCGGATGAATTCCGCATTCTGACGGCGTGAAGGCTTCTCGGTGGAGACGAAGGCGCACTTAGCGATGCTCGTCGTCTTCCGGAGGATTTCGCACAGTGCCAAGGCGGAGGCGACAGCGTCCGGATCGGGGGCTCCGTACATGAGAACGGCGATGGAGTCGTTCTCCCGCACCATCGACTTGAGCTTGAAGAGGTTGAACAGAGTCTCTTCTTTGTTGACGAGGACGGATTCGATGCGTTTCATAATCTGGGCGGGAATGTACCATGAAGAGAGGCGCATTTCAACGGCCGCGGGAGCGGTGCCGAGGGGCGAAATCCCGGCCTCATTTTCAGAAAATCCGTCCCATCCCGCGCGGCCCTCCGCTGCCGCAGATTTCCCGTCGATAAAGGATTGTCGTGATCCATCATTGCCCCCTGCCGGCAACCGACCTATAATGCATTGCGGAATTCTCGCGGTGGCCAAATTCATGGATGTTTCCTTTTCTCCATCGGTTCTCGATCGGCGTGATCTCCGGAAAGTCCGTCGCGATCTGCTGATCGTCTTCACCCGCTACCCGGAGCGGGGCAGGGTCAAGACGCGGATGATCCCTTCGCTCGGCGCGGACGGGGCATGCCGGTTGCAGCGTGAGATGACCGCCCACATTCTGGCGGTTGCGCGGTCATTGCCCCCGGGCATCGGCGTCGAGGTCCACCATGAAGGCGGCGATGAATGCCGGATGCAGGGCCTGTTTGGATCCGATTTCCGGTATTGTCGTCAGGCCGAAGGCGACCTCGGCCTCCGCATGCTGCAGTCCTTTCGTCTCGCGGCCGACCGGGGCGCCGGGCGCATCGTCCTTATCGGCACAGACTGTCCGGAGATCTCGCCCCCCCTTCTTCAACAGGCCTTCGACCGGCTGTGCACGCACGACTGCGTCCTCGGTCCGGCCGCCGACGGGGGATACTACCTCGTCGGTCTGACGCTTCCCGAGCCGGCGCTTTTTGCGGACATGGCCTGGGGGAACGAAAATGTCCTCACGGAAACGCTGGCGAGGGCGCGGCTTGCGGGGATCCGGGTTTCGCTCCTGCAATGCCTGTCGGACATCGATCGTCCGGAAGACCTGCCCCTCTGGGGGAAAGCCCTTCTGAACAGAGCTCCGCGCATCGCGGCGGTCATCCCCACGCTGAACGAAGAAGAATCCATCGCGGACACTCTCCGGCAGGTATCCCGGGGGAGGAACGTTGAATCCATCGTCGTCGACGGCGGCAGCACGGACTTCACGGTGATGGCGGCGGAAGCGCAGGGGGCCCGCGTTCTCCGAAGCGGTCCGGGCCGCGCCGCGCAGATGAACATCGGCGCCGGAGAGGCGGCGGCGGAGATTCTTCTCTTCCTCCACGCCGACACGCGTCTTCCCGAAGGTTTCGATCGGCGCATACGGCAGGCGCTGACCGATCCGCGGATTGCGGGCGGGGCCTTCCGTCTTCACTTCGAGGGAAAGGGCGCGGCGCTCCGGATTGTGGAATGGGGCGCCAATCTCCGCTCCCGATGCCTGCAACTGCCCTACGGCGACCAGGGCCTGTTCCTGTGGAAGACCGATTTTCTGACCGCGGGCGGGTTCCCGGAGATTCCCATCATGGAGGATGCCGTATTGGTCCGGACGCTGAGGAAGCAGGGCCGGGTCGTCACGCTGCCGCAGAAGGCCGTAACATCCGCCCGGCGCTACCGCCGGATCGGACCTCTGTCCGCGTGGCTCATCAACCAGTTCGTCGTCTTCTGTTTTTTCAGGGGAATCGATCCGAATGAACTGGCCCGCCGGTATCGGGGACAGGAGGGGCTTGCCCGATGGCTGCCTCTCGTCTGGCATTCCCTGCGGGGCGGGCGTGCGCGCCGGGGTTGAAGCGCCGGGCTGCCGACTTTCTGGATGTCTCACCGCCCGCCGCCTCCTGCAGCGGTTCGACCCCACCGTATCCCCGCCCGCCGGTAATTTCTCTTGACAACTCTACGCGTTCATCATTTAGAGGACTTCTTTCGATAGACGTGGATAAGGAGATAAGAGCGATGCGTGGGCGGCAGAAGGAACAAGACCCTCATTCTCACCAGGAACCGCCCGCCGGTCCCCGACCGACCCTGATCGGCAACAGCCTCTCCTTCATCAAGCGGCAGCAGAAGGACTGGGTGGTGACCGCTGTCCGCACATCTCTTGACAAGTTCGCCTACCAGATGGTCTTCCCCTACCTGTCCGTCTACATCGTCGCACTGGGCGCCACCGGAACGCAGCTCGGGTTCGTCAACAGCCTTGCCATGATCCTCGCCGGCATTGCCGCACTTTTTGTCGGCTGGATGATCGACCGGATCGGCGCCAAGAAGATCTACCTGATCGGAATCGGCCTTCTGGCTGTCTCCTACCTGACCTACGGAATTGCGCAAAATCTGGGAATGGCCCTCTTCGCGATGATCGCCTATTGGCTGGGCTTCTCGACCAGCGTGCAGAGTTGCTCCACCATCTGCGGCAATTGCCTGGTCAATCAGGATCGTGCAACCGGCATGATGATCTGTGAAACGGTGGCCGCAGGCGTTCTGGGGATGGTCGGGCCGATGGCGGCCGCTTGGATGGTCAGCCTGTTCGGGGGCGTTCGGGTCGAGGGGATCCGCCCGCTCTTCTTTATGGGTTTCGCTGTAACGGTCGGCACCTTCGTCTTTGTCAAGGCGCACCTCTCGGACCGGCGCTGGCACAAGTCAGTCTGCCGGCCGCATCTGTTCAGGGATATGGCCGAAGTGCTCAGAGGCCGCAATCAACTTGTCAAATGGCTGATCATCGCCTCCGTCACTCAATTGCCGCTGGGCATGGTGTTTCCATTCGTGCAGGTCTTTGCCTATTCCGTGAAGGGGGCGCAGGAGTTCGTCCTGGCCGCCATGATCACGGGATCGGCCCTGTCCTCCATCCTTTTCGCCATTCCGCTTGGGCGCGTGGCGGACAGGATCGGTCGAAAGAAAGTCCTCTACGGGATCATCCCT
>CAZDLM010000059.1:0-17861 GCA_964506465.1 uncultured Syntrophaceae bacterium
CCTCCTTCCAGGAGAACCTGTTGAAGGACCCCAGAGTGGGCAAGCATTTCACCGAAAAAGAAATTGCCGGCATGCTGGATCCTTTTCGCTATACCGGGCAGAGCGCCTTCCTGGCGGAAAGGGTCGTGCGGAATATTCGGGCCTGCCGTCTTGCAGAAAAGGGAAAAGGATAACGGGGCAGGCAGCGGGGAGGCGTTTCGGGAAAAGGAGACGCGTTTCTGATGAATATCGCGGAGGAAGCAAAGAAAATCGCCGGGACTCTCGTTGCGTGGCGGCGGGAGTTGCACCAATGTCCCGAAGTGGGACTGGATACCCCCGTGACGGCCGCTTTCATTTCGGAAAAGCTTCGGCAGATGGGGATCGACCATCGTAGGAATATCGGCGGTTCGGGCGTCGCGGGCATCGTTCGCGGCGCTTCTCAGGGCAAGACCCTTGCCTTGAGAAGCGACATGGACGGCCTGCCCATTCGTGAAGAAACCGGTCTCCCCTTTGCGTCCACCAATGGAAGCATGCACGCCTGCGGGCACGACGCCCACATGGCCATGCTGTTGGGCGCCGCGAAGCTCCTTCAGGATAACCGCTCCCTGCTGAAGGGAAACGTCAAACTGATTTTTCAGCCCGGCGAGGAAGGTCTGGGCGGCGCTAAGAGGATGATTGAAGACGGCGTGCTGGAAGATCCGCAGGTCGACGCCATTCTCGGGCAGCATATCTTCATCACGGAGCATCTCCTGGCCGGTCAGGTGGGGGTCTATTACGGCAACATGATGGCTTCCATGGACCATTTCCGCATGAAGATCATCGGCAGGGGCTGTCACGGGGCGATGCCGGAAAAGGGCATCGATCCGGTGGTGATTGCCGGCCAGATCATCACCGCTCTCCAGACGATCATCAGCAGGGAAATCAGCCCCCTCCGGCCTGCCGTGCTTACGATCGGAAAGATTCACGGGGGCAGTGCATTCAATATCATTCCCGATGAGGTGGAGCTGGAGGGAACGGTGCGCGCGCTGCATCAGGAGGTCAGGGAGAAAATCGCAGCGCGGATGGGCGAGATCGTCCGGGGCCTGACCAGGGCCTCCGGCGGCTCCTGTGAATTTGCCTATGATTTCGGCTATCCGCCGCTGGTGAACGACATCAAATTCACGGGGGAATTCGCAGCTTCAGCCGCGAAGATCGTGGGAGAGAAGAACGTCGTCGTCCTGCCCACCCCCACCATGGTCTCAGAGGACATGGCGTACTATCTGGAAAAAGTCCCGGGGACCTTCTGCGAACTGGGGGGGAATCTGAACCAGGGAGAGTCTTTTCCCCACCACAGTTCGCGCTTCGATATCAACGAGGACGTCTTCTGGAAAGGCGCCGCCGTCATGGCTCAGGCCGCTTTCGACTGGCTGGAGAGGAACGGCGCTCTTTAGGAAGTTCGAACGCGACCGTGGAGGAGTTGCGCGCAGGGAGGGGTGCCGTCGAGATGTTTGTCGCCCTTAGCTCCGCCATTGGATCCTAAGACGTTATGGAAAAGGAGAAGTTGGAATCACACAAAGGCAAGGAAAGAAGCCTTGTGTAGCCGATACCGAGAGATGCGAGATGCTGGGCTTGCATTTGCTCGTGAAATGCCATGCAGAAGTTCATAAAGAGAAGGGCGATGATGTCCCACAATTCCGGCATATCATTAGAAAATTCCCTGCCCCGGCAGCATTCATTGTGAGGCGATTCGCAGTCTGGTATTGTTCTTGACCAATCTTTCCCGCTCGTCTATATTACGTTGCCGTTAAATCTTCCTTGCCGATTTTTGGCCCGGCAATCTCGGGTAAATTTTTTTTGTACCGTCAGGCTCGTTCGGCGGGTTCGCGGGAGCGGCGGGAAATGCTCCATTCGCATCGTCCGCCGCGCGCATGTACATCGCTCAGCAGAGCTGGGAGGCAGGCATTATGATTGTGGGCAAGACCATCCAACAGATTTCGCGCGGCGACAGCGCCTCGTTCACGAAGACCGTTTCCGAGGCGGACGTCTATCTTTACGCCGGCGTCACCGGCGACCTCAATCCCGCCCATATCAATGAGGTCTATGCCGCCGGCACATTTTTCAAAACGAGGATCGCCCACGGCATGCTGACAGCCGGATTCGTCTCTGCCGTTCTGGGCATGCAGCTCCCCGGGCCGGGAACGATTTATCTCGGCCAGTCTCTCCGTTTTCTCGCCCCCGTCCGCATCGGAGACACCATTACGGCGGTCGCTGAAGTGATCGACATCGATGAGGCGAAGAATCGGATTCTTCTGAAAACCACCTGCACGAACCAGGACGGCGTGGTTGTCCTGGAAGGGGAGGCTACCGTTAGCCCTCCCAAGACGCCGAGGTCAGCATAGGCTGCGGTCGTGTTGCCCCGCAGGCTCTCAATCTCAATCGTCATCAATTTGCCCGGTCGTTGAAAAAGGTTTTTCAGCAGTCGATTCCAGAATAGACTTCTTGCTGGATCGCAGAAGCGAGGCATCGATGCGCCGCCGCAGTCGTCGCCCCGCCGAGGCTTGAAGAAGACCGGAAGGGATGATGACAAAAAAAAGAGGCATCCCCACCCGCGTTGCGGTGCGGGGATGCCTCTGACGTTTGATGGAGTGCGATTACAGGACTTTTACGTTTACGGCCGCCGGACCCTTACGTCCCTGTTCGACTTCGAAGCTGACGCGCTGGCCTTCGGTCAAGGTCTTGAATCCAGAATTCTGAATGGCGCTGAAGTGAACAAAAATGTCTTCACCGTCGTCCTTGCTGATAAAACCGAAGCCCTTTTTCTCATTGAACCATTTCACTGTGCCTTCTGGCATCGGCTGACACCTCCTTTCTGTAGAATCTGTTCAGTTGGATCGTCACCGAGTCAGAAAGCAAAAACCGCCACGACTGAAGTGCCGCATGGCGGGCTAACTTGTACTTCCGAGTGCCTGAACCCAACTTCGGAATCACGCCCTGATCCCGCAACCTCATGTCAAAGACCACAAGGTATTTGCGCCTTTTTATTGTGCCGTCTACGAAAAGTCAAGTATTTCCTTGGGGGTGTTTTGCCGCTCTGATCGCGGGGATTTCCAGGCCTACGCCGCTTGCCGGCAGGGAAGATCCGTGGTTCTTCCCGATCTCCTTGACATTCGGACGCCTCCCTCCTATGGAGGGAGGCGGGCAATTCTTCAAGAGAAAAGGGGGGAGTGATGACGACATTCGCTGATCAGGTGATCGTCGTGACGGGGGCCTCAGAGGGTATCGGGCGCGCCCTGTGCCTTGCGCTGGCCGGTGAAAAAGCGAAACTCGTCCTGGCGGCGCGGAATGAGGCCCGTCTGGAGGAACTGAAAAGAGAAGTCGAATCGAAGGGCGGGCAAGCGATCGTCGTGCCGACGGACGTGACGGACGAGACGGCCTGCCGGCGGCTGGTGGAGCGGGCCGTCGCCCAATGGGGCGGCCTGAACATTCTGGTCAACAATGCCGGCGTGACGATGTGGACCCGCTTCGATGAGGTCACGGATCTTTCGATCTTCGAGCGGCTGATGCGCGTCAATTACCTGGGCGGCGTCTACTGCACGCACCACGCCCTTCCCCATCTGAAAAGAACACGGGGTCTGGTCGTCGGCGTAGCCAGCGTCGCGGGTCTCACCGGCGTGCCGACGCGTACGGGTTACGCCGCAAGCAAGCATGCCCTTTTCGGATTTTTTGATTCGTTGCGCGTCGAGTTGGCCGGAACGGGGGTCGGCGTCACGATGATCGCCCCCGACTTCGTTCTCTCCGAGATCCACCGGCGGGCCCTGGGTGCGGATGGACGTCCGCTGGGCAAGAGCCCACTGCAGGAAGCGGAGATAATGACCGCGGAGGCATGTGCTGCGCAGATCGTCCGGGCGATGGGGAAACGGAACCGACTCCTGATCACATCGCTGCGCGGAAAGGTCGGCCGTTGGATCCGCATGTTCTCTCCCGCCCTCGTGGATCGGATCGCAGGGAAGGCGATCCGGGAGCGGAAATAGGCCTCCGGACGGCGTCCGTTGCGGAGCCGCCCAACGGCTCGACACTGCTCAACGTGTCCCGTATCGTCGCCGGATCCGTCTGCACCTCCTGTGCCACCTCGATTCTCTCGGCGCGTCGCGCCGCCTTTTACGACACGCTGGCGGGGGACCCTTACCTGGGGCTCTTCCGGCGTCGCGGATCTCCTGGCGCGGATTTCGGAGTTCGGCGGGCAGGCGATGGAAGTATTCGATCCCGCTGCATGGACCAAGGCGGCGGCGATGGTCCAGGAACTTCTTCTGCTGCGCGCCTGGAGTTATGCCTTCGAGGCTTCGTACCGTCACCTCGCTGTAGTCTCCCTTGTCGCGATCGCCTTCGTGTTGCTCATCCGCTTTTCACGGAAGCAGAGCAGGGGCATCGCTGTCCATTGATCTCCGCGGCGGCCGAGATGTCTTCCGGCCGGCCCCCTCATTCATCTGATCGACATCATTCCTTGACATTTCTCAGGACTATGCGAATATTTTTTCACCTGTAAAGGGCGGGGGAGGGATAGATGGGGCCGTCGTCTTCAGCCAAGAAAACGAGGAGCAGCCGCCCCGTGTCGCACCAGGGCGATGTCATGGAGCGGTTCCGGCAGTTTCTGGACCGACCGGAGGAGAAGCGCGGTGCATCCGGCGACAGGCCCGAGTGGATCTATCGCGGCATTCTTCTGCGCTCCGACGGGGAAGTGCTGAAATCGTCTTTTGACCTGGCGTTGGAGCGCTGGAGGCGGTACGGCTTTGAGGTGAGCGCGAGCCGCCGGCGGGAGCTGGAACTCCAGCTCGTTCGCGATTTCCAGCGGCGTTTTGTTCTGTCGGGACTCGAGAACTCGCCTCCGAAGCAGGATATCCTCACTTGGTTCGCCCTCATGCGTCACTATGGCGTTCCCGGTCGTCTGCTCGATTTTACCTATTCCCCCTACGTCGCGCTCTTCATGGCGATCCGGCAATTGCTGGAGGACGGTGGCGAGAGCCGGGGCTGCGCGGTCATCGCGATCCGGAGAAATGTGTTCGATCGGGCGCTGAAGATCTCTTTCCAGGAGACGCCGAAGAAGATTCAGGGCGACATCGATCGGATCCGGGCGAACGATACCGAGGCCTTCAAGAGTCTCTTTATCCTGAACCGGAACCTGCAGCAGCCGATCATCTACCCTGTCATGCCTTATGACCTGAACCGGCGTCTGGCCCTGCAGCAGGGCCTCTTCCTCTGTCCCAGCCATATCGGCCTTTCGTTCCAGGAGAACTTCGACCGATTCTTCGCGGGGCTCCGCGTCGCCGGAAAATGGGAGGGCGAGTATTACGACGTCATCCGCTTCGACAACGATGCCTGCGCGCCGGGATTGAAGCATGCCTTCGACGATCTCCACCGCATGAACATCTACGACATCAGCCTCTTTCCCGATATGGAAGGCTATGCCAGATCCCTGATGACTCGCATGCCCCTTCACTATGAAATTGCCACGGGCAAAGAGCACGGGTGGCCTTTCTACGAGAAATATCTGGAGAAATTGAATCAATTGTAACCCCCCTTCCTCTGCCGGATGCAGACAGAAGGCAATATCCCAAGCCTCTCCCGCCAGTCTACACGGGGCGTTCTTCATCCTCATCGGAGAATTCGATGGATGCCGATGGATCGTGCCGTCTTGACGGCCGGCCGGCGGTCTTCTATACTGAAACCTCAACACGTTGCCGGAAAGGTATGCCATGGAATTCCCGGGTATTTCCTTCAACCTGTCCTCGCTGAAGACGGTCCGGCGGCCGGATCCGTCGACCCTCTATGATCTCCTGATCCTCGGCGGGGGGCCGGCCGCGCTGACTGCCGCCATCTACGCAGCTCGGAAGATGATCGCCATGGCCCTGATTACGAATGAGTTCGGCGGCCAGATGGGCTGGACGTCCGAGATCGAGAACTACACGGGTTTCCAGACGATATCGGGCACAGAGCTCACGAACCGCTTCGTCGAGCACGTCAAGGGCTTCGATGCGCCGATCGCCGAGAAGGAGACGATCCTGAAGGTTGAAAAAGAAGGCGACTCTTTCCTGGTCCGTCTCCAAAGTGGGACGGCTTTCCGGGGCAAGACCGTCATTTTTGCGACGGGGAAGCGCCACCGGAACCTGAACGTGCCGGGAGAAAGAGAATTGCTGGGCAAGGGCGTCGCCTACTGCTCCATCTGCGACGCGCCTTTTTTCCGCGGGAAGCGAGTCGTCGTCGCGGGCGGGGGGAATTCGGCCGTCACGGCGGCGATCGACCTTGCGAAGCTGGCGACCGAAATCACGGTCGTCAATTTCGCGGCTGGCTGGCAGGCGGACGGAATTCTTTTGGATAACCTCCGCAGACAGGCCCATGTGAAGATGCTCGACAATTCCGCCGTGGCGCGGATCGAGGGCACGGAACGGGTTACCGCCGTCGGGATAAGGAATCGGGCGACGTCGGAGGAAACGACGATCCCCGCCGACGGGATCTTCATCGAGGTCGGCCTTTTCCCCAATACCGAACCCGTCCGGGATCTCGCCGCCCTTAACCCCTCCGGCGAACTGATCGTCGATTGTGCCTGCCGGACCTCCGTTGCGGGGCTCTTTGGCGCAGGGGATGCGACGACGGTCCCCTACAACCAGATCGTCGTCTCCGCAGGCGAGGGGGCGAAGGCCGCGCTCGGCGCCTACGATTATCTCTTGAAACGGGGATTGATCTGAGTGCCCGACAAGGGAAAGGACAAGAGGACATGGCCCTGATCGACGACAAGATCCAATCGCAGGTCAAAGAGGCGTTCCAGCTGCTGGGCAAACCGGTGAAGCTTCTCATGTTCACCCAGGAGATCGAATGCGAGTTCTGCGCCATGGCGCGCCAGTTGCTCGAGGAGGTCACAGCGCTTTCCGAAAAAATGACGCTGGAAGTGAAGGACTTCGTCAAAGATGCCGAGGAGGTCAAGCGATACGGCATCGACAAGATTCCCGCGATCGTCGTCATGGGAGAGAAGGACTACGGTATCCGCTTTTACGGTCTTCCCGCCGGCTACGAATTCACGACGCTCATCGAAGATATCCTGGTTGTCAGCAGGGAGGACCACGACCTGCAGCCGGAGGTCGTGGCCGAATTGGCGAAGATCGATGGGCCCGTCCATCTGCAGGTGCTGATTTCGCCTTCCTGTCCGTACTGCTCCCAGGCCGTCGCCGCCGCCCACCGCTTTGCGATGGCGAGCGATTTCATCCGGGCGGATATGGTGGAGACATCGGAGTTCCCGCATCTGGCCGTCAAGTACAACGTCCAGGGCGTGCCCCTCACGGTCATCAATGAAACCTATCGTGTTGCCGGGTCGCTCCCGGAAATCGATTTTGCGAGGGAGATCCTGAAGGCCCTGGGGAAGATGGTCGCGGAAGAAGAGGCCCCTCCCGCCGCGACGGAACCGGGTCCGTCCGTTGCCGCCGATGCCGGCGGCGAGAAGAAGCCGGGAGGAACTCCTGAATGACGGAAGCGGAGGAATTCTACCGGAAAGGCGAGGAGGCCTTCCTGGAACAGGAATACGAAGAGGCCTTGGTCTGCCTCGAGAAGGCCCTAGAACTTCAGCCCGACCTTGCCGAGGCGTATGTCTGCCGTGCCCGGGTCCATGCCGCGATGAAGGATTATCAGCGGGCGATTGGGGATTTCGATGCCGCGATCGAGCGGAAGCCGGCGACCGAATACTATCTTGAACGGGGCATTGCCTACGGCTACCTCGAGAATTTCCGCCGGGCCGTCAAGGATTTCGACCGGGTGATTGAGATCGAACCGGACCACATCGAAGCCTACCGGCTGCGCGGGCGCGCCTTCATGCATATGGGCAACTATACGCGCGCGATCGGCGAGTTCGATCGGATCCTGAACCGAACGCCGGACGACGCCGCCGCCTGGTCCGACCGAGGCACATCGTACGGCAACCTGGGCGATTTCGACCGCGCGGTCCACGACGCCGACCGGGCGATCGAACTGAGCCCGCAATTCGCCGAACCCTACTTTACGCGCGGTCTGGCCTACGGAAATCTGGAGAAGTACGAACAGGCAGTCGCGGATTTCAAAGAGGCGGCGCGTCTCGGCGACGAGGGAGCGCAGGAACTGCTCATCCGCCAGGGGATCGTCTGGTAGAGACCTCCGGACGCGGCCCGGCCGGAAAAATCGCGGAGGCGTGGCGGATGAGGAGACTCTTCGGCGGGGTTCTTGCGGGTGTGGCGGTCCCCATCTTCCTTGCCGTTGTCTTGGGGTTCGGCATCATGGCCTTTGCACAGGAAAGTCTGATCTTTTTCCCGGAGACGCTTCCGCAGGACTTCCGCTATTCCTTCCCCGGCCGGTTTTCGGAGGTCCACGTTCCCGTGGAGAGGGCGGAGATCAACGCCCTGCACTTTCACGCGGACAATCCGAAGGGGGTTATCCTCTACTTTCACGGAAATGCCGGCAGCCTGCGGACGTGGGGAGAAATCGCGCCCGATTTCACGCGGCACGGCTGGGATCTTTTCCTTCCGGACTACCGGGGATACGGCAAGAGCACCGGAACGATCCGCCATGAGAAGACCTTGCACGACGACGCGGCGGCGCTTTTTGCCTACCTGAAAGGATTCTACACCCCGGAGCAGATTGTCCTCTACGGCAGATCTCTCGGAACGGGCATTGCTGTGAAGCTAGCCGCCGGGGAACGGCTGCGGGCAGTGATTCTGGAATCGGCCTATTCCAGTTTCGTCGACGTCGCGAAGTTCCACTACCCCTATCTGCCCCGATGGTTTCTGAATCTCTTCATGAAATATACGCTTCGCACGGACCGCTGGATCGGCGCGATCGTCTGCCCGGTCTATCTCTTCCACGGGACCAGGGATGACATCATCCCCTTTGCATCAAGCGAACGCCTGATGCCGCTCATCCGCGGCGAAAAGCGACTCGTCGCCATTCCCGGCGGCGGCCACAACGACCTCGACGCTTATGCGCAGTACCATGAGGAACTCGCGAGCATCCTGAGATGACGCGTGTGCGGATGCAGCCGGTTGTCCCCTGAAACAACTAGCGGCCGTCGCCGTCCGGTTTTCGACAGGAATCCTTCCCGTCCCTGGGCGGCGACATTCAGGTGGAAACGCCGAATTTCGGCAGGATGTAACGGTTCAGAACGAACCAGCCGCCAACAACTGCGATCAGTATCCAGAGATCACCCATGACCAGTTTTCCTTTCTCTTTTGACTCTGTACCGGAAGTATAGGCATTGCTTGACGGAAGGGCAAGTTGCAGCGATAATACGCCTCCAAAATCGGAACAATTTCGTAACGGCCGCCGGGCATCGGCGGCCGAAGAAAGGTTGCAGTATGGAAGGACAAAAACGACGAGTCCTGGCGATTGGCGTCCTGATCGCCGGGACGGCCATCTCATGGATCGGTGACGCGGCGCCGGCCCTGGCGGCACGGCCCGCCCCTCCGGGAATTTCCGAATCGACGGGCGTTCCCGCGCCGGCCGATCGGCGGCGGTTCGATATCCGGCAGCGTGCAGCCGATCAGTTCACCGCATCCCGGGGATATCTCGGTGTGAAAATCCAGGATGTTACGGAAGAGATCCGAAAGCACCTGAACCTGAGCTCTCCGGGCGGTGCTTTCGTCGTCGAGGTCCTTCCGGACGGTCCGGGTGCCAAAGCGGGATTGAAAGCGGGTGATGTAATCCTCTCCTTCAACCGCATCAGGGTTGCCAATGCCGTCGCGCTGACTTCGTCTGTGACCGGAAGCGCCGCGGGGTCCAGCGCCCTGATGGAGATTTCCCGTAACGGCAAGGCGTTTTTTGTGACGGCATTTCTGGGGAAGGCCGATCCGGCCGTCGCCGCCGCGCAGACCGGACAGGCCGACGGACAGCAGCCTTCCGCCTTCTTCCGTGATTCCTTCCAGTCGGGAGTGAAGGACCAACCCACCGTGCAGCAGCCTCTTTCCAGGGCGGAGCCGCAACCCGGCGTCAAGGCCGAACCGGCGGAGAAGCTGCCTCCTGTTCGTCCGGAAACGTATGCTATCGTGATCGGGATCGACTACCGGGGGAGGGAAGACATCCCCAATCTCAAATACGCCTCCGAGGACGCAAAAAAGGTTTATGCCGTCCTGACGGACCCGCGCTACGGCGGCGTGCCGAAGGAAAACGCGCGTCTCCTGCTCAACGACAAGGCGACCCGCAACGAAATGATCGCGGCGCTGCGGAAGATCCGGACCTGGGACGGTTACGCCTACGTCTATTTCTCCGGTCACGGCGCCCCGATGACCAAGGACGACAAGCTTGTCGACGCCTTTCTCGTCCCCTATGACGTTGCGATCGCCGATCCGGAGATCCTGGCCGAGACCAGTATCCGTCTTTCCTATCTCCAGGAACTGGTGGACGCGTCGCAGGCCAAAGGCGTGATGGTGGCGCTCGATGCCTGCTTTTCGGGCGGCGGAAAATCCATCGTCGCCAAGGGCGCAAAACCCCTCGTCGGCGTCCTGGCCGCGACTCCGCTCCTGGCCCCGAAAGGGGCGGGAAAACTGATCCTCACCTCCTCCGCAGTGAACCAGCAGTCTTGGGAGGACGACACGGAGCTCAGGGGAGGGATCTTCAGCCACTACCTTCTGGAAGGCCTCAGGGGCAAAGCGGCGGACGACGTCTGGGTGAAGGGAGACGACCTCGCCCGCTACGTCAAGAGCCACGTCGCCGGGGCGGTGATGAGGCTCAAGGGCGTCGATCAGCACCCCCAGGCAAGCGGCCGCGGCGATTTTGCCGTCGCGCGAAACTGGGAAAAAGCGAAGGTCATGGATGCCGGCATCGGCAAGCAGAAACTGAAGGCCGCCTTCGAGAGGGGAAACATCTCCGCCGGCCAGTTGTCCAACGCCATGGACGAGTTGTCGGCGGGCAAGCGCTCGAAGATGCTGGAGGCATTCC
Organism: uncultured Syntrophaceae bacterium; assembly: GCA_964506465.1. Classification (GTDB taxonomy): domain Bacteria; phylum Desulfobacterota; class Syntrophia; order Syntrophales; family UBA6109; genus UBA6109. The sequence continues at coordinate 10,903 of CAZDLM010000059.1, forward strand.
TGGAAGGGAAGATCGACGAAAAAAAGTTCGGGGAACTCTATTGACCGATTCCCCGCATTTCAGCGAGGTGATGGGACATGAATCGATGGACGGGTCCGGTGTTTGCGGTTCTCGCAGTTCTGGCGCTTCTTCTTTTCCCGGTCGCCGCCGCGGCGGCTGAGGAAGCCGTTTCCCAGGAGGCCCGGTGCATCAAGGGCGACTGCGAAAACGGCGTCGGGACGTACCGGCACGTCGACGGGGCGACATACGAAGGCCAGCACGTCGGCGGCAAACGCACCGGCCAGGGCACCTATACCTTTGCCGATGGGGCGAAATACGTCGGCCAATTCCGCGACAGCCTCTTCGAAGGCCAGGGCACCTACTTCCTGAGCAACGGCGAGAAGTATGAGGGCGAGTTCAAGGCCGGCCGACGCAACGGGAAGGGGGTTTTCACCTACCTGGACGGCGTGCGCTGGGAAGGGACCTTTGTCGACGATTTGCCCAGCGGCGAAGGAGCGCTCGTCTATCCTGACGGCCGTCGGATGCAGGGCGTCTTCCGGGGCGACAAGATGGAAGGACAGGGAACGCTGATTTATCCGGACGGACGCCGATATCTGGTCGAGCAGGAAAGCCCTGTCAAGTACAAGGTCCTGAAACGACTGGAGTAGTTCACGGCAAAAACATCCCAACCGATATGAGGTCTTCAGCGGTATGAGAGTCTGGCGATCTTTCTGCATCGCGACTCTGGCGCTTTTCGCCGTCTTCTTCACGGCGGCCGCCGATTCGCAGGCAGCGGGCTTGAGCAAAGAGGAGAAAAAACTGGTCGACGCAATCGACGGGAAACGCGCCGAGATCATCGATGCCCTGGCGACGCTCGTCAGAATCCCCAGCCGCACCGGCGACGAAGGGGATGTCCAGAAATACCAGGCGGAGGCCTTCCGGCGCATGGGGATGGACGTTGACGTCTGGGAGCCCGACGTCAGGGAACTGTTCGAGAAATTTCCCGACGTCGCCCAGAATCCGTCACGCTGGCAGCCGGAGTGGAGCTTGGCGCTTTCCGCCCCTGGCCGCTTCACGTACGAGTCGCTGATGCGATCCCCTCACGATTCCGTCAAGAGTTACCGGGGCCGCCCCAACGTCGTCGGGCTGCTCAGGGGATCGGGCGGCGGCCGGTCACTGATCCTGAACGGACATGCGGATACCATTAACCTCGGAGATGAGAAGAGCTGGAAGGTCCCGCCTTTCGGAGGGCAGAGCGTCATCAACCGACTCTACGGACGCGGTGCGGCGGATATGAAGGGAGGGCTCGTGGCGGCGCAGAAGGCCGCGCAGGCCGTGGTCGAGGCGGGCATCCGCCTCAAGGGCGACCTGATCCTGCAGAGCGTCGTCAATGGCGAGTACTCGGGAAACGGGACACTGGGGTGCGTCCTGCGCGGCTACAAGGCCGACGCCGCGATCGTGAACCGGAGCACCGGCTCCGGCCGGGTCGTCGACGATTCCGGCGGCGTCCTGTACTTCGAAATCCGCACGAAAGGCCGAGAGATTTATGCCGAAGGGGGAGGGCAGTCGACGCCGGCGGAAGGAAAACCGGGTGAACCGCACCGTGTGAGCGCGGTCGAGAAGATGGCGGTTGTCGTCAGTGCGCTGGCCGCCATGGAAAGGGACCTCAATGGTCTGTATGGGACGGGGGTCTTCCAACTGGCCATCGGCACCGTCCGCGGCGGCAATTTTACAGCCAGTTCCGCGCGAGACTGCACGCTGCACGGGGCTCTCTTCTTCAACGTCCTTCCCCGGCACTCCGACTTCGCGGGCGTTCCGGGCGTCTGGAATGTCTGGAACATCGTCAACGAGGCGGTGGCCAGGGCAGCCCAGGGCGATCCCTGGCTGCGGGATAATCCACCTGCCGTTACGGTCGCCTCTTATGCGGAACCCTATAGCAACCTGCCCGATGCGCCGATTGTCAGGATGATCCGGGAAGCCTATCGGGATGTCACCGGCAGGGAAATCCGCGTGGCCGGTCTACACCCCTCCACGGCAGTCCGCTCGCGCGATCGCCGGGACCAGGCGATCATGGGGAGGGTCCTCGGCTGGCTGGGACCGGGCGAGGTCCACGCAGCCGGCGACATGCGTCATCTCGGCAACGCCGGTCAGATGTCGACCGTCGCCTATGGGCCTGCCGGCGGCAACATCCACGCCTTGGACGAGTGGGTTGATCTGGACGACCTGATGGCGGCGACGAAAGTCCTCGCCGTCGTCATATTCCGATGGTGCCGGTAACACGGCGCCATCCCGCCGGAAGATAAACTGTTCTAGCGGAAACGGGGAAGGATGCGCGGAGTCCTCGCGCAATACTCGACGTAAGCTTTGCCGAAGCGTTTTTCGAGTTCCGGCTCCTCGATGTACTTGATTTCCAGAATGCAGGCGAGCGTAAAGAGGGGTGTCATCGCGAATGTGAGCGATATCGACCCGAAGAGAATGCCGATGCCGGCCATCAATAAGAAAAGGCCCGTCATCATCGGGTTCCTTGAATAGGCGTAGGGCCCGTCCGTGATCAGGACGGGAGGCGGGTTGACGGGCACCGGCGTTCCCCGCGTCTTGAGGAATCTCCATCCGGACCATGCCCATATCCAGCCCCCGAAGGCAAAGAAGGGCAGGGAGGCGGCAACGGCGGAGATCCCCGTCGGAAATGGGGGAAGACGGAAGACCCGGTCGAGATACAAGGCGCCGAATATCGTCGCCAGGACAAAACAGAAGAAGAGCCCGCCGACAACGGGGGTAAGAAGGACGCGGGTTCTCTTCGCGCCCGTCGCGGTCCTGTAGATGAAATTGACGATGCCCTCGCGCAGGCCAGACACGGATGGTTCACCTCCGGCTCGTCTTACGCTCTGCAAACAGCGATGAGATCCCTGCGAAGCGCGCTTCTTGAATGCCTCCAGATTCGCACGGAGAGAGGAAGAGATCAATAGCTGTGAAAAAGAATGTGGAGGGGAAAAGCCTGACATCCTATTGCGGCCGCATACGGGAGGCGGGGGCGACCGCCGTGAAGATCGTTCATCCCTCGAGCGTCGTGACGGCGCCTTGGGTGAGGATGAAATGCCAATTCGGTTGCGGAGGTTTCGGATACGGGCATTGCTGCCCTCCTTCCACGCCGACGGCGGAAGAGACCAGAAAGGTCCTGGATTCGTACGGACGCGCAATCCTCATTCATATCGCGTCGCCGGCGGCGCCGGACCGGGAAAAGCGGCTTCAGAGTTTTCTTCGTTTTCTTGTTACCGTGGAGGAGTGCCTCTTCAAGGACGGATATTACAAGGCCTTCGTCTTCCTCGCCGGCCCGTGCGGCTTGTGCCGGCAGTGTGGCAAGATCTCGGGCGATCCGTGCCGGCGCGGTGACCAGGCAAGGCCCGCCATGGAAGCCTGCGGGATCGATGTCTTCCAGACGGCGCGCAACAACGGCTTTGTCATCGAGACCCTGCAGCAAGAAAACGAAACCCGCAACAACTTCTGCCTCATCCTGGTGGATTGAGGCGACGACAGAGCGGCGGCGCGACACCGTCTAAATCCGGAGACGGATCTCGTCGTCTGTCACGATTTTCTGTCGAGAAGGTGGCGCAGGGCAAGAAGAGGGTGTTTCCCGATCATACGCGGTCCGGAGTAGCGCATGACGGAACGGATCCTCTCCCTCATCGCAGGTTGATAGCAGTGGACCGGGCAGTCCGAACAGGCGGGTTTCTCCGCACCGAAACGGCATCGTTCCACCCGTTCCTCCGCGTAATGGCAGAGATCGCGGCAGTCGCCGCAGAGCAACTTCCCTCCGTGGTGGCGGCGGCAGAACATGCCGATCATGAGGCGGACAGTCCGGATCTCCCGCCGGATGCGGGGCGGACCGTTCAGCATCCTGCCGGCTGCCTTTCTGGACAAATCTCGTGACATAGCCTCAGTATGCCGGACTCCGGAATAAAGAGGCCGGAGAAGAGAGAACCCGTCCCTCCTCTCCGGCCCGCAATTTCCAGCCTAATCACCTTTTTCCGACAGCAGATAACGAGTGGGTAGCCGCCGTCTTGTCGTCATTTCTCCATCTCGCGGAGAAAGCAGCACTGCCAAATGGGAACTCCGTCATACTCGTTGCGGAGCCTCATGCTCCAATCCCCTTTCGAAGCCTCGGAGGCAATGACATAGAATCCGACACTCTTGCCCCTTACTTCGATCTTGTCATTCACCGCAAACTTGAGAGATTGATTGTCGATAAACCCTTCGGGGCCCATTAGGATCGTGTACGTACTGCCCGTCTCATCCCTCAATATCAACTGAACGCCGTCAGACACGCCCGCCATCTTCTCCACGGCAGTTACCGTGCCCGTAAATGTCTCAATGGGCTCATTGCCGGTAAACCCCTGGAGATCCAGTGGCGTCACGTCCAACGTCCACGCGCCCGGATTTCCGCCTTCTCCAGTCAACCCACTGCCGGGGCCGATTGCCCATGCCCCCTGACCGAAAAGCAGGCCAACCATCAGGCTGACCGCAATCACCATAGTTTTCATTAACGATTTCATTGCTTCACCTCCCGTGTAGCACTCTCTTCGTACCGTTCACGTTCCGGGAGCCCACTCGTCTCGCTTTTTGCACTTTCTATCCCCGCTTCATGCGTCCATCAAGACGCAAGGCTAAGATAATGATGAGGCTGCGGTTGTCAATCAGGGATGGCCGATTTCTAGAAGCCGGTCCGGATCTCGCGCCGGATGCGGGCGCGGCGTTCAGCGTCCCACCGGAAGCGTCAGCAGCGGTCTCGCCGTCTGCAGCTCTCCGGACTGCAGCGGGAAGATGGAGCCCGACGAGAATGAAGTAGGCCTTTGGCACGCGGGCTTCATCGGCGATATAGAACCAGCGGGGTGCGGTAGGAGATGAACACAAAGGCGTCTGCGGGCTTGGCCGAACTGGTTCCGACACGGATGAGGCCCGCGTGCAGGCCTCTGCGGTTAGCTGGGTCCAGTGGGGGATTCCTGAAGCGGCGGGCAATCCGCTTTGCCACCTCTTTTATTCCTTTCATTGGCTTTCCCGCTGCGGGGGGTCGGTTCTCAGGCGAAACCTCCAATTACCCTCTCTCCGCACAAAAGACCGTAGACGACAGCGGCTCGATTCTCTCACTCAGCCTTTCCAGCGGAAATAGGATGCATGTCACCGCCGTTGTCCACCTAAGAAAGATGGGAGAAAAAGAAGGAATCGATTGGTTGTTGTTGTAGCAACTGACGGCACCTGACGGTGCTTAGGGCAATGAATCTTAACTGGTCATCACTATTTCATATTCCCTCGGCAGTGTTCGCGCTCTTACCATTCCGAATGTCTTTTCACAGCAGTGAATGATCCAGTGCCAGACTTGCATCCCAGACCTCAGAGTTTTTTGACAGCCGCCTCATGCAGCACATACCTGTCCAGGCTCAGGTCCGTCGCCGCTGCTTCAGCTTGCGATTCTCCCGTGGGAGGATATCCCTCTTTACCTCGATTTCCGATGTCACTCACAGTTAAGAACATTTCCTTGACATCCTTTTTGGCCTGATATAATTGTTCACACAATTGTTGATCATATTGTCGAGAATAATGTGAGGTTATTATCAGGCTTAAGTGTCTCACCACAAGTAGCGCCATGAGGTGAATCTATATTCCAGTGGATTATCCCGGCCACAGGGCGGGCATTTAACGCCTCAAAACAATCCCAACTGTCTGGGAGTCGTTTCTTGATTACGATGATACTGAATATAACTTCTGATTATCTCGACCGTTACGCTGTCTCCTGTGGTCCGGGCAAAATATCCGTCTTCCCAGAATTCACCACCCCAAAGATGCTTCTTCACCCCGAGGCACATATTTCTATGCGAGGGAGGCAATGTCATGACAATATACAAGATTGTGCCGATTGATGTTGGCCGCTTCACGGCTCTTCCGAAACAGACCTGCATGTACCGGATGCATCGCGAGGTCACCTATGAGGCGCCGTGTGTCCTTTGGTACGTTCAGGGGACAAGAGACAACATCCTTGTGGATCTCGGTCCACCGGAGCCTGCCCGGTGTCTCACGGATCACGGTTTCACGATCAAGCGGACTGCGGAGCAGGAGCCGGCGAACGCGTTGCGAATGCATGGCCTGTCTCCGGAGGACGTCAAGACGGTCCTCGTCACCCACCTCCATTGGGACCACGCCAATGGATTCCATCTTTTCAAGAATGCCAGGTTCCTGGTACAGCGAAAAGAAGTCGAGTATGCGATCGCACCTCTGCCCTGCCACCGGTCCCTCTACTACGAGAAGAGCCTGGGCAGGCCGACGTTCGTGGACTATCTGGACAGGATCGAGCAGATCGACGGGGACTGCGAGGTCGAGGAGGGCGTGAAGGCCGTGTTCATTCCGAGCCATTCGCCGGGCTTCCAAGGCGTGTCGGTGAGAACGGAAAAGGGGGAGTATTTCATAGCCGGGGACGCCGTGGGCCTCTTCGAATGCTGGGAGTCTGTTCCGCCCGTCCCGTCGGGGATCTTCAACAACCTCGAACAGTATTACGAATCCATGAAGAAGATATCCGGTTTCGTCTTGCCGGGCCACGACGCCAAAGTTTTTGATCAGACCATCTATCCTTAAAGACATCGCAGGATCGGGAGGGGAGGCAATGAAGGAGAAGATCGGATTCATCGGACTCGGGGCCATGGGTCTTCCCATGTCGAAGAATGTGGTTCGGAAAGGTTATTCGGTGACGGCCTACGACATCGCGAAACCCAGGCTGGATGAGCTTGTGGCTTTCGGGGCGGCGCGGGCCGCATCGGCGGAAGAGGTTGCCGGCCAGTCGGAGATCGTCATCACGATGGTACCGTCTTCGCCTCATGCACGTGAGGCGATCCTGGGGGAAAGGGGGGTCATCCGGGGCATCAAGGAAGGCTGCGTCGTGATCGACATGAGCACGATCGATCCCGTGACGACGCGGGAGATTTCCGCGGCGCTGG
>CAZDLM010000060.1:0-7709 GCA_964506465.1 uncultured Syntrophaceae bacterium
AGGGCGATGCTCTTGTTGCGCTCCTCCGTCTTCACCCAGAGGCGGATCTTGCCGACGATGGCCATCAGATCTTCCGCCGTTTCGACGCTGAATTCTCCCAGCAGCTTCTTGAACTCCTCCGACCGGACGATCGAACTGAATTTCAGATGATTCTTCTTGAACTCCTTTTCCAGCAGATCCTTGCCGAGGGCGATGCTCTTGTTGCGCTCCTCCGTCTTCACCCAGAGGCGGATCTTGCCGATCGCCCTGGGGGTGACGACGATCTTCAGCCAGTCCTTGCTCGGGTGGTGGCCGGCCTGCGTGATGATCTCCACCGTGTCGCCGTTCTGGAGCTGGTACTTGAGGGGGACGATGTTCCGGTTGACCTTGGCGCCGATGCAGGAATTGCCGACGTCGGTGTGAATGCTGTAGGCGAAGTCGATGGGCGTCGCCCCCTTCGGGAAGGACCGCACGTCGCCGGTCGGCGTAAAGACGTACACCTCGTCGGGGAAGAGCGCCATCTTGAGGTTCGACATGAATTCACGGGGCGTGTTCGCATCCTGCTGGAACTCGAGGAGCTCCCGCAGGCGCTTGATCTGCTGGTCTTCTTCACCCTCCGCCGCGCGCCCTTCTTTGTACCGCCAATGCGCCGCGATCCCCTCCTCCGCCCATTCGTGCATCTCCTGCGTGCGGATCTGGATCTCGACTCGCTCCCCGTAGGGCCCGATGACGGTCGTGTGCAGCGACCGGTACCCGTTGGCCTTGGGCATGGCGATGTAATCCTTGAAGCGCCCGGGAACCGGCTTCCACAGCGCATGAACCATGCTCAATGCCTCATAGCATTTCTTTTCCTCGTTGGAGGCGAGGACAATCCGGAAGGCCGTCAGGTCGTAGACCTCGTCGAAGTTCAGGTGCTGCTCCTTCATCTTGGAGAAGATGCTGAAGAAGTGCTTTGCACGCCCCTCGACCTGGCCGACGACGCCATTCCGGTGCATCTCCGCCTGGATGATCCCCCTCACCTCTTTCGCATAGGCCTCGCGCTTCTCGCGCGACTTCATCACCCGCTTGGCGAGGTCGTTGTACGCGGCATAGTCCAGATACCGGAAAGACAGGTCCTCGAGTTCGACCTTCATCCAGTTGATGCCGAGCCGGTTGGCCAGCGGCGCATACAGCTCCAGCGTCTCCTTGGCGATATACCGTTGCCGGTCCTCCGGCTGGAATTGCAGGGTCCGCATGTTGTGGATCCGGTCCGCCAGCCGCACCAGCAGAATGCGGATGTCCGAGGACATCGCCAGCATCATCTTGCGGAAGTTTTCCGCCTGCCGCTCCTCCTGGCTGGCGAAGGTGATCTTGCCGATCTTCGTGAGTCCCTCGACCAGGAAGGCGACGTCCTTGCCGAATCCCTCTTTGATCTGTTTGGCGGTGGTAAGGGTGTCTTCGACCGTGTCGTGGAGAAGACCGGTGATGATGGTGGCGGCGTCCATCTTCATGTCGACGAGGATCCCCGCAACCTCCATCGGGTGCGTCAGGTAGGGCTCTCCGGAAAGCCGCACCTGGCCCTGGTGGACGGTGGCCGAAAAGACGTAGGCCTTTTCGATCATCTCCAGGTCCGCCGGAGGCAGATAAGCGGCGGCTTTGTCGAGGATGTCGTTGATCCGCAGCATGCAGGCTACATTTCCTTGCTGATGCGTTCGCGGAGGAAGGTCTCAACCTCCCGCTCGTCGAGGGGCAGCACCGACACTTCCCCGGACTTGCGGGACTTGACCTCCACCTTTCCTTCGGCGACGCGCTTCGGCCCCACCGTGATCCGCAGGGGGATGCCGATCAGGTCGGCATCCGTGAACTTCACTCCGGCGCGCTCGTCGCGGTCGTCGAGGAGCACGTCGAAGCCCTTCTCGGATAGATGGTGATAGAGTTTCCTCGCGGCGTCCAGAAGTTTTTCGTCCTTGACGTTTACCGGCGTGATGATGACGGCATAGGGGGCAAGCGCCATCGGCCAGATGATCCCGGCCTCATCATGGTTCTGCTCGATGCAGGCCGCAACCGTGCGTCCGATGCCGATGCCGTAGCAGCCCATGATCATCGTCTGCTCCCTGCCCTCCTGGTCCAGGAAGACCGCGCGCATCGCCTTGCTGTATTTGGTCCCAAGCTTGAAGACGTGTCCCACTTCGATGCCGCGGGCGAACTGCATCGGCTTCCCGCACCGGGCGCAGGGATCGCCGGGCTTCGCGATCCGGAGATCGGCGAATTCCCGAAGCGGGAAATCGCGTCCCGCATTGACGTTCCGGATGTGGGTGTCCTGACGGTTCGCTCCCATGACGAAATTCGTCATGTTGAGAAGCGCATAGTCGGCGATCAGACGGGCCCGGATGCCGATCGCCCCGGCAAATCCGCGCGGAGAGCCCGTAACGTTCAGGATCGTTGAGTCATCGGCCAGTTCCAGGGTCTCACAACCCAGGTAGTTTCTCACCTTGGCCTCGTTGACCTCATGGTCGCCGCGGACGAGGACGGCGACAGGCGCACCATCGGCCGTGAAGATCAGCGTCTTGACGATCTCCTCCGGCTTCACCGACAGGAAACGGCAAACCTCTTCGATCGTCCTCACGTCGGGTGTGGAGACTTCCTCCCGGGGCAGAAAAGCCGCCGAGTCGATCTTCTGCGCCTCCGGCTTGGCGATCTCCGCCTTTTCCAGGTTCGCCGCGTAATTGCAGTCCCCGCAGAAAACGACGGCATCTTCGCCCGAATCGGCCATCACCATGAATTCGTGGGAGAAGCTGCCGCCGATGTTGCCGGAGTCCGCCTCGACGGCGCGGTAGCGCAGGCCGCAACGCGCAAAGATACGGTTATAGGCCTCGAACATCCTGCCGTAGCTGATCTCCGCGCCCGGCTCATCGGCGTCGAAGCTGTACGCGTCTTTCATGCCGAATTCGCGGCACCGCATCACGCCGAAGCGCGGTCGGATCTCGTCGCGGAATTTCGTCTGAATCTGGTAGAGGTTGCGGGGAAGCTGCCGGTAGGTTTTGATTTCGTTCCGCACGAGATCGGTGATGACCTCCTCGTGCGTCGGTCCCAGGCAGTACTCCCGTTCATGGCGGTCCTTGAAACGCAGCAGTTCCTTTCCGTAATGCAGCCACCGGCCGGATTCCTGCCAGAGCTCGGCGGGCTGCACCGTGGGCAGGAAGACTTCCTGCGCGCCGGCCCGGTTCATCTCTTCACGGACGATCTGCTCCAGCTTCCGGATCACCCGGTAACCGAGCGGCAGGTAGGAATAGATTCCACTCGTCAGCTTGCGGATCATCCCGGCGCGAAGCATCAACTGGTGGCTGACGACCTCCGCGTCGGAGGGAATCTCTCGAATCGTGGGAAGAAACAACTGCGAATATTGCATCACATCTCCTTCTCGTCTTTCGTCATCCTCGAAATCTCGCGCAACAGCTCGTCCGCAAAATCGGCCTCCCGGACCTTCCGAACGGCCTTGCCGCGGCGGAAGAGCAGGCCTTGCCGTTTTCCGCCGGCGATGCCGATGTCCGCCTCCGCCGCCTCCCCCGGCCCGTTGACGACGCAGCCCATGAGCGCGATCTTCAGCGGTTCCTTGAGACCCGCCAGCCGCGATTCGACCTCCTCCGCGAGGCGGAACAGGTCGATCTCGCAGCGCCCGCAGGTCGGGCAGGAGATGATCTCCGGGCCTCTCCTGCGCAAGCGCAACGCCCCCAGGATCTCGTAGGCCAGCCGGATCTCCTCGCAGGGATGGCCGGTCACCGACACGCGGAGCGTATCGCCGATGCCTTCGGCCAGGAGGACGCCGATCCCGATCGACGACTTGACGGCCGCATGCAGGAGCGTTCCGGCCTCGGTGACGCCCAGGTGCAGCGGCCAGCGCGTCCGCTTCGCGACGAGGCGGTAGGATTCGATCATCGTCGGGACGTCCGAGGATTTGATGGAAAGCTTCAGGGACTTTGCCCCCATCTCCTCGAAAAAGGCCAGGCTGCGGAGGGCGCTCTCGACGAGTGCGGCCGCGGTCGGACGGCCGTGCTTGCGGAGGATGTCCTTCTCCAGGGAGCCCGCGTTGATACCGATGCGGATGGCCGCGCCGGCGGACGCCGCTGCCGCGACGATCCGCCGCAGGCCGTCGCGTTTCATGTTGCCGGGATTGATGCGGATTCCGTCTGCTCCCTGCCGGATCGCCTCCAGGGCCAGCCGGAAATTGAAATGGATATCGGCGATCAGGGGAATGGAGATCCGCTTCTTGATGGTCCCCAACGCTTCGGCCGCTTCCGCGTCGGGCACGGCCACGCGGATCAACTCGCAGCCCGCCTCCTCCAACTCCCGGATCTGCGCGACCGTCGCCCGCACGTCCCTCGTGTCCGTGCAGGTCATGGATTGGACGACGAGCGGAGCGTTCCCGCCGACGGGGACGTTTCCGACGAAGATCGTCTTCGTTTTTCTGCGGTGGCCGATTCCTTTCAAAATATGCTCCGGAAACAGGTTTCCGTTTGCTCCAGAATTCCGATCGTCAGGAGGAGAAAGACTCTTCCGAAGGGCCGGATGCGGGCGAAGCGCTCAGCGGCCCCGCCAGCAGTAGAGGCAAAGCTGTTCTTCCGCCAGGCCGATGGCCTCGATCATATCCTCGATCCGCTGGTACTGCAGCGAAGTCACATTCAGATCCCGGCGGATCCATTCGATCATCTGCGCATACTTTTCCGTGCGGTGATCCAGGTATGCGTCGACGTTTTCGATATCGGCTCCCTCGATGGCGCGGATCGCGCGGCGGCAGGCCAGTTCCGCAACCGACCTCGTCGAGGCGGCGAAGCGGCACGGGTACATGAGGGGCGGACAGGCGGGGCGGACGTGGATTTCCCTTGCGCCGCCGTCCAGGAGCTTCTTGATCGTGTAGTTGCGCAACTGCGTCCCCCGCACGATCGAGTCGTCGCACAAGATCATGCGCTTCCCGGAAATGACGCCCCGGATGGCGTTGAGCTTCATCGTCGCTACCAGGTCGCGGATGTCCTGCGACGGCGGCGTATAGCTCCTGCCGTAGCCGGAGGTGTATTTCACCAGCGGGCGGCGGTAGGGAATGCCCGACTCCATCGCGTATCCGATCGCGTGCCCGACGCCGGAATCGGGAACCCCCGTGACGAAATCCGCTTCGACCGAGTCGTGCCGGGCCAGGGCTCGGCCGCAGCGTTCCCGCGCCGTTTCGACGTGGATGCCCTCGTACTCCGAGGCCGGATCGCCCGTGTAGATCCAGAGGAAGGCGCACACCTGCTTCGTCTCGCGCGCCGGCCGCAGCTCCTTGAGGCCGTCCTTCGTCAGGAGAACGATTTCCCCCGGACCGAGGCCCCGCAGGAGCGAAAACCCGAGGTTCGGAAAAGAGCTTGCCTCCGATGCCACGACGAGTCCGCCGCCCCCTTCCCCGTTGCCCATGCCGAGCGCCAGGGAAAAACGTCCGCAGCGGTCCCGGGCCGCATAGATGCCCTCGGGCGTCAGGATCAGCAGGCAGATGGAGCCGTCCACGCTGTCCAGCGCCTTCTCGATCCCGCCGACCAGCGTATCGCAGCGGTTGATGAGTTTCGCGACCAGTTCGACCGTGTTGACCCCGCCGCCTTCGATCTCCGCAAAGGAGCCGCCCTCCGCGAGAACGGCATCGACGAGCTTGGCCTTGTTGTTCAGCAGCCCCGTCGCAGCGATGGCGTAGGTGCCGAATTTCGAGCGGATGATCAGCGGCTGCGGCCATTCGTCGTCGATCGCGCCGATTCCCATCGTTCCCTGCATCTGCTTGTAATCTTCGACGAAGCGGGACTTGAATTGCGATTGGCTGATGCTGTGGATGCTGTTGTAGAAGCTGTTGTTCCCCCACACGGCAAGGCCGGCGTTTTCCGTGCCCAGATGCGAATGATAATCCGTACCGTAAAAGAGGGTCTTCGCGCAGTTTTCACGCCCGACGACGCCGAAAAGTCCACCCATGCCTGTTCGTGCTCCTTCCTGAACTCCGCTCAGCCGAGTTTTTCCATGGCCTTTTGGATCCGCCGGATCCCCTCTTCGATATTCTTCATGGACGTGGCGTAGGAAAGGCGGATGTTGGCGTCGTGGCCGAACTCCACTCCCGGAACCACCGCCACGTCGACGGCCTCCAGCAGGAACGACGCAAAGGATGCGGACCCATCCAGGACCTTCCCTCCGAATCGTTTGCCATACAGCGCGGAAACGTTCGGAAAGACGTAGAAAGCGCCCTGCGGATTCTGACAGCGGATCCCGCGGATGCCGTTCAGTCCCGCCACGATCACGTCGCGCCGCTTCTGGAACTCCGCCCCCATGCGGGCGACGCTTTCCTGCGAACCGTTCAGCGCCTCGACCGCCGCCTTCTGGGAGATGGACGTCGGGTTGGACGTGTTCTGGCTCTGCAGCTTCGTGAGGGCCTCGATGATGTATTGCGGCCCCGCCGCATAGCCGATCCGCCACCCCGTCATGGCGTACGCCTTCGAAACGCCGTTGACGGTGACGGTGCGGTCCTGCATGGCCGGATCGATCGAGGCCATCGTATGGAACGTGACGCCGTCATAGAGAATCTTCTCATAGATGTCGTCGGAGATGACGAGAATATCCCGCTTGGCGAGAAGATCCCCCAGAGCCTTGAGCTCCTCGCGGCTGTACACCACACCCGCGGGGTTGGAGGGGCTGTTGAGAATGACCGCTTTCGTCCGGACGGTCAGCGCCGCCCCCAGTTGCGCCGGCGTCATCTTGAAGCCGTCTTCTTCGCGTGTCGTGACGATCACCGGCTTGGCTCCGGTCAGGATGACGATGTCCGGATAGGACACCCAGTAGGGCGACGGGATGACGACCTCGTCTCCCTCTTCGAGCAGGACCTGAGCAAGGTTGTACAGGGTATGTTTGGCCCCGCAGGAAACGGCGACCTGGGAGCGCTTGAATTCGAGGCCGCTGTCGCGGCGGAATTTTCCGATGATTGCGTCCTTGAGCTCGTCGGTCCCGCCGACGGCCGTGTATTTTGTGAATCCCGCCTCCAGCGCCTTGACCGCCGCCGCCTTGATGTTGGCGGGGGTATCGAAATCGGGTTCGCCTGCGCCGAATCCGACGACGTCCCGGCCCTGCGCTTTGAGGGCGTTGGCCTTGGCCGTGATCGCCAGCGTCGCCGAGGGTTTGATTGTGGAAATCCGCGCTGCCAATTTCACCATCGGTGTTCTCCTTGCGTTCGATCCTCTCCCTTATCTCCCGTATTTCGCCTCGAGCTTCTGGTAGACGATCTCCGGCACGAGTCCCTTGACCGATCCGCCGTGACTCGCCGCCTCGTTGATGATCGTCGAACTGGTATAGAACCACTTGTATCCGGTCATGAGAAAAACGGTTTCGATGTCCCGGTTCAGCTTCCGGTTGATGAGGGCCAACTGGAATTCGTACTCGAAGTCCGAAAGCGCCCGGAGTCCGCGAAGGATGACGTTCCCGCCCACGCTCTTGACGTAGTCGACCAGAAGGCCGGGAGAGGTGTCCACAATGACGTGGTCCATGTCCTTGACGACCTCGCGGATCATGGCCAGCCGCTCCTCCACGGTGAAGAGGGCCGTCTTGTTCGGGTTGTAGGCGACCAGGACGATCAGTCGATCGAACATCCTTACGCCCCTCTTGATGATGTCCACATGGCCATTGGTGATGGGATCAAACGAACCGGGGTATACGGCGATTCTTCGCATAGACCTCTCTTCCGTCTTCTCGATCGA
>CAZDLM010000060.1:7732-17720 GCA_964506465.1 uncultured Syntrophaceae bacterium
CTCGGCCATCGGATCTACTTTCTCCGCCAGAATGACAAGAGGGTGTTTCCGTACCGCCTCCGGTCCGTCAGGACCGTTCCGTCGATCGAATCCGTTTGTGCGCCTTCTCCTGCCGCATGTTGAACGATGGCAACTCCCGCTTGAGCCAGGATATTTCCCGAGACGATTCCCTCCAGCATCGGTTCGATCAGCCCTTTTTCATAGGGCGGATCGATAAAAATGAAATCGAAACGTTCACCCCGTGAGGAGAGAACGCGGATGGCCCTCTCCGCATCCGCCGCCATGACCTCCGTTCGATCCGCCAGCCCGAGACTTTCGGCGGCGGCCCGGATGGCCTTTGCCAGCAGCGGATCCCTTTCCACAAACAGGCTGCGCGCCGCCCCCCGGCTCGCGGCTTCCAAACCCACGGTTCCGCAGCCGGCGTAGAGATCAAGGAAGGCGCCGCCCGTCATAGGAGGAAGGATATTGAAGAGCGCCTCCCTCACCATGTCCGAGGTGGGCCGGAGGCGGCACCCCTTCGGGACGCGGATGCGCCTCCCACCGGCTTCGCCTCCGATGATCCTCACAGGTATTTCGAGACGAGGATCTCGGCGATCTGAACGGCGTTGAGCGCCGCTCCCTTACGGATGTTGTCCGAGACCACCCAGAGATTGATGCCGTTCGGAATCGATTCGTCTTCGCGAATCCGCCCGACAAAGGTTTCATCGCGACCTGCGGCATCGATCGCCAGCGGATAGCTCCGCTCTTTGGGATTATCGACCACCTTGACGCCCGGCGCCTTGGAGAGCAGTTCCCGCACCTGTGCCGCCGTAATCTTCCTGCGCGTTTCGACGTTCACGGACTCCGAATGGCTCTTGAAGACCGGCACCCGGACCGTCGTCGCCGTCACGCCGATGTCGGGATCGTTCATGATCTTCTTCGTCTCGTTGACCATCTTCATCTCTTCCCGGCAGTATCCGTTCTCCAAGAAGACATCGATATGCGGCAGGCAGTTGAAGGCGATCTGGTAAGGGTACACCTTGACCACCGGCTTCTGGCCGCCCAGGATCGCCCTGCTCTGCAGCTCCAATTCCTCGATGGCCTTCTTTCCCGTTCCCGAGACGGACTGATACGTCGACACGATCACCCGCTTGATCCCGACGGCGTCATAGATCGGCTTCAGGGCGACAACCATCTGGATCGTGGAGCAATTCGGATTGGCGATGATCCCCCGGTTCTTGTAAAGGGCGATTGCCTCCGCGTTGACCTCGGGAATTACCAGCGGGATGTCCGGATCCATGCGGAACGCATTCGTATTGTCCACGACGACGCATCCCGCAGCGGCCGCAATCGGCGCGAACTTCGTGCTGATGCTCCCGCCGGCGGAAAATAGACTGATCTCAATGCCGGCAAAGGAATCCTCTTTCAATTCCTTTATCTCGATTTCCGTCCCTTTGTAGGCAAGCTTCTTCCCGACGGAACGCGCGGACGCGAGGAGCGTCAATTTCCCCACCGGGAAATTTCGCTGCTCCAGGACCTTGATCATCTCGTTACCGACGGCGCCCGTCGCTCCCACTACCGCAACACTGTACGTCCTCATACTCCGTTTCACCGCCTTTTTGGTTTCTCGCAACGGGCCGGAAGTTTCGGCCCGCCCCGTTATCTTGTCCGTTGCCCGATTCTACAGGAACATCTGTTTCGGGGACGAGTTCTTACTTTCCCTGACCCTTTCCGCCGTTTTCTTCGTGAGTCTGTAAAGGAACCAGAACGGGCCGGACAGGCAATATCCGGCAAAGAATGTGAAAATCATGATCTGGGGTTCGGCGACGATGATCACCAGAATCAGAACGATCAGCACGAGCGACATGAAAGGCTTCCGGGCGAACATGTTCAGGTCCTTGAAGCTGTAGAATTTGATGTTGCTCACCATCAGCAGGGCGAGGGCGAAAACCCCGAACAGAACCACGGGATGAGGGAAGGTGCCCTCCCCGCCGCATTGAAAGTAAAGGAGGACGCTCGTTGCCACCATAGCCGCGCCCGCGGGGATCGGCAGTCCGTTGAAGAATCGGCTGTCGATGGTGCCGAGCTGGACGTTGAAGCGCGCCAGGCGGAGCGCCCCGCAAGTCACGAAGAGAAACGCCGCGATCCATCCCCACTTTCCGAAAGACCCCAGCGCCCAGGCGTAGGCCAGCAAGCCCGGTGCAACGCCGAAGGAGACCAGGTCGACGAGGGAATCGTATTCCGAACCGAACTTGCTCGTCGTATTGGTCATACGCGCGATCCTCCCGTCGAGCGTGTCCAACACAGCGGAAATCATAATGTTGAGGGCCGCAATCTCGAACAGCCCCTTCATGGAAGCAACGGCGGCATAAACCCCGCAGAAGAGGTTTGCCGTCGTAAAGAGATTGGGGAGGATGTAAATGCCCTTCCCCATCCTGCTGCTGCGAAACGATCCTTTTTCTTTCATGGCCAGTATCCTATCGGGGTTTCTCCCGCCCGGACCTTGTCTCCGATTTTCACGGATACGGATGCATCCCGGGGCAGGAAGACGTCGAGCCTGGAGCCGAAACGGATCATTCCGAATCGCTCCCCCTTCCGGACTTCCATACCTTCTTTGAGCCAGCAGACGATCCTGCGGGCAATCAGACCCGCAACCTGGACCGTCACGATCTTCCTTCCTTCACCGGTCCGAATCAACAGTGCGTTCTTTTCATTCTGTTCGGAGGCGGCGTCCTTATCCGCCGAAAGAAATTCCCCCTTCCTGTAACGGATGGACTCGATGACCCCGGAACAGGGGGAGCGGTTCACGTGGACATTGAATACGTTCATGAAAATGCTTATTTTTCGGCAAGATCCCTCCATAAGCTCATGAGACGCTTCATCGTCGACGCGAATCACTCTGCCATCCGCGGGCGAGAGGAGCGTGCGCTCTTCCCCGCTGAAGATACGTTCCGGATTGCGGAAAAAATTCAAGACGAAAAGCAGAAGAAGAAGCAGGAATGCAGCGAGGATCTGGGCATTATAGAAAAAGGCAACCGCTACGGCGACCGCGAGGGGGACGATGAACGGGAGTCCCTCGGGCACGATCATACTTTCATGCCTCATATAGCCCTCTTCACGGACCACCTTCATCAGGCGAAGCCGGAAAATACCAGCCCTTGGCTGGCCGGTTCGTCCGTTCCTGGATCAGGCTGCCTCCTCCTCGTATGCGGTCAGATGTGAACGGCTGCGAACTTAGCTCAATTTCCCGGGCTTGTCAACACCCCGAAACCCGTTTTCCCGTGCATTTATCGGGCTTTCGTCCGCCGTCATCTCTCCAGAGAAGATCCCTTCCGTTCCGCATCGGAGATGCGGAGATACCGAGGCAGAAAACGGACCGGATCCGAGGGTCCGCTTTCGCGGTAATCCTTCCACCCCAGGAGGCCGACGGCGGCGGCGCGGATCAGATGATGATGATCGGAGGCGATGGATGCAGCCGGCCCAAGAACCTGGCAAATCTCCTCCGCGTAGCGCGCAGCACCGCTGCCCACAAAAACGACTCCGCCGCCCCCGAGACTCCCGGCGTAATCCGCCACGTCGGCAAGCCCGTCCGGGCGAAGCTGCCGGAGGCTTCCCCGGCCGTCCGTCTCGAAGAGGGCGGCATAGACCTGGCTGCGGCGCGCGTCGATCATGGAACAGATGGTCATGCCGGGACGGGCCGGATTGCACGCCAGGGCCCTTAAGGACGAAACGCCGATCAGGGGCTTCCCCGTCGCGAGGGCCAAACCCTTGACCGTGGCTACGCCGATGCGAAGACCCGTAAACGATCCCGGCCCGTCCGTGCAGGCGATGAGATCGACGTTGCCGATCCGGATCCCCGCCGCCCGCAGGACAAATGCCGCCATCGGCAGGAGATCGACGGAGGCATTGCGTCCCGCATTCGACGTTCCCTCGGCGAGGAGCCTTTCGTCCTCGAGAACCGCCGCGGAAACGCTGCCGGCGGCGCTGTCGATCGCCAGAATCCGCATCACTTTCCGCCCGTGAAAAATCTCAGGATGTCATTGATGAAGGGAATGTTCAGACGCTCCACGTCCATGATGATGACAAAGAGCATGAGCAGAACGAGGATCACCAGTCCGACCTGCTGCGATCCTTCCCGCCAGCGGATATTGACTTCGCTGCCCTTCAGGAGCTCGATCACGAAGAAGAGGAGGTGTCCCCCGTCCAGAACCGGAATCGGCAGCAGGTTGAGAACGGCCAGGTTGATGCTCAAGAGCGCCATGAAGAGGACGAAGGGAATCAGACCTTCCCTGACCTGGGCCCCGGCGAGCTGCGCGATCATGATGGGGCCTCCCAGCGTCCGTGGAGAGAGGACACCCTGAACCAGCTTGACGATGCTCAGAAACGTCAGCTTGGTGATTGTCCACGTATGGACGAGGCTTCCCCAGAAGGCGGCCGCGGGATTCTTCCGCTCGATGACGACCCCGTCCCTGGAGGGCGAAATGCCGATCTTGTAAGAGGAGATCTCCTCTCCAAAGACGTTGTGCGACTTGACCTCCCGGGGCTGCACGGTCAGATCCAGCGTACGGTCGCCGCGCCGGACCGTCACGGTCAACGTCTTTCCCCCGCTGTCGGCAACCGTCTCCGAGAGCCGATTCCATCGGTCCAACGTCTTGCCGTCGATCGCCGTAATCGTATCGCCCGCCTGCAGGCCGGCCTGTTCCGCGGCCGAATCCTTCTGAACGGCGCCGATCGAGCTCGTCAACTCCGGCACGCCCGCCATGAAAACGATAAAGAAGATCAGGATCGCCAGCAGAAAGTTGAAGATCGGACCCGCCGCAACGATCGCTATCCGCACCCAGACGGATTGCCGGAGAAAGGATCGATCCAGGTCCTCCGGGGGAAGCCCCTCCTCATCCGATTCGCCGAGGAGTTTCACGTACCCGCCGAGCGGGATCAGGGAAAGGACGTATTCCGTTTCCCCCCACTTCTTTCCGATGATGCGCGGCCCGAAGCCGAGCGAGAATTTCAGGACGCCGACGCCGGAATACTTGGCAACGAGGAAATGCCCGAGTTCGTGCGCGAAAATCAGGATCCCCAGAAGAACAATGACGGACAGGATGCTTAATCCCATGATGATACCGACTCCCGTTTCATGAAGAACGACTTTCTTGCCTCTCCGCAATGTCCGTCATCGATGATTCCGCCGCGGTGCGGCCCCAGGCGTCTGCGGAGAGGATATCCGAGAGGGAAGGCGCCGGGCAAGGAACATGCGCATCGATCACCTGCGTCACGATTCGCGCAATATCGGTGAAGCCGATCCGCCCTTCCAGGAACGCCTCGACGGCAGCCTCGTTGGCTGCGTTCAAGACGGCCGGGGTGGTGCCCCCGCTGCGGGCGGCCCGGTAGGCCAGCCCCAGGCAGGGAAAGGCCTCGCGATCCGGTTCTCCGAATTCCAGAACCCCTTGCGCAACAAGGTCCAGGGCGGGGAGGTCATTGGCCAACCGCTCGGGGTATGCGAGCGCGTAGGCGATGGGGATTCTCATGTCGGGAATCCCCATCTGCGCGATGACGGAACCGTCACGGTATTCCACCAGCGAGTGAACGACGCTCTGCGGATGGATGCAGACATCGATGGCATCCCACCCCACACCAAAGAGCCAGTGGGCCTCGATGACCTCGAGGCCCTTGTTCATGAGAGTCGCCGAGTCCACCGTAATCTTTCTTCCCATGTTCCATTTGGGGTGGCGGAGGGCGTCGGCCGCCTTCTTGCCGACGAGTTCTTCTTTCGAGCAGTTCCGGAAAGGGCCTCCGGAGGCGGTCAGAATCAGGCGGCGCACATCGGCCCGCCGGTTTCCGGCGAGACACTGGAAGATCGCGCTGTGTTCGCTGTCCACGGGAAGAAGCCGCACCCCCTTGTCCTGCACCTTGTCCATGACGATGCCCCCGGCCATGACCAGCGCCTCCTTGTTGGCCAGGGCGACGTCCTTGCCTGCCTCGACGGCCGCGAGCGTCGGAAGCAGCCCCGCCGCTCCCGCCAGGGCCGAGACGGTCATCTCGACGCCGGAGAGAGCCGCCGCCTCCTCATATCCCGACGCCCCGTGACGGACGGCGACGTCGATGCCGCCCGGCAGCAGCGACTGCAGCCGGTCGGCGGTCTCCCCGTCGGCGACGCAGGCCAGTTTCGGACGGAAACGTTCGATCTGCTCCGCCAGCCGGGCGGTGTTTCTCCCTGCAGCAAGCGCCGCGACCGAGAAACGATCGCGGTTGCGCCGGACCACGTCGAGCGTGCTGACGCCTATGGACCCTGTGCAGCCAAGGACGGATAGAACCTTCATGAGATCACGAACCGCTGGTAGTAGTAGACGAAAGGGACCAGAAACAGCAGGCAATCCAGACGGTCCAGGATGCCGCCGTGACCGGGCAGAATCACCCCGGAATCTTTCACTCCCGCCGACCGTTTGATCGCCGATTCCGACAGATCGCCCAACTGGCCGACGACCCCGCCGGCGACCGCAAGAACGGAAACATGAAGCACGGGCAGCGCCGGGAAGAATAGCTCCCGGAAGAGGAGGCATCCCGCCAGGCTGCCCGCGACCAGCCCGAGAATCCCTTCCACGGTTTTGCCGGGGCTGACCGACGGCAGCAGCTTTCGGCGTCCGAATTTTCGCCCCACGTAAAAGGCGGCGATATCGCCGGAAAATGCGAGCATCAGGACGAAGAAAATCCACAACACGCCCTGCTCTTCTTGACGCAGAAAGATGAAATGAGACATCAGAAGCGGGACATAGACGAGCCCCAGAACCGTTTTCGCTGTCGCTTCCATATCGAAGGGTCTCTCGCGGGCGGAAAGCAACTCCAGGACAAACACGCCCAGCACCGACAGGGTCAGGACGGCCAGCAAATATTCGCGTTCACCGGCAACCGCCGCCAGCAGGATGATCCCCCCGAAAAAAAACAGTTCCGCCTTCTCCCGGCGCCGTCCCGCCCCGAAGACGATGGCGCCGTACTCATAAACGCCGGCGAGAGCCGCCAGCAGAATCAGGATCGCGAAGACGGATTCGGCGCCGAAGTACACGAGGCAGAACAGGGCCGGAACGGCGACGACTCCCGTGATCCACCTCTGGAGATGGGGGCTCATCATGATCCGTCAATCCTTGCCCAGTTGATCGCTCGTCCGTCCGAACCTTCGCTCCCGGCGGCGGTAGTCTTCAATCGCCTTCATCAGTTGATCCTCCCGGAAGTCCGGCCACAGGACATCCGTGAAATGGAACTCCGTATAGGCCATCTGCCACAAGAGGAAGTTGCTGAGACGGTACTCGCCGCTCGTCCGGATCAGGAGGTCCGGATCCGGGATGTCGGCCGTATACAGATAGGAGGCAAACCGTTCCTTCGTGATGTCCGCGGGGCGCAGATCGCCATGCTTCACGTCTCCCGCCATCCGCCGCGCCGCTTCGGCGATCTCGTCGCGGCCGCCGTAGCTCAACGCCAGAACCAGGGTCATGCCGTCATTGCAGGCGGTGTTTTCCATAGCCTCCGCCAGGGCGCTGCGAACCGAGGCCTTCAGCCTGGACGTATCTCCGATGGCTAGCAGGCGGATTCCATTCTTCAGCATCTCGGGGACTTCCTTTTTCAAGTACTGTTCCAGAAGGGCCTGCAACGCCTCCACTTCCCTCTTCGGCCGAGACCAGTTTTCCATCGAGAAGGCGTACAGCGTCAGATAGCTGATCCCGATGCGGCGGCATTCGCGGACCACGACCCGCACCGATTCCGCCCCTTCGCGGTGACCGGCAATACGCCCCAGGGCGTGCTGGCGCGCCCAACGCCCGTTGCCGTCCATGATGATGGCGATATGCCGGGGCAGACTCTCCCGGTCCTTGTCCAGGTGTTTCCGCATCCGTTGCTCCTGCCTTGCGAAGTGTTGAAGTCACGCTAACATAGGGTCCGGCGATTTTCAAGAAACCTCCCAGCCCCCTCTCCATCAGCCCTCGCGGCGTCCCGCATCGGAAAAAAACAGGGGAGCCCGGAGGCCCCCCTGTTGCAGAAATCCGTTCGCGGTCCCGCTCAGATTTCCATGATCTCCTTCTCCTTGGCGGAGAGAATCTTGTCGGTTTTCTCGATGTACCTGTCGGTCGTTTTCTGAACGTCCTCCTGCGCGGAATACAGCTCGTCCTCCGAAAGCTCGCTGTCCTTCTTCAGTTCCTTGAGCTGTTCGTTCGCATCGCGCCTGGCATTCCGCAACTTGATCTTGCATTCCTCCGCCATCTTCCGGACGACCTTCACCAGTTCCTTCCGGCGTTCTTCCGTCAGCGCCGGGATCGCGATGCGGACCACCTTGCCGTCCGTCGTCGGCATGAGGCCGAGATCCGACTTTTGGATGGCCTTTTCGATGGCACCGATGACGCTCGCGTCCCAGGGGCTGATGACGATGAGGCGGCTTTCCGGGACGGAGAGCGACGCCATCTGATTCAGCGGCGTCGGCGTCCCGTAATACTCCACTTTGATGCCGTCGAGGAGCGATATCGAAGCCCTTCCCGTCCTCACCTTGCTCAGGCTCTTCTCGAACGAGGAAATCAGCTTGTCCATGTTGTCTTTCAATTCCTCGAACACCAGTTCCTTCATGTCGCTCCTCCCACTCGGGTTCCAACGGATTCCCCGCAGATGACGCGGCGGATATTTCCGGGAACCTGCAGATTGAAGACCACGATGGGAATGGCATTGTCCCGGCACAGAGAGATGGCCGTGGCGTCCATCACCTTGAGGTTGCGGGTGAGGACGTCGGTATAGGCAATGCGACGGAACTGCACGGCGCGGGGATTCCGGACCGGGTCCCGATCGTACACGCCGTCGACCTTCGTGGCTTTGAGAAGAACATCGGCCTTGATCTCCGCCGCCCGTAGCGTCGCAGCCGTGTCCGTGGTGAAATACGGATTGCCCGTCCCGCCGGCAAAAATCACCACGCGCCCCTTTTCAAGGTGGCGGATGGCGCGGCGATGGATGTAGGGCTCGGCCACTTCGCGCATCTCGATGGCCGTCATCACCCGGGTCTCGACCCGGGCACGTTCCAGGGCGCTTTGCAGGGCAAGGCTGTTGATCACCGTTGCCAGCATGCCCATGTGGTCCGCGACCGTGCGATCGATCCCCTGCGGACCCGCCTCGCCGCCGCGGAAGATGTTTCCCCCGCCGACGACAACGCCCAGTTGAACCCCCAGCTTCACAACATCCGCAATTTCCGCCGAGATGCCCGCCACGATGTCCGGATCGATTCCGGAGGCGCGTCTCCCCATCAGGGCTTCGCCGCTGAGCTTGAGCAGCACGCGACGGTAGACGGGGACCTTCTTCTCGGCGCTTCTTCGCTTTGGAGGCATGCTTCGACCGCTTTCCGGAGGAATGCTGCTACTTCAGTTCTTCGCCCAGTTGGAATCGGGCAAACCGGCGGATCACGATGTTCTCTCCGGTCTTCGCGATCAATTCCTTGACCAGCGCGCCGACCGTGATGTCCTGGTTCTTGATGAATTTCTGTTCCGTGAGGCAGACTTCCTCGTAGTATTTCTTCAGCTTTCCTTCCACGATCCGGTCCCAGATCTTCTCGGGCTTGCCCTCTTCGGCCGCCTGGCTGCGATAGATCCCCTTTTCACTTTCCAGGACTTCCGGCGGGACTTCCTCGGGGCGCACAAAACGGGGATTGGATGCCGCGACATGCATGGCGATGTCCTTCGCCAGCGCCTGGAAATCCGCCGTCTTCGCCACAAAATCCGTTTCGCAGTTGACTTCGACGAGGACGCCGATCCTGCCTCCCATATGAATGTACGAGCCGACCGTACCGTCTTTGGCCGCTTTGGAGGACCGTTTCGTGGCGGCCGACATCCCCTTCTTGCGCAGGTACTCGATCGCCTTTTCAAAATCGCCGTCGGAATCCTTCAGCGCCTCCTTGCAGTCCATCATGCCGGCGCCGGTTTTCGTCCGCAATTCTTTCACCATCGATGCAGAGATTTCCAATGTTCTTCCCTCCAGATTCTTTCGATCGGGT
>CAZDLM010000061.1:0-17314 GCA_964506465.1 uncultured Syntrophaceae bacterium
ATCGCAGACATCCAAATCCCGATTCGGATGTCTGCCAAAAGGCCTGTCTGCGGCGTTTCGCTCATCCTTCGTCGCTGCGGCGTACTTCCAGTACGCCTCACTCCTCGGGATTTCGGGTGCCTTGCATCCAGACCTTTTTGAACAGCCTCCCGAAGGCCGCCATTGGGCTGTTGAATCCGACAGCGAGCGCCGCCCCCTTTAGGGCGGACGAGCGAATGTCAGCCCAGGCTCCTCCCTGGGGATCGCAGACATCCAAATCCCGATTCGGATGTCTGCCAAAAGGCCTGTCTGCGGCGATTTCACGCCTCCCGCTGCAGGGCCTCGCGGACCTGCCGGGACAGTCTCGCCATCTGGAAGGGCTTCTGCAGGAACCCGCGGCAACCCCGTGCCAGAATATTCGCTGCC
The DNA here is from genome assembly GCA_964506465.1 of uncultured Syntrophaceae bacterium. GTDB lineage: Bacteria > Desulfobacterota > Syntrophia > Syntrophales > UBA6109 > UBA6109. The sequence continues at coordinate 406 of CAZDLM010000061.1, forward strand.
TCGCCTTCCGCGCTGTATCCGCTGGAGAGAAGCGCTCTGAGGCCCGGGTTGATATCCTTGAGCCGGTCAAAGACCTCGCCCCCGGAAATGCCGGGCATGATCATGTCCAGGATGACGAGATCGATCTCGTCCTTCTTCGCCCGATAGAGATCGATTCCGTCCTTTCCGTTGGACGCGGCATACACCCTGTAACCGAGATGCTCCAGCATCGCCTTGTTGACTTCCAGGATGCGCGCCTCGTCGTCGATGAGCAGGATTGTCTCCGTGCCCTTCTGCATCTCGCGCACATCGCCGGATTTTTTCTCCACAATGGTCTTGTCCGCCGCGGGAAACCAGAGCGAGAAGACCGCCCCATGACCTGGCTGACTGGAGACTTGGACCATCCCTCCGTGACCGTGGACGATGCCGTACACCATGGCCAAACCGAGTCCCGTGCCCGTTCCCTTTTCCTTTGTCGTAAAAAAAGGATCGAAGGCCCGCGCCCTCGTTTCTTCATCCATGCCGATGCCTGTATCGGCGACGGTGATTCTGACGTAGCGGCCGGGGTGGAGCGCGCCCGCAAGGGCCTCGTCCTCGGTGAGGACGGCGTTCTGCGTCTCGACGAAGACATCACCGCCCTGCGGCATGGCCTGCCAGGCGTTGACGAAGAGATTCATGAAGACCTGCTCCATCTGTCCGCGATCCGCCTCGACGAGCCAGAGGTCCTCTTCGTGCTTGTGGTGAATGGATATCTCCTTCTTCGTCCTTCCGAACATGGACGATATCTTCGTGACGACCCCGTTCATGTCGGTCGGCTTGACCTCGTAGCGACCGCCGCGGGCGATGCCGAGGAGCTGCCGGGTCAGATCCGACGCCGTTTTTACATGCTCTTCGACGTGGCGCAGCCGTTCGCCGTGGGGATGATGAGGTTCGAGATCGAGCATCATGAGGGAGATGTTCCCTTGGATGCCCATCAGGATGTTGTTGAAGTCGTGGGCGATCCCCCCGGACAGCGTGCCGAGGGCCTCCATCTTCTGCGCCTGCAGCAACTGGCTTTCCAGCCGCTTGCGCTCCGTCAGGTCGATGACTAGTCCCCGCATTCCGGTGATCTTCCCGTCCCTGACGATCGCCGTCGAACTGATGAGAACGGGGAATTCTTCGCCGCTTTTCCGGATCGCCCGGTACTCGTTGCTTCTCGTTTTCCCATTCGTCAGCACGCCGCCGATGCTTCTGGCGGCGCGCGCCCGGTCCCGCGGGGCGACCATATCGATGGCGTTGAGCCCCTCTTTCAGCTCTTCGCGGGTATAGCCGAACAGATCGAGCCCAAAGGAATTCGCGTAGGTGAAACGGCCCGTGAGGTCCGTCTCGAAGACAACCTCGGGCAGCAACGCGGCCAGATCGCGGAACTTCTTTTCGCTTTCGATCAGCGCCTCCTCCATCCCCTTCCTCTCGGTGATGTCCCGGGTGATGCTGAGGACATGCGGAACACCGTTGAGATCGACGACCGAGGCGGAAGTCAGTCCGTACAGGATCCCCCCTTTCTTCATGCGGAAGGCGGCCTCGAGATTCCGCACTTCGCCGTATTTCCTCAATCTGTCGCTCAAGGCCGCGAATTGCCCGGGCGAGACCCAGAGATCCAGATCCTGGGAGGTGCTTCCCACGGCTTCCTCTTCCGTATAACCGGAGATCCTGGTGAAGCCTTCGTTGACCGCCATGAAGCGGCCGTCATCTAGTCGATTGATGCAGATGGAATCGGGCGTGGTGTGAAAGATCTTCCGCAGCTTCTCTTCGTTTTCCCGCAGGATATCGTCCGCAAGGACGCGGGCGGTGACATCCGCGATGAATCCCTCCAGGGCCAGGAGTTCGCCTGAATCTGTGTAGACTCCCCGTCCCCGTTCCGCAACCCACTTCACGTCCCCGGAGGCCGTGACAATCCGGTAGGTCATGTCGAACGCGGTCCGCCCGTGCACCGCCTCCTGAACCTGTCTCCATACTTCGGCACGGTCTTCGGGGTGGATGATGCCGTTATAGGCGACGCGGCGGTTGCCGATCAGGTCCTCCGGGGCGTAACCCGTCAGGGGGGTGCAGCCGCCGCTGACGAACTCCATCGTCCAGTTGTGATCGTTCCGGCAGCGGTACACCATGCCGGGAAGGTTTCCGAGCAGGGTGCTCAACACCCGCTCGCTCTCCTGCAGTGCCGTCTCCGCACGCTTGCGGTCGGTGATCTCGTGCAGGATGCTGTACATCATGCGTTTGCCCTGAACAGTGATGGGAATCCCGCGGGCCTCCACGTCGATGATGCGACCATCGAGACGGATATACTGCTGCTCCATGGGAGGAAGCCGCTGCCCATGAACCATCACGGCTTCAACCCTCCTGCGCACTTCCTGCCGATACTTGGGGTGGATGAATTGCAGCAGGGCTCGATTCACAACTTCCTCGGGGCCTCTTGCGCCCAGCATCCTGCAGGCCGACGGATTGGCATGCGTAATGATGTTCCCGTCATGGAGGAACAGGGCCCCGGGGGCTTCCGAGAAAAGTAGACGGTATCGCTCCTCACTCTCCGCCAGGGCCATTTCGCTCAGTTTGCCCGACGTGATGTCCAGCACGATGCCTTCATAACACCGGATCTCGCCGTTTTCGGCGTAAACGGCGCGCGTGCTGTTGGAAACCCAAATCTCCCTTCCGTCCTTCCGGCGGGCCTTGAATTCGAAGTGCTCGACAGATCCCTTTTCACGGAGCGTCCTCACATAGCGCATCCGGTCCTTGGCATTCACATAGTACTGTTTGGGGATATCCGATACGGCGGAGATCAGCTCTTCCGGGGATTCGTAGCCCAGCAGCCTGGCGAATGCCGGGTTGACGCTGAGGAAGCGGCCTTCAGGCGTGCTGCGGAAGAAGCCCTCTACGGCGCTTTCATAGAAGCGGCGGTATTCGTCTTCGGCCGTCGGGAAGCCACCGGGGAGTTCCGTTGCGTCGACTCGTTCACGCTTCGTCTCGCTCGATCCGACCATATCTTCCTTCCTGATACTCTGTTTTGGGTCAACCGCCGGCGCCGATCCGCTCCGGGCGGAGCGGTTTCCATCCCTCGGATTGATGGTCATCCGGTCATGTGCTATAAGCGGCCGCGATGCCTTCTATCATAAAGGCGCGCGAAAAACACCTGCCGACTGCAGGGGCGCCGTCGGCGCGTGGTCCCGCCGGCGCTATCCGCGGAACCGCCCGATCAAACACGGGGGAATCAGCGGAAGGGCGCGGGCCGCACCGGGGGCGCGAAAACCGTTTCGAGGAAGGGCGCAAGCGAGAAGCCCCATGTCCGAATCTGCAGCAGTCGAAAAACGGGTCGTCCGGAAGATCACCCTGCATCTGATCCCACTGATGTTTTCCCTGTACATCCTCGCCTATCTGGACCGCATCAACGTCGGCTTCGCCGCTCTCCAGATGAACGCCGATCTGAACTTGAGCGGAACGGTATTCGGCGTCGGCAGCGGCATATTCTTCATCGGTTATTTCCTCTTCGAAATCCCGAGCAACCTCATCCTCCACCGGATCGGCGCCCGATTCTGGATTGCGCGGATCATGGTCAGTTGGGGGATCATCTCCTCAGCGATGATGTTCGTCCAGGGTCCGAAGAGCTTCTACGGGCTTCGCTTCCTCCTCGGACTCGCCGAGGCCGGATTCTTCCCCGGCATGATCCTCTACCTGACGTACTGGTTCCCGGCAAAATACCTGGCCCGCAACGTGGCCCTCTTCATGACGGCCACGGCCGTCGCCGGCATCATCGGCGGCCCTCTGTCGGGCGCCCTGCTGACTTTTCACGGCTTCTTCGGCCTTGCCGGCTGGCAGTGGCTCTTCCTGCTCGAGGGGATCCCCTCCGTCATCCTGGGGATCGGCGTCTGGTTCCTTTTGACGGATCGGCCCCATCAGGCGAAGTGGCTGACGGCGGAGGAAAAACAATGGCTCGACGGGCAACTGCGCCGGGAGGCCTCCGGCCTGCCCGCCGAAACGGGAAGAAATCTCCGGGAGGTTTTCCGGAGCGGCCGGGTGTGGACTTTCTGCGCCGTCTACTTTGCGCTGGTGGTGGGCCTGTACGCGATCAGCCTCTGGATGCCCCTGATCCTCAGAAGCCTGTCAACGATGAGCAATTTGGCAATCGGTCTCGTTTCCACCCTTCCCTATTTCGCCGCCTGCATCGCCATGGTGTTGATCGGCAGACATTCCGACCGGAGCGGCGAACGAAGGGGGCACGCGGCGCTGGCGCTGCTGACCGCAGCCGCCGGAATGGCCCTGTCCGCATTCTCCGACCGCGTCCCGGCCGAAATTTTCTGCTTCATGATCGCCGCCGTCGGGATCTGGGGCGCGCTCGGTCCGTTCTGGGCCCTTTCCTCGTCATTCCTGACCGGTGCGGGGGCGGCGGGGGGCATCGCCCTCATCAATTCCATGGGCAACCTGGGCGGTTTTACCGGACCTTCGCTGATCGGGCTTCTGAAGGATCATACGGGCGATTACGAATCCGGCATGCTCGTGGTCGCGGTTCTGCTTTCGGTCGGCGCAGCGCTGACGGCGTCGATCCGGACGCGATAGTTCGGGCGTCGCCTTCTAAATATCGATGAGATCCTCTTCTTTCCATTCTTCCAGCTTCCGCCGGGTTTCCGTCAGGAAGAGATGCACCCGCCGGAAGGGCCAGCCGGCGCCAAAAACCGCACCCAGGACAATCCTCTCCAGCAGCGTATAGCGGGGGTAAACGACCATCCGGTCCGTCCTGCCGTTCCACAAGATCCCCTGCGCTTCCATGCGCCGACCTCCTTTTCGTCCTCTTTTCATGGTTATCGGACGACCGGCGCAGGACTTTAGTTCTTCCGGAGCGGCGTGCAAAAATTCGTTTGACAAAGGCGGGGGGACGTGTTAGTAGCCATCGGCAATAGATTGCCGTTTGCCTATGACAACGATATTCAACCAAGAAGACATCGAGCGGAAAATTCTGCTCATCCTTCGCATCCTGCAGGAAACGGGGGAGCCGACGGGCTCGCGCCTCATCGCCCGGCGCATGAAGGATTACGGCGTCGCCCTGAGCGAACGCACCGTCCGCTACCATCTGAAGATCATGGATGGGCGCGGCCTGACCAGGCTGGTCGGCCGCCTGGACGGCCGGGTCATCACGGAGCGGGGCATCGAGGAAATCGCCGACGGCCGCGTCCGCGATAAGATCGGCATGTCCGTCTCCCGGATCGAGGTCCTTGCCTTCCGGACGACCCTGGATCCACATAAAAAGGCGGGGCTCCTGCCGATGAATGTGACGTTCCTTCCCAAAGGCCGCTTCCGGGATGCCCTGGCGGCAATGAAGCCTGCGTTCAGGGCGGGCATCTGCGTGAGCGAGCTGGTCTTCACGGCGGACGAGGGGGACCGTCTGGGGGATCTCGTCGTCCCAGAGGGATGCGTCGGCTTTGCCACCGTCTGCAGCGTCGTCGTCAACGGCGTGCTCCTGAAACACGGCGTTCCCATGGACTCCAAGTTCGGCGGCATTCTTCAGGTCAAGGACGGCAAGGCGCTTCGCTTCGTCGAACTCATCTACTATTCCGGCTCCTCGCTCGACCCCTCGGAGGTCTTCATTATGGCAAAAATGTCCTCCGTGAGGACCGCTGCGGAACAGGGCGAAGGAAAGGTCTTGGCCAATTTCCGAGAGATCCCGACCGTGAGCCGTGAGCTGGTGGATCAGATCATCACCAACCTTCGCCTGATCGGCATCGGAGGCGTCCTGTCCCTGGGCGAGCTGAGCGAACCAATCTGCCAGGTGCCGGTGGACGTCAACAAACTCGGCATGATTCTCTACGGAGGGCTGAATCCCGTTTGCTGCGCCCATGAGGCCGGCATCGAGACGCTCAACCGGGCGATGTCGACGATCCTGGATTACGATGCGCTTCGCCCCTTTGAAGAGGTCTTGCGCGAAGCGACCGGCAGGAAGAAATAAGGGAAAAGCAAGTTCCTGCGGTCCTCGAATCCCGACGATCTCCGGAACTATTTTATTTCATCCAAGGAGGAAAGCCATGACAGCAGCACTGAATCCGTTTGCGGTCGCACAGAAACAACTGGATGACTGTGCGAAGATCCTGAACCTGGAGCCCGGCGTCCAGGCCATTCTGAGGGTCCCCTCGCGCGAATTGCACATCTCGATTCCGGTACGGATGGACGACGGATCCTTGAAGGTGTTCGAAGGATTCCGGATTCAGTACAATGACGCAAAGGGCCCCACAAAAGGCGGCATCCGCTTCCACCCGGAAGAGACGATCGACACCGTCCGGGCGCTGGCGGCGTGGATGACCTGGAAATGTTCGCTGATGGACCTGCCGCTGGGCGGCGCAAAGGGCGGCGTCATCTGCAACCCGAAGGAAATGTCCCAGGGGGAGCTGGAGCGCCTGAGCCGGGCATACGTGGACAAGGTCTGGCAGATCCTCGGTCCCGAGCAGGATGTGCCGGCCCCTGACGTCTATACCAATCCTCAGATCATGGCCTGGATGGTGGATGAGTACTCCAAACTCTGCGGCAAGAACCAGTTCGGCGTGATCACCGGGAAGCCCCTCGCGCTCGGCGGATCCGAAGGGCGCGGTGACGCCACGGCCATGGGCGGAATCTATGCCGTGCGGGAAGCGGCCAAGGAGTGCGGCATCGATCTCGCCAAGGCGACCGTCGCAATCCAGGGTTACGGCAATGCCGGATACTACGCGGCCGTGCTCGCCAAATCGAAGTTCGGCGCCAAGGTCGTCGCCGTCAGCGACTCCAAGGGCGGTATCTACAAGGCGGAAGGGCTCGATCCGGAGGCCGTCGGCAAACACAAGGCCCGGACCGGCTCCGTCGTGGATTTTCCCGGGTCAAAACCGCTGTCCAATGAGGCGCTTCTGGAGCTGGACGCGGATATCCTTCTTCCTTCGGCCATGGAAGGCATGATCACGGGAACCAACGCCTCGAAGATCCGCGCCAAGATCGTCGCCGAACTGGCCAACGGCCCCACGGAGCCGGAGGCGGACGAGATTCTCCACCGGAACGGCGTCCACGTCATCCCCGATTTCCTGTGCAACGGCGGCGGCGTAACCGTATCCTATTTCGAGATGGTCCAGAATGCCTACATGTACTACTGGGATGCCGAAGACGTCTACAAACGCCTCGACAAGAAGATGACGACGGCCTATCATGCCGTGTTGAAGGCTTCCAAGAAGTACAACATCCATATGCGGCAGGCCGCCTATGTGGTCGCCGTGGGTCGCGTTGTGGAAGCCATGAGGCTCCGCGGCTGGGTGTAGACCGGCCGATGTTCAAACCCGACCCGCGCCGCACCGGCACGGAAGATCGATCAGGGGGAACCTCCGGGTTCCCCCTTGTTTTTCCGGAGCGTCGGCGATATCGTCAATTCTATTCCCCCAGAGGAGAAACGCCATGACCGGAACGCGAGACGACGGGACCAACGAAATTCGAAAAGGTGAGACGCTTCACGGCTTCCGCATCCTGCGGGTGACGGCCCTGCCGGAACTGCGCGCGACTGCCGTTGAAGCCGAACACCTCGTGACCGGCGCCCTGGTCCTTCACCTTTCCTGCGACGACCGCGAGAATCTCTTCTCCATCGGTTTCCGGACGCCGCCCGGCGATTCCACCGGCGTTCCCCATATCCTGGAGCACTCCGTCCTGGCCGGCTCGGAACGTTATCCGGTAAAGGACGCCTTCAACGAGCTTCACCGCGGGACGCTCCAGACCTTCATCAACGCCTTCACCTACCCCGACAAGACGATCTATCCCGTCGCAAGCCAGGTCCGGGCCGATTATTTCAACCTCGCGCGCGTTTACGCCGATCTCGTCCTGAAACCGCGACTCCTGCAAGAGACCTTCCGACAGGAGGGTCATCATCTCGAGTTTGCCGATCCGTCCGACAGGAAGTCCGAACTCCGGATCTCGGGCATCGTCTACAATGAAATGAAAGGCGCCTATTCCTCGCCCGACAACGTCATGTTCAAGGCAATCCAGGAGAATCTGTTCCCCGAGACCGCCTATCGCTGGGACTCCGGCGGCGCCCCGGAAGACATCCCCTCCCTCACCTACCGCCGGTTTCAGGATTTCCACCGGTCCTTCTATTCTCCGAGCAACGCCCGTTTCTTTCTGTACGGCGACATCCCGACAACGGATCACCTGGCCTTCCTGCAGGACTTGCTGGCCGGCTTCGAAAGGGTCCCGATCGACTCGCGCATCGAGAGCCAGCCTCGGTGGAACAGCCCGAGGTCGACGCGTGGTTTCTATCCCGTCGGGCACGAGGAAACCCTTGATGGAAAGACGACGGTCAACCTCGCCTGGATGCTCTGCGAGAACACGGAAACCCAGACGGCGCTTCTGCTGGAAATCCTGGCGGGCATTCTCGTGGGCAGCGCCGCCGGACCGCTGCGGAAGGCGATGATCGATTCCGGCTTCGGGCAGGATCTGTCCCCCGTGACCGGCGTCGAACGCGATCTCAAACAGATCGTCTTTGCCGCCGGCCTCCGCGGTACGGACCCCGCGAAGGCCCCCCGGATCGAGGCCCTGATCCTGGAGACCCTGCAGCACTGCGCGGAAAACGGCTATGATCCGGAGCTGATCGAGGGTACGCTCCATCAGGTGGAATTCGCCGGCAAGGAGATCGTCCGCGCCAATTATCCGTACGGCATCGTCCTCATGGGACGGGCCTACCACGGCTGGCTGTACGACGGCGACCCCCTTGCCAACCTCAACTTCCCCCGCCTCATCGAGGCCGCGCGCGGGCAATGGAAGAAGAACCCCCGGCTCTTCGAGGAAATGACGCGGAGCTGGCTGCTCGACAATCCCCACCGCCTGCTGTCCATCGTCGAGCCGAGCCGGACGCTCCAGGCCGAGCGGGAAGCGGTGTTCCGGAGGAGGATGGAGGAGCGGAGGGCCGCCATGAGCGAACAGGAACTGGACCGGATCGCCTCCGAGGCTTCGGCCCTCAAGCGCTTCCAGACCGAGCCCGATGCCCCTGACGCACTCGCCTCCCTTCCCAGAATCGGCCGCGGCGACCTGACGCGCGATGTGGAGACGATCCCGACGCAGCGCGGGAGCCTCTCGGGCATTCCCCTCCTCTCGCATGAGATCTTCACCAACGGCATCGTCTATCTCGATCTCGCGTTCGACGTCTCGGAAATCGAGGAAGATCTTCAGCCGTATCTTCCCTTGCTGGGGAAACTGATGACGTCCATGGGAGCGAGGGGGTTGTCCTATGAACAGATGGCCAAGCGGATCCAGTTGCGGACGGGCGGCATCAGCTGTCACCTTGCGGCCGGCTTTTCCCTGGACGGGAAACGCACGTGGCAGAAGATGATCTTTCAACTGCGGGCTCTCGAACGGAACGTTCCGGAGGCCGTGAAGATTCTGACGGACATCCTGACCGGAGCGGACTTTTCGGACGACGCCCGCATGCGGGATCTGGAGGCCGAAAGGAAGAATGGCCTGCAGGCCGCCGTGATCCCCTCGGGACATGTCTTCGCGAGGCGCTCCGCAGGCGCCGGGCTGTCCCTCCCCGCCCACCGCGATGAACAGTGGCACGGCGTGTCCCAACTGCGCCTGATCGCCGCACTCCACAGCGGCTTCGACGGGAACAAGACCGAACTCCGGGAAAAGCTGGCCCGCCTGCGCTCCCTGGCCCTGTGCAGAAGGAAGCTGACCATCAACGTCACGGCCTCCGAGGCAGGCCTTGCCGCTTTCCAGGACTGCGCGGCCGATTCGATCGCAGGGCTGCCCACCGGGGCCGCCTCTTCTCCCGCGCCCGCCGAACCGGGCCCCCTGGTCGCGCGCGGCGTGGCCATCCCCGCCGACGTCTCCTACGTGGCGAAGGTTCTTCGCGGTCCGGCCTACGAAAGTCCGCTGGCCGCGCCGCTCATGGTTCTGGCGCGCCACCTCTCAAACGGATACCTCTACAAGCGCATCCGCGTTCAGGGCGGCGCCTACGGCGGCATGTCCTCCTTCGACCCCGGCGCCGGCACCTTTGCGTTTTTATCTTATCGCGACCCGCACATTGTCGAAACCCTCGACGTCTACCGGGAGGCGGAGGCCTTTGCCCGCGCCGCCGCCGTCCCACCCGACGAGATGGACAAGGTTGTCATCGGAACGATCGGCGCTTTCGACAAACCGATGGACCCTGCCGGCCGCGGCTATGCCGCCATGATTCGGGAATTTGCCGGAATGACCGATAACGACCGGCAGAAGTTCCGCGACCGGATCCTCGAGATGACGCCGCAAGACCTGCAGAATGCCGCGCAGCGGTTTTTCGAAAAGACGGCGGGAAACGTGGCCGTGTTCGCATCGGAAGAGCGCCTGAAGACGGCCAGTGAACGGCTGGACGGTAAGCTCCGGATGGAGCCTCTCCTCCCGCAGGAGTGAAGATTTTGCCCGTGGACGACGGAAGCCCCCCTGCAGGGCGGACAAACTGCTTCGACTGCCGGCACTTCTACGTCACCTACGCTCCCCGCTTCCCTTATGGGTGCCGGCGAATCGGATTTCAGTCGCGGCAGCTCTCCTGCGAAGAGGTTCGGTCAATCTCAGGCGCCGCCTGCGGCTTTTTTCCCCCCCAAAGAACGGAACGAAGGTGCGGAAACCCCTTGAAAAGGGGCGGCCGCCGGCGACCTGCCGGTGGAAATATCGTCATTCCCGATGGCAGCACAGGGTGAAAAGGGCGATCAGCAGGATCCCGAAACCCAGCCCGAAATAGGCGAACGTGTTGATGTTCAGAATCGCGCCCTTCTCTGTGAAAAGATCGATGTTCAGGAAATAGCCCCAGTAGAACGTGAAGCAATAATTCACCAACAGCGCCAGCCGGATCCGCCCAAAGAGCAGCGCGAGCGTGCTGAGAATCAGGAGCGCAATCACCTGCGAAAGCGGCACCGAAACGTGGCTGGATGTCAGTATGTCTGTCATTCTTTCAAGAATTTCCATTTCTTCATCCTCATGCAACTCTAAAGAAAAGTTAGTGCTGGACTGCAAGACTGTCAACGTTCCGAGCTCCAGCAGGACCAAGGGTCCCGAATATTGCCATTGTGGAAAGCAGTGGTTAAATTTTGAGTTAGAGCGATGATCTGGAACGACTGCGGCATCGATTGCAGACAGCAGCGAAAGGAGGCAGTCCTATGATAAGATATTCAAGAATCGCGGCGGTAGCGGCGGCCCTGCTTCTCCTGCTGCTGGCCGGCTGCGCGGACTTCAAGATGCGGGGTTCGGTGGAGGAGGATCGGGACGTGGCCGCTTCTTTCAGGAGCTTTGAGTACCGTCCGGATATGAACTATTACTCCAGCGGTCCCGATGCACATCCGAATGCGCTGATGGGTTTGAACAAGGATTACGTCTTGGAACCGGGATTGTGGAAGAAGGTGAACAGCGCGGACGAATTGAAAACGATGGTGTGGGGGATGAATAAGAATGCCCGCGAGATGTATGCGAGCGTGCGTGGATTCCGCATCCTCGACAACGAGGGGAAGTCGATCGGGGTCTGGTATTCTCACATTTCCGAGCGGGCGATGCTGATCATGAAGGGTGACAGGAAAGTACTGGTCTACACGCCCGACATCAGGAGGGCCGATCCATAGACTCGTACAAATTATGCGATAGGAGGTCAAAAAATATGTCCAGATTCTTGCGAGTTCTTATTGTTCTGACCCTGGGCGCCGTCCTCATCTTGGCTGGCTGCGCCAGCTTCAAGATGAGCGGGGCGTTTGTCCCGGACCGTGACGTCGCCCAATCGTTCGAACGCTTCGAGTTCCGCAACGACATGAATTACTACTCCAGCGGCTCCGACGCCTATCCGGACGCGCTGATGGGACTGAAGAAGGAGTACACGCTGGACTCCGGTCTGTGGAAGAAGGTGGAAACAGCCGAGACCTTTAAAGACATGGTCCAGGGGATGCAGAAGAAGACCGACGAACTCATGCTGCCCCTCCACGGGTTCCAGATTCTCGACAACAGCGGGCAGCCGATCGGAATCTGGTATGCCATTCTGTCAGCGAAGGCATCGCTCATCATGAAAGAGGATAAGCACGTGCTGGTGTTCACACCGGATATGGACACGTATATGCGGTACGAACCGGAAGACTAACGCTAAATAGCGGGATGACGCCTTTGGCGAAAAGACGAGCGCCGCCTTTGATCCTTGCATTTCGCCGTGAAAACCGGTAGAAGGACGGAAAATTCGCGACCACCCGGAGGAGAATGCATGAAGGCGCTCGTCACCTACTATTCGAAAACCGGCAATACGGCGAAGCTTGCACGCGCGATCTACGATGCGATTGATTTCGAGAAGGATCTCGAATCGATCGAGAACCTCAAGGAGGTCAAGGGGTACGATATCATCTTCTGCGGATTTCCAGTCATGACCCACGGCGTTCCGCCGAAAGCGGAAAACTTCATCAAGGGGCTGCCCGCCGGTCAAAAGATCGCCTTTTTTTCATCGCATGGATCCCTGAAGGGCGGCCATCTCCCCAAACAGGCGTTCGAGCACGCCTTGGGGCTCGCCGCGAAGCACAAAGTCCTGGGGCACTTCGGCTGCCGGGGCAGGGTCGATTTCAAGGTCATCGACGCCCTTAGCAAGCAGCCGGAACATGCGGCATGGGCGGAGGAGGCAATGGGCGCGCATGAGCATCCGAATGCAGCGGATCTCCAGGATGCCGGGAGATTTGCGCGGGATATGATCGCGAAGATCCGCAAGTAAGAATTTCGTTGGATCCGTCACAATCACAAAGGCGGCCGCCCTTTCGGATCGGCCGCCTTTTCTGTTCTTGCCTTCTGAAGGAGGAACGAGGGCACTTCGATAAACTCAGGACGCAGCAGACGGATTCAACAGCCCGTCAGATCAATACCCTTCTCTAGGGCTGTTCAAAAACGCCCGGGTTCAACAGCCCGTCAGATCGATGCAATCTTCAGGGCTGTTCAAAAACGCCTGGATGCAAGGCCCCCGAAGTCCCGAGGCCTGAGGCGTACTGGACGTACGTCGAAGGGCGAGGGACGAGGGAAACGCAGCAGACGGGCATTTTGGCCGGAACCCGAAGCATGCTTCGGATTCCGGCGATCCCCAAGGCCGGGGATTGTTCTTCATTCGCTCGTCCGCCCTAAAGGGGCGGCGCTCGCTGTCGGATTCAACAGCCCGTCAGATCATCTTTTCCAAATGGGCTAAGGCCTCCTTCAGCGACTCGACCTTCGGCCCGCCCGCCTGAGCCATGTCGGGCCGCCCTCCCCCGCTTCCTCCGACAAGGGGAGCGATCTCCTTGATGATTCGTCCGGCCGGATAGCGCTCCGTCAGATCCTTCGTCACCAGACACAGGAGCATCGCCTTCCCTTCGACGGCGGCGCCCAGAAGCACCACGCCGGAAGCGATCCGGTCGCGGATCTTGTCGCCGAAATCACGGAGCGCCTTGGGATCGGCCGCCGGAACGACGGCCGTAAGCACCTTCACGCCTTTGATCTCCCGGATCGAATCCATCAGGTCCGATGAATCTCTCGCCGCCAGTTTGCCGCGCAGCGCATCCATCTCCTTTTCCAGTTCCCGCTGGCTCCGCAGGAGTTTCTCCGTCCTGTCTGCGATGTCGAAGGGGTTCGCCTTGAGCAGGTTTGCCGCGTGCCTCATTTCCGTCTCGAGGCGGCGCACGTGGGCCACGGCTTCCCGCCCGGTGACGGCCTCAATGCGGCGGACCCCGGCGGCGATCGCGGATTCGTGCAGGATCTTGAGCATTCCCACGTCGCCCGTCCGCCCGACATGGGTCCCGCCGCACAACTCCATGCTGAAATCCCCCATCTTCACCAGGCGCACCGTCTCACCGTATTTTTCATCGAAGACGGCCGTGGCGCCCGTCTTCATCGCCTCCTCCAGCGGAAGAACCGCCGTCGTCACGGGCACATTTCTTCGGATGAACCGGTTGGCGAGGATCTCGATCCGTTCCAGTTCCTCCTCTTCAATCCTGGAAAAGTGGGTGAAGTCGAACCGGAGGCGTTCGGCGTTGACGAGCGATCCGGACTGCTTGACGTGGTCTCCTAGCACCGCCTTGAGCGCCGCCTGCAGGATGTGGGTGCCGCTGTGATTCGCCTCGATATCGCGTCGGCTTTCCTCGTCCACCCGGAGATGCGCCTGATCGCCCTTGCGGACCGATCCCTTTTTCAGCTTCCCGATGTGGGTGATGACGTGCTCCAGCGGCCGCCGCGTGTCCCAGACCTCGAAGAGAAAGCCCTCTCCTTCGATGGCGCCCGTATCTCCTACCTGGCCGCCGGTCTCGCCGTAAAAGGGGGTCTCTTCGAGAAGGATCTCGGCGTTGTCCCCTTCGGCGATCTCCTCCACGGGCTGATCGCCCTTGATCAGTGCGACGACCTTGCTCCAGCCTTCCGTCACCCCCTCGTAGCCCGTGAATTTCACGGCGACACCCTGCGCGGACAGCTTCTGGTAGGATTCGGAAATCGCCGCCTCGCCGCTTCCCTTCCAGGATTCCCGGGCCTTGTCGCGCTGGGCGGACATCGCCTTTTCGAAACCCGCCTCGTCGATCGTAAAGCGGTCCTTCCGGACGATGTCCTGCGTGAGGTCCGTAGGGAATCCAAAGGTGTCGTAGAGTTTGAAAACCACTGCGCCGGGCAGCACGTTCTTGCCCGCCTTCTTCAGGGCGTCCACCTCGTCCTGAAGGATCCGCAGCCCCGCATCGAGGGTTGCGATGAAACGCTGTTCCTCGTTGTGGATGACCTTGCGGATGTAGCTTGTCTTGTCGAGAAGATCCGGGTAGGCGTCCTTCATCTCGTCGATCACGACCTGCGAGACTTCATGGAGAAAGGGCTTGTTCAGGCCGAGGTTCTTGCCGTGCCGGGCGGCGCGCCGCAGGATCCGCCGCAGGACGTATCCCCGCCCCTCGTTGCTCGGCAGGACGCCGTCGCCGATCAGAAACGTCACGGCGCGGCTGTGATCGGCGATGACGCGGATCGATACGTCATCCTCTTCGCTTTTTCCGTAAGAGCGGCCGCTGATCTTCTCGACAAAGCGGATGACGCCGTGGAAGAGGTCCGTGTCGTAGTTGCTCCGGACCCCCTGCAGGATCGCCGCCAGCCGCTCCAGGCCCATGCCGGTATCGATATTGGGCCGCGGCAGGGGGCTGAGCTTTCCCGCGGCGTCGCGGTCGAACTGGGTGAAGACGAGGTTCCAGATCTCGAGGAAACGGTCGCATTCGCATTCGACGTTGCACGTGTCCTTGCCGCAGCCCGTTCCCGTGCCCTGGTCGAAGAGGATCTCCGAACAGGGGCCGCAGGGCCCCGTCTCCCCCATCATCCAGAAATTGGTCTTTTCCCCCATGCGGACGATGCGCTCGGCGGAAACCCCCATCTTGTCATGCCAGATCCTGAAGGCCTCGTCGTCGTCCTTGTAGATCGTGATCCAGAGACGGTCCTTGGGAAGGCCCATCGCGACCGTCAGGAATTCCCAA
The DNA here is from genome assembly GCA_964506465.1 of uncultured Syntrophaceae bacterium. Lineage (GTDB taxonomy): Bacteria > Desulfobacterota > Syntrophia > Syntrophales > UBA6109 > UBA6109. The sequence goes on from CAZDLM010000061.1 coordinate 15,849, forward strand.
GCCCAGGAAATCGCCTCATTCTTGAAGTAATCGCCGAACGAGAAATTCCCCAGCATCTCGAAGAAGGTGTGATGGCGGGCCGTGTAGCCGACATTCTCGAGGTCGTTGTGCTTGCCGCCCGCGCGGACGGATTTCTGGGACGTCGTCGCCCGTTTGTAGCCGCGGTCCTCGATGCCGAGGAAGCAATTCTTGAACTGAACCATGCCCGAGTTGGTGAAAAGAAGCGTCGGGTCGTCCTTGGGGATGAGCGACGAACTGGCCACCCGGGTGTGGCCCCTCTCCTCAAAGAATTTCAGAAAACTTTCCCGGATTTCACTGGCCTTCATCGGCATGAATCTGTTCCTCCTGAAAATTCGCCAACGCTGCAAAGATGCGGTCGAGGGGAAACCCCCTGCGCATCAGGCTCTGTATGATCTTCCGCCGTTCCGCCGGGTCCTTCGCCGCGCCGGCGGCAAGGCGGCCGCGCTTCGCGAGCCAGCGGCGGATGGCCTCGTCCTCGCCCATCTCCATACGGACGCCCGCAAGGGCCTCCCGGACCGTTTCCTCGGCAACCCCCTTGTCCTGGAGCGCCCTGGAAATCCGCCGGTCGCCGTAAAGGCGCCCCTCGGCGAGAGCCCGCGCCATTCCCGCGGCAAACGCCCGGTCGTCCAAGTAGCGCCGTTCCCGGCACTCCGCGAGCACCTGTTCCACGGCGGCCTCCCCGAATCCTTTTTCGAGGAGCTTCGCGCGAAGACCGGCTTCGCTGTAAGCCCTCCTCGCCAGGAGTCGGATCGCCTTCTGCCGTGCCTTCGCCGGCTCGCCCGGTTCGTCCGTCACGGCTATTCCTGCTTGTCCTTCTGTTCCGCCGCCTTCAGCCCCAGTTTTTCCCGGACCTGGCCCTCGATCTTCGCGAAGAGGTCGGGGTTCTCCTTCAGGAGGTTCTTCGTATTGTCGCGCCCCTGCCCGAGGCGCTCGCCGCCGTAGGAGTACCAGGCGCCGCTCTTCTCGATGATGCCCTGCTCGGACGCGAGATCCACGATATCCCCTTCTCGTGAAATGCCCTCGCCGAAGACGATGTCGAATTCCGTCTCCCGGAAGGGAGGCGCCATCTTGTTCTTGACGACCTTCACCTTCGTCCGGAAGCCGACCACCTCCTGCCCCTGCTTGATGGGGCTCGTCTTGCGGATGTCGAGCCGCATGGAGGCGTAGAACTTCAACGCGTTTCCGCCGGTCGTCGTTTCCGGGTTTCCGAAGAAAATCCCGATCTTCATGCGGAGCTGGTTGATGAAGATGACCGTCGTCTTGGACTTGCTGATGCTTCCCGTGAGCTTCCGGAGGGCCTGCGACATCAGCCGCGCCTGGAGGCCCATCTGGGCGTCGCCCATCTCGCCCTCCAATTCCGCCTTGGGGACAAGCGCCGCCACGGAGTCGACGACGAGGATGTCCAGCGCCCCGCTGCGCACGAGCGTTTCGGCGATCTCGAGCGC
>CAZDLM010000062.1:0-17032 GCA_964506465.1 uncultured Syntrophaceae bacterium
GACGAATTTGCCGGACGAACACGCTTTCGATATCATTCTCGTGGAGGACAATCCCAGCGACGCGGAGCTGGCCCTCGACGCCCTTCAGACCTATGGCCTCGCCGACCGCGTCAAGGTGCTCAGGGACGGCCAGGAGGCGCTCGACTATTTCTTCGGTGAGGGAAAGTACGCGGGGCGGGACGTCTACGACCGTCCGAAAGTGGTCCTGCTCGATCTCAAGCTTCCCAAAGTCGACGGCCTCGACGTTCTGAGCCGCCTGAGAGCGGATGAACGGACCCGGGCACTGCCCATCGTGGTCCTGACGTCGTCGAACGAACACCGGGACCGCGTCAGAAGTTACGTCCTCGGTGCCAACAGTTACGTGGTGAAGCCCGTCGAATTCGACAAGTTCGCGAAAGCGGTCGCCAAGATCGGGTTGTACTGGGTGCGGATGAACAGGCCCCCCTTCTGAAGGGGTTCGGAACCGGCGGCGATTGAGAGTGACTGAGGAAAGGGCCTCGTTTCGCAACCGCCCTGGGGGCGGCCTTCGGCCTGCGTCCTTACCGCTTCTCCCTCATCATCAGCGCGTCTCTCAGGTTGTTCTGCGCGGTCGGGTAGTCCGGCTGGATGCGGAGTGCCTCACGGAAATGCGCCACGGCCTCGTCGATGTTCCCCTGCAGCAAAAGAGCGCTGCCAAGATTGTTGTGCAGCCCCGCCCATCCCGGCTTCACGCGGAGCGCCTCACGGAAGTGCGCGACCGCTTCGGCGTGCTTCCCCTGAGAACCCAGGATGCTTCCCAGATTGTAGCGCGCCTCCGCGAAGCCGGGCTTGATGCGCAGCGCGGCGCGCAGATGTCCGATTGCCTCGTCGACCTTCCCCTGGGCATATAGGGCGTTCCCGAGGTTGTTGTGGAAGATTTCGTCATCGGGACAGACGCGGACCGCCTCGGCGTAATGGGCGACCGCCTCGCCGAGCGCGCCGCGGTTGGCGAGGATGTTTCCCAGATGATTGTGTGCTTCCGCATTGTAGGGGTTGATCCGTATCGCTTCCGCAAAATGGACCAGAGCCCCTTCCACGTCTCCGCCGCTGCGCAGGGCGGATCCCATCAGATCCTGGGCGATGCTGTTGTCGCTCGTGACCGCAATCGTATGCCGGAAGAGCGCCGCGCTGTCCCGCCAGTGGGAGAGCTGCGTCCAGGTGACGGCCGTGAGGATGGAAAGCACAATCGCCGCCGCAACGGCGAGAACGGCATGACGCGCTCGCCATTTCTTCACCAGTTCCGGAACTCCCCAGGCGATCATGATGAATAGCCCGACAAGAGGCACATAGGTGTATCGATCCGCCAGGGCCTGCACGCCGACGGAGACAAGTCCGATGACCGGAACCAGCAGGCCGAGATACCAGAGCCAGCCTACGATCAAATAGGGAAAGCGCTTTGCGATCCTCGCAACGGCCGCCGTCATGACGATCAGTATCAGGGCGGCGCCGATGACCTGCCCGAGGGGCAGGATCTTCGCGTGCGGATAGAAGACAGCCAGGTTGTCCGGCCAGAACATCTTGCCGATGTAGCGCACGTAGGAAAGGAGGGAATTTGCAGTGCGGAAATCCAGCGGCAGCAACTGCAGGGACGACACGAACCCCTCTCTTTGCTGATTGAGCAAGGTTAGGACGCTGAAGACGACCGACAGGATGAAGAGCGGGATTTTTTCCCAGAGCAGATGACGGATCCTTGGCCAGGATGGGAAGTCATGCGGCGGAGATTCCGCAATCCGGGGAGAAACGCCCGGGCGGCGCCGGGTGCTTCTCGACTGTTCCTGTATGGGTTTTGTCGGCGGACCGGCCGGCGCGGAGTTCGTAGCGGATTGCCCCGGGATCTGAAACCTGTTGAGAGGCCAGAAATCCAGGAGGAGCAGCAGGAAGGGAAGGGTGACCAGCATGGGCTTCGCCATCAGGCCGAGAAGAAACAGCAGCAGGATGCAGCCGTATCGGGGGATCCCGGGTTTCTCCACGTAACGCACGTACGCCCCGATGGTGAGGAACAGGAAGAACGTGCTCAGGACATCCTTCCGTTCGGCGATCCAGGCGACGGACTCGACGTGAAGGGGGTGGAGCGCGAAGAGGGCGGCAACAAAGGCGCTTTGCCAGAGGGCGCCGGTCATCCGGAGGAGCAGCAGAAAGAGCAGCAGCGTATTTGCGATGTGGAAGAAGAGGCTGGTGAAATGATGCCCGGCCGGATTCAAACCGAAGATCTGGCAATCCAGCATGTGCGAGAGCCACGTCACCGGATGCCAGTTGCCGACGTGAGCCGTCGTAAAGGCCCACCGGACGCCGTCCACGCTCAATCCCGCCTGCACGGGATCGTTTTCCGTGACATAGGCCGGATCGTCGTAGTTGATGAAATCGGAAGACGGCGACTGCCAGTAGGCGACCGCCGTCACCACCAGGAGCGCAAACAGAATCCAGAGTTTCTTCGCCTTCAGAGACAATCCCGATCTCCCTGCCCCCGCGTTTCTTCGGAAGCATCCCTATATCCCAAAACCCCGCAAAAAACGATAGGACGGGAAGAGAGGGCGAAAACGGGTCATCCATTTACGTGGCCTCTTCTAAGACATCCCGGACATGAAAATCAGGGGCATCCCGATGGCGGAGATACGCCAAAAAAAATATATTGAACACAAAGATGGCGCGGCATTTCAGGCCATAGGAGACGAGCATCGTGGCATACCGGAAGCAATGGACCTTCCTGCTGATCCTGATTCTCTTCCTTTCCGTTTTCTCGGGAGGCTATCACCACCGCTGCGACTACTATTCCCATGCCTGCTCCATCTGCGTCCACGGAGGGCCCCATCCGGATCTCTCCCCGGCGCCGGCAATCGCCGCGGACGATATCCGGCCCCTGGCCGCCGTGTCGCATCTTGTCCTGTCTGCGGAGAAAATCCCTAATCCTTCCCTATGGCATGCGCCGCTGAGCGGGCGTGCCCCGCCAAGCGTTTCGTAAAAAGATTTGTTCACAATTCGTGAACGAGGACGTCCCGGGCGGGAAAGCCGAAGCCAAGAATCGGCGGAGGATTTCCCGGATCTCACGCCGTTCCGGAAAATATCGAGGGTCCCATGAAGAAGTGGATGATCATCCTGTTCGTTGTGATCGTCCTCGCGGGTTGCAGCGCAGGCCGCGACGAGAATCCGAAAGCCCGTCTTGAATCCTTCGAAGTCGGCCAATCGGTTTACGTCTGCGGCTGTCCCATGATGTGCTGCAATTCCGTATCCAGGGAACCAGGACGGTGCGCCTGCAACGTTCCCCTGCGCAAGGGGAGCGTCTCGAAAATCCACGATGGCAGGGTCCACGTCAAGATCGACGACGGCCGGGAGAAACGTTTTTTTCTTACGAAACGCTGACGAAATCACGGAGGCTCGACCTTTTCGGATTGACGGTCGTGTCGCTGGATCGGCGGAACAGATCGCAAGGACAAAAGGAATCCGCTCCACGGGAGCGCTCCTTTTCTATAATAGAAGGATCTTTCTATTCATCGCGACTGCGAGACGAAGCCTCTCCAGGGAGGCGCTTCGCCGTGCGATGCCTTTCGATCTGCCTGTTCCGTCACTCACCGACACCGTTTCCCTTCCGAGAGATGTCCAGCCCGCCCCGCGGAGGCTGATGATCATGAAAACACGGATGGCATTACTGGTGGCAATGCTGTTCCTCGTGTGCGCGAACGTGCACGCGGAACAGCCGAAGGAAAAGAAGATGGAGCTTGACGATGTGGTTGTCACGGCGACGAGGACGGAACGGGCCACGGAAGAAATCCCGGCGGGCGTCAGCGTGGTGACCAAGGAGGATATCAAAGACACGAGGATGTTCGGCCTGAAGGAGGCCCTGTCGGGGATTCCGGGGGTGCAATCGGAATCCAAGAACGGGGGATACGATACGCGCCTGATCATCCGGGGAGCGGGCCTGAAGGCGAGGTACGGGGTGAGGGAGATCATGATCCTTCTGGACGGCGTGCCCATCACCGACCCCGACGGCATGTCGCGTCTGGATTTCGTCGACTCTGAAATGGTGGAGAGGATCGACGTGGTGAAGGGGCCGAACTCGACCCTCTACGGGGCGAATGCGGCGGGCGGCGTCGTGAACATCATCTCGAAAAACCTCTTCGAAGAGACCAAGAGCGTGAAGGCCGGGTACGGCAGCTACAACACCCAGTCGTACAACGGCGTCTACGGGACGCATTTCGGCGACACGTACGTCTCCGTTTCCGGCAGCCGGCGATCGACCGACTCCTGGCGGGAATGGAACACCTTCAGCACCAATCAGGGAGGTCTCAAGGTCGGGCACCTATTCGGCGAAAAGGCCTCCCTGGAGGCGAACGTCTCGATGACGAAGGCGAACCTGCAGTTGCCGGGGACGCTGACAAAGACCCAGTTCGAGAACGACATCCGCCAGCTTACATCAGAACAGTGGAGGAACATGGGACGGTACAGTGACATCCTCTACACGAGCCTCAAGGGGGACAAGGAGATCGGCAACGTCAAGCTCAAGCCGCTTGCCTATTTCCAGAAATGGTCTCACTTCCATCCGGTGACGGGCCTGATCAACGACGGCGGCGCCGACGTGTACGGGGCGGACATGCAGGCCGACGTCACACACGCGATCGCCGGGATGAACGGCATCGCCACGGTCGGCGTTGCAGGGCAGATCGACAAGAGCGACGGCGACAAGTACACCTACCGGGACTTCGTGACCGGACCCGGGGGAAGGCTGGCCTACACGACGTCCGACCGGAAGGGCAACCTCGCAGAGCAGCAGGAGGACACGATCGGCAAATGGGGCGTCTACCTGCAGGAGTCCCTGCGGCCGTCGGACAAGTGGATCGTGGATGTCGGCGCAAGGTACGATCAGGTGTCCTTCGATCTCAAGACCGAGCAGTTCCGGGAATTCAATTATGCGACGGCCCGCTACGTGACCAACCGGGCGACGATAACGAGGAAGACGACCTTCGAACGCGTGAGCCCGAGGATCGGTGTCGTGTACAAGCTGATCCCCCCGGTTCATCTGTACGGCAACATCTCCACCGGATTCCAGACGCCCCAGACGGGGGAACTGAGCCTCAATCCGGAACTTGTGCCCTCCAAAACGACCAACTACGAAACCGGCTTCAAAGTCCGAAGCGAGAAGGGCCACAGCATCGACCTGTCGCTGTTCTATATCACCGTTAAGGACGACATCGTCCAGACCATGCTGCCGAACAACGAATCATCTTACGCCAACGCCGGCGAGACGGAGAAGAAGGGAGTCGAATTGACGGCGAAGCTGCAGATGCTCAAAGACCTCTATCTCGGCGCGGCGTATGCGTACAGCGACTTTACCTTTTCCGAATTCAACGAGGTCATCAGTGGAACGAACTTCCGGAGGGACGGCAACCGGCTTCCCTACGTCCCGATGCACCAGTACACCCTCTTCGCCACGTACAAACATCCCTCGGGATTGCGGTTCAAGGTGGAGACGAGCACCTGGGGTTCCTATGAAGTGGATAACGCGAACTCCGAAACCTACAAGGGCTACGAGTTCATCACGAACGCCCTTGTCGGCTACGAGAGGAACGGACTGGACGTCTCGTTCGACGTCTACAATATCTTCGATACACGGCACGCCATCGAGGTGACCAGGGATTCGGGAGGGGCGGCGAAATACCGGCCCGGCGCGCCGTGGACGTGGATGGCGAAGGTCAGTTACAAATTCTAGGAGGGGCCATGAAAGCGAAAAGCATCTTCTTTTTCGTTCTCGCCGTGGCCGTGTCGTTCCTCGCGGCCTCCTACCGGTGGGGTGATTCGGCGCATGCCATCGGCGTCATCAAGGCGTCCGGCGGCACGGCGAGGCACGCCTCGGCCCTGGCGAGCGGAGAGGGCACGTACACGCTGATCGCCACGGCGGCGGTCATCCCGCCGTACCGGGGTGATGCCAGGGTTGTCCTCGAAGGCGAGCCGCGGATCGATCACGCGATCTACCTGTCGGGGCCGATTGTGGATCTGGGCCTGCGCCGCAATCCCGAACTGAGGGATAATGTCATCTGCGGCCTTCAGCCGCTGGACCGGATCGCCCTGTGGGTGGTGATGAAGCCGCCCATGACGGATCCGGTGTGCGGCGCTCCCTATCGGGACGGTTTCCTCGGGGTTTCCCACGAAGGCAGGGATTATGTCTTCTGCTGCCGGCGGTGCGCGCAGACGTTCAGTCTGGAGCCCGAAAGGTACCGGAACAACATCGGCGTGAGGGGCAGATACCGGCTGGCATTCTATGACACGAAAACGAACAGGCCGGTACTCAACGTCCCGATCGAATTTCAGGGAAAGGGGGAGGCGGGAGATGCATGCGAACACTGAGAACCCTTTTTTCTTCAAGAGGAGAACCTGGATACTGCTGCTTGGCGCGGCGCTGTTCCTGCCGCCGCTTTCGTTCCTTTTCCAGTTCACGCAGGACAGCAGTTTTTGCGGCTCCTGGTGCCCCCGGATGTTCTTCGCCTGGCGTCAGGGCGAGACGGCCGGGTCGTTCCTCCTCGGCATGGCCAGGAGCTACATGGGCGTGGCCCTCGTTCTGGGGGCCGTGGTCAGCACCTTCTTCCTGGGCCGCATCTGGTGCAGTCATGTGTGCCCGGTGGGCGGCGCGTCGGAACTGGGCAGCCGGCTCATTCCCCGCGCCTTCAAACTGCGCCTCAACTCGGTCCCGGCGGCCCCGGTACGCTATGGATACCTGGCTGCCTACCTCCTGCTGCCGGCCCTCGGTCTGGGAAGCCTCTGCTGCGGCTACTGCAACTTCGCGACCGTGCCGCGTCTCTTCGGCGCGCCGTTTTCCGAGGCGGACATGGCCTTCTTCCTCCGGAGCGCCGGAGTGGTGAACCTTGGCCTCCTCGTTGGCCTGGGGTTCCTCACGAAGGGCGGACGGGGGTACTGCAATCTCCTGTGTCCCGTGGGAGCTCTCGACGCGCTCTCGAATCGATTGGGCGAGAAGTTCGGCAGGAGAGTGCGGGTGGATGGGGAACGCTGCAGCGGCTGCGGCCGCTGCAAGGACGCATGTCCGGTCTGGGCGATCGACGTCGACAAGAAGGCCGGCATCGACCATCTTTCCTGCATCCCCTGCGGGATGTGCGCAAAGGCCTGCCCGGAGCATGCCATCGGGTACGGCCTCAAGACGAAGACGAATGAAGAGCGCGTCCCGGCAGTGCCGTCCTACGCCCTGGCCGGACAGAACGGAAAGGACGTCACAGCATGAACGGATGGAAACGCAGGATCCGGACTTTTCTTGCCGCGCTGTTCGGGGCACTGGGGGGCAGTCTTCCCGCCCTGGGCTGCACCGGTGGCTGCGGGTCTTGTTTTTCCTGCGCCGGCATGGGGGTGATCGCCGTCATCACGGCGGTCGCGGCGGCGGGGAAAAGGAAACAGGCGGTAAAGGGCGGCGGGGAGCACGGTACGCCGCAGACGATCTGATGCAAACCTTGGCGGTGATCCGCGGGAAATGCAGGAAAAAGGCATGGTCCCGGGGGCTGCGTCCTGCATGCTGTAGGCCCCCAAAACCGCTTTTCCATTGAAAAAAGAGGGGGAAGGAAATGGAATGGATGAAACTGACGGTTGACTACGGCGTGGTGGGTCTTCTCGTCGCGATGAGCGTCGTCGCGGTGGCCGTCGCCATCGAGCGGCGCCTCTATTACGGGAAGCTTTCTCTCGACGCTTTCCTCGACAGGAAGTCCCTGGAGCTCGAACTGACCAGGAAGCTGCACATCCTGGCGACGGTCGCGAGCAACGCCCCTTACATCGGTCTGCTCGGGACGGTCCTCGGGATCATGCTGACATTCTACACGATGGGGCGCGAGGGCTTCATGGATACGGGGAAGATCATGGTGGGGCTCGCCCTCGCCATGAAAGCGACGGCGGTCGGACTGCTCGTCGCCATACCGGCGATCACGCTCTACAACTTCCTGGTGCGAAGGGCAAAGGAGCTGATCTTCGAATGGGAGATAAAAAATGGAAGAGAAGGAATTTGATTATATCAACGTCATCCCCTTCATCGACATCATGCTGGTGCTCCTGACGATCGTCCTGACGACCTCGACGTTCATCGCCCAGGGCGCCGTTCCCGTCGAGCTCCCGCGGGTGACCGAGCAGCAGCCCGGGACGCTCCGGTCGGTCTCCATCGAGATCGACCGCCAGTGCGCCCTCTACGTGAACGCAAAGCCGGTTCCGCTGATCCGGCTCGGAGAGGAGATCAAGGCGTACAGCCTGGAGACGCCCATCCTGGTCCGCGCCCACCGGGACGTCGCGCTGCAGGTCTTTGTCGACGTCATGGACGTGGTGAAGAACAAAGGCTTCAAGAAACTCAGTCTCCAGACGGAAGTGAAGAGATGACGCCGCAGTCCAAAGGCTTTTCGTGGTCCGCCGGCATTCACGGGGTGATCTTCGCGGTCTTCGCCGTGCTGCAGATCTCCGCCGCTTCGGAACAGCGGCCCGCGGTGATCGACTTCATGCTCGCCGACAAGGCGGCTCCCGCGGCCCTGCAGGCGCCGCCTACGCCGGCGCCAAGGCAGGAGCCGAAACCGGCCAAGGCGGTGCAGTCGAAGAGAGTCGTGGAAAAACCCGCCGCGCCGAAGCGGGAGATCGTGCAGGCCCCGCCTCCCCCGCAGCCTTCGGACAGCGCCGACGAAATGCCGGCCGTTCTGCCCGCTGCAGAGGAGGCGCCGCAGTCTTCCCTCACGGCCGAGACGGGATCCGCTTCCCCGGCGGAAGGCGCGATTGCGGATGCGGCTGCGGCGACCGGTCCCGCCCAAGCCACTGCGGGCATTTCAGACCGCGGCCTCGCGCCTGAAACGCCCGAGGAATCCAGGGTGACCTATCTCAAGGAACATTTTGTCTACATCCGCGACAGGATTACGAGGGGCATTGCCTATCCCCAAACGGCCCGGAAGATGGGCTGGAGCGGCCAGGTCAAGATCGCCTTCGTCGTATTCGAGGACGGCGGAGTCAACGATGTCAATGTGCTTGAGAGTTCCGGTTTCGGCCTGCTGGACAGGAATGCCGTCGAAACCGTGAAGAGAGTTGCCCCCTTTCCCCGTCCGCCCGTGCGAGCGGAGATAAGAATGGCCATCACCTACCGACTCAATTAGAATTCCCCCTACGGTGAACCGTCTTCACGATGGAGCTCTTCAACAGCCTTTTCGTTCCTGGAGGGATCTGACACCGGCACAAGAAGAAGCCCCATGACCGCTGCAAGGTCATGGGGCTTCATTTCTCAGAGTTCGAAATCGGAGGCGTCCGTTCTCAAGAATTACGCCGTTGCCTTACGGCCGCGGTTCTACAGCCCCTTCTTTTCGAACCATCGGAAGAGGCCGATAAAGGCGGCAACCAGGACGACGATGACGATCCAGTGGTTAATTCCCAGGACGCCCGGCAGGGTGATCTTTCCGAAATTTCCCCAGGTCAGGACCGTGGCCTTCATGAGGGGGAACATCTCGGCGTAGATCGCCGCACCCAGGATCATTCCCAGCAGACCGAAGATGCTGTCGTAGCGCCCCTCTCCGAGGGCTCCCATGGCCGTTCCCGGACAATACCCCACGATGCCCCAGCCGATCCCGAAGATCAGGCCGCCCAGCACGTTTCCTCCCAGGACCAGCGGCTTTACGGAAAGCTTGACGAGCCCCAGGTCGAGGAGGAGATAGATCCCCACCATGGCCACGAGGATGGTCGTGAGCATGAATTTGACGATGGTCATGTCCTGGAGACGCAGCGCGGCGAGCTGCCGGTCATACCGGATCACCTGGGCCTTCTGCATGAAGAACCCGAAGAGGATTCCCGTAATGGCGCCGGTCAGAAGTTCATTCATGGCCGTTCCCTCCCGCGTACAGGATTCTGGCCATGATCATGCCGGCCAGGAAAAAGCAGATCAAGGATACATAACCGCTGACGGCTATCTGAGCCAGACCGCTCAGACCGTGCCCGCTGGGTCACCCATCGGCAAGACGCGCGCCGAACATCAGGACAATGCCGCCGAGGAAGGCCGCGGTCCAGCGCCGGGCGCGGGACGGCCCGAAGCGGCCCTCCCACATCGGCGGAACGGGAACAGCGCGCATTTCTTTGGAGAGCCGGGCCGAGGCCAGGGCGCCGAAGAGCACGCCGACGACGAACAGGAACTGCCAGTCGATCTTGGCCTTCTCTTTGATGAAATACTCCATGCTGGCCACTTTCTCCGGCGAGACGGTCTGCTCGATGAAGCCCGCCGCGCGGACGAAGGTGGTCGAGGCGCCGAAGTACTTGCCCGTGAGAAAGACGGACAGGACCAGCAAGAGGCCCGCCAGGGCGCCGGCGACGTAAGGGGACCAGGTTTTCTGACGAAAGACGTCCATGGTTTTTACCTCCTTGCATGTCGGTTTGAAGCTGATCGGCTTTCAGCGTCAGCCTCAGTGGGGCTCATGTTAAGAAACTCACCGTCTCCTGTCAACCGTGTTCTTGATACTCTCCCAAATTTCGATAACCGCCCGTTCAGCGCGCCGGTTCCCTTGTTTTCTCAAGCCCCTTGGCAGACGATCACGTTCCCTGGAAAAGACGCTGCGCCTGGAACATAAGCCCGAGGTAGGGATCGTTCACGGCATTGTGGGCCGGCGAATGGATGAAGTAGTGTCCGAAAAGATCTCTCACGGTTTCCTTCCGGGCAATGATGTCGATGAAGCGTTCGGCAAGGGTAAGGGGCGACTCCCCCTCCTGGACGACCTGAAATCCCAGGATCTGACCCGGCTGAATTTCTCCGCGCGAAGCGGCTGCGACGACGAGTTTCCAGACCCCGTCCCGCCCTTCCGGCATGAAATGGTCGCGTGTGCGGATCGGCTGAATCAATGCCGCCGCGGGGATGCCGGCCCTCTGGGCCGCTTCGGCGGTCCAGCCCACGCTGCCCCAATTCAGGCCGAATATGGCGCTCACTCCCCACACCGCAACCGGCGGCAGGGGCATGGGACGACCCGCGGCGGAGGACGCCGCTACGACCGCCTCCCGCATCGCGAGGGTGCCGACGAGCGGCAACAGGGGCAAACCCGTGGCCCCGTCGGAGATCTGCGCCGCGTCGCCCACGGCATAGATATCCGCGGCGGACGTGAGCATCGATGCGTCGACCACGATTCCTTTCTCGACCTTCAATCCCGCCTGGCGTGCCAGACGGATGTCGGGACGAACGCCCGTCGCAAAGACCACGCCGTCGCAGGAAATGACCGTTCCGTTTTCCAATTCAACCCTGTCCGGCAGAACCCTTCGTACCGCCGCTCCCTTGCCCTTGAAAACGGCCACGCCCTTCTCCAGCAGCCGTTCTTCGATCTTCGCCGCCATGTCGGCGTCGAGGGCCGCGACCAGATGATCCAGAACCTCAAGAACCGTCACGGTCAGCCCGCGGTCGTGGAGCGCCTCCGCAACCTCCAGGCCGATGGCGCCCGAGCCCACCACGACGGCGGACCTTCCCCTTTCGGCGAGCTCATCCAGACGGCGGGCGTCGGGTGCGCCCCGGAGAACATGCACGTTTTCCGCAAGCCGTCCCTTGTCCACCCAGTCGTTGCCGTAGAAAATGCCGGGTCCCGACTCGGGCCCGCCGTCCTTGATCAGGCCTTCGGCAGCGGGGAGCCAGGGCGCCGCCCCGGGCGCCAGAATGGCCTTGTCGAAACTCATGAGAATTTCTTCGTCCCCGCTCCGGATCACGGCCTCGTGCCTGGCCGCATCCAGGGAAATCACGTTTCCGGGGATGAGATCCTCGACGATGCTCTTCGGCAGCCGGTCGGACTGGGCCAGGTTCACCACCACGGCCTCCGGCCCCTCGGGGATCAATCGGCATCCTATCCCGTAGGGAAGACTGCAGATGACCGTCGGCTCTTCGTTCGCCACGATCCGGACATTCTCGACGCCGAGATTCTTCAAAACCATATAGGAGACGCGTCCGCCCGGCCCGCCTCCGATAACCAAAACGCGTGCATTTTGTTTCTTCATACCCGCCGTCCTTTCTTCTTTCCCGTTTCGTGTCTTCCGGCTCTCCGCTAATTCAGATTCCGGTCTACAAGCGCCGTCAGATGATTCTTCGTCTGCATGCCGACCTTGGTTTCCCGCACCTGGCCGTCCTTGATGACCAGGATGGTCGGGATGCTCCGCACGCCGTATTGGGACGACGTCTTCGGGTTCTCATCCACATTGACCTTGACCACGTTCACCCTATCGCCGTATTGGCGGGCGACCTCCTCCAGAACGGGGCCGAGAGCCCGGCACGGTCCGCACCACGGCGCCCAGAAATCGACCAGGACCGGCTTGTCACTCTTGAGGACCTGCGCCTCGAACGTGTTGTCGTCGACATGCTTCACGGATTCGGATTTTTCCATTTTCTCTGCCTCCTTCATAATGTTTTGTGCGTCCTTCCCTTCTGTGTTAGATAATTTCTGCTGATGGTTATCCGAATACAGCCTTTTGACGGACCCGTCATTGATCTGAATCAACGCCGGAGATGATTTCGATGGATATCGCGGAACAGATGCAGGAAGTCGCCCTCTTTGCAGGGATTTCCGACGGCGCCAGGAAGGTTCTGTCGGAGCAGGCGCGGCGCAGGACGTATCGTCCGGGGGAGATGATCCTCGGAGAAACGGACTCCGTCCGGGCTTTTTACGTGGTCCTGTCCGGGCAGGTCAAACTCTACAAGAGCTCGCCGGAGGGGAAGGAGCAGACCGTCAGCCTCCTGGGGAAGGGGGAGCCGTTCGGCCTGTGCACGGCCTTTGCCGTGGAGCCCTTCCCGGTGAACGTCATGGCGCTGGAAAACAGCGCGATCCTCACCATTCCCGGACCGGTGATCGAAGAGGTCGCCGGGAAGGAGCCTTCGCTCCTCCTGAACGTCATCTCGATTCTCTCGCTGCGCTTCAAGGAATCCATGACGCTGATCGAATCCCTGTCTCTGAAGGAGATACCCGAAAGACTGGCCACGTTCCTCGTTCATGCGCTGAAGAACAAGAAGGGCGACCGGCTCGAACTGACGATTACGCAGCGGGAGTTGGCGAAGATCCTGGGATCGACGCCGGAGGCCCTTTCGCGGGCGATCCGGAAGATGAATGACAGGGGGATTCTCGCTGCGGAGGGACGGACCATCACGGTCCTGAACCGGAAGGCGCTGGAAATGCTGGCGGAAGGGGACTGACCGATCGCATGGTACCTCTGGACCCCGGGACATTCCATAGCCCATTCAGCCGCCCGATGATGAGCGGGGTCGTTCGCAGATCAGGAAGGATACTCAATATTCCGGGCGGCACCAGGATTGGAGGGCCATGATCTGCGTTCGATGCCGTTGCATCCGGCAGCGAGCGCATCCCCGGCGGCCCTCCGCGGGAAAGCGAGCGGATGATGATGTTCAAGAGCTCTTCCCCGGGGATTGAAGATCCTTCGGAGCCTGCTCCGGAGAGCTTCCACCAGAAGGGGCCGCAACTCGCGTCAGCGCCTGTGGCTGAGACACTGGCGGCGCTTCGCACGGACCCTGACGCCGGCCTCATGAACGAAGAGGCCCGCGCCCGCCTTGCGGAGTACGGCCATAACGAGGTGACCGGGCATCGAGGCCATCCCGTCCTGAAATTCCTCGAAAAATTCTGGGGCACGTCGGCGTGGATGCTCGAGCTGATCATGATCCTGTCGGCCGTCCTCCGGAAATACTCGGATCTCGCCGTGGTCGGCGCGCTGCTGGTGGTGAATGCCGTGTTGAGTTTTGCGCAAGAGCAGCGGGCCGCCGGAGCCGTCGAAACGCTGCGGCGGAGGTTGCAGGTCAACGCGCGCGTGCTGCGTGACGCGAAATGGCAGGCCATTCCGGCCCGTGAGCTGGTCCCCGGCGACATTGTTCGCCTGCGCCCGGGCGACATCGTCCCGGCGGACGTGAAGCTTCTCAGCGGAGCATTGAGCGTTGACCAGTCGGCCCTGACCGGCGAGTCGATGGATGTCGATATCGCTCCCAGCGGAGTGCTCTCGTCGGGCTCCGTCGTTCGCCGGGGGGAAGGCAACGGCGTGGTCATGCTGACCGGGACGAAGACCTACTTCGGCCGCACCACGGAGCTCCTTCAGGAGGCGCGGCCGAGACTCCACATCGAAGCGGTGGTGGCCAAGATCGTCCGCTGGCTCTTTGCCATCGTCGGCGCGCTCCTCGCCGCGGTGATCGTCCTGTCGATGATCCGCCATGTGCCACTCCTCGAGATGATCCCGCTCATGCTCGTCTTGCTGATGAGCGCGGTGCCGGTCGCTCTCCCCGTCATGTTCACGGTCAGCATGGCCTTCGGGTCGAAGGAGCTGGCGAAGCGCGGCGTCCTGGTCACGCGCCTCAGCGCCGCGGAGGATGCCGCAACGATGGACGTGCTCTGCGTGGACAAGACGGGGACGATCACCATGAATCAACTGGCCGTCGCCGGCGTCATCCCCCTGGGAAACGCGACGGAATCGGACGTGCTGTCGGCCGGCGCGCTCGCGTCCCAGGAAGCGGACCAGGACCCCATCGACCTCGCGTTTCTTGCGGCGGCGAAGGAACGGCACGTGTTCGACGGCCTTCCCGAGGCCGTCCCCGTCTCCTTCACGCCGTTCGATGCCAAGAACCGGCGGACGGAAGCCGTGGTCGAACAGGGCGGGCAGCGATGGCGCGTGATGAAAGGCGCCGTGCGAACCGTCGCCGGGGCCTGCGGACTTGCATCTCCGGAGATCGAGCGATTGGAGAAAGTGGTCGGCGAATCGGCCCTGAAGGGATACCGGGCGCTGGCGGTGGCGCGCGGCCCCGAGACGGAAGCAGCGACGCTGATCGGACTCGTGACGCTGCTTGATCCGCCGAGGCCCGATGCCGGAGAACTCATCGCCGCGCTTCATGGCCTCGGCGTTCCGGTAAAGATGCTGACAGGCGACGCGCTGGCGGTCGCAGGTGAAATCGCGCGGGATGTCGGCCTGCAGAATATCCGGCGCGTGGCCGATCTGAAGGCCGCCAGCCTCTCAGCCGGCAATGAAACGGTCGACTTGCTGGCGGGCGCCGATGGCTTCGCGGAGGTGTATCCGGAGGACAAATACATCGTGGTGCAGCACCTGCAGGCCGCCGGGCACGTGACCGGCATGACCGGCGACGGCGTCAACGATGCGCCCGCCCTCCGCCAGGCCGAAGTGGGCATCGCCGTCAGCACCGCGACCGACGTGGCCAGGGGCGCCGCAAGCGTCGTCCTGACTGAGCCGGGGTTGACAAACATTGTGGCGCTGGTCGAGCAGGGGCGGACGATCTACCAGCGCATCCTGACGTGGATCATCAACAAGATCAGCCGGACGATCCTGAAGGCGGCCTTCGTGGCGGTGGCCTTCGTCGCAACCGGCAAGTTCGTCATTTCTGCATTCGCGATGCTGCTCCTGGTATTCATGACAGACTTTGCGAAAATCGCCCTTGCCACCGACCGCGTCCGGCCCTCCAGGAAGCCCGAGACATGGAGCATCGGGGGCTTCATTGCGGTGTCTGTCGTGCTGGGCGTGGCAATGGTTGCGGAGTCGCTCCTCCTCCTGTGGATCGGCTGGACGCATTTCGGCCTTGCAACCGATGACGACGCCCTCTACACCTTCAGCTTCCTGACGCTGCTCTACTTCGCCGTGTTTTCCATCGTATCCGCTAGGGAGCGCCGCTGGTTCTGGTCGACGATGCCCAGCAAGACGTTTCTGGGAGCAGTTGTCGCGGAGACGCTCGTGGGCACTGTCCTGACCTTTGCGGGGCTTCCGGGGCTCCTGCCGCTGCCCCTGTGGCAGACGCTCGCGATTTTTGCCTATGCGATGGTCGCATGTCTTGTCGTGAACGACGCGGTGAAGGTTGCGATGATCAAATGGCGCGTTCCCGCGATGGCTGCATAGATAGAAATCAAGCGTTCGCCGCGAGTGCGATAAGGGGAGCCGGCAAATCGAATCACGGGCATGGATGCCGTTTACGGAAAGCGGCGGGCCGGCGGAAGGGATCCCCGCCGACCCGCGCGCAGATGTGTCTGTCCTACCTGGGCGTTACAGCCGCGAACAGGGCGTTCGGGCCTCTCTGGACGAGAAGCAGGAGACTTTCCCCCTTGGCCTTCTCGACGGCCTTCACGAAATCATCCACGTTCCTGACCGGTTTCCGGTTGACCGCCGAAATGACGTCGCCGATCTGGAGGTTGGCTTCCGCCGCCGGGCTGCCGGGCTCGATTCCGGTCACGACCACGCCGGCGCTCTTCTTCAAACCGAGTTCCCGCGCAATCTGCGGCGTGACATTCTGCACGGCGACCCCCAGTGAGGGACGGACGGGGGTTTCCGCCGCTGCGGTATTCTCCTCCTCCATCTCGCCGACCTTCACCTGGCGCTCGACCTCTTTGCCGTCCCGGAGCAGCTTCAGCGCGACGCTCTTCCCGACCGGCGTCGAGGCGACGAGCCGGGGAAGATCCTTTGAATCGGCGACCGGCCGGCCGTCGAAGTTCACGATGACGTCCCCCTGCTCGATCCCCGCCTTGTCGGCCGGTCCGCCCGGGGCCACCTGAGAGACGAGGGCGCCTTTACTTTCCTTGAGCCCGAGCGACTTGGCCAGGTCCGGAGTCACGTCCTGGATGGCGACGCCCAGCAGCCCGCGGGTGACGTGCCCGCTCTTCTGAAGCTGGGGGGCGATCTCCTTGGCCATGTTGATCGGGATTGCAAACCCGATCCCCTGGCCGGAGGCGATGATGGCCGTGTTGATGCCCACGACCTCCCCCTGCAGGTTGATCAGCGGGCCGCCGCTGTTGCCGGGGTTGATGGAAGCATCGGTCTGGATGAAGTTGTCATAGGGACCGGAGCCGATCACCCGCCCCTTGGCGCTGACGATCCCCGCCGTCACCGTCTGTTCCAGTCCGAAGGGACTGCCGACGGCCACGACCCAGTTGCCCACCTTCAGGTCGTCGGAATTGCCCAGCTTGAGGGGTTGAAGGTCCGGATCCGCCGCGATCTTGAGGAGGGCAAGGTCGGTCTTGGGGTCCCGGCCGATGACCTTCCCGTCGAACTCCTTTCCGCCCGCGAG
>CAZDLM010000063.1:0-16932 GCA_964506465.1 uncultured Syntrophaceae bacterium
CGCCGGCCCCGGGCTGGCTGGGCCCTGCCCAGGCCTCCTTCGACGCCGCAATCCTTGTCGACCCGAAAGCCGACGCGCCCTATTTCTTCATGGGCAAGGCCTACAAGCAGGCCCTCGATTTCCATCCGGCGGGACAGATGTTCGCGAAGGTCCTGGAACTGAAGGGCGAGTATGCGGGTCCGGCGGATCGGGAATGGAAGCTGGTCCAGAAGATCCAGCGCGCCATGCCGGGCACCATCACCGGCAAGAAAATCGCCATCGTAGAGCGGATCACCCGCGCCGATGCCGCGGCCCTCTTCATGGAGGAATTGAAGATCGACAATCTGTACGGCAAGCGGACCGTGAAGACCTTTGACACGTCCTTCAAGGATCCGGCAAAGGCCAAGGCGGCCGCCCAGGGACCGAAAACGGCGACGGACATCGCCGATCACCCGTTGAAGGCGGACATCGAAGGACTCCTCGCGATCGGCGTGAGGGGATTGGAGCCCTATCCCGACGGGAACTTCCGGCCGAATGAGATCGTCGACCGGGCGAGCTTCGCCATGATGGTGGAAGACATCCTGATCAAGGTGACGGGGGACAACGCACTGGCGACCAAATTCATCGGCAACACCTCGCCCTTCCCGGATCTGCGCGCCGATCTGGCCTATTTCAACGCCGTGATGGTGGTCACGTCGCGGGGGCTGATGGAGGTGAAAGACGCGGCGACCGGCGAATTCGCACCGCTGAATCCGGTGCCGGGCGTGGACGGGCTTCTCGTGATCCGAAAGATGAAAGAGCAGTTGAAATTCTAGCGGGGACCCATGGCGCTGAAGACTAAGAACGGAAGTCGGCAGGATCTTTACCCCGCCTCCGTTCTTAGTCCTTTTTTTATGGAGAGGACGAATGCAGAGGGGTAGTCTGTCGAAGACGTTTTCGCCTCACGAGGTTGAGGAGAAGGTGTACAGGGTCTGGCTGGAGGGCAGGTTCTTCCACGCTCAGGATACAAGCGCCAAGAAACCATTCTCGATCGTCATTCCGCCGCCGAACGTGACGGGGATGCTTCACATGGGGCATGCCCTCAACAATGTGCTGCAGGATGTCATGATCCGCTTCCGGCGCATGCAGGGCTGCAACGCCCTCTGGATGCCGGGGATGGACCATGCGGGCATCGCGACCCAGAACGTCGTCGAGCAGGAACTCGCCAAGGAGGGATTGACCCGGCACGATCTCGGACGCGAGAAATTCATCGAGCGCGTCTGGGAGTGGAAGGCCAAGTACGGAGGCGTGATCGTCAACCAGCTCAAGCGGCTCGGCTGCTCCTGCGACTGGGAGCGCGAGCGTTTCACGATGGACGAGGGGCTGTCGCGGGCCGTCCGCGAGGTCTTCGTGCGTCTGCACAACGACGGGCTCATCTACCAGGGAGACTACATCGTCAACTGGTGCCCCCGCTGCCATACAGCGATTTCGGATCTGGAAGTCGAATACAGGGAACAGCAGGGATCCCTGTGGGAGATCCGTTATCCTTTTGCCGACGGATCGCCGGGCGGGATCATCGTCGCCACGACGCGCCCGGAAACGATGCTGGGCGACACGGCGGTTGCCGTTCACCCCGACGACGTGCGCTACCGGGAGGTGGTGGGCAAAGAGGTGATCCTCCCGCTCGTCAATCGGCGCATTCCGATCATCGCCGATGAATACGTCACGATGGACTTCGGGTCGGGCGCGGTCAAGATCACGCCGGCCTGCGATCCCAACGACTTCGCGATGGCGAAGCGTCAGAACCTCGAGATCATCAAGATCATGGACGGCGCCGGCGTCATCAACGAAAACGGCGGAATCTACCAGGGGCAGGACCGCTACGAGTGCCGGAAGAACGTCGTCGAGGATCTGAAAAAGGGCGGGTATCTCGTGGGCGTGAAGCCCTATCTGCACAACGTCGGTCAGTGCTACCGGTGCAAGACCGACGTCGAGCCCATGGTCTCCAAACAGTGGTTCGTCCGCATCGCGCCGCTCGCCAAAGAGGCGATCGCCGCCGTCGTGAAGGGCAGGACCCGCATCGTGCCTTCCATGTGGGAAGCCACCTATTTCGAATGGATGAATAACATCCGCGACTGGTGCATTTCGCGTCAGATCTGGTGGGGGCACCGCATCCCCGTCTGGACCTGCGACGACTGCGGGAAGATGATCGTGGCCTCCGTCGATCCCGACCGCTGCCCGGACTGCGGCAACGCGAAGCTGCGCCAGGAGGAGGACGTCCTGGACACCTGGTTCAGTTCGGCGCTGTGGCCTTTTTCGACCCTGGGTTGGCCGGATCGCACGGAAGCCCTGAAGACGTTCTATCCGACCTCGCTCCTGATCACCGGGTTCGACATCCTGTTCTTCTGGGTGGCGCGGATGATGATGATGGGGCTGTACGTCATGAAGGACGTGCCGTTCCGGGACGTCTATCTGCACGCGTTGGTCCGGGACGAGCGCGGCGAGAAGATGAGCAAGTCGCGCGGCAACATCATCGATCCGCTCGAGATGATCGACAAATACGGAACGGATGCCTTCCGTTTTACGCTCGCCGCATTCACCGCGCAGGGGCGCGATGTCCGGATGTCCGAGGAACGCATCGAAGGCTACAAGCACTTCGTGACCAAGGTCTGGAACGCGGCGAGATTCTCCCTGATGAACCTGGAAGATTTTGCGGACGCCGAATCGGGAACCGCACCGGCAGCGTCCCTTTCTCTTCCCGACCGCTGGATCCTGTCCCGATTGGACCAGGCGGTCTCCGACGTCGTGCGGAGCCTCGACGAGTACCGTTTCAACGAAGCGGCGGGCGCCGCCTATGCCTTCATCTGGCACGAGCTCTGCGACTGGTATCTCGAACTGGTCAAACCGGTCCTGTACGGGAAGGAAGGCGAAGAGGTCCGCAAAGCGACGCAGAAGACGCTGTACACGGTTCTGAAGTCGTCCCTGAAGCTGCTGCATCCCTTCATGCCGTTCATCACCGAGGAGATTTGGCAGACGCTGGTCCGAGACGGCTCGTCGATCATGGTCAGTCCCTTCCCGGCGGCCGGAGAATTCCCGCGGGACGGGGAAGCGGAATCCCGGATGACGCTGATCGTGGACGTTATCACGGCGGTGCGCAACATCCGCGGCGAGATGGGGATCGCGCCTTCCCGGAAACTTAAGGTTCTGCTGTCGGCGGAAGACGAATCCGACCGCGCGATTCTTCAAGAGGGGAGCCGCTACATCGTGAACCTCGCCAATCTGGAGGACCTGGCGGCGCGGACGGGCGCCCCGGAGCCGAAGAAGGCGGCGACCAGCCTGTGCGGGACGACGAAGGTTTACGTCCTTCTGGAAGGCGTCATCGATTTCGCCGCCGAGAGGACGCGGCTCGAAAAGGAGATGGCGAAGGTCGACAAGGATCTGGCCGTCGTGGAGCGCAAGCTCTCGAACCCCGACTTCCGCACCAAGGCGGCCCCGGCGATTCTGGAAAAGGAAGAGCGGAAGAGCCGCGATTTTCAGGAGAGGCGGAAAGTCCTGCAGGCGGCCCTGCGACGACTGGAGGAGATGGCCGAATGATTCCGCAGCACCGGCTCCGGCAATCGATCTCGGCGGCCCTCGAGGAAGATCTCGAGCACGGCGACATCACGACGTCGTCTTCTTTGACAGGTGGCGAGACGGGCAGGGCGACGGCCCGGGCAAAATCGGCGCTGGTCCTGGCGGGGATCGACGTCTTCCGGGATGTCTTTCTTTTTCTCGACCCGTCACTGTCTTTCACGGCATTCCAGCCGGACGGCCAGTCCGTTCAGCCGGGAGAGGCCCTTGCGGAGGTCCGGGGGAATCTGTCTGCCATCCTCATGGCGGAACGCGTCGCCCTCAACTTTCTCCAGCGGATGAGTGGCATCGCGACGCTCACCCGTCGGTATGTCGAGGCTGTCCAGGGAACGGGAGCCCGGATTCTCGACACGCGGAAAACGGCGCCGGGCCTGCGGATCTTCGACAAATACGCCGTCCGGATCGGCGGCGGCACCAATCACCGGTTCGGCCTCTCCGACGGGGTCCTCATCAAGGACAACCACATCGTCGCCGCCGGCGGCATCCGCCAGGCTGTGCAGCGCGTTCGCGGGAAGGCGCCGCATACCTGCCGCATCGAAGTCGAGGTGAAGAATCTCGAGGAACTTGCCGAGGCCGAGGCCGCGGGCGTGGAAATCGTCATGCTGGACAACATGGACATCGCGGCGATGAAGAAAGCGGTGGAACTCGTCGGCGGACGGAGGCTTTTGGAGGCCTCCGGAGGGATCACGCTGGAAAATATCCGCTCCGTCGCCGAGACCGGCGTGGACCTGATTTCCGTGGGCGCCCTGACCCATTCTCCGCACGCCGCCGACATTTCATTGAAGATCGCCGGCGATTCCGGGGTCGGTGCATAAAAGAGCCCGGACCGCGGATCGTTCTGGAACGCGAACCCCTATGGATCTGACGGAACAAGCGTTGAAGGACCGCTTGGGCGGGATACCGGGCGGCTGGCATGTGCGCTTTTTCCCCGCCCTCGGCTCCACGAACGATATGGCCTTTCAGCTCGGTCGCGAAGGCGCCCCCGATCGTACCGCCGTCTTTGCGGACAGCCAGTTCCGCGGCAAGGGGCGCAGAAAGCGTTCCTGGCAGTCTCCGCCGGCACGGAACCTCTACCTCTCGCTGCTTATTAGGCCACCGCTCGCCGCGGAGGCGCTTCCATCGTTCCCGCTGGCGGCCGGCGTCGCCGTGGCACGCGCCATTCTGCCTCATGTGGGGAAAGATTCCGTCCGCCTGAAGTGGCCGAATGACGTTCTTCTGGGCGGTAGGAAAGCCGCCGGAATCCTTGCGGAAGTGCGGACGAAAAGAAAGGCGGTCGACTTTCTCGTTGTGGGGATCGGCATCAACGTGAACATGGAGAAAGATGATTTTGATCCGTCGATCCGGGATATCGCCACTTCCCTTCGGGAAGCGACCGGCCGGAGCGTGTCGAGGCTGGGATTGGCCGTCGACCTCCTGCGGACGTTCGAAGAATGTTATGCGCGCTTTCTTCAGGAGGGATTCCGGTCGCTCCGGGAGGAGTGGTTGAATTCGACCGATATGGTGGGACAGCGGGTACGCGTGTCTCTCGTGGGGGATGTTTGCTGCGGTGTTGTCCGGACGATCGGCTGGGACGGCGCGCTCGTCCTTTGGAACGAACGCGGCGAGCTGCAGCGCATGACGATTGGCGATGCGACGATCCTGAAGGATTGACCTGCGGAGAACGCAAGAAGGTTGCTGCAAAGGAGTGATGCGATGCTCTTGGTGATCGATGTCGGAAATACGAACACGGTGATCGGGGTTTTCGAAGGGGAAAAGCTGATTCACGACTGGCGGATTCGAACCGTCGTGGATCACACGATCGATGAGTACGGCATGTTGATTCTGAACCTCTACAAGTCGAGCCGGATCAGCGCCAAAACCGTCCGGGCGATCATCATCTCCTGCGTCGTGCCTCCCATGCTGAACATCCTCGAACCGCTGTGCGAGAAGTACTTTCATCTGAAGCCGCTCATCGTCGGACCCGGCGTCAAGACGGGAATGCCGATCTTCTACGACAATCCGAAGGAGGTCGGCGCCGACCGCGTCGTCAACGCCGTAGCGGCTTACGAAAAATACCACCGCGACTGCATCATCGTTGATTTCGGCACGGCGACCACCTTCGACTATGTCTCCGCGCGTGGAGAGTACATGGGCGGGTGCATCTCCCCCGGGATCATGATCTCGAGCGAGGCCCTCTTCGAGCGGGCGGCAAAGCTTCCCCGCGT
The DNA here is from genome assembly GCA_964506465.1 of uncultured Syntrophaceae bacterium. Classification (GTDB taxonomy): domain Bacteria; phylum Desulfobacterota; class Syntrophia; order Syntrophales; family UBA6109; genus UBA6109. Next base: position 5,793 of record CAZDLM010000063.1, read on the forward strand.
CGAACTCAGCTGGCCGAAGGCAGTCGTTGCCAAGGATACGGTCAGCAGCATGCAGGCGGGCATTCTGTTCGGATATGCGGGCCTTGTCGACGGGATTGTGAGGCGGATGAAGGCGGAGGTGAAGTCCGAACCGGTCGTCGTTGCGACGGGAGGCCTGGCGAGGGTCGTCGCGGCCGAGGCGAAAAGCATCGATGTCGTGGACGACATGCTGACCCTCGAGGGTCTGAGGATCATCTACATGCGGAATGCGTAAGACGGCGGTGGTTTCGAACCGGAGAGACGCCTCATGCTGCACGTAGGACTGACGGGTGGAATCGCCTCGGGAAAATCAACCGTCGCGGCGATGCTGGAAGAACGGGGCGCCCGGCTCATCGATTTCGACCTTCTGGCGCGCGAGGTCGAGGCGCCCAACCGGCCGGCCTGGAAGGCCATCGTCGCGGCCTTCGGCGAAGACATCCTCCTGCCGGATCGCACGCTCGACCGGGCGAAACTCGGCGCCGTGGTCTTTTCCGACCCGGCGAAGCTCCGGCTGCTCAACGAATGCGTTCATCCCCATGTATTCGCGGAATGGGAAAGAAGAATCGCGGCCATCCGGAAGAGCGATCCGTGGGCGATTGTCGTTTCCGATATCCCGCTCCTGGTCGAAGTGGGCATGGAGGACAGGGTCGACGTGATCGTTCTTGTGTACGTCACGCCGGCGGAACAGATCGAGCGTCTCGAGAGGCGCAACGGCGTCCCCCGTGAAGGGGCGGCGGCGAGGATTGCCGCACAGATGCCCATCGACGAAAAACTTGCGGCTGCAGATTACGTGATCGACAATCTCGGCACCTTGGAGCAGACGAAACGGCAGGTCGCGGATCTCTGGGAACGATTGATCGCGAGGGAGAAGGAAACGGCATCCGTCTGAGCGCGACGGGAGAAGGATCCGGAATATAACCCAGGAGGGAAAATCGATATGATCGAGAAGAACGTTCTTGCGGACTTCAGCGGCAGAATTTCTGAGCCTGTCATCGATGCGACGGCCTACGTCCATCCTCTGGCCGCCGTGATCGGCAATGTGAGCATCGGACGGAACGTCATGGTGTCGCCGACGGCCTGCATTCGGGGAGATGAGGGACAGCCGCTTTTTGTCGGCGACGACGCGAACGTCCAGGACGGCGTCGTTCTCCATGCCCTGGAAACCGAGGAACACGGGAAGCCCGTCGAAAAGAATCTCTGTGAGGTGGAGGGTCGGCGGTATGCGGTTTACGTCGGCAAGAGAGTGTCGCTGGCCCATCAGGTCCAGATTCACGGGCCGGCGGTGGTACTGGACGACACCTTCGTCGGCATGAAGGCCCTGGTCTTCCGCGCCCGCGTGGGCAGGGGATGCGTGGTTGAGCCGGGGGCCATCGTCATGGGCGTATCGGTCCCGGACGGACGCTATGTACCGGCCGGCGCCGTCCTGAGAAACCAGAAGGATGCGGATGAACTCCCCGCGATCACGGACGACTATCCGATGAAGAGCCTCAACAAAGGTGTCGTGCACGTCAATACCGCCCTGGCGAAGGGATATCTTGCCGCCGGGAAGTAGCGGCCGAAAACGAGAGAAGCCCGAGAAAAGCCGGCTGCAAGGCCGGCTTTTTTGTGGTTGGACGGAAGTTATCTGGAGTACTGGGGGTTCGCGGAGGATCATTGGTCCAACCACTGGGCCATTGAACCAAAAGAAAATATCGCAGGGGGTGTATTTCACGTCCGCCGCGCTGCGTGATATAGATTTGATTCATTATTCTAGCTAGTTAGTAATAATTCCCTCCCAGCGAACAGCGGCAGAAAAGACTTGACAAGGACCATCAAAAGGTTTACTGGTTGAACCACCGAGGTGGAAGCCGGGTTTGAATCTATCCCTCCGAGTGAAAGAATCGACAGACAGCGCTCCTGCGGTCCGTGAATACGCCGAGGATTGAACCGTGAAGAAGACGACACATGCCAACGTCCTGAACCTCAAGGCGGCGAGAAGGAATCGTCTCTACGAAGAGATCATCGCCCAGATCCAGAATCTCATCAACAGCGGCAATCTCAAGTCGGGAGATCAACTGCCGCCGGAAAGGGAATTGGCGGAGATCTTCAAAGTGTCGAGGAATTCCGTGCGGGAAGCCATCCGCGCGCTCGAAGAAAAGTCGATCCTGCAAAGCCGTCCGGGGGACGGGACCTATGTCGTCATTCCCGAGGAGAAATCCCTCATCGGGCCCTTGGCCGATGCGATTCAGAAGCAGAAGGACAAACTCCAGGAGATCTTCCAGTTCCGCCGCCTGATCGAGCCGCAGATCGCCTATCTCGCCGCCGAGAGTGCAACGGACGAGGAAGTCGCGAAATTCCGTGAAATTCTGGAAGAGCAGCAGCGGCAGATCAAGGCCGGCCAGAATGCGATCGAGCCGGACGTCCAATTCCACCTGTCACTGGCGAAATCGGTGAAGAATTCCCTCTTGATGAGCGTCGTCGAAGTTCTCAATGAAGCTCTTCGGGAAAGCCGCGCGGAATACGTTCAGAGCAAGACCCGGCAGGAGCTCTCCATGAGCGCCCATTTCAAGGTACTTGAGGCGATCGAGAAGAGGGACCCGCGGCTGGCATGGAAAGAGATGAACGAACATCTGATCAACACGGAAAAAGTCGTCTTCGGTCATTAGCAGATTGTTGAAGAAGTCGCTGAGCGCAGGTTGTTCAAAAATGTCCGGATGCAAGGCTTCTGAAATACTGAGCCATGAGGCGTACCGGGCGGTACGTCGAATGGCGAAGGATGAAGAAAACACGGCAGACGGGCGTTTTTCAACAGTCGGCTAGTCTTTTATCCCCATTTCGGGAAGGTTCAGGTTTGTCGAGGAGGTGGTTATGGCCCGTTTGCATGAATACGAAGGCAAGGCGATCCTGAAAATCGCCAAGGTGCCGATCCCCCGCGGCGAAGTCGCCGCAATGCCTGAGGAAGTGAAGAAGATCGCCGAAAAGATGGGGAAGCCGGTCGTGGTGAAGGCCCAGATCTGGGCGGGGGGACGCGGGAAAGCCGGAGGCATCAAGGTTGCCGACACCCCTGCGGAAGCCGAAAAGGTCGCAGGCGCGATCCTGGGCGCCGTGATCAAGGGCATCCGGGTGGAGAAGGTCCTTGTCGAAGAAAAACTCGACATCGCGAAGGAATACTATGCCGGCATCATCGTGGATTCCTCCAAGGACGTGCGCGCCCCCGTCCTCATCTTCAGCACCGAGGGCGGGATGGATATCGAATCGGTTCCCGAAGAGAAGATCGCCCGCATGAACATCGACGTGCTGAGGGGGCTCCGGTTCTACGATGCGCTCAACCTCTGCGTCAGGGCGGGCGTGCCCAGCAAGGTCCTTCCCGGCGTCGCCCGGATCGTCGCGGGCCTGCACTGGGCTTTCAAGGAATACGGCTGCCGGACGGCGGAAATCAATCCCATGGTGATCACGAAGGAAGGCAAGGTGCTGGCGAGCGACTGCCGCATGTCGATCGACGATTCGTCGGTGTGCCGCCATCCGGAGCTCGGCATCGAGGTGGCCCGCGAGGCCGCCACGCTGCCGACCGAGCTTGACAAGATCGCCTGGCAGATCGAGGAGTCGGACCTCCGGGGCACGGCCTACATCGCCCAGATGGTCGAGGAGATCAAGGAGCCCAGCTATATCGGGTATCACGGCATGGGCGGCGGCGGGGCCATCCTCGGCGTTGACGCCTTGAATCGCGTCGGTCTGAAAATCGCGAACTACGCGGACACCAGCGGCAACCCGCCAGCCTCGAAGGTCTATCGGGCCGCCAAGGTGATCCTCTCCCAGAAGGGGATCGAAGGGTACATGCTGGGCTGTTTCATGGTGGCCAATCAGGAGCAGTGGCACCACGCCCACGGCGTCGTGAAGGCGCTTCGGGAAGAGATCCCCAGACGGCCTGGGTTCCCCGCCGTATTGCTGCTTTGCGGGAACAAGGAAGAGGAATCCCTCGAGATCCTCCGGGAAGGAACGAAGGATCTGCCGGGCCGGATCGAGATCTACGGGTCGGAAAAGGTCTATGAGACGGAGTTCCTTGCGAGGAGACTCCTGGCCCTCATCGAAGAATACCGCAGAGACCGTCGGAAATAGGGAGGGAAGGACCATGGAATTCCAGGAAAGAACGATCAAGGTCAGGATCGACCACGAAAAATGCAGGACCTGCAAGACGCACGCCTGCGTCCCGGCCTGCAAACTCTACGCAAGAGGCATCATCTCAATTCAGGACGGCGTTCCCGTATTGAACGGCGATGCCGACTACGCCATGCGCATGGGAACGGATTGCCTCGCCTGCGAGTACGAATGCTGGTTCCGGGGGAACAGCGCCATCGTCATCGAGGCGCCGATCCCGGGTTTGGACGAATACCGGAAGAAACACGGCTTGGATTGAGAGGCGGTGAAGCTATGGCGATCCTGTTGAAGAAGGAGACAAGAGCCCTGGTTCAGGGCATTACGGGCAGAGAAGGCTCCGCGCGCGCCATTTTCATGCGCGGGGTCGGAACGAATGTCGTCGCGGGCGTCACGCCGGGACGAGGCGGCGACGAGGTGAGCGGCATTCCGGTATACAATACCGTGGAAGAGGCCACCCGCGCCAGAGGGCCTTTCGATGTCAGCGTCACATTCGTTCCCGGTACGGCGCTGAAGGAGGCCGTTTTCGAGGCCCTGGATGCCGGAATCCGGTGGCTGGTGATGCCCGTCGAGCGCGTCCCTCTTTATGACATTCTGGAGATTGTGGCCTACGGCAAGCAGAAAAAGGCGATGCTGCTGGGGCCCGGAACCATTGGAATCCATAGCCCCGGCATCGGAACGCTTGGCTGGCTGGGAGGGTCTGTCGAGAATGCCAGGAATCGCTTCGTGCCGGGGCACGTGGGAGTCATCTCCCGCAGCGGCGGCCAGTCGGGGACCCTGCCCTGGACCATCAAGGTGGCCGGCATGGGCGTCAGCACCGTCATCCATGTCGGGACGGAACCCGTGACGGGCATGTCGACGGCCGAGATCCTTCCCTATTTCCAGGAGGACGACGAGACCCATGCGGTGGCGATGTTCGGCGAGATCGGCGGTACGCAGGAGGAGGAAGCGGCCGATATCGTCAAGGAGGGAAAATTCACGAAGCCGCTGGTCGTGTATGTAGCGGGCGCCTGGGCGCCCGCCGGCATGAGATTTTCCCATGCCAGCAGCATTGTGGAAAGGGGGAAGGGCTCGGCGAAGGACAAGATCGCTTACCTGCGGGAAGCGGGGATCCACGTCGTCGACCGTCCCGATGAACTGGCAACGACCGTGAAGCGGTTGCTGAAAAACTCTTGAACGCAGAAAGGAGAAAAGTGTCATGGCCGTAATGAGATCCGTTTTTTATGTTCCCGGGAATAAGGAAAATATGGTCAGCAAGGCGCCCACATTTCCAGCCGACATCGTCACGTTGGATCTGGAGGATTCCGTCCCCCCCGCCGAGAAAGTCAAGGCGCGCGAGATTGTCCGGGAAAACCTGAAGTTCGCAGGCACCGGCGGCTCCAAGGTGTATGTGCGGGTCAACAACTGGGAAACCCTGATGACGAACGACGATTTGGAGGCCGTTGTCCATGAGGGACTGTCCGGCGTCTGCCTGGCCAAGACCGGGCATGCGGACAATGTCATCCGCCTCGACTGGAAACTGGAGGAGCTGGAGAGAAGGCGCGGCCTGCCGGTGGGCAGCGTCGCCATCCAGTTGCTGATCGAAACCGCCAAGGGCGTGATCAACGCCTATCCGGCGGCTTCCGCCAGCAAGCGCGTAAACTCCCTGATCTTCGGTGCCGTCGATTACACGAAAGACATGCGCGTGAAGCTGACCTCGCAGGGAGACGAACAGTTGTACGCCCGTTTCTACACGGCCGTGGCCGCACGAGCGGCTGGTTGCGTCGCGATCGACTGCCCCTTCGTGGATTTCAAGAATACCGAGGGTTTTGAAAAGAGCGTTCTTCAGGGCCGCGCGATGGGCTATGAGGGCAGGATGCTGCTCCATCCCACGCAGATCGAACCCGCCCACAAGCTGTACATGCCGTCGGCGGACGATGTCGAGTGGGCCAAGGGCGTCGTGAAGGTGTTCGAGGAAGAAGGCATCGCCAAGGGCTCCGCGGCGGTTTCGTACAACGGCAAGATGGTCGATACGCCGGTCTACGACAACGCCCGCCAGATTCTTGCGACGATGAAAGAGATTGCGGACATGGAAGACATCCGCAAGAAGATGACCAAGGGAGCGTAAGATCTTTTCGGCTTGGGCGGCGGGACGGTTCGTACGGCACAAACCGTCCCGCCTGCCGGCCGGATCCCGCGTAAGCAATTTTGGCGACAAGCGTCCGTCTTCTGTGCCGGAAGGAGCAGGTCTCTCATCATGGAAAAAGAGAAAATGATCCAGGAGTTGGCGAAGATTGTGGGAAAGGAGGACGTCCTCACCTCGGAGATGCAGATCCGCCTCTACGAATACGACGCATCCCTGATCCGCTCCAAGCCTGATTGCATCGTGCTGCCGGGATCGACGGAAGAGGTTTCGAAGGTCGTCAAGTTCGCCCATGACCATAAGATTCCCATCATTGCCAGAGGCTCCGGTACGAACCTGAGCGGCGGAAGCGTGCTGACTCAAGGCGGCATCGCCATGCTGTTCACGAGGATGAACAAGATCCTGGAGATCGATACGGAAAACCAACGCGTCGTCGTGCAGCCGGGAGTCGTCACGTTGGACCTCAAAGGCGTGCTTGCCAAGCACGGTTATGTCTACCAGCCGGACCCGGCCAGCGAAAAGGTCACGACGCTGGGAGGAAACCTGGGCGAAAATTCCGGAGGTCCGCACTGCCTGAAATACGGCGTCACCAGCAACCATACGCTGGGCGCCGAGGTGGTCCTGTCCGACGGCACGGTGGTCAATACGGGCGGCAAGTCGCTGGACAATCCGGGCTTCGATCTGACGGGCGTTCTGGTCGGTTCGGAAGGAACCCTCGGGATCGTCACGAAGATGATCCTGCGGATCATGCCCAATCAGGAAGCGGTCAAGACGATGATGGCCATCTTCAATTCGATCGATGACGGGGGCAGCACGGTCTCCGCGATCATTGCGGACGGCATCATCCCGGCGACGCTCGAAATGATGGACAATCTGACCATCAAGGCGGTGGAGGAGGCCTACAAGGTGGGCTTCCCGCTGGACGCCGCGGCGATTCTCATCATCGAACTCGACGGCCTCAAGGACGGCATGGAACGGCTCAGCGAGCGCGTCGCCGAACTCTGCAAGAAGAACAACGTGCGCGAGATCCGCATTGCGCAGAACCAGGCCGAGCGCGACAAGATCTGGGCGGGCCGCAAGGGGGCGTTCGGGGCCGTCGGCAGGCTGCGCCCGAACTACCTGGTCACGGATGGAACCGTGCCGCGCACCAAGCTTCCCGCGACGCTGAAGAAGGTCTTCGAGATCAGCAAGAAGTACAATATCCCGATCGCAAACGTCTTCCATGCCGGGGACGGAAACCTGCATCCCCTGATCCTCTTCGATGAACGCGACAAGGATGAACTGCGCCGGGTCCATGAGGCGGCGATGGAAATCATGAAGGTGTGCGTGGAGATGGGCGGCACCATCAGCGGCGAGCACGGGATCGGCGTGGAAAAGCTGGAAGCCATGCACTTCGTCTTCAGTCCGAAAGACCTGCTGGCCATGAAAAAGGTGAAGGAGGCCTTCGACCCGGACGGCATCTATAATCCGGGGAAGGTTCTGCCCCCGCAGACCCAGGCTGCCTGACGCGAGGAGACAGGAAAGGAGATCGGGATATGTCCAACACGGAACAGGGAGTTTCCGCCTTGAGGGGAATGATCGGAGAAACGAACGTGATTTCCGATCCGGACCGGCTCAAGACCTACAGCGTTGACGGCCTGACCCCGCAGGCGACCGTCTTTCCGGGATCGATCGAGGAAGTCTCCAAGGTTGTCGCTTTCGCCAATGAGCGAAAGCTCTCCATCACGCCTCGCGGGAACGGGAGCAAGATGTCAAGGGGGGCGCTTCCCGGGAAAGTCGATCTTGTCCTTGGAATGGAACGGATCAAACGCATCACGGACAGCGACATTGACAACCTCAGCCTCTCGGTGGAATGCGGCATGCCGCTCGCGGAGATGCAGGGAAGGCTGGCCAGGGAGGGGAAGGGATATTTTATTCCGCTGGATCCGCCCTTCGGCTCAAAGGCGACGATCGGCGGCGTCATCGCCACGAATGCGACCGGGCCGCGGCGGTTTTCTTATGGTTCCGCCCGGGACCAGCTTCTGGGCCTCAAGGCCGTTGTCCCGAATGGGGATATCGTCGTCGCAGGCGGCAAGTGCGTGAAGAACGTATCCGGCTACGATATGACGAAGCTCCTTATAGGGTCCGGGGGCGCCCTGGGCATTCTCTGCGAGATCACCACGAGGCTTCTGCCCCTGACGGAAGCGGCGGCGACGCTCATCCTGCCCTTCAAGGAACTGGAAGGAGCCGCGAAATTCGTCCGGGAGATCGTTCACTCCAAGATCTTTCCCGCGGCGATGGAGGTCGTCAACAAGGCGGCCATGGCTGGCATCCACGCCGAGTCTGCGGGGAAGGCGCCGTATTTTGTCGTCTTTGCCTGCGAGAACGTGATGGAGGCCGTGGAGCGGCAGGTCGCCGACCTGGGCGCGAGCGGCAGAAAAGCCGGCGCTGTCGATGTGACGGCCCTCAAAGAGGATGGACACAAGGCCTTCTGGGCGGCCCTTGCGGATTTCCCGCTCGCCCTCCGGCAGCGTGATTCGAATTCCGTCGGCGTCGAGGCGAACGTCGTACTTTCCAAGTTCGCGGACATCGTGGCCGCGATGGAGAAAGAGGCGAAGGAGCGCGGTTTCGATGCCGCGATCATCGCGCAGGCGGGCAACGGCATCGTGCAGGGGTACCTGTCTGTCGGTTCCAGCGCCGACGCCAAGGCGGGGGCGGTCGCCGATTTCTTCGGCAAGATGGTTGCCGAGGCGGTCCGGTACGACGGAAACTGCATCGTCGAGGCTGCTCCTCGTGCGGTCAAGGAGAAGGTCAATGTCTGGGGTCAGCCGCGCAGCGATTCCATCGTCATGAAGCGCCTGAAAGAGAAGATGGATCCCGCGGATATCCTGAATACGGGCCGGATCATCGCCTGATGACATCCCTCCGTTCGGACGATGCATGGAGCGCTGAGCGCGTCCCGCGCCGTCCGGACACGAACCGTTCACTACGAGGTAGAATATGACGGAAAAGAAATCGTTGTTCAGCGACAACACAAAAGAGAACTGCTACCACTGCATCAAATGCGGGCTCTGTCTCGCCCATTGCCCCGTGTACAAGGAACTCCTTACCGAGGACGCAACTCCCAGGGGCAAGGTGCAACTGTCCAGGTTCATGGCGGAGGGGAGCATCCAGCTTTCGGAAGAGGTAAAAACCGCCTTCTTTTCGAAGTGTCTTCTGTGCGGTTCGTGCGTTGCCTTCTGCCCGAGCGGCGTCCATGGCGATCACCTGTTTTCGGGCGTCCGCTGGCGTGCCGCGCAGCGTTACGGGATAGACTGGCGGAAGAAGCTGCTGTTCCAGGTCATGGCGAACAAATGGATGATGTCGACGTCGGCGTGGTTTGGAAAGTGGGCGCGCAAGGCCTTCGGCGGCATCGAAAAGGGCATCCAGGCGGGCGCCCTCCCTGTGAGTCGCATCCCGAAGATGAACGAGATCCCCTTTTCCAAGCAGGTGGCGGAGGTGGTGAAACCCAAGGGCAAGGTCAACGCCCGCGTCCTGTACTTCCACGGATGTGCGACGAACTACATCTATGGCGACATCGGCAATGCCGTTGTCGACGTCCTGTCCCGCATGGGCGTGGAAGTGGTCACGCCGAAGGATCAGGGCTGCTGCGGTCTGCCGATCTTCATGTCGGGCGACCGCGAGACGTCGGTCACGGTCATCCGCGAGACCCTGAAGCTCTTCGCGAGGCCCGATATCGACGCCGTTGTGGTGGACTGCGCCACCTGCGGTGCGGCGCTGAAAAACGAGTATCCTCACCTGCTCAAGGAGTTGCGCGATCTCGGCGAGGGAGGCGCCACGATCACGGATGCGGAGATCAAGGCGGCCGAACTGCTTGCCGGGAAGACCAAGGACGTGACCGTTTTTATCAACGAACACATGGACTGGCTGCCCAAGATGAAGGGCAACGGCAAGAAGCTGCGCGTTACCTATCACGATCCCTGCCATCTGGTGAAGGGGCAGAAGGTCAGCGCTCAGCCGCGCAACATCCTCAAGGCGATGCCGACTCTGGAATTCGTGGAAATGCCGGCGGCCGATGCCTGTTGCGGCGGCGGCGGCTCCTTCCAGGTCGAGTTTGCGGAGACCTCAAAGGCTATTACGAAACGCAAGGTTGCCAATATCCACTCGACGGGCGCGCAGGTTCTCTGCACCTGTTGCCCCGGATGCAACCTGACGATCGGTGCGCACCTCGATCCGGCGAAGGAAGTCAAGGTCCTTCATCCCGTGCAGCTGTTGAGCCAGGCGTTGCAGGAAGGTGAGAAGGCGCACTGATGCCGGAATTCTCCGCCGGCGTCCTTTTCCAGGATGATCTCATTGGAGAGGAAGGGATTTTTTGTCTGCGTTCTCCCGGGCCGGTGAGATGACTGCCGGCAACTGATAAAAGAGGATCGCCCGAATATCGAAGGCATAGAGGGGAGTGGTAAGGAATAATAACCAGCAGGTAAATAATGTTAACCATCTAATTTAATTGAGTAATATTCGATAATGCTCTTGACAAACCGCAAACGGGATGTTAGGTGCATCATGCTTTTACGGGGTCTTGGCAGGGGTCTTCTGGGCAAGCCGGTTCGACGGTTCGGGGGGGCGGTCGAGCGGCAGAATCCTAAAGGAGGAAACGGTTCATGGCCCATGTTCAGAAGAAGCAACCCAAGGCAGCGGAAGGTTCGCGCAGGAAGTTCCTGAAGACGGCAGCGGCGGCGGCGGGTGCGGCGGCGGGAGTTCTCGGGTTTCCCGGCGTCATGAGGCTGTCGGCTGCGGCCCCCATCAAGGTCAAGATCCAGACAGGCTGGGACGCGGGCACGGTCGGCTACACGAAGTTTCAGGATTGGTGCAAGGTCGTCGGCGAGATGA
>CAZDLM010000064.1:0-15723 GCA_964506465.1 uncultured Syntrophaceae bacterium
AGCGACGAGGGGGCAGTGCAACGCTGCATCCGGGCTTTTGCCGCCGCCGGGACTGTGGCATCGGGGGCCGCGACCCTGCGAAGGCAGGGAGCCCCGAAAAATCTCCAAAGCGCCCCTCCGGCAGGACATTTTCAAAAGCAAACCTGTGCGCAAACCAATGGAGCTTCGCTCCCGCCAAGGCTAAAGCGCCCGCGCCGCCTTAGCGATCGCCTGACGGATCCCGTCGATCTTCTCCTGCGGCATAAGCACGGACATTCCCAGTGTCAGCGTCCTGCCGAGGATGTCTTCCGCCCGCGGGATGTCCTTGCGGTCATAGACGGGCGGGCGGCTGTTCATGGGGCTTTCGAAGGGGAAGCGCTTCGAATTGGCGGTGGAGCGGGCCAGGAAGTGCTCCCAGTTGGGGACGTAGTGCCAGAGGTTGTCCTTCCAGCAGACGGTATCGAGCCCCGCCTCCTTGAGCGCCTTCTGATACCGGCGCCGCAGGTCTTCGCTGGGCAGATTGAAGCTCAGGAACGTCGCCGAGTCGCCCTCGGGATCCGGCAGTTCCCGGAAGCAGACGCCCTTGATCTCGGCAAGGGCGTCCTTGATGGCCTTCTTGTTTTTCTTCTGGAGGGCGATGAGGCCGTCGAGCTTGCGCAGCTGCGCGAGTCCCAGCGCCCCCTGCAGTTCGTTCATCCGGTAGTTGAATCCGAGGATCGTCCTGCCCTCCATGGCCCGCGTCACATTGGGATTGTGGTCGTGGCCGTGGTCGTGGTACCACTCGGAGCGCAGATAAAGCTCCCGGTTGTTCGTGATCACCATCCCGCCTTCCCCGGTCGTCACGGTCTTGACGTAATCGAAACTGAAGCTCCCCATGTCGCCGAAGGTGCCGAGTTTTCTGCCGCGGAACGACGCCCCGCACCCCTGGGCGTTGTCTTCCAGGACGAGGAGGTTCCTGGCCCGAGCCTTCTCGACGATCCGGTCGATGTGTGCGGCCGAGCCGCACATGTGCACGGGGATGACGGCCTTCGTGGCCGTCGACATCTTGCGCTCGATATCGTCAGGATCGAGGTTCAGCGTCTCGTCGATGTCCGCCATGACGGGAACCGCTCCCACTTCGAGGACGGATTCATAGGTCGCCAGGAAGGTGAAGGCCGGCACGATGACTTCATCGCCGGGGCAGATGTCCATCGCGGCCAGCGCCACCTTGAGGGCCGCAGAACCCGAGGTCACACCGAGGGCGAACTTCGCCCCGCAGTACTTCGCAAAGTCTTCTTCGAACTGGCGCACCTTGTAGACCCCGCGGCGTTCCTTGTCGAAACCGTATCGCATCAGGATGCCCGTCTCCAGGACCTCCTGCACTTCCTTCATTTCTTCCTTACCGATCAGTTCAGCGCCCGCCATAGATGTTCCTCCAAAAGAAATTGAACTCTTTTCAGGAGCCAGCTAGAAAGCCCCGTTGTAGATCTCGACCGCGTCTTCCGGCGTCACTTTCCGGGGGTTGTTTGCCAGCGGCCGCGCGACGGTCATGGCCACCTTGGCCATGACCGGAAAGTCGTCCTGGGATACGCCGAAATCTTCCAGCGTCTTGGTGATCCCGCAGTCCTCGACCAGCGCCTCCACGGCCTCTACGGCCAGGTAGGCGGCTTCACGCACCGGCAGGTCCTCGACGGCCTCGCCCATCGCTTCGGCGACGACGGCGAATTTCTCCAGCGCCCCCGGCAGGTTGAAGGACATCACATGGGGGAGAAGGATCGTGTTGGCGAGCCCGTGCGGCACGCCGTAGCGTCCCCCGAGCGGATAGGACAGCGAATGGACGGCCGTGACGCCGGCATTGGCGAGACCGAGTCCGCCGTAGAGGCTCCCCAGCAGCATTGCCTCACGCGCCTTCAGGTTCGATCCATCGTGGACGCAGGTGCGCAGGTTTTCCGCGATGAGGCCGATGGCCTCCAGCGAGACCATCTCGCTCATGGGAGAGGCGATGATGGAGGTATAGGACTCGATCGCGTGGCACAGGGCGTCCAGACCCGTCGAGGCGGTCGCCTCCGGCGGGAGCGTCAGGGTCAGCTCCGGATCCAGAAGCGCGACCTCGGGATACAGATAGGGACTGTTCATGCCCTCCTTCTTCTTCAGGTCTCTGCGGATGAAGACCGATGTGAAGGTCACCTCGCTCCCCGTTCCCGCGGTCGTGGGAACCATGATCTTGGGCAGGCCCGGAGCGGGGATCTTGTTTAGGCCGAGAAAATCGACGGCCTTGGCGCGGTTGGTCGCGAGAACGGCGATCGCCTTTGCCGTGTCCATGGCGCTTCCGCCGCCGATGCCGACGACGCAATCCGCCTTGGTCTTGACCGCGGCTTTTGCCCCCTCGTCCGCCAGTTCCAGCGGGGGTTCACCCTCGACGCGGTCGAAGAGCGTGCAGCGGACGCCTTCTTGATCCAGCAGTGCGCCGGCCTTCTCGGCCATACCGGTTTTTGCCAGCGGCCGGTCGACGACGACCAGGGGGCGGCAAGCTCCCAACTCCCGGACGGTGGCCGCGAGCGATGCGAACGACCCGCATCCGAAGACAATCTTTTTCGCACCCGTAAAGGTAAAAATGGTATTCATATCAGTATCCTTCCCCGACAAAACGGATAGAAAACGTCTTCCTCATAAGGAGCATGCCTGCGAAAGTCAAGGAATTTTGTTCCGTGCCTCCAAGTGTTTCTTCGGCCGAACGAAAGGACGGTCTCCCGCGGCGCGAAGAAATCACCGGCAAACCTTTCTGGAGCGGAGAGCAGTTGACACAGGGGACGGCGTGTCGAGAAAAGGGCCGGCAACCGTCTTCATTGCCTCGAAGACCGTCTCTGACGGGCGGCGACTTCGGCGAGGCGTGTGGACCGTCACGAAGGCCGGTATTGAAAAATCCCGATGGGTTTCTTCCGGCCCTTCACGGAGATATTGCGCAGAAAGGCGCACCGTGCGGCGTTGTTCGCGTTGAGGCGACTGCAGGTCGCCTCGGAAAGGGAGATCGTGTCGGGATCGGTCGCGCCCTGGATGCGTGACGCCGCATTGACGGCATCGCCGATCACGGTCAGGTCCTTCCGTTCCGCCGATCCCACGTCCCCCTGGATGACGTGGCCGCTGTTGATGCCGATGCGGACGCGGACGGGCTCCTGACCCTTCTCCCGCCGGAGCGCGTTCATGCGCGGCAGCGCCCCGTAGAGGATCCGGCCGGCGGCATCCACCGCGTCGTTGGCGTCGACGAAGACCGTCATGATGCAGTCCCCGATGTATTTGTCCACGTCGCCGTGGCATTCACGGGTAATGACCTCACAGACCCCGAAGACCTCGTTGAGCATGGCGACGACATCCTGCGGGGATTTCGTCTCCGAAAAGTCGGTGAAACCGACGATGTCGAGAAACAGCACCGTCAGTTCGCGCAGGGTGGAGGCGCCTTCGGCGCCGGCCCGGGCCTGGGCCATGATCTCCTGGAAAGCCGCGGCGGAGACGTATTTCCTGGTCAGGGCATTGAATTTCTCCTGGAGATGGCGGAACTCCTCCTCCAGGGTGATATCCCGGAAGACCTCGATGCCCGCGATGATCTTGCCCGTCTCGTCCCGGATGGGGGCCACATGGGTCAGGGTGGGAATGCGCCGGCCGCTCTTTTGAAGGGGGTAGACCTTGGCCTCGATCTCCCGGCCGGTCTGCATCGCCTTGAGCAAGGGACAGGCACCCCGGCACAGAAGGTTGCCGTCTGCATCGATATGGTTCAGGATGTTGTCGGCGCAGCGCCGGCCAGCCACTTCCGCGGCACTGAAGCCGGTGATTTTTTCAGCCCCGCGGTTCCAGAAGAGGATCCGCCGCCTCCGGTCCACGATGTAGACCCCATCATAGAGGCTGTCCAGGACCGCGGCCAATTGCGTGTCTTTTCTGGCCAGTTCTTTCGTTGTCAGGGAGGGGCTCATGGTTTCCCCTGCTTCTTCAGCGCTTGAATGCGCTCTTCGATGCCGCACTTGTGATCGAAGGTTTCGTTCGTGATCTCCTTCAAGAGGGTCAGGTACTCCACATCGGACGTCCGGACAATTTCGCCGTAAAACTTCTCCATGACGGAGGCTTCCATATCACGCGCCATGTACAACAGCCGCTCCCGGGCGACCCGGTCTTCCTTCAGATGTTTTAACTGACTTTCGATGCCCGCCGTGACCGTCCGGATGGCCGCCTGGTTGAACGGCCGGCCCAGTTCGAAGCGCTCCGGCCTGGCGGCGACGATCCGGGCCATTCTGTCAAGATTCCCCGCGTGCTTTTCCTCTTCCGCCGCGACGGCCAGCCAGAATCCGCGGTCCTCTTCCCATTGGTCCCCGCAGCTCCGGTAAAAGTTGGCGACGAGCTGCTCTGTCTCGGCCATCATCTTCATGACGCTGAGCAGATTCTGCAGTGGTGCTGCTGCGATCATAAGCGAAATCCCGTTCTCACCGTGAAATCCCGTCCTGCGCCTTCCCAAACTGCCGCCCGGTTCCGCATGCAAAGATTTCCCCGCACTCTAGCGTCAACGCATCCTGTTTTCAAGAAGAGTTATTGACGGATGGAATCCGCGCAGCGTCCTTTTCAGTTCTCGCTCCCGGTCAGCTGAAACGCCGCCCAGTAATAGGGGTGGGCGTATTTCTTCTTCGTCTCCAGCTGGGCCGTCCGCAGCGCCTCGCGCTTGTTCGTCCTGTCCAGTTCGGCGTAAAAGCGGGCCATCAGCTCCGCGGTTGCCAGGTCATCCACCTTCCAGAGGCTGGCCACGATGGAACTCGCTCCGGCATAGAGGAACCCCCTTGTCAGGCCCACGAGGTCGTCGCCATTGGCGATCTTGGCCAGCCCCGTTTCGCAGGCGCTCAGGGTAACGAGGTCGGCATTCAGGTCGAGGGAGTAGAGCTTGTCCACGGTAAGCATTCCGTTGTGGCGTGCATCCGGCGCGAGGAGGAGCGCCGATTTCAGCGGCGCGCCGGGATTGAACTGGCCGTGGGTCGCGAAATGGAGATAGCGGAAATCCCTGCAATGCCTGCGCAGCGCCTCCTCCGTTGCCTCCTTCCGGAAGAAGGCCTTCGAGTTCGGGCGGATGCGGGCGACTTCCGCTGCCTCCTTCTGGGCGTATTCCAGGTCGTGTCTGGGGTCACCGAGATCGGGGTTGCCGAACGCCAGAACGCCTCCGCCCGCTGCGCTCTTCTTTCCTCCCAGGAACTTCATGGAGCTGGCGCTGGGCATCATGCGGATGCCGTAGCGGTCGATGAGGTAGCCGTGCCCGTCATGGAGGGCGTTCACCGGGAGATAGTGCAGGACACCGTGGGAGACGATGATCAGATCCTTTTTGCCGACAGTGCCCTCCAGGGGTTGGAAGAGGCGCTGATAGAGCTTCTTCGACAGCTCCAGGAACCGCGTCGAGCCGGGGTCGGCTATCAGCCTGCGGAAGGTCTGGACGTCCGCCGCCAGCCCCTCGCCGTCCAGCTTCACGGTCCGCAGTCCGCCGCCGGAAAGAATGAAGGCATACATGTCCCTGCCCCGGTAGTAATACTCGATCAGCGCCTCTTCCCGGGGTATGAGGGTCTGCAGATCGGCAATCGGCTGCGATGTGACGGCCACGAGCGATGCCAACTCCGGCGCCCGGGCCATGAGGTCTTCGCGGGTCTTGATCCGGATGCTCCGGGTCCTGCCCTTGTCGCTCGTCGATGCATCCTGAAGGAGCATTTCCTCCTCGCTGGAATCATTCATGGCAAGGACCGCCCTGATCTCCTGCCCGGCCCCCTTCACGGCAAAGTCCCTCTTCGCGGCCAGGAGATCGACGAGCGCCCGGGCCTTCGCCCTCTCCACGTATTCGAAGGACTTCTCGCGCTGCCCGCTCCGGTACAGCGCCCGAACGAGCGCGTGATAGACGTCCTGCTTGTCTCCGACGAATCCTATCTTGCTGGCTTCCGTATGGATGGTCGACCGCTGCTCCTCGATGATGTCCACGGCCTTGGCGTAGAATCCGATGGCCTCCTTCACATCCCCCCCGCTTTCGGCGATGCGACCGCGATCGAAGAGGGCCATCCAGTGAATCTCTCCGTTGTATCTCGTCTGGGGAGTCGCCAGGAGCCGGTCGTACTGTTCCTTTGCCTCTTTTGTTCTTCCCGTTTCGAAAAGGCTCTTGGCGTAAATGAAATATTTGGGCAATGTCTGATAGACAAAGATGTTGTCGTCCGGGGTGATCAGGCCGGTGACGGTCACGGCAGCCGTCGAGAGCCCTCTCCAGAATGACGAGCCCACGTCGTCTTCGATGAATTCCAGGCTCTTCCTGTAGTCCCCGAGGGCCATGTAGGTCTTCGCCAGCGCCACGACCTTGTCCGTCTTCAGAAGCACGAAGGGATAGTAGGTGCCGATGTCCTCCAGCTTCGCCGCATATTGGGCGGCTTTCGGCCGGTCACGGTTCAGCGCGTGGGCAAGCGACAGCGTGCCGAGCACCCGGATCCGGCTCGCCCTCATCAGGTCCCTCTCCTCCACGATCCGGAACGCTTTTTCGGCCTCCGCCACCGCCCTGGCGTAATCGCCGAGCTCCATATAGGCGATCGCCCTCAGGTTGTTGGGCTCGTGGGATACGTCCGTCAGGCCCAGGATGCGCCGGTCCCCCTTGTTGATGCACGCCTCATACCGGTCGAGGCAGGGGAAAAGCTTGTTGTACCTTTTCAGGTTCGCATAGGCGGTGCAGAGGTGGTACGTGTCGTAGGTGGTCGCGGACGACAGGTCCTTCACGCGCTCCTCCATGCGCGTTTCCAGCGGCCCCCACCTGGCCTTCATGAACATGTCCCCTTCCGGCGCGATCATGGACATGCAGCCCGCGGTCAGCAGGGCCAGCAAGGCGATTGCGGACAACCGGACAACCCTGGTCATCACCCTCTCCTTTTCCCGTCCGTCGGCTTCGGGGGCCGCCTACTGCACCACGGCCCCGGAAACGACGCGGCGCGGCATGAAACGCAAAACCCCGCCTCTTTTCAGAAACGGGGTTTTCTCGAATCTCTCTTCACGGTGTCCTCCTTGCGGGAGGGGCCGATTCGTTGTCGGCCGTTTGACGATGTTGTTTCCCATTTTGATCCGGCGGGTGAAAAAGTCAAGACCATGTTTCGCCGGACCGGTTCCCGTCTCTCTACGGTAGGCGTCTCTTCACGCCGACCACGGAAACCCCGATCACCGCGAAGAGGATCATGGCGCCGCCGACGATCGTATGGATGCCGGGATATTCGCCGAGGACAAGAAAGACCCACAGCGGATTCAGCATCGGTTCGATCACGGCGATGAGGTTCGCCGAGACTGCCGAGATCCGCTTGATCGCATAGGCGATGAGGATCGAGGGGATCCCGATCTGAACAACGCCGAGCGCCAGGATCGCCGCAACGGATTTCTGGGTGAACTGCGGCAGGGGCAGGAACAGAGATACGGTCAGACAAACGCCGGCGGCGATCCACTGGGAGAGTAGATTGGATTCCAGCGGCGATCCTTCCTTCTGCATCCGCATGAAGACGAGGTAGAGACTGAACGTCACGCCCGAGGCCAGGGCGATGACGTCGCCGAAGAGTCTGCCGCCGCAGAGCTCTTCCGAGAACATGACGGCGATGCCCGTGAGGA
The DNA here is from genome assembly GCA_964506465.1 of uncultured Syntrophaceae bacterium. Lineage (GTDB taxonomy): Bacteria > Desulfobacterota > Syntrophia > Syntrophales > UBA6109 > UBA6109. Next base: position 7,597 of record CAZDLM010000064.1, read on the forward strand.
CGAAGAAGATGGCCGCCCAATGCTCGCTGCGCGGCCTCTCCTTCAGCAGCGCCGCCCCGATGAACGCCGTGAAGACCGGCGCCAGATACTGGAGCAGAATCGCATTCGCCGCCGTCGTGGTCTTGTTGGCTGCGACAAAGAGCAGCATTGTCGCCGCGTTGGCGACGCCCGCCGCGATCTGCGGAAAGGACAGGTGGATCTTCGGCTTCCCCAGAAAGGCGAGGATGACCAGCGACGCCAGGACGCTGCGGACGCCCGCGATGGCGAAGGGATGCCAGTCGATCATCTTGATGAGCAGGCCGCCGGCGCTCCAGAGGACGGCCGTTGCGGCCATCAGCAGCACCCCGGCCGTTCCGCCGTCCCGCCCGCTCTCCGGGCTCCGGCCTCTTCCGTTCGGGATTGAAATCACGATGCCGATATCTCCTGACCGCAGAATGGCTCCGTCGCGAGGGCAAAGAATTCCGCTTCATTCGTCGCTACGCAGGTGTGCAGAAGAGACCGTCCGCTGCCGTTGAACTCCCGGATTTCTTTCTTCGGTCACGGCCGGTCTTTCTTCCGTCCGTGCTCCGCATACCAGTCGAGCTGCCGGCAGATGCCGCGGAAAATCTTGACCTCCTTGGCATACACCCCCGTCCGCCCGAAGAACCGCCGCAGATGTGCCATCCAGTATTCCGGGTTCTGCGGATTCAGGAACCCGATTTTCGAGAGCAATTCCTGCAGCGCGTCATACATCCCCTCCATCTCTCCCCCCGAGGCAAGGCGGGGCGTGAAGCCGACCGCCTGTCTTCGGACAACGAACAATTCGTAGCAGAGGATCATGACCGCGTGAGAGAGGTTCAGGGACCGATAGCGCGGCGAGCTGGGAATCGTTACAAGCATCTGGCAGAGACGGACCTCCTCGTTCGAGAGTCCCGTGTCTTCGGGTCCGAAGAGAAGTGCGACCTGATTCTTCTGTGAGATTTCCACGACCCGTTCCGCCATCGCCCTGGGCGTCACAACGGGACCGCGGGCCGATCCCGTCCGCGCCGTCGTTCCCACGACGAAGCCAAAAGGCTCTAGGGCCTCTTCGGCGCTCTTCGCCCAGCGGATTCCATCGATGAGATCGGCGGCAAAGTGCGTGGACATCGTCTTCATCGCCTCCTCCTCGAGCGGTTCCTCCCCCGGCACAACGACGAGACGGGAAATCCCCATGTTCTTGGCGCAGCGGGCGGCGGAACCGACGTTGCCGGAATATTTCGGCCGGCACAATACGATGGCGACATTCTTTTTTTCGACGCTCAAATCCACAATGCACCGTCCCGCCCGGGGGGGCACAGAGAAAGCCCACGAGGCGCAATCGATGCCTAGCATATTTCCCGTTGTCCGTCGATGCCGACTCTGGTATTTGAGATCGACCTTCGTCAGTCTGTCTCGCCCCGTGGACGCTTTGGAGATTTTTCGGGGCACCCTGCCTTCGCAGGGTCGCGGCCCCCGATGCCACTGTCCCGGCGGCGGCATAGTTCGACAGGCTCACCATGACACGCTCGCGTCACCCTGAGCTTGTCGAAGGGTGCAGGGTCGAAAAAGATCCAGGCGACTCGGGGCGGGATAGCTTCGGCTCGTGAAAAGGGGTCGCTCATGCAAGAGGAATGGCAAATGCCGCTGATCGAGGGCGCCGCCGAACTGGGACTGGATCTGAAGCCCGTCCAGGCGCGACAACTGGAGCGTTACCTCCGGGAACTCCTGCTGTGGAATGCTGCCTTCAATTTGATCTCGGCGAAGACCACGCCGGAGAAGGCGATCGTTCACGCCCTCGATTGCCTGAGCGTCATTCCCCATGTCCGAAGCCGCGGCGGCCCTCTCCTGGATCTGGGCTCAGGCGGAGGACTTCCAGCCATTCCGCTGAAGATCGTCCTGCCTGATCTTGCGATCTGTATGGTCGAATCGACTCGAAAGAAGACCTCTTTCCTGCACCAGACGATACGCCTGCTCGATCTCAAAGGAGTTTCGGTGCTCCAAGAGCGGGCGGAGCTGCTCGGCCCCGAACACCGCGGGGCCTATTCCGTCGTGATATCGCGCGCGACCTTCCACCTCGATGAGCTTCTCCGCATCGGTGCGCCTTTTCTGGCGCCGGACGGTACTCTCATCGCGATGAAGGGGCCCCGCCCCGAAGAGGAGATCCATGAAGCCGAACAAAATCGCGCTCTTTTGGGCATGGCACCCCCCGCCGTCTTTTCCATTCTTCTGCCCCGTGGAGGCGGTGCCCGCAGCGTCGTTATTTACCGCCTCGCCCAAGGTTCCAGCGGCGGCGGGCGCAAATAAATTTTTCCTCGTAATATTCATAGGTTGAATATTCTCTATTCCGGTGAAAAAAACCTTTTTTCTCCTTCTCAAAGACCTCGTTTTGTGTTAGCTTATGCTGCCTTTTTTCCCGGGCCTACGTTAGGGGTTTCATTAACAAAATGACGTGCAAAATCCTATGCTTGGCGAATCAGAAAGGCGGCGTCGGCAAGACCACGACTGCCGTCAATCTTGCCGCCTGCCTCGCCACCGCCGAACGGCGGACACTGCTTGTGGATTGCGACGCCCAGGGAAACGCATCGAGTGGTCTGGGGATCGACAGGGAATCGCTTCGCGGCCGGAATCTCTATCATGCCCTCATGGACGGTGTGCCGATCCAGGATGTGATCCGGCCCACGCAGCTCAAGCATCTCGACATCGTGCCCGCCGATCAGGACCTGATCGGCGTGGAGATCGAGTTCGTCGCGATGGAAGATCGGGAGAAGAAGCTCCGCCATTCCCTGCGGGAAGCTGGCATCAATTATGAATTCATTGTGCTGGACTGCCCGCCGTCTTTGGGTTTTTTGACCATTAACGCACTCGTCGCCTCCGATTGCCTGATCGTGCCGATGCAGTGCGAGTTCTACGCGATGGAGGGGTTGGGCCTGCTCCTGAATACCGCCCGGCTGGTGCGGGAACGATGGAATCCTGCGCTCCGCCTGGGAGGAATCCTGCTGACGATGTTTGACGCGCGCAATCTTCTGTCCCATCGCGTGAGCGAGGACGTGAAACGGCACTTCGGCGGCAAGGTCTTCCGGACCGTGATCCCCAGGAATGTGCGCCTGTCCGAAAGTCCGTCCCACGGGCTTCCGATCGTTCTGTACGACATCCGATCGAAAGGTGCTGCCGCCTATATGGAATGGACACAAGAAATTCTCAACAACGGGAGGATCTGATGCCGACTAAAGATAAGCTCGGCAGGGGATTGGGCGCGATGTTTCCCCACCTGTCGCGGGACATTGGAGAAAAATCGACTTTCCTGCAGTGCGGGATCGAAGATCTGTCTCCTAACCGCTTCCAGCCGCGGAAGACCTTCCGGGACAGCGAACAGAAAAAACTCGTGGCTTCCATCCGGGAAAAAGGCATCATCCAGCCGATCGTCGTGCGGCGCGTGGAGACCGGCTACGAAATCATCGCCGGGGAGAGGCGCTGGCGGGCGGCGCAATCCGCCGGACTCCAGGAAGTCCCCATTGTGGTGCGCGATGCGGCCGACGCCGACATGGCGGAAATCTCCCTGATCGAGAACCTCCAACGGGAGGACCTCAATCCCCTCGAAGAGGCGGAGGCCTATCAAACGCTGATGGATCGCTTCGGGATGTCCCAGGACAGTCTTTCCGTCCGGATTGGGCGTGATCGCTCGACGATCGCCAACACCCTCCGCCTGCTCAAGCTGCCTCCGGAGGTGAAGAAGGAACTGAACGATAGGCGCCTTACGGAAGGTCATGCACGGGCGCTCCTGGCGTTGGAAAGCGTTCGCACCCAGATTTCAGCACTGCGGGATATCCTCAAGAGAGGGCTTTCCGTGCGCGAGACGGAGCGCTTGGTAAAGACGCTGTCGAAGACGGCGCCCGATCGAAAGAAAACGCGGCAGGATACCAACCTGCTCGACACGGAACGGAAGCTTTCTTCGAAGCTCCTTGCCAAAGTACGGATAAGACAAGGGAAAAATTCAGGCGCCATCGAAATTGCCTTTGGATCGCCTCAGGAACTCGACCGGCTGATCCGCTTTCTGCTGGATGTGGATGCGCGGTGACGGCGGGATGCGAACATATCAACAGTTGTGGATAGCTTGTTTATAACATCGGTGAGTGCAGTCCTATGACGTGGGAAAAAAGCCTTCAGATGATTCGGGGAAAGGTCAGCCAGCAGAATTTCGAGACATGGATCCGTCCGATCCGGCTCGTCGCCGTAGAGGGCGAAAACGTGTCGCTGGCCGTCCCGAACCGCTTCTTTAAGGACTGGCTCATGGAAAATTACCTGCCGCTCCTGCAGGAGGCGCTGTCTTCGGCAGTCGGCCAGAGCATCAACATCCAGTTCGTCATCGGTCAGACAAAGGAAAAATCTCCTGCCTCCGCCCGTAAACACGAAGCGAAAAAGCCCGCGGCGCCTGAGAAAACCGCTAAAACCCCGATTCACCCGTCGCTCAACCCCCAGTACAGTTTCGAGCGCTTCGTCATCGGCGCCTGCAATCAGTTCGCCCATGCCGCCTCCATGGCTGTCGCCGAGCAGCCGGCCAAAAACTATAACCCCCTTTTCATCTATGGCGGCGTCGGTTTGGGCAAGACGCATCTGCTCAATGCCATCGGCCTCCATACGCTGTCCATTTATCCGGAAACAAACGTGGTCTATGTCTCTGCCGAGGAGTTCATGAACGAACTCATCAACTCCATTCGCTATGACCGCATGCAGAAATTCCGTGAAAAGTACCGCAATATCGACTCACTCCTCATAGACGACATCCAGTTCATCGCCGGAAAAGAGCGCACACAGGAAGAATTCTTCCACACCTTCAACACATTGCATGATTCCGGCAAACAAATCGTCGTAACAAGCGATAAATTTCCTAAAGATATTCCAAACCTGGAAAGCCGTCTGCGGTCGCGCTTCGAATGGGGATTGATTGCGGATATTCAGCCACCCGAGATCGAGACCAAGATCGCCATCATCGAGAAAAAAAGCCAGGAAATCCATATCGATCTCTCCAGCAGCGTTGCCCACTATATCGCATCGCAGGCGGAATCGAACATCCGCGAACTTGAGGGTTATTTGATCCGCATCAGTGCCTATTCTTCCCTTACGAACCGGCCGATTGATATGGAACTCGTCAGGGAGGTTCTCAAAAAGATATTAAAACAGCATGAAAAACAGGAAGTGACGATTGACCAGATCATGAAGGCGGTGTCCGCGAAATTCAGCTTAAAAATCTCGGATATCAAGTCGCAGAAGAAGAACAAGAATTTCGTTCTTCCTCGTCAGATTGCGATGTACCTTTCCAGGAAGCTGACATCCGCATCTTTCCCGGATATCGGTGAGAAGATCGGCGGCCGGGATCATTCAACGGTCATCTACTCAAACAACAAGATTTCGAAGGCGGTCGATTCGAATCAGCAGATGAAGAAAACCATACAGGAGATTGAAAACGATATTCTTCACAGAGGCTAACAGAAGCATCCCGAGGGAATTAACAGCGATGGAACACCCAGTGAAATGATTTTACAACATATTTATAGACACTCCACAGAATAAACAGGTCTTATTACGACTACTATATTTTTTTATTTACAGATCCAATCCTATAAAAAAAGAAAGGATGGGTAGAAGATGAAATTCCAAATTTCCCGTGAGGCGTTCCTGCAGGGCGTACAAAAGACGCTGGGGGTTGTCGAGAAGAAAACAACCATGCCCATCCTGAGCCATGTGCTCGTCCGTGCGCAGAACGATCGTATTTCGATCGCGGCAACGGATCGCGAAATCGGGCTGGTGACGAACTTTTCCGCCGAGATCGAAAAGCCTGGGGAAGTGACGCTGTCTGCCAAGAAGCTCTATGAGATGGTCCGTGAAATTCCTGGTGACACCATCCAGGTGGAAAGCAAGGAAAATCATCAAGTCTCACTGCTTTCGCAGAAGTCCGTCTACAAAATGATGGGTCTTCCGGCGGATGATTTTCCTAAGATCATGGAGGAGGAAGATATTCCCATGGCCCCGATTGCACCTGGGGCGCTTCGTGAGATGATTCGAAAGACCTTTTTCGCGATGTCGGTGGATGAAACGAGGAAGAATCTCAATGGAGTTTTTTTCGAGGCGGAAACGGAAGGAGAGATATGCCGCGTGGGGATGGTGGCGACGGACGGTCACAGACTTTCCCTCGCGATCGAGGAGATTCCCAAATTCCTGACGCTGGAAAAGGGTGTGGTGATTCCGCGCAAGGGGATCATGGAGATCCGGAAGCTCGTCGACACAGACCCCGAGAACCTGCAGTTCGGGATTCGCAGGGGCATGTGCATCTTGAAGACATCGGATACGGTTCTCAAGGTGTCGTTGGTGGAAGCGGAATATCCCGATTATCGGCGCATACTCCCCAAGGAAAAAGGTTCGGTCGTTCTGCTGAAGCGGGATGAATTCCTTCAGGCCCTGCGGAGGATGAGTGTCATTTCGTCGGATCGCTACAGCGGCGTCATCCTGGAATTGAAGGAAGGAAGGATGCTCATGACCTCGACGAATCCGGACGTAGGGGAGGCAAGAGATGAGATCGATGTCCCCTATCGGGATAAGGAGATCCGCGTCGGCTACAATGTGCATTATCTGATGGAAGCGGTGGAAGTTGTCGATGGAGAATCCCTGGAATTCGAAATCGGCGTTGGAATGAAACCAAGCGTCGTTCGCCAGGCGGGGAACGATCGCTACTTCTGCATGATCATGCCTTTGAAAGTGTGATGGAGACGGTAATCGTTTATGACGGAAATCTACAGCGCAGACAGCATCAAGGTTTTGGAAGGTCTGGAGGCGGTTCGCAAGCGTCCCGCCATGTATATCGGGAGTACCGGCCGCGAGGGACTGCACCATCTGGTGTATGAAGTAGTGGACAACAGCATCGACGAAGCCGCGGCAGGCTTCTGCGATACGGTCTCGGTAAAGATTCGTACGGACAACAGCGTCACCGTGGACGACAATGGGCGCGGCATTCCCGTGGACATGCATAAGACGGAGGGCATATCGGCGGCGGAGGTAGCGCTGACTAAACTCCACGCGGGCGCGAAATTCTCAAACGACAGCTACAAGATCTCCGGCGGACTTCACGGTGTCGGCGTATCCGTCGTCAACGCCCTATCCTCCTATCTGGAACTGGAGGTCCGCAGGGACGGCGGCGTCTATACCCAGTCTTATGCACGCGGCGTTCCGGCAGCCCCGCTGGAGCGGGTGGGGAATACCAAGTCGCGGGGGACCAAGATCACGTTCCGGCCGGACGAGGGGATCTTCGAGGATATCGAGTTCAGTTATGACACCCTGGCGAATCGCCTGCGCGAGCTGGCCTTTCTCAACTCGGGAGTGAAGATCACGATCCTCGACGAACGGACGGATCGCAAGAGCGAGTTCTGCTATCGGGGCGGAATCGTATCGTTCGTCGAATATCTCAACCGGAGCAAGAAGGTTCTTCACAAGGATCCGATCTTCATCTCCGGAGAGCGGGAAGACTGCATCGTTGAAGTGGCGCTGCAATACAACGACACCTATGCGGAAAACATCTTCTCTTTCGCCAACAGCATCAATACCACGGAAGGCGGCACCCATCTGATCGGCTTCCGTTCCGCCCTGACCCGCGTCTTCAATAACTACGCCGTGAGCAGCAATCTGCTGAAGAACGGAAAGGAATCTCTCCGGGGAGAGGACCTCCGCGAGGGGCTGACGGCGGTTATCAGCGTGAAGATCAAGAATCCCCAGTTCGAAGGGCAGACCAAGACAAAACTCGGCAACAGCGAGGTCCGCGGGCTCGTGGAAGGGGTTGTCTACGACAAGATCGGCAGCTATCTCGAAGAGAATCCGGGAATCGCCAAGAACCTGCTGAACAAATGCCTGGACGCGGCGCGCGCCCGGGATGCGGCCCGGCGCGCCCGGGAACTGACGCGGCGCAAGAGCGCGCTCGAGGTGGGGGCCCTTCCCGGAAAGCTGGCCGATTGCCAGGAAAAGGACCCGGCGCTGAGCGAACTGTATCTGGTGGAAGGGGACTCTGCGGGTGGATCGGCAAAACAGGGACGCGACCGCAAGAACCAGGCGATCCTTCCGCTGCGCGGCAAGGTGCTCAACGTGGAG
>CAZDLM010000065.1:0-15695 GCA_964506465.1 uncultured Syntrophaceae bacterium
TGCCAAGGACATCGCGGCCCGGGTGAACACGAAAGTGACCGCCATCGACCGGAAAGCGCGAACCGTATCTTTCCGGAACACGCTGACGGGGGAGAAGGGCGAACTGCCCTATGACAGGCTCATTCTCGCAACCGGCGCCGTGCCACGGATGCCTCCCATTCCCGGCGTGGAGCTGGAGGGAATCACCACGCTCCAGTCCATGAAGGACGCGGATTTTCTCCGCAAGATCCGGGACGAGAAAAGGATCCGGAAGGCCGTCGTCATCGGCGGCGGACTGATCGGGATCGAGACCTGCGAGGCCCTTCAGCTCGCCGGCATCGAGATCACGGTGATCGAGCTTCTTCCGCAGCTGCTGACCTTTCTCGACTGGGAACTGGCCAAGCTCGTCGAGAACCACGTGAAGAGCAAAGGGGCGAACGTCATCACGGAAAACGGCATCGCCGCGTTTCTCGGCGAAAACGGGAAACTGACCGGCGTCAAGCTCCAAAACGGGACGGAGCTTCCCTGCGAACTGGCGGTGGTGGCGATCGGCGTCCGTCCGAACGTGAGGCTCGCGAAGGAAACGGGCCTGGAGATCGGGGAGACCGGAGGCATCCGCGTCGACGAATACATGCAGACTTCGGATCCCGACATCTATGCCGCCGGGGACTGTGTGGAGACGCTCCACCGGATTACGGGGAAAAGGGTCCTGGCCCCCTTGGGAGACCTGGCGAATCTCCAAGGACGCGTGGCGGGTGAGAACGCCGCATCGGAAAATTGCGTGACCTTCCCCGGGACGATCCAGACGGGGATCTGCAAGGTGTTCGACTATGGGGCCGGCTCGACGGGGCTCTCCGAATCGAATGCCAGGAGGCTGGGATACGGCGATATCGTCACGGTCATTAATGCCAGCCCCGACAAGCCCGGTTTCATGGATGCGAAACTCCTCGTAACGAAACTGGTTGCCGACGCAAAGACGGGAAGAATCCTCGGCGCCCAGTGCGTCGGTCCCGGGAACGTGAACCGGCAGATCGCCCAATGGGCTGTGGCCATCCAGGGAGGCCTGACCGTCGAGGATTTCGTCAACGCCGACCTTCCGTACGCCCCGCCATTTTCGCTGGCGATCGATCACGGTATCGCCGCGGCGCACATCCTGCAGAACAAAATGAAGGGGAGGATGAAGGGCATCTCCTGCGCGGAAGTGCATCGCAAGGTGAAGGGCGGGGAGGCCCCCTTCCTTCTCGATGTCCGGCAGCCTGAGGAGTTTGACCAGATGCGCCTCGGGATCGGCGAAACGCTCATGCCGCTCGGCGCTCTCCGCAAGCGTCTTCACGAACTACCGCAGGACAGGGACAAGGAGATCATCTGCTACTGCAAGATATCCCTGCGAGGCTACGAGGCTGCCCTTGTCCTTGAGGCGAACGGGTGGAAGAACGTGAAGGTCATGGAAGGCGGCGTGATGGCCTGGCCGTTTCCGCGGGAAAAATGAACCGGTCCGTATCGTACCGACGCGGATTTCGACAAGAAGAAACCCGGCTGTGAAAAGATCCAGGTGAAGCGGGGCGGGACCGTCTCCTGCCGCGGAGGTTCGTACATGAAGAAGGTTGTGCCCTACTCACCCATCGGTTTGATCCGGACCCCCTTCCGGGATATTGCAGGCATGCCCGTCCAGCCGCCGGGTGCCAGAGGAGTTGCAGGACAGGTGATCGTCGATGAAATTTACCGGGAAGGGCTTCAGGATCTTGATGGCTTCTCCCACGTCTTTCTTCTGTATCACCTTCACCTGTGCAATGGATGCGCTCTGCGGGTAAAACCCTTTCTGGACAATGCAGAGCACGGCATCTTTGCCTGCCGTTCCCCCAGGCGTCCGAACCCGATCGGCCTTTCGCTTTTGAGACTCGTCCGGGTTGACGGACTTGTCCTCCACGTGGAGGATGTGGACATGGTCGACGGGTCGCCTCTTCTGGACATCAAGCCTTATGGCCCCCTGTTCGACACGGCGGCAACGGACGTCAGGGCCGGTTGGTTCACAGATCGGGCGGGTGATGTTTTTGATGCCCGCTCCGACGGCCGTTTCCGGAAAATGCCGTGAAATGCCGGCACCTGCTGCAGCGGCGTGAAGAATCAGAGGGCATAGGCCGGAAATATGACAAAAAAAGAGCAGGATTCCCTGCGAAAATGGTTCGAAGACTATGTCGATCAGTTTCGCGGCCGGGATGGAGTCCTTCACCCGTTGCTCGAATTAAAGCGTTTGCACAGCCGGCGGGTCGCCGAGAACGCGGCGTTCGTCGCCGGCGCTCTGGCGCTTCAGGAAGAGGAGCGGATTTTGGCGGAGGGGTGCGGGTTGGTTCATGATGTGGGGCGCTTCTCCCAGTTCGCCCGGTACGGTTCGTTCCGGGATGCCGATACGGTGGATCATGGCGCCGAGGGGCGCAGGGTCCTGGAGGCTCAGGATCTGCACTTCCTGCCCGGTCCCGGTGATCGGGAACGGTTGTTGTGTGTCGTGGAATATCACAACCGGAAAGGGGCGGATATTCCTTGCGGGCTGAGCCCCGGGCAGGACCGATTGCTGCGCCTGATCCGCGATGCCGACAAACTGGACATCATGGAACTTGTGCTGCAGGAAGTTTCATCCGACGGATTTCGAGGGCTTCCCGATATGCTCCCCCACATTCGCCTGTCCCGGGAGTTGAGCCCCCTCGTGTTAAGGGAAGCTGCGAAAATTAAATCGGTATCGGGCGCCCATCTGTCGACACTGGGCGATTTTCTTATCATGCTCGCAACCTGGTTTTACGATCTGAATTATCCGCCGGCACTGCAGTTGGCCATCCGGCGGGACACTCTGGGCCGCATCCGGCAGGAATTGCCGGATACGGAGGCGGTTCGGGAATTGTTTTTCGACATCGAAAAAGCGCTGCTGAAAGGTGAAACAAATGAATGATGCAAAGAGCATCCTGCATGACGCATGGGAGAGGCGCGAAGGGCCGATTGTGCTGAGCACTGCCGACAAACGGGGTATTCCGAATGCCATCTATGCCCTTTCCGTGAAGATGCTGGACGACGGCCGAATCGTCGTAGCGGACAACTATTTTCATAAAACGAGAAGCAACATCGGAAGCGGCAGCAAAGGGGCCGTCCTGTTCATGACCAAGGAAAGAAAATCGTATCAAGCCAAGGGAAGGATCGAGTATTTGACCGATGGTCCGATCTACGAGGATATGCGGCGATGGGTGGATGAAAAGCACCCCCGCGTTGGTGCCGCGGTTTTGCGAATCGATGAACTGTATTCAGGCGCTGAAAAACTGATCTGACGACGAGCGAATGCCCTGGATCCTGAAACAGTCGATTCCTTGGCGGTTCGCCTCGGCGTGAGCGGGGGGATGAAGAATAAAGCGGCCCTGGGGATCAAAAATTCTCCGGGTCTTGCCGCGGAGAGCCTCAAGAGAAGGAAAGATGATCGATGAGCTGTTCCATGATCCGTGAGCAATTCCTTGTTTGTGAACCCTACATCCCGGGGTTGTCCATCGACGAGATTCAAGGGAGGCATGGTCTCGCATCGGTGGTCAAGCTGGCCAGCAATGAAAACCCGCTCGGGGTGCCGCCAAAGGTGCTTGAGGTCCTGAGACGACATCTGCCGGGGTGCCATCGTTATCCTCAAGCGGGCAGCCCTCGTCTTCGGCGGGCCCTGGGAGCCTATCACGGAATTCCTGCGGACCGGATCGTCGCGGGCAACGGTTCGGATGAAATCATCGACCTGCTGATTCGGGCAGTCGCTGAGCCGGGTCGTGATCACATCCTGGCATTTCGGCCCTGCTTCGGAATCTACGGGCTCCAATCCAGACTCTGCGGCGTGGAATTCCGTCAGGTTGGTTTACGGAGCGATTTTTCGTTCCCCATGCAGGAGCTTCTCGATGCCGTGAATGAGAACACTGCGATTGTTTTTCTGACGACGCCCGATAATCCTTCAGGATTTGCACCGCCTGTCGAGGAGGTCCTCGCTTTGCTCGGCCGTCTTCCGGAAGATTGCCTGCTCGTCGTGGACGAAGCCTATATGGATTTCGCCGTTCCCCAGGCGCGCCATTCCGTCATGTCCCGGGCGGGACAGGCGCCCAATCTTGTCGTCCTGCGGACGTTCTCGAAGCTTTACGGGCTGGCCGGATTGCGTTTGGGCTATGGCGTCATGCCGGTGAAACTGGCCGATTGTCTGATTCGCATCAAGCTTCCGTTCAGCGTCAATATCCTGGCCGAGGAGGCGGGCGTTGCGGCTTTGGACGATGACGCCTTCCGCAACGACACCATTGAGACGGTTCTCCGCGGCAGACAGGTGCTGGCGCAGGCCCTCGGGGAGATGGGCTTCCTTGTTTACCCGTCCCAGGCCAATTTCATTCTGGTGAAACCGCCGATGGCGGCTCTTGATTTCTTTGAACGGCTTCTGAAGAAGGGGATCATCGTCAGGCCTTTGTCGAGCTACGGCTTGAAGGACCATCTGCGGATCAGCATCGGGAAGTTCGAAGAAAACGAGAGACTGTTGACCGCGGTTCGCGAAATACTCTCGTCGTGAGGCGTCATCACCGCTGACCGTTTTTGGGGTTGTTCCATGGAAGGCCATCGAATGTTTGCCGGAGTCTTCGGCCAGGAGGGGAAACTTGGCTGAGCATGTGCCGCACAGGATGTTTTTGACCAAGGGAGTGGGCAGACACAGAGAGGAACTGCATTCCTTCGAGCTGGCCCTCCGGGATGCCGGCATCGAAAAGTGCAATCTCGTGCAGGTGTCGAGTATCCTGCCGCCCGGGTGTCTCTTCATTTCGAAGCGCATGGGATTGCGGCAGATACGACCGGGCGCGATCACCTACTGCGTCATGAGCCGCTGCTGCAGCGACGAACCCGGACGGCTGCTCGCCGCTTCCGTGGGCTGTGCCGTTCCCGCCGACAAGGCGGCCTATGGTTATATCAGCGAACATCATGCCTTCGGCCAGACCGGCAGACAGGCCGGCGATTACGCGGAAGATCTTGCGGCGGCCATGCTGGCTTCGACGCTGGGAATCGATTTCAATGCCGACGAAAGCTGGGATGAAAAGAAGGAGATCTTCCGGATCAGCGGAAAGATCGTCAGTACTCGCAACATCACCCAGTCCAGCATCGTGAAACACAACGGATACACGACGGTTCTCGCCGCGGTGGTGTTTGCGTTCTGAAGTCCGGCAGCGGACGAATGATGTTCAAGATCTCTTCCTTGGGGGTCGAAGGCTCTCCGGAGCTTGCTCCGGAGAGCTTCAAGGTCGCTACGCACCACCGCCGACCGGTTTGATCCAAATGCAAGGGGCTGTGATGATGAAGGGCCATGCCGGTCCCGATGCACCTTGATTGTCTCCGCGGCACCGCCGTCGAGGAAAGCGGACGGGAATCTCACGCAGAGAACGAGGCCGGTGCCGTCCATGGAAACTTGAACGCCGGAAAATTTCCCCATGTCCGATGTCTCTTGACAAGGTGCCGTCGAGACCACGCAAGGAAGTGGATTTTTGAGCAGCAGAAGTGTATTCATCTCTTCGCACGCCAACTTGCGTGGATCATCCGAGAGGAGAATAGAAATGGAAAAAGCATCGCCGGACTGTGCCCAGTGTCCTTACAGGCGCGAGGAGCGGCTCTGCCGTTCAGCGGAGGGGAAATTCCCGCCGCAGTGTCCCACGCGCGCGAAGGGCCTTCTGATCGAGCAGGTCGTGACGGAATACCGGAAGCCGGAGATCGGGGAGTTCGCCCGGCAGGCCTCCATTCAGGAAGCCGCAGGATACTCGGGCAGGGAATCGGAAGAAACCTGTCTGAGGCCGCTGAAGCCCAGAATCCTGGAGATTGTCGAGTTCGCCCGGAGGATGGCATACAGACGGCTTGGACTGGCCTTTTGCGGAGGACTGACGAAAGAGGCGAAGATCGTCGGCGGTTTCTTTGCGTCCTACGGATTCGAGGTGGTTTCCGTGATATGCAAGGTCGGCAGGGTTCCGAAGGAGGAAATCGGCATCCGCGACCACGAGAAAGTAAGAATCGGGAAGTTTGAAGCAATGTGCAACCCCATCCTCCAAGCCAAGGTCCTGAACGAAGAAGAGACGGAGATGAACGTACTTTTGGGGCTGTGCGTGGGGCACGATTCGCTGTTCCTGAGGTACGCGTCTGCGCCCTGCACCGTTCTTGCCGTAAAAGACCGCGTCTTCGTCCACAATCCGCTCGCAGGCGTGTACGCCCTCGATAATTATTGCCGCTACCTGAAGCCGTCCTGAAGGACGAAGACAAACGGATGGCGTGATCTCGGAAAACAACGAGTGGGCGGGGGAAGAGTGCGGAAGTCAGACGATAAGGATTCTCCCCTTGGGGGCGTCGACGACTTCCCCGATGACGGCTGCGTCCGGGAGCTCGGCGGCCTGCAACCCTTCAACCAGGCGTTGAGCCGACGGCTTTGGGAGGGCCAGAAACAGCCCGCCCGCTGTCTGGGGATCGAAGAGGACGTCGAAGAGCCAGTCGGGACAGTCCGGACCACGGAGGACGAGCGGCAGCCGGAAATTCCGATTGCGCTGCAGTCCGCCTGGCACGATGCCCTCCTCGACAAGGGAGCGGATCCCGGGGAAGAGGGGAACGCGGGAGGCATGAAGGACGATGCCCGCGTCGGAGCTCTCGATCATCTCCGCGGCGTGCCCGACGAGGCCGAAGCCCGTGATGTCGGTGCAGGCGTGAATATCGGGAAAACCGGCCGCGATTTCGGCAGCCCTCCGGTTAAGGGTCGTCATGCTCGCCGTCGCGGCCTTCACAAGGGCCTCCGGCGCCTCGTTACCCTTGACGGCGGTGCTGGCAATGCCCGTGCCGAGGGGTTTGGTGAGGACCAGCGCATCGCCCGGATGGGCGCCGCGGTTCAGGAGGACGCGGTCCGGATGGACCGTTCCCGTGACGGAGAGGCCGTACTTGATCTCGTCGTCTTCGACGCTGTGGCCGCCGATCAGGAGGACGTCCGCCTCCCGCATCTTGTCGAGGCCGCCCCGGAGGATGTCCCGCAGGATGGAGACGGGCATTTTCTTGATCGGAAAGCAGACGATGTTCATGGCGGTCAGCGGCTTTCCGCCCATGGCGTAGACATCGCTGAGCGCGTTGGTGACGGCGATCTGTCCGAAGGTGTAGGGGTCGTCGACGATCGGCGTGAAAAAGTCCACCGTCTGGACGATGGCAAGGTCGTCGCGCAGCTTGTAGACGCCCGCGTCCTCGGCGTGCTCCATGCCGACGATCAGGTTGGGATCGGAGATCAGGGGCAGATCCCGAAGCGCTTCCTGCAGGTCGCCCGGACCGATCTTGCAGGCTCAGCCGGCCCCGTGGACCGTTTCCGTCAGCCGGACCGGCTTTGTCGTCTCACTCATCGTCTTCACTCCGCCGCCATCAGGACTCAGGATGCTTCTCTGACGTCCAATTTCTTACCCTCTTTCCCGGACGTTTTCCACAGGAAAAAAAGGCCCGGGAAGGGGCGGGCTTTGCCGCCAGACGCCTTCCCGGGCAATTCCTCTGCGATCCTGTCAAACCCTACTTCGCTTTTTCAACGGGATATTCGGCCTGATCCCAGGCCTTGATTCCGCCGGGATGACGAAAGACGTTCCTGTAGCCGAGTTTGACGGACCACATCGCGGCGTTGTGGCTGCGCGTACATTTCACGAAACCGCAGTAGAAGACAACCAGACGGTCCTTGTCCGGTCCCAGGATTTTCACCAGCGTCGCCTTCGTCTTGTCATCCAGGGCCGCCATCTCCGGAATCGGGAATTCGATCTGGACGGCCTTCGGAATGTGCTGTTTCTTGTAGCTGTCCTCGTAAGGCATGGTGTCCACGATCAGCATGGCCTTTTTTTCGTCGATCCATCCCTTGAGTTCGCTCGTCGAAACGATCTTGTATCCTCCCCGTTCCACTTCCCTTGCGAAGGTCACGGCGATCTTTTCCGTTTCGAGTTCATTCGCGCCCCAGGCAGCCATTGCGTTTCCCGCACCCGTCAGAATCAGTATGACGGCGGGGAAAACCAAGTTCCTCATCCATTTCCAAGACATACCCTCTCTCCTTTTTCCTTTATTTTTCCGCACTCTGCCGGCAGCGGATCGCCCGGTCGGCGCGCATCCGTCGCGACAGGTAGAGGAACGGCACGATCAGAAACGTCAATACGGCGTCCCGGTAAAATGCCTGCCGAAGCGCGTCCTGCCTCGACAGATCGGCGGCGCCGAAGCAGCCGCAGTCCACGTCGAGTTCCTTCAGGATGCCGTAGCCGAGCACGGCGACAAAAAGCGTAAGCAGGCCTGCAATCACGGCGAGTCCGCCGCGAAGATCGAACAGGAGGGCAAGCCCCGCCAATGCCTCCAGCGCCGGCAGCCCGATCGCCACGACCGGCAGGAGAGGTTCCGGGACCAGGCCGTAAGCGGAGAGAATCCGGGCGAATGCCTTCGGGTCCATCAGTTTCATGATTCCGCCGTAAAGAAACAGAACGGCCAAAGCCATCCGGACGATGCGATACAGCCAAAGAGACGCAGCGATTGTCTTGAGTGAAATCTTCATGACGAGTTCAACCCCGCATTGCCGTCTGCCGATGTCGTCGTCGGGTACCGGACGTCTAGAACATAATATGGAATACGTCAAATTCAAAATTGGAATAGACAAAGGCGGGGCTATTCACGAATTCGCATGGCGCCGCGCGACAGATGGGGCGGGGAGAATTCCCGGAATGGGGAGCGGCGGATCGTACAGGCCGCTTCCGGCAAGAACTCTATTCGAGAAGGCGGGTCCCGACCGTCTCCACCTTGCCGGAAAGGGCCTGAACGATCCTTTCCCTGGAAGAGGCGGGGAAGCGTATGCAGACCCCGCAGTCCGAGCTGATTTGTTTGGGAACCGGGATCAGCTTGAAGGAAAGGCCTTCCTTCTTCAGTATCTTTTCCGCCGTGAGGGCATGGCTGACCGATGGAAACAAAACCACGCAGAAACGATTGTCCGCATTCATGGCATGACCAGCCTTCCTGACCGGGACAGAAGATCGACGATATCGTACATGTTGGAAATCGTTCCGACGCCGACCTCTCCGGCGATGCCGAAGTAATTGACGCAGGTTCCGCAGATCAGCATCTCGACGCCGCCGTCGCAAAGCTCCCTCAGGTCTTCGATGACTTCGCTGTCCTTCACGGCCAGCTTCACGCCGGAATTGTAGAAGATCATCGTATCCGGTTTTCTCTTCTGCTGGCAGAGCGTGTGGATGAAGGCCCTGATCAGAACATGGCCGAGTTCCTCGTTTCCCCTGCCCATCCGGTTCTCGGAAAAGACGACGACGAAGGGCCCGTTGCCCGATTCTTCGCTTCCGCAGGTCGCAGGGGTTCCGGATTCGGCCGGCGCTGTCCCGGGTGTTTTCGACAACGAGAGCGCGAACGTTCCGTCCTGCTTCTGCTCGACCTTCACGTCGCAGCCGTTCTTTGTTCCCATGCGTTTGACGTTTTCGACGGCCGTCTCGTTGTCCACGAGCACGACGATCCGGTCGTGCCCTTCGATGGCCTTCTTTGCAAGGATTACCGGTTGGGGGCACCCGAGCCCTCTGGCATCGACGATTTCGACATCTTCCATCATCTCTTCCTCCTGAGGTTGTTTTGACGCCGGGTTGATGAAATTCCGGAGCTCAACTGTTTCACCGCCTTCATCGCGGCGCGAACGTGGCGGACCGTGTTGAAATAGCCAAAACTGAAACGGACGGTTCCGAAAGGAAAGGAACCGATGGTCCGGTGGGCGGAAGGGGCGCAGTGCAGACCGGGCCTGCACAGAATGCGGAACCGCTCGTCCAGTTGCTGCGCCGTCTCCGCCGGATCGGCTCCACGAAGCCGAAACGACACGATCGCCGCCTGCCGCGATGGATCTTTCAGACCGTACACCTTTTCCACACCGGCATCCTCCAGACCGTCCAGGAAGAGCCGGGTGAGTTCCTGTTCGTGGGCGCGGATCTTCTCCACGCCCTGCCCCATGACGTAGCGGACGGCCGCCCCGAGACCGGCGTAGCCAACGGTGTTGGGCGTTCCCGCCTCGTATCGATCCGGCATGAAATCGGGTTGCTGCTCGAACTCGGAACGGCTTCCCGTCCCGCCCGTCATGACGGGAGCGATCTTCCTTTCGAGTCCCGGTCGGATATAGAGCCCGCCCGTTCCCTGGGGACCGAACAGCGATTTGTGCCCGGTGAAGGCGAGGAGGTCGATCTGCATCGCCTCGACGTCGATCGGCAGAACGCCGGCCGTCTGCGCGGCGTCTACGCAAAAGATCAGACCGCGTTCCCTCGCGATGCCTCCCACCTCGGCGATCGGCATGATGGTGCCGGTCACGTTCGAGGCATGGGTGAGAAAAATCGCCTTCGTTTCGGCGCGAATGACCCGGATGACATCCGCCGGATCGAGCAGCCCCTCAGGACTGCATGGGACGATGGAAAGTCCGACGCCCCTTGCCTCCATCGCCCGCAGGGGGCGCATGAGGGAGTTGTGCTCCATAGAGGACGTCACGGCGTGGTCGCCCGGCTTCAAGAGACCGCAGACGGCGATATTCAGGGCCTCCGTGGCATTTTTCGTCAGGACGATCCGCAGGGGGTCGGCAACGCCGAAGAGGGCCGCGAGCGCCGTCCTCGTGTCGAGCATGACCCTGCCGGCGTCCAGAGACAGGCGGTGGCCGGAACGCCCCGGGCTGCCACTGGTCCGCACCATGAAGCGCTGCATGGCCAAAAGGACCTGCTTCGGCTTCGGGTAGGTGGTGGCGGCATTGTCGAGATAAACGACGTCCTTTTTCATTCGGTGCTGGCAGGTTCCAGTCATAAGGGGTCTTTCATTCCTTTCTTGTTTCTGTAGCGCCTGTAAAGAACCGGCAACAGCAAAACGAGGAGGACCAATCCCAGTCCCGCAACCAAGCTCGGGGAAATCCTTCCCTGGATGAGATCCGGCAAAGAACTGGAGAAGACGATGAAGGCGATGCAGGCCGGCAGCATGAAAACGAAGGTCGCCAGGGCGTAGTGCAGGAACCTGATCCTGGTGAGACCGAAGGCGTAGTTCAGCAGATTGAATGGGAAGAGCGGCACGAGGCGCGTAAAGGCGACGATCTTCCATCCCTGCTCTTCGACGGCCTGATCGAGCCTGCGCCACCTCGGGCCTTGCAGCCTCCGCTCGACCCAATCCCGGGCGATATGCCGGGCGGCGAGAAAGGCGACGCATGCGCCCAGCGTGGAACCCGCAATCGCGTACACTACACCCCAGAAAGGACCGAAGAGGATGCCCCCGGCGATGGTGATGGGCAACCCCGGCAGAAGCAGGGCGGGTGCAACGGTATAGATCAGCATGTAGACCAGCGGAGCGAGCGCACCGTAGCCCTGGATCCAGCTCTGGATGGCCTCCGGCTCCAGGCGCTGGGATAATCCCGAATATCGCGCGGCCGCAAACGCGGCGGCCAGCAGAGCGAGGAGAAGAATCGGTTTCGCAAATCGGGACTTGCCATTCTTTCCGGTCTCCGTCGTAAAAGTTCTCTCCCGCGTGATCGGGGCCCGGACTTCTTTCCGCAGCCGCATTTTTAGTTTCAGACGGTTGAGGTAAGTCCAGGGTGATCTGCGGACTCCGGCGTCGCCGGCTGCGGCCCGGGGGCGGAACAGAAGATCCACGATGTGGGACGTCGGCGTCACGACATTCAAGCGCTCGACGCATCCGGCGCAGTAAGTGACGATCCTCCTGCCGCCCGCCTCGTCTTTCCGGAGCTTTCCCCAGGCGCCTGCCAGGCCGGGGGACATGCAGGCCACCGATCCCCCTCCACCGCAGCAGAGGGTTCTCGGGCCGCAGTGAGCCATTTCCGCGTTCGTCATGCCGAGCCTTCCGACCAGCTGCCGGACGGCCTCATGAACGGCCGGCTCGAAACGCACCCCGCAGGGATCGTGGACGGCGACGGTTTCTGCGGTGCCGGGACTGGGGGGGAGTGGATCTTGCGCCAGAACCTCATACACGGTCTTGATGGCAAGCCCCTCTCCATAAGCACGGAACATCCGGTGACAATTGGGGCAGGCGACAAGCACGCTCGCAACGCCGTTCTGAACGAGGAAGTCTCTCATCTCCCCGAACATGGCCCGGCTGTGATCTTCGTTGCCCAGGTCATGGGAGATCTTCATGCAGCAGTCCAGAACGATGCCCAGGGCGGGGATCGACTTGCGCATGTGGCGGTAGAGTTGAAGGGTCCTGTCAGGACGCGTTCCCGGCAGGGCGCATCCGGGGAAGAACACGGTGTCGCATCCCGCCGGCAATGCATAGTAGGTGAAGAGCCGGGAGGTCCCCCAGTCTTCATAGGCCAGCAGGCTTTTATGCTCGGGGCGGTCCGCGGGGTCGCGCCGCTTCTTTTCACGGCGCATTTCCAGGAACAATTCGGCCGGATCGATCTTTTCAGGGCAGACGGCGGCGCACAACCCGCAGAGGCTGCACTCGAAGGGCATGGACGCAAAAGACCGGTCGCACGGATCGTAGGCAGCCGCAATCTTCCCGGGCGTGCCGTACCGGCGCAGGAAAGCGCATTCCTGCGTACAGGCGCCGCAGTCGCTGCATTTCTCTGCGATTTCGACGAGACTATCCTTCATCCGCCTATCTTCCGAAGCCGGGCGCAGTACGACGCCGCGCGAAATCATGTGATCACCATAATGCGCATGAAATGCATAAGTCAAATTCATTCATGGAATAAAGAAGATTTGCCTATAGACGGGACTTCATGCTAGAAGCCGGGCGTGGCCGAATCGAATTTCCGAAATATTACGCTGCTGCAGATGGAAAGCTTCATCGCCCTCGTCGAGGAGGAAAGCTTCACCCGGGCCGCGCGCAGGATGTTTGTTACACAGCCGACGCTGACGAAGCACATCCGCAGCCTGGAAGACGCGGCGGGCGTGCGGATCGTCCATCGGACGAACGCTGGAGTCGCGGCGACGCCCGAGGGGCGCATCCTCTACGATTACGCGCGCCGCATCCTGAGGCTGCGCGAGGTGGCAAGGGAAAAGATCCGGGAGGTCGGCGAAAACGGCTCCGGCACCATCCACGTGGCGGCGAGTACGATCCCGGCCACCTACCTGTTGCCGCGGGTCCTGGGACGGTTTCTGCAGCGGTATCCCGCCGTACATATCCATGTCGAGGCGGCGGACAGCCGGGACGTCAGCCGCATGGTGTCCGACGGCGAAGCCGAAATCGGAGTTGTCGGGAAAAAACCCGTCGACCGGAAACTCCTCGTGGAACCGCTCTGGGAGGACCGCCTGGTGGCCGTCTTTCCGGAGGGGCATCCCTGGTCGAAGCGGAGCAGCATCCGGCCGGAGGAACTCTTCGGTGAGCCCTTCGTCATGCGGGAGGAGGGGTCGGGGACACGCGAGACCTTTGCGGAGTGCCTGCTGAAAAACAGCGGGACGAATATCGATGCGCTGAACGTCGTCTGCCAGATGGGCAGTTCGGAGGCCGTGAAGGAAGCGGTTCTCAACGGCATAGGGATCTCGCTGCTGTCGGTTTTCGCCGTCGAACGGGAAGTGGCGGCGGGAAAGCTCGGCATCGCGACGGTCGAAGGCTGCCCGATGAAGCGTCACTTCCATCTCCTGTACCGCCGGAACTTTACCTTGACGGCCTGCCATGAACGTTTCCGGGAAGCGCTTCGCAGGGCGCGGCTCACCCCTTGTCTTCCCGGCGGGAAACGACTATAGACAGAAACCTTGAACGCGAGGCCGCACGCAGCCTCCGGGAAGATTCCGCGTAGCGCAATCTGAAGGAATTTGAGCGATGAAAACCAAGGCCATACGATACTACAGCACCAATCGCGGTCTCGACGGCGTGCCGGGGATCCGGCCCTTCCAGGGAACGGTTTCCTTCCGGGAAGCGCTTCTCCAGGGGCAGGCGCCCGATGAGGGGCTCTACATGCCGGAGACGATTCCGTCCCTGCCGGCCGATTCAGTCCCGGCCCTCAAGGGAAGGCCCTATGCGGAGGCGGCCCTGCTGGTGGCCCGCGCTTTTCTTGAGGCCGAAATCGGAGACGGCGACCTCCGCCGGATCGTCGAGGATTCCTACAATTATCCCGTTCCCCTGGAAAAGGTCGAGGAGGGCCTGTTTATTCTGCGTCTCGACCGGGGGCCGACCGCCTCCTTCAAGGATTTTGCCGCCAGGATGATGGCGCGGTTGATGAGCTTTCTCCGGGATCCGGATCAGAGGCTCAACGTCCTCGTGGCGACCTCGGGCGACACGGGGAGCGCCGTCGGCGAGGCCTTCAAGGGCGTGGCGGGAATCGGTGTGACGATCCTCTATCCGCGAGGCGAGGTAAGCGGCCGGCAGAAGAAACAGCTCGACACCATCGGCGGAAATGTCCGGGCGATCTCGGTCGACGGCAAATTCGACGACTGCCAGAACCTGGTCAAGCAGGCCTTTGCAGATCCCGGCCTCGCCCGCTTCAATCTGACGTCGGCCAACTCCATCAATTTCGGCCGCATCCTGCCGCAGATCGTCTACTACGTCTACGCGTACGCGCAGCTTGCGGAGAAGGGAGGGGACATCGTTTTTTCCGTGCCCTCGGGAAATTTCGGCGATGCGCTGGGGTGCGAGTATGCCCGCCGCATGGGCCTGCCGGTGCGCAGGCTGGTCATGCCCACGAACGAAAACGACGAATTCCCGCGGTTCCTGGAGACGGGGATCTACCGGAAGGTTTCCCCGTCGCGCGCCTCCCTGTCCAACGCCATGAACGTCGGGCATCCCAGCAACCTGGCGCGCTTCTTCGACCTCTACGGAGGGACCGTGGACCGCACGGGGGTCGTGCACAAGGTTCCCGATCTTGAAGCGATGCGCGAGCGCATCTTTTCGGTCAGCATCTCCGATCGCGAGACGCGCGAAACGATCCGCCGCGTCCATGAGCGGTATGGGGTGATTCTGGAGCCGCATGGGGCCGTGGGATGGAGGGGACTGGAAGTCTACCGCGAGCGCTTCGACGGAGCGCGGCTCTGCGTCTGTCTGGAGACGGCCCACCCCGCAAAATTCCCCGATGAGATCACGGACCTTCTGGGGATTGTGCCGGACCTCCCCGACAGCATGAAGGATCTTGACGGCCGGACCGGCGAGGCGCCGGTGCTGGCGGCGGACTACGGAACCTTCAAGCGGTATCTGACGGACCATCTTCTGGCTTGAGCGATTCCTGCAGCGTCACGGCAGGACGGAACCCGGGCCGGCCGTCTTTCGTCATTTCGCGGCAGCGGGAATCGTCAGGGACTTCCTTCCACATCGGGCAAGGTGGCGGGGATCGGTATCTGGCCGCTGCGGATCTGCTCGGCCATCTTTCTCAGGTTCCGCCGCACGGCGACGGCATTGTTCGTTTCCGGCCGGAGCTTCCTCGCAAGAGCCTCCAGTTGCGCCGCGGTCTCTTCGCGTTTCTGCTGGAGGGCCTTTTCCTGCTCGGTCCTTTCGCGAGCCGATCTTCTCACGTCGGCCGCTTCCCGCTCTTCTTCGGCTGTCTGTGCGCCGGTTTCCCCGGCCTTTTCCTTTTTCTGGAGCTTTTCCTGCGCCTCGGCCTCCCGTTCCGCCGGGGACGGAGTCGTGAAGGATTCGACCGCCTTGTACTTGTAGCGTTTGCCGGCCGGCGGCTTGTCCGTCAGCGTGACGACGCCGTGTTCGTCGACGTATTCGTAAATCGTCCCCGCTGCGCCCGCACCCGCCCAGAC
>CAZDLM010000066.1:0-15463 GCA_964506465.1 uncultured Syntrophaceae bacterium
TGGCAGATATCCGCACAGCCATTCGGATATCTGCGATCCCCAGGGAAGATTCTGGGCTTTCATTCGCTCGCTCATTCCCTGCGAAAAGCCTTGCGGGAACTTCGCTCGCTGCCGGATTCATCAGCCTGTTCAACTCCCTTTGGTGCATTCGTACATCATAATAGCCGCCGCCTGAGGCAGACTCAAGGACTCCGCGCACCCCTTCCCCGGAATCCGCCAGCGCTCGTTCATGAGCGCAAGCAGCGGTTCCGGAAGCCCGTGGCTTTCGCTCCCCAGAACCAGGGTGGCTGGCCGCCTGCAGGGATGCGGAGAATTCCCCTCCCGGACGTGGCTGCCGATGAGATAAGAGCGTCCGCGCAGGGTGGGGACCAGCGTCGAAAAATCCAGATCGGCCGCGATATTCAGATGAAACAGGCTTCCCATCGAAGCCCGGACGGTTTTGGGATTGGTGTACTCAACGGACGATTCGCTGAGCAGGACGGTTTCGAATCCGAACCAGTCCGCCGACCGCAGGATCGCCCCCAGGTTGTTAGGATTCCCGATCCGGTGCAGCAGCAGGAGCGGTCCCCTTCCCGCCAGCCGTTCGGCCGTGAGATCTTCGGCGGGAATCGACCTCGTGCGGACGACGGCGATGAGTCCTTCCGGCGCTTCGTCCTGGCTCAAACGCCGCCAGTCCTTCTCCGGGAGGAAATAACACTCGATCCGCCCGGACACCTCTTCCAGAAACTCTTCGTGGCGGTCGCTCCGGTCGTCCCACACAAGCAGGGCCTCGGTCTCCCAGTCGCTGCGGAGCGCCTCCTTCACGATCTTGACACCCTCTGCAAGGAAGAGTCCTTCCTCCCGGCGGTACTTGACGGAGGTAAGACCCGTCCAGAACTTGACCTGGGCTTTTGAAGGCAGGTGCATCGAAGCGTCCCCCGCGAGATTTCACCGCACGTTGCAGTGCCGTTTCACTTGGCGAAAGGCAACACCCACACGATCATCGCCGGGATGTAGCAGGCGACGAGGGAAACGAATACGTAGGGAATCGACATGCTCAGGAACGCTTTCAAAGTGCTTGCCCTCTGGTCTTCCTTGTCGGCGAGACTCTTCGCCACAAACAGAGCCGGGGCGCCGGCGATCGTGAGATTGCTTCCCAGCGTGCCCGCCCACAGGAGCATCCAGTACAGGGGCCAGGGATTGATCCCCTGCACGCCCAGATCACGGATGACGTAGAGCATGGTCAGGATATAGGCGTCGTGCTCGACGATTCCCACGATCGGCGCGGTGACCCAGTAGAGAACGGTGGCGCCGATGGTCATGCTGTCCCTGATCATCGGGGTGATGCCGGCGACGACAAGCTTGATCACGCCGGCGTGCTCGAGACCGCCCACCAGCGCAAAAAGGGCGACGTAGAAGAAGATGGCCCTCCAGTCAAGCTCTTTCAGGATCTCTTCGACGTCCGGGATCTCCACCGTGAAGCGATCCTTGAAGAGCGTGAAGAACAGGATGCTGCCGAGAGCCCCCCACATGGCGATGAAACCCAGATGAAAACCGAAAAATTCCCGGAAGGCCATAGCCAGAATCGTCAGGCCAAAGATGCTGCACGCAGCGATTGCGAAGGGCTTGTCCTTAATGTGGTCGAGAGGATTTTCGTTCGCCATGCAGGCGAGGTCCATTTTGACGGATGCATAATCTTTCCGGAACTTCCAGTAAAAAACCGCACAGGTGACGATATAGGCAACGAGCAGGATGAACAGGGAAGAGGGCCTCCCCATGTACCAGATGAAGCCCCAGAATTCGATCTTCGAGACGCTGTGGAGCATCTGCGGCGGCAGGTCGCCCAGGAGCATCGCCGTCCCCATGAAGTTCGCGCACATCCCCATGAAGAGCGTCGGCCCGAAGGCGGGAAACTGAAACCTCCGGCAGGCATGGAAGATGACCGGCGCGAACATCAGGACGACGACGACGTTGTCGATCACCATCGAAACGAACCCGGCGAGCGCCCCGACGCCGACGATAAAGAGGGGGACGTTCCCGCCGGAGAAGTTCAAGACAACGGCCGAGAGATAATCAGGCACGCCCGATTTCCCGAAAAAGCCCGAGATGGTCCAGATGGAAAGCAGGATAGCGATGACGTTCCAGTCCACGACCTTGAAGGCGTCGACATCCGTCATGACGCCGAAGCAGATCATGGCGACGACGCCCAGGAGCGCCGCGACAACGCTGTCAAACCAGCCCGTGATGACGACGAGGATGCTCGCCAGGAAGATGACCGTTGCGGTGATTTCCATGACACCCATGCAAAAAGTTCCTCCATCAAGACGCTATCCGGGTCCAGGAAAGCGGTTTTATAAACGATATCGCGCCAGTTATCAAGCGCGGTTTCTCCATGGAAATGCCGGGCAAAGACTCCGGGTCAAAAAAGCCCCTCCGGGAAAATTCCGGAGGGGCGTAGATGGAAAGCAACTGGCCCACAGGTAGGCCAGACCTTTTCAGGCCGTTCAAAAATACCCGGGTGCAAGGCCCCGGGATAACTGGTTCGATGATCCCCATGCCGCTTCCGGCTGCTCAAAAGTGACCGGATGCAAGGCCCCCGAAATCCTGAAGCCCTGAGGCGTACTGGGATGTACGTCGAAGGGCGAAGGATGAGGGAAACGCAGCAGACGGGCCCTTTTCAGCAGCCGCGCTAGATGATCCCTATGCCGCGGAGGATAGACAGCATGACGGCGGCCGCCATCACCGAGCCGACCTGCCCACCGGCGTTCGCACCCATCGCATGCATCAGCAGATGGTTCTTCCGGTTCCACTTCTGCCCTTCCCGCTGCACCACCCGCGCCGACATCGGAAACGCCGAAATCCCAGCCGCCCCGATCAGGGGATTGAACTTCCCTCCCGACATCAGGTTCATCAGCTTCCCGAACATCACCCCGCATACCGTGTCCAGGCAGATCGCCAAAAATCCCAACGCCAGAATAATCAGCGTCTGGCTCTTCAAAAACATCCGCCCGTCCATCGTCGCCCCGATCGATATCCCCAAAAGCAGCGTCACGATGTTCGCCAGCTCGTTCTGCGACGCGTTCGTCAAACGCGGCACCGCTCCCGATTCCTTCATCAGGTTCCCCAGCATGATCGTCCCGATCAACGGCAATCCCATCGGCGCGATCATCCCACCCGCAATCGTCATCACGATCGGAAACAGGATCTTCGTCGTCTTCGAGACCGGCTTCAGACCCTCGTTCGTCATCTTGATCTCCCGCTCCTTCTGCGTCGTCAGCATCCGCATGATCGGCGGCTGAATCAACGGCACCAGCGACATGTACGAGTACGCCGCCACCGACACCGCTCCCAATAAATGCGGCGCAAACTGCGACGTCACGTAGATCGCCGTCGGCCCGTCGCACGCCCCGATGATCCCCACCGACACCGCATCCAACTGCGGAAATCCCAACAAAAGCGCCAACGCAAGCGTCAAAAAGATCCCAAACTGACCCGCCGCGCCCAGCATGAACGTCATCGGGTTCTGCAAAAGCGGCGTGAAGTCCGTCATCGCCCCGATCCCAATGAAAATCAGCAGCGGAAACAGCTCCGTCATCACCCCTGCATCGTAGATCGTCCGCAGGAATCCTTCCTTCCCCATCAGGTCCGCCAAAGGAATATTCACCAAAATGCAGCCGAATCCGATCGGCACCAGCAGCAGCGGCTCGTATCCCTTTTTGATCCCAAGGTACAACAAGACCCCGCCCACCACAAACATGATAGGGTTCGACCAGTGCAGATGTACAAATCCCGCCACCAGCCCCGATAACCCGTTGAGTATCGCTTCAACCATGAATAACGCCTCCTTCTCGCCGCCGTTCCCTTACTTCGGCTGCTCCTCTTCCTTGTACGGGAATACCTTCATCAGGACTGTCATGATCAGGCTCATGATCCAGAGGGTCACGATCGTCCCACCCATCCCCACAATCAGCATGGTCACTCCGAAGGTGAAATTGTCCATCGCCTGCATCTCTCACAACCCCTTTCCCGGCGCGTCAAAGCCACTGCCGGATATCTCTCTCACCCTGCAATTTGCCAACAGGTTAGTCGGATGCTTCAATAAGTCAAAGGAATAATATTTATACTTTCCATAGGCTGAGGTCATGTGCAAACGCGCCGCCTCCGCCATTATCGGAATGCCGTTGTCGTCGGGCCTGGCGGATCTTCATGAACCAATTATCACAGAAAGGCGGGAGAGGAAAATGAATTATGCCGGATGGGCCATTAAGAATTTTTATACCGGCATTGAGGGAAAGACACGGAGATCAGTGTTTGGATCGTCTATGGCCAATGGGGACAGCGCTTGCTGCTGCGTCAGCCTCCGGCGACGTAAGAAAAGAGAGAAAGTTCATCCCCATCATGCAGCGGGAGATCACTTTCCTGCGTCATATCCAGACGGTTACCGTTAACCAGAACATTAATAAAACCCTTCACACGATCCTGCTCGTCAAACAAAGCCCGCCGGAACGGCTGATTGTGTCTGCCAAGCTCTCGAAGGACCATCCCCACGGACAAGCCATCGGGAAATTCAAAGGACCTTTCGACAAGAGAATCGCTCAATTCTGCAAGCGGTTTGATCAGTATCTTCATGGTTTCGATTCTTTCGTATCGCCACATAGTGTGCTGCAAATTTCACAGGAGGGATTGCGTCTGACGGGAACAACGTCAAAACTGCCTATTTCCCCGCGCCATAGAAGAATGCGGTTCACCAGGCACTCCCCTCGGCCGGTAATGTATTTGATCGCCTCCGTAGCCTGAATAGAACCGATGACACCGCAAGTTGCCCCGGCAATGGGGAAATCCTTCACGAGCGGCGTATCGGGAAACATGCAGCGCAAACAGGCCGATCGTCCAGGAAGTATTGTTGCCACCTGCCCGGAAAATCCCTGAACGGCACCATGGATGAGGGGAATGTTTTTTTTCACGGCAGCGTTGTTAAGAATAAACCGGGTACTGAAATTGTCCAGTGCATCGACGATCAGATCCGCGTCGCCAATTATTTCTTCCGCACGATCATCCTGGATCACCGAGGAAACCGCCTCCACAGCGACTTCCTGGTTGATGGCTGCTATTTTTTCTTTGAAGGATATGCACTTCTGTTTCCCTATATCTTCAGGCCAATGCAGAAACTGGCGGTTGAGATTGCTCGGATCGACACGATCGAAATCGACCAGCCTGAGAAAGCCGACACCGGCGCACGCAAGATAGGTCGCTACGACCGATCCCAAACCGCCGCAGCCGGCAATCACGACACAAGCACGTCGCAACGCTTCCTGACCCTCGACTCCCCATAGGTCGAGCTGTCTCCGATAGCGATCCATATCGCCGTTTCCGAACATCTTTACAGGTACCGTCCGTCAATTCCCCATCAGTTTCGCAAGCTGGGACACTGATGTTTCTGCGAAGAGCGGATCGTTGATGTGGGCGTCGACCTCCAGGACGCTGATCCGTGGATCCAGTTTGCTCTTCAACGCATTGATGAAGGCTTTATCCCGTTCGGGATCGAACATCGGCTCGCCCGGATGGCAGTACATGGAAAAGCCCCGCAACGGAATCAGGACGAGGACCGGCCCCTTGGAGCGGTTGAGCTTTTCCGCCATGACGGAGGCGATATGCTCCATTTCCTCTTTCGTCGTGCTCACCAGGGAAACGGCCGGATTGAAGTTGTAGGTCTTTCTCTTCCTGAATTCCGGCTCGAGCTTGTCGATGGGTCCCATGAGGATGAAATCAACGCAGCCGGGCACGACGACCTGGGGTACGCCCGTCCTGGCGGCGGCATCCAGGCGGGTGGGGCCGCCCGCGTGCAGACCGTTGTACATCCAGTCCGTGATCTCGTGGGTCGTCAGATCGAATACGCCGTTGAAAAGCCCTTGGTCGATCATCTCCTCCATCGACATGCCGCCGGTCCCGTTGGGATGAAAGACGACAACCTCGTAACCCCTCTCTTCGAAGAGCTTTTTGGCGAGCTCCGCCGCGGGCGTCGTGTTCCCGTACATCGTCATGGCAATGACGTTCTTCCCTTCGATCTTCGTACTGACGTCCATTCTCAGCATGCCCGCCATCGCACCTACGGCCGTGTCAAAGATCTTCCGGCTGATCTCGTTGACGCCCAGGATGTCGATGACGGAGTGCATGACGACCATGTCCGTTGTGCCGACGAAGGGACCGAACTGCTGTTTGCCCTGGGCGACGGGCGTCAGCAGCAGCTTGGGAACGCCCAGCGGCAGAGTGCGCATGGCACCCGCCGTGAGCAGGGCGCCGTCCAGGCCGCCGATCGCCATGATGCCCTGAAAACGTCCCTGCCCGTACAGCTCTTTGACGACCTTGGAAATCCCCTTGACCATAACCTCGATAGCTTCGCCGCGGCCCATGGCCGCAAGCTTGTCCACCGTTGAGCCGGAGGCCGCTGCAAGCTGCTCCCTGGTCACGTCCGCCTGCACGCCCTGCGGGGTTCCGCGCAGTCCCGTGTCCATGACGAGCGTCTTCACGCCGCGCTTCCCGAACTGCTTCTTGACGTACTTGACTTCCTCGCCCTTCGTATCGAGCGTAGCCATGACGGCGACAATTTTCTTCATCTTCGCACTCCCTTTCCGACCCTCTCGAAAAAAAATCAAGAGCCCTCTTTCATCAAGTCATCGATCATCCGGTCCAGGTCTTCCTTTTCTTTGCAGAAATCCACGCAGAGTCTCGACGGCCGATCTTTGCAGCCGTCGCAGGCCAACCGATGCCCTTCCATGCCATCCACGAGGGAGACAAAAAAACCGACGCCATCTTTCTTGTCGACGATTTTCAGACTCGAAACGGCGGGAGCGAATTCCCCCGTATGCTTGAAGGAACATGCCAATTCGCATGTCCTGCAACCGCCGCAGGTCGGCATATCAAACATTTTTTCCATGTCCTTCCCTCCCTACTATGTGCCGTCATGGTATCAAATAATGAAACTCCGCCCCTCAAAATTCTGAAATATCCTTTTTCAGTCCCCGGTCAGAGTTGCAGCGCTACCCCTCTTTTTCATCGAATCAAGAATGTAATGATGATCGGGAACAGGATCATGATCACCAGTGAAACGCACATGATGTAAAAGAAACTCATGGAGCCGATAAAGATCTCCTCCAGCGTGACGCCCGCCTCGGCCACCCCCTTGACGGTGAATACCGCGAGTCCGAATGGGGGGGTAATAATGCCGACCTGCGTCGCCACGATGAAGATGAGGGCGAAATAATAGGGGTCGATTCCCAACTTCATAATGACCGGGTGGATGATCGGGATCATGACGGTCATCATCGATATGGAATCCATCAGACAACCCAGTGCCAGAAACACCACGGCGAGAAGAACCATCAGCATGAAATTGCCAAGATTCAGTGCAAGGATGACCTCCACAACCTTTTCACTGATGCCGGTTATGGCCAGGTAACGTGAAAAAACGCAGGCCCCGGCCATTGTCAGGAACACCATCGCCGAGGTCGAGGCGGTATCCCGAAGGCTGACTCTGAGCATTCCCCAGGCTTGGTTGCCCCTCGTCGTGATCAGCAGGAAGAAGATGACAACGGTCCCGAATGCCGCCGCTTCGGTGGGGCTGAAGACCCCTCCGAAGATTCCTCCGAAGATGATGAGAGCGGTGACGATCACCGGCCAGAAAGACGGAATGGTCGCGAATCGTTCTTTCCACGTCACGGGCGCCATCGCTTCTGCGGTGGGATTCGGATGCCGATGGGCATAGACCACGATCTGCACGCTGAAAAGAAGCGTAAGAAGGAGACCGGGGCCGATGCCGGCAAGGAGAAGCTTTCCCACTGACAGGCCGGTCAGGATACCATACAGGACGGCCAGGATACTGGGGGGGATCAGCATGCCGATCGCACCGCCGGCGGCGCAGATCCCGTAGGCGATCTTTTTGTCGTAGCCGTGGCGCACCATTTCCGGCGCGCTCACCTTCGCGAAGACCGCCGCCGTCACGATCGACGACCCGCAGACGGCGCCGAAGCCGGCGCAACCGAGAACCGTCGCCACACCGAGGCTACCCTTGATTCTGCCGGTCCACTTGCTCAGCCCGTCGTAAAGCGTCTTGCTGATGCCTCCTCCGGCCCCCAGGTATCCCATGAGGATAAAGAGCGGCAGGGTCACGAGCGCGTAACTCGCGTTCGTGAAGTACATGCTCTCCATGGCCAGACGCGCGGCGGGACCGAAACCGGTAATCATCATGATGCCCAGGAAGCCGGTGAGACCCAGGGCGATTCCGATGTGGATCCCCAGACCGATCACGACCAAGAGGAAAACAATCCCCAATATCCCAATGTAAATCGGGTCCATGACCTCTTCTCCTTTACTTGACCTGCTCGATCCGCCCGGTCGTCACGGCAACCAGATTGAACAAGTAACGCAGACTGATGAAGAAGAATCCCAGGGGCATGGCAAACTTGCCCACCCACCATGGAAGTTTGATGACCGCCAGCATCTCTTCATGAATGATGAAAGATTCCCAGAAAAAGGCCCAGCTCATATAGGTGAGGAGGACGCAGAACCCGAATCCCACCGCGGAGGCAAGCCACTCGAGATGAACGCGGTATTTTGCGGGAAGCCTTTCTGCGAGCAGGGAAATCCGGACATGCGAGCCGATCGACAGCGTATAGGCCAGCGTGCAGAAGGCGATATAGGGCATCATCAATTCCGTCGACTCGGCGCTGGCCGGCAGCGGACTGTTGAAGAGCGTCCGCAAGGAGACATCGACCACGATCATGACCGTCAGAAAGACAAGGACGAATCCGGTGAGATTGATCATGGCGCGATCCGACAGATCAAGTATCCACCGGAAGCCGTTCAGAAATCCGCCGGTATCCTTCGATTCCATAATTTTCGATCCCCCTCCCTGTAGCGCTGCTTTCCCCTGCGGGAAAGCAGCGCTCCGCGGCCGGATTCTTCCGCACCCGGCCGCGGTCCGTCGAATCTTCAGCCGAATGCTACTTCTTCACACCCCACTTGCGGACCCACTTGTGACCCAATTCACCCGATATCTCCTGGAAACGCCGCACCAGGTCCCAACCAGGATAGCCAAGAGCCGTCACCTCCGCCGCCCACTCGGCGGGGACATCTTCGCACTTTTCCGCCCATGCCTTCCTGTCGGCATCGGAAAGTTTGGCATATTTGAACTTGGGATTCTTTTTCCACTCCGCCCAGATCATGTCCTCCCACTTGTGATTGACGTCCTTGCCTGCGATCGTCTCAATCTCGATCCCTGAATCCAGCAGGATCTTCTGAACGTTTACTGGCAGCTTGTTGAAGGTCTTCATGTTCATCCAGCAGGAAATCCACGCCGTCACGAGGAGATTGGGATCCAGGCAGTAGGGCGCCTGCTCGACATCCTTAAAGGGGTAGGCCAGGTCCATGGGATTGAAGCTCGAGTCCACGACGCCGGTCTGCAGCATCGTAAATCTTTCGGAACCGGGCGCAGCGACCGGAACGGCGCCGATCGCACCGATCCAGCGGCCGAAATAGCGGCCGATCACGGCGCACTTGCTTCCCTTGAACTCGCTGAGGTTGGTGATGGGTTTTTTCGAAAGAAACACGAAGGTCGTGCCCGGCGTCTGGAACATCTTCACGCAATTCTGCTTCTCCAGGTCTTTGCGAAACTGTGGAAACTCTTCATACAACTTCCGCATCGTCTTGGCCACAATATAGGGATCGGTGGGGCCGAATGGGAAGACGTAATCGAAGTTTTCCAGCGGTAGTTTGGTCGGTGTATACCAGCCGTAGCTCAGGGCGATATCAACGGCTCCGGACTGAACCAGCGACAGATGCTCGGGCAGTTTTCCCAGGGATGCGCCCCAGAAATTCTTGAACGTGATCGCCCCCTTCGTCCTCTCAGTGACCATCTGCTCCCACATTTCGAGATGCTTGCTGGCCAGCGCCTGTGCCGGCGGCGGATAGGCCACGGCGACACGCAGGTTAACAGGCTTCATTTCCGCCGCAATCGCGACACTGCAAAAGACCAGCAAGAACGAGACCGCCAACAATCCTTTCCAGAATCCTCTTTTCATTTCTCCCTCCTCCAAACCCGGACTACGTTTTCACATCGCCACGCCCCCACGGGCGTTTCACCCCAGTTTCCCGATTGCCTCCAGATCATCGGCAACAGATTGGAGCCCCAATTCTTCGAGAATCTCTCTTTTTGGAAAACTCGTCTTCCGGTCCCAGCCGTGAAGGTCGTAGTATTCGTCGAGCATCCGGTTCCACTCCTTCTCATCGATCTTCCAGCCAGCCAGGCTACCGGTGGGAACGGGCTCCTGCAGGTCGCGGGCCGGCGGCATGTCGTCCTTCCGGTCGAAATCCGTGAACCGCAGGTTGAAGGCCTTCTCGAGGTTCAACTGCTTCATCATCAGGGTGTCGAAATCCTCCTGGGTGGTCTCCCAGCCCGTCAAGGCCGAGTACATCTCGACCATCTCCGGCATCCCCATCATCGTTACGTCCCAGGCCACCGTGTTCCACATGCAGATGCCGAGGTTGTTGCAGGTGCGGTGGATGGTCTCCATCACCCGCACCATCTTCGCCTTGCCGTCGTAAGACTGGGCCTGGTCCGCGTTGTCGACGTCGAAGATCTCCCTTGCCTTCTCCACGTTCAGGTTGGGGACGGTCTCGCACGCCGGCGCTCCCGTCGTGTGGCCGCCTCCCCGGGTCGCCACGGTGGTCCCGAGCGCCCAGGCATTCGCCCCCCGCAGCGGCTCGTAGAGATCCTGGCCTTTGATGTGCATCGCGTAGTAGCCGCTGTCACGGCCCAGGATTTCGGACGCCCGTGCGCATCCTTCCGCTAGCAGATCCCCGAACCCCTCCCGGTAGGCGATCTTGCGCGTCAATTCCAGGGCCACGCCCGCGTCGCCCCAGTTCAGCTTCAAGCCGTCGGTGTCGCTGTCCTTGAGAATACCCCGCTGATAGCACTCCATGGCCCATCCGATCGCACCGCCTACGGCGTCCACGTCCAGCCCCAGTTGATTGCAGACGGCGTTGACCTTGATCATGAAGGTCGGCTCCCAGACCGCAAGACGCCCCTGCAGCGTGCCGAGGACCTCCCACTGGTTGCATTCCGATTTGAGGCCAGCATAGGGGCCTTCGGTGATGTGCAGGCGCCTGCCGCATCCCCCGATGCCGCACCCGGGAAAGCTGACGGGCGCGATCCGGTACCTGTCGAGGGTCTTCCAGGGGTGCATGACGGCGGCCATATCGTCGGGAATCCGGCATTCCTGGAAATTCTTGTAGGGAATCCCGCAGACCTCCTGCTTCCGCGGGAAGATCATCAGGGTCCCGTACTTGTGGAAATTCTCCGTGCTCTTGGCGGATTTGATGATCAGACGGGCTCTTTTCACGGCCTCCATGAAGCGCTCGGGCTGCGCGATGCGGACGCCCTGCCTTCCTCCACGGGCGACGATGGCTTTCAGGTTCTTCGATCCCATGACGGCGCCGGTTCCGCAGCGGCCGAAGGCTCGGGATGTATCCTGGACGACGCAGGCGCCGCGGGCGAGGTTTTCGCCGGCGGGACCGATCGAGGCCACATGAAGCGCAGGATCTCCGATATCCTGCCGGATTTGCTCCAGGGTTTCCCATGTCGTCTTTCCCCACAGGTGGCGGGCATCGCGGATTTCGACGCGCTCGTCGGTGATCCAGAGATAAACGGGGTTGTGGGCCTTGCCCTCGATGACGATGCCGTCGTAACCGCAGCACTTGAGCTCTCCGCCCACATAGCTGTCGCTGCAGGAGCTTGCCCAGCCGCCGATCATGGGGCCCAGGGTGCTCACGTTCATCTTGTTGCCGCCCGGGGCCATGGTGCCGACGAGCGGTCCGGCGCCGAAGATGAGCTTGTTCGCCGGGTCATAGGGCGTCACCCAGGGTTTGAGTTCGTCGTACAGGATTTTGACCGCGATCCCCGGCGCGCCGACCCATTCTCTTGCGTACTGTGAGGTGGGTTCCGTCGATATCGTTCTGTTGCTGAGATTGACCCGGAGGATTTTCCCCATGTAGCCATATAGCTTTTCATCTGCAACCATGACGCGCTCCTTTACTGTCTTTCCGCGGTTTCAAAAAGTCTGCAGTCCGACAAGAGGCAACTCAGCATGCTCCGTGCGATAAAGACCTGTCCTGCGCATCGGGGGGCAGGCCGGAAACGATGAAACGGCACCGGCCTCCCCTTCAGCACTGGACGGTCTCCGGAGCAATATCAGCCTCCCCAACTGGTGAAGACGGTGATGATCTGGGGAAAGAACATCATGATCGGGATGCCCGCAATCATCATGAACAGGTACTTCATGGAACCGGCAAAGACGTCCTCCACCGTAACGTCCGGTTCCGCCACGCCCTTGACGGTAAAGACGGCAAGCCCGAAGGGCGGCGTGATAATGCCGATCTGCGAAGCATAGATCATGAAAACGCCGAAGAAATAGGGATCGATCCCGAGCTTCACGATGATGGGGTGCAGAATCGGGATCGTGATGGTCAACATGGACGTCGAGTCCATCAGGCAGCCCAGGACGAGGTACAGGACCGCCAGAATCGCCAGGAGGGCATAGTTGTTGAGTTGCGCGCCGATGATCACTTCCACGATCTTGTCGCTGATCCCGGTCACGACCAGGTAGCGGGAGAAGACGCAGGCGCCCGCCATGGTCAGGAAGATCATCGCGGAAGTCGTCGCCGTCTCCTTGATCCCGGACACCAGATGGGGGCCGGATTCCTTCTTCATCGTCACCAACAGAAGGATCATGATCACGACGGTCGCGACGGCGGAGGCCTCCGTGGGGCTGAACACGCCGCCGAAGATGCCGCCGAAAATGATGATGGCCGTAACGATGACCGGCCAGAAGGTCGGCAGGGTCTTCAATTTTTCCGCCCAACTGTATTCCCGCATCTCCTGCGGCGCGATGAGATCGGTGCGGAAGCGGGCGATATAGTAAATGTCCGCGCACATCAGGACCGTCAGGAGCAGCCCGGGGCCGATCCCGCCCAGGAGGAGCTTGCCGACGGAGAGCCCCGTCAGGATACCGTAGATGACGGCCAGGATGCTGGGTGGGATCAGCATCCCGATCATGCCCGCCGAAGCCGTGATCCCATAGGCGATCTTCTTGTCGTAGCCCAGACGCCGCATCTCCGGCGAACTGACCTTGGCGAAGACTGCCGCCGTAACGATCGATGATCCGCAAACGGCGCCGAAAGCTGCACAGCCCAGCACCGTGGCGATGCCGAGGCTGCCCCGGATCTTGCCCGTCCAGACGACGAGGCCGTCGTAGAGGGTCTTGCTGATGCCGCCGGCCGCCCCCCAGAGACCCATGAGGATGAAGAGAGGAAGTGTCACGAAGGCGTAGTTCGCGTTGTTGAAATACATGCTGTTCACGGACAGCGTAACGGCGTTGCTGAATCCCATGATGCAGGCCATTCCGCCGATGCCCACAACGCCCAAAGCGACGCCGACGTGAATCCCGGTGCTTACCAGCACCAGAAGAACCACAATACCCACAACGCCTATGACCATCGGGTCCATAAAAGTCTCACCTTTCCCCGCCCGACTACGACTGGAAGAAACGCTTCCAGTCCGTGATCAGACCGACAATGTACCAGAGTGTAAAGAAGAAGAAGCCTACCGGCATCGCGAATTTTCCTACGTACCAGGGCAGCTTGACGACCGCGAGCATCTCCTCGCGGATGGAGAAGGAGTGTAGAAAGAACTTCCAGGCAAAATAGGTAACGACGATGCAGAAGGCCAGGCCGACGATATCGGCGATGATGTCGAAGAAGAGCTTGGCCTTCGCCGGTATGTACTCGAAGAGGGCCGTGATGCGGATGTGCATCCCCCTTGAGAGGGTATAACCGAGGGGGAGGAAGACGATGTAGGCCATAATCAGTTCGGATGTCTCCGCACCGGCCGGGAAGGGTTTGTTGAAGAGAAATCTCATGACGACGTCGAGCGTGAGCATGAAGGTCAGCAGGACGAGTGACACGCCCGTGAGGAAGAGCAGAACATTGTCGGCACGGCCCATATAGTACAGGATCGCCGACACCGAAGATTTTTTTTCACCCGGAGGCATGATGTCTCTCCTTTGCGGTCTAGAGGGCGCGCGGCGGGTTCGGCTTCATGCCGCTTCCCGCCGTGCGCCTTTCACATGACGGTGCATATCGGAAAAGGCGGGTGTTACTTCTTCACCCCCCAGTTGCGGACCCATTTGTGGCCCATCTGAGCCGTCAGTTCCTGGAAGCACTTGACGATCTGATCGCCGGGGTAGCCCAGCTTGTTCACCTCGGCGGCCCACTCGGCCGGCGTATCCGGGCACGCCGCCGCCCATTTCTGGCGCTCGGCGTCCGACATCTTCGTGAAGGAATAGCCGGGGGTCTTCTTCCAGTTGTCGAAAATCATCTTCTCCCAGGCGGGGTTGATTTCCGATGCCGCGACGATCTCCAGCTTTTTGCCGGCGTCGAGAACGATCTTCTGCACGTCGGCGGGCAGTTTCTTGAAGGTGTTCAGATTCATCCAGCAGCCGATCCAGTTCGTCGTGAGCAGGTCCGGATGAAGGACATTGGGCGCCTGTTCGATGATTTTGAAGGCGTACAGGAGATCCGCCGTGTCCATGGCCATATCGATGACACCGGTCTGCAGCATGGTATAGACTTCCGTGCCGGGCGCCGCCACGGGGCTTATTCCGACTGCTTCCAGCCAGCGTCCGAAGTAACGGCCGATGACCTTGCATTTCTTGCCTTTGACTTGGTCAAGGGTCGTGATCTTGTTCTTCGTCAGGAAGACCTCGGTAATCCCCGGGCTCTGGAAGATCTTCACGATGTTGTTCCGTTCGAAGTCCTTCTTGAACTGGGGAAATTCCTCGTAGATCTGACGCATGGCCTTGGTCAGGATCAGGGGGTCCGTCGGACCGAAGGGGAAGGCGTAGTCGTAGTCTTCCAGCGGGAGGTCCTTGGGGGTGTACCAGCCGTAGCTGACGACCATGTCGACCGCACCGGTCTTCACCAGTGAGAGGTGTTCGGCCGGTTTGCCCAGGGCGCCGCCGTAATAGTTCTTGAACGTTACGGCGCCGCCGGTCTGGTCCGTCACCATTTTCTGCCAGGCGACGAGGTGCTTGGACGCCAGCGACGTCTCAGGAGGCGGATAGGGGGTGGCGACTTTGATCTCCACCGGTTTCGCTTTGGCCGCGGCAAAGGCGGGGATGGCGAAAGCGGCCAGAACGAGTATGACGCAACTAATGAGCAGGAAACTCTTCTTCATAATTCTTCTCCTTTTGTTGTCGTTCATGCCTCTTTTTCTCAAAGAAATTTCGACGCTGTCCCTGGTGCGGAATCGGCCGCCGCCCATTTGCATAGGGGACGGCGGCCTCAGCCCCGTCATCCGGATGCCCTTCCTAGAAGGGGCGGTACGTCCTGTTCCAGTACTCGCGGTTCTTCACTTCCACCTTGAACTTCTTCA
>CAZDLM010000067.1:0-2828 GCA_964506465.1 uncultured Syntrophaceae bacterium
GAAATCCGGAGCCATGAGGCGTACCCGGCGGTACGTCGAATGGCGAAGGATGAAGAAAACGCCGCAGACGGGCGTTTTTCAACAGCCTACTAGTAGAGGTCGCCCTTTTCGACCTCCGTAATCGCCTCTTCAAGAACGTCCAGCGCCGTATCCAGTTGCTCCTTCGTAATGACGAGGGCAGGCCGAAGGGTGATCACGTTTCCCTCGATGGTCTTGAAGGCAACGCCGCGCTCCATGCACTTGAAGAGGATGCTCTCCGCATCATCGACGGCGCGCTCCTTGGTCTTGCGATTGCGGACGAGATCCACTCCCAGATGCAGGCCCACCCCCTGCACATGGCCGACCAGGGGGTGCCGGTCCTTCAGATCGTTCAGGCGCCCGAGTGCGTATTCCCCGAGCGCAGCCGCGTGCCCGTGCAGTTTGTGTTTCTCGATGTACTCGATCTCCGCAAGCGCCGTCGCGCAGGCGAGCGCGTTTTTTTCATGCGTGTAGTGGCCGAGAGAGCGTCTGCGGCAGATGTTGTATTCCTCTCTGGTGACAATCCCCGCCCAGGGGACGAGGCCTCCGCCGAGCGACTTGCCCAGGACCAGGATATCGGGAACCAGGTAATGTTCACAGGCGAACATCTTGCCCGTTCTCCCGAATCCCTCGATGATTTCATCGAAGATGAGCAGCGCGCCGTACCGCCGGCAGAGATCGCGCACCCCTTCCCAGTATCGCTTCGACGGAACGACCGGCGTCGCGGATATCGGTTCGCCGACAATCGCCGACATTTCGGGCTCTCTTTGAAGAATCAGCTCGATCTGGCGCAGGCATTCGGCATCGACCTCTTCTTCACTTTCGAACCCCCAGGGATTGCGGTAGTAATTCGGGAACTCGACGTGATAGGCGCCCGGAAGCAGCGGCCCCAGGCCGCCGTGAAAATGCTCCTCTCCCCCGAGGCTCGACGCGCCGAAGCCCGCACCGTGAAAGGAGTCCCAAAATGAGATCGTCTTGAATCGGCCTGTCACGTAGCGGGCAAGTTTGAGCGCCATCTCGACGGCGTCCGTCCCCCCGGGGCAGAAGAGCGACCGGCACAGATCGCCGGGGGTAATCTCCGCCAGCTTCTGCGCCAACCGCACGGCGGGGATGTTGGTATAGCGACGTGGGCAGAAGGTGAGCTGATCGTCAAGCTGGCGGCGGACGGCGGCGACAACGTCGGGGTTGTTGAAGCCGGCGTTGTGCACGCCGTTGCCGTGCATGTCAAGATATCGCCGGCCCTCCAGGTCCTCGATATAGGGTCCGTAGGCTTTCGCGACGACATTGAGCACGGGCGTGGACAGGCTCTGATGGAGAAAGAACTTCGCATCCGCTTCGAACCACCGTCTCGTTTCGCCGTGAAGATTCCGCTGCCAGTACTTTTCCCGGTTCGGCGTGGTGTTGACGTCTCCCTGTTCCCGCTCCAGATGCCCGCCGGTCTTGCCCCATGATTTCATCGCGCTTCCTCCTCCCTGACGCGACCGGACGGCCGCTCCCTCCCCAGACGAAAAAAGGCGCAAACTTTTCAGCTTGCGCCTCGCCTTGGTCTGCATATCGGAACGGCTATTCGATGACGACCAGAACCTGATTCGTATCGACCTTGTCCTTGGCACCGACCTTGATCTCTTTGATCTTGCCCGCGGACGGCGCACAGATGGGATTCTCCATCTTCATCGCCTCCAGAATGAGTACTTCATCGTCTTCCTGCACCTGATCGCCGACGTTCACCAGAAT
Source organism: uncultured Syntrophaceae bacterium (assembly GCA_964506465.1). Taxonomy (GTDB): domain Bacteria; phylum Desulfobacterota; class Syntrophia; order Syntrophales; family UBA6109; genus UBA6109. The sequence goes on from CAZDLM010000067.1 coordinate 1,753, forward strand.
CTCCGTTATCGTTCCGGGCATCGGAGCCACAACATTCTCACTCATGAAGAAATCCTCCTTGAAAAAAATATCGATTGATCTTACCGGGCAAAAGTTGCCCCCCTTTATCCCATCACCGCGGAATTCTCAAGCGGAAACTTTCCCGCTCCGCCCGGGCTTCCCCAGCAGCCGGTCAGAAGAGACGGTGCAGATAGTCCAACTTCCTGCTCAGCTCGGCGTTGTGATCCTTTTCGGTTTTCGCCTCCTTCATCCGCCACTCCGGGGAAAGGGCCGCGAGGGCGTCATTGAACATCCACTTGTGAACGAAGGTCTTGCCCTTGAGCTCCTCCACGGCCTTGATCTGTCCGGGCGTGAACCACTGGCCCTTGATCTGCCGGATCTGCGCCGTCGTCACCTTGATCTCGGTGAGTTCCGCGGCCGACATGATGACATTGCGTTCCTTCCCCGTCTTCTTCATGTGGGTGGATAATTCCCGGTCCAGGCTGAAGGCATTGGGAAACGAACGGCCCTGGAGATCCGCGAAGGGCGCAGTCGATACGCCTTCCTTTTCGATCTTCTGCATCACCTCCGCCGTCATGGCATACTCGACGGGGGTAAAGGTGCGCTGCTGAAAGACGTTCTGCACGATAAAGAGGCTGAAGAAGCTGATGACGACCGCCGCGACGGGAGTCACCGCCCATGCGCCGACGATCCCGCCCACCATCCGCCAGCGGACCGCCCTTCCTCCCTTGAGAAGGCCGATGCCCAGCACCGATCCGACGATCGCCTGCGAACTGGAGACCGGAACCAGCGGAATCGGCGGGATGCCGTGCTGAATCAGGAAAGCCTGCAGGCCCTGCGAGGCAAAGAGGAAAAGGACCAGGGCGTTGGCCAGGACCGCAACAAGGGCCGCAACGGGAAGAAGGTCCGCAATGCCCTCCCCGACCGTCAGCATGACTCTCTTCCCGTAGGTGAAGGTTCCCACGGCAATCGCGACGGCGCCGATGAAAAAAAGCTGCTGCCCCGCCGTGAGTTTGAAGAGGCCGAGGACGTTCAAGTCCTGAAAGGGAGAAACCGGGATGAAGACGCCCACGACA
>CAZDLM010000067.1:2838-15306 GCA_964506465.1 uncultured Syntrophaceae bacterium
TCGACGCGCCGCGCCCGGTAGCGGGGGGTGTCTACATTGGCGATGTTGTTGGCGCCGAGCGAATAGGCACCCGCAATGCCTGCGATGATGAGCCCGTAGCGGGTCAGCGCGTCGAGCTTGAACATGTGGATCCCGGCACGCATGACGACCTTCGCGATCAGCTTGTACAGGATGACCGAAAAAATCCCGGCCAGGATGGGGCTGACCACCCAGCTTGCGACAATTTCGACCAGCGCGACATAATCGATCAGGGCCCCGGAAAAGAGGTCCCAGCCGATGATCGCTCCGACGATGGCCTGGGTCGTGGAAACCGGATAACCGAGGACCGTCAGCCAGTACACCGTAATGGCTGCGGCGAGGGCGACGACGAACGCCCCGGCGATCGCATTGACGGCGCCGAGATCTCCCAGGGTTTCTGCAGCGCCCGCGCCGCTGATCACGGCGCCCAGGACGACAAAGATCCCGCAGAGGATCGCCGCCTTCCGGAAGCTGATCATGCGCGTGCCGACGGCGGTGCCGAAGACGTTGGCCGCGTCGTTTGCGCCCAAGGACCAGCCGAGGAACAGGCCGCTCGTGAGAAATACCGCGAACATCGCCCCTCCCTATCCTCTTCTACAGCATCCGTTTGATGACGTAGACATTGAGACGGTCCGTCACATCCTCCGCTTCGTCGGCGATCCGGTCGATCTGCTTCACGAAGAAGCGCAGATGCATCTTGTGGCTCAGACGGATATCCTCCCGGCTGAAGACGGCGCGCTGAAGACGCGTGGATACCTTGTCCGATTCCTTCTCCCAGTAGGCGACCTTGTGGACATGGTCGGCGACGGCATTGAGGTCTTTGAAGAAGGCCCGGCAGGAGCGGACGGTCGCTTCCACGGCCTCGACGGAACACTGGAGCAGCTCCCGAAAATCATCCACGAGATCCTGGCAGATCTGCGGCCTTTCGATGTCGAACTGCCACAGGAGGCCGTTGAAGCGCCCCAGCAGGGCATCCATGCTCTCCAGCAGCTCCATGACGTCGCCCCGGGATTCCGGGATCAGCGTCTTCGCGTAGAGATCGTTCTCCAGCGTCTTGCGGAGCATGTCTCCCCGGTGTTCGGCGTCGCGGATCGCCGTCAGGGCCGAATTGAAGGCTTCGCAGTTTCCTTTCAGATAGGCCTCGATGCCGCTCTTGCACAGGAGCCCCGATTCGCTGACTTGATCCATGAAATCGTCGATCTGCGATTCGATCCCGATCTTCTTCAGGATGTTCGGCATGTCCTGGTCCTCCTCCTCGGCAAATTGCCTCTGTCTTCCCGCCTACCGCGAGTGCTACTTAATATCGCGATTTCAAGAAAAATCAATTTTATAAAATCAATACCCGCATTGATTTGCGGGAACGGCGCTCATTTCCCGGGAACACCCCCGCGCAGTCGTCTCGGAAAACCCTTGCCGCATAGGTAATTCTGTGATTAATATAAGTCAAGTTAATAAATGTCACTTCTTGGATAATGGGATGTAATGATATGAACCTCAACCAACTGAAGATCTTCTACATGGCGGCGAAGTACGGCAGCCTGTCCGCCGCGGCCCAGCAATTGTGCATTACGCAGCCGGCGGTCACGAAGGGGATCCAGAGGCTGCAGGAGCACTACGAATTGAAGTTCTTCAACCGTTTCGGAAAGAAACTCGTCCTGACCGATGCCGGCGAGTCCCTCTGCCGGATCGCCGAATCGATCTTCGAGATGGAAAACCAGGCGGAAGAAAATCTCCGCGATTACCAGCAGCGGAAGAAAGGGTTCGTGCGCGTGCTCTCCAGCGAGAGCTTCGGAGCCTACTACATGCCTGCAGCCGTCTGCGCGTTCTGCAATTCCCACCCGCATATCCGCCTCGCCGTGGACATCCTGCCGACCGACTTGATCGCCGAGCGGACGGCCGCTCTCGGCAATGATCTCGGATTCATCTCCTATCCGATCGATCACAAGAAACTCGTCATGCGGGAGGTCATGGAGGATTCCTACGTCCTTATCGCCCCCCCGGGTCATTCGCTGACGCGCAAGAAGGCCATCCAGCCCCAGGACCTGCAAAATCATAGCATGATCATGCACGAGAGGAACTCGGCGCCGCGGCGCGCCACCGACGAGTACCTGCGCAAATTCGACATCAGCGTTTCGATCCCCCTGGAGCTGTCCAACAACGAGTCCATGAAGTACGCCGTGCAACAGGGCATCGGGGTCGCCATCATGAGCCGCAAGGTGGCAAGCGAGGAGATCAAGGAGGGCAAACTCGCCATGATCCCGCTGGCCGATCCGGCGATGAAAAGAAAATTCTATCTGATCCACCACAAAGACAAGTACATCTCAAAGTCCCTGCAGTCGCTCATTTCCACTGTCGATTCCTGGGCGATCGACTACATGCGATCCGCAAGCAGATAGGGTGCACCTGGGCCGGAGAAGACGGAAAAGGGCCTGCGGGCTATCCATCGCCGCAGGCCCTTTCTCTTTGTCAGCACGCTTTGTCAAGAAAGTCTATTTCAGCTTGACGACCTTTTCGTGCATGAAGATGTCGCGCTTCTTCAGTTCGTTGAAGATGTCCTTCGGATCAAAGGCGAACTCCGGCATGGTAACTCCCTCGCCCATCGCCTCTCCCCTGGCGATCATCTGCACGCCGATCGACATCGGAATGCCGACATTGCGCGTGTAGGCGCGGAGTTTTTCCCATCCCTTGACCGAACCGTCGGAGGCCGGATGCGTGTGATAGAGGATGATGCGAACCCTCTTGCCTCCCCGGGTTCCCGTCACATCCACATGGAGGGAATAACCGTACAGGGTCGTCTCACGGCCGATCTTGGAGTTCTGGAGATACTTGGAGATGACGTCCAGGACCCCGACTTCAACGCCGGCGATCTTGACCTTCTCATTGCGGAGGATACCCCAATCGTACATGGCCCGAACGAGCTGCATGTTCTGGGGAGGCCACGTTCCGCGCACCTCGATGAGGTTGGGTTTCTTGCCGACGGCCTTGCAGTAGGCGGCGACGGTCTGCGTCTCCGAATGGGGGATGATGTATTGCGGATGGGTTCCGTACGGAGCCGGCAGCTCCACATCAAGGGGTCTCGCAAAGGGCGGAACCTGGATGAACTTCCCCTTCTCGTAGACGACGCGGATCGGCAGGGCTGGATCGTATTCGTAGCTGGTCGTCTCGGCAATGGACGCCGAAAACGCGATGGGCCGGAAAGCGCCGTGGCTGATCCGGATCGTGTCCACCTTGTCGAGCTTGTCGATGATGTGCTTGGCCATCATGTCCGTCGTGCCGGGCGTCATACCGAAGCCGGGAACGTGAATTCTGCCGTTGGCCTTGAACTTCTTATCGTACTTGTATTCCTCGCCGAAGCCGTTCAAGTTGATTCCCGATGCACCCGCCTCGGCGATGATCGCCGTCGAACGGTCGTTCAATGAAATGGTCGTGCCGTCCATGACGATGTCGTAGCCCTTCATCGCCCTGACGGCGCCCTTCCGATCATGGACGATATCGACCTTCACGAAATCGACGCGCTTGTCCTTCAGCCACTTGACGACCTTTCTGCCCTCGTCCTCATTGGAATCCCCGACGGTAATCTTTTCAAAATCCGAAAACTGGACCAGATCCAGCGTTGCCTCGCGGCAGATCTTGCCGGCGCCGCCCAAACAAAACACCTTCATACGTTTCTCCTTTCGCGGCGATTTCAGACCGATGTCTCTCCTCGAACGTTTTTCCGGATCGTTTTTTGCCTTTGATAGGAGATTTCTGTATCTCTGTCCAATCAATTCTTCCTTCGCTCGGCGGAAGCGAATCTCCTTTACCGGTCGCGGATCATCCAGGCCTTTGTGGAACTGGCTTCCCCTATCCCTTCGCCCCCTCGGAACGACGGCGGGAAGGAAAGTCGTCTCCCCGCACCGAAAGCCGACGGACCCTTTCCGTCAGGAAGACGTGACGCCGCGTCCCTTCCGGCGGCGCTCCAGCGTCCGGAAAGCGACGGCGGCCCCGACGGCATAGAAAGACGCGCAGGTCGCAAAGATCGTCGACAGGGGGAACTCGAACTGCGCAATCCCCCAACCGATCATCGGCCCGATGGACATGCCCAGATCCATGGCCGTTGCGAAAGAGGCGACGGCCCGTGGCCCGCTTTGCCCGGCTAGGGCGTACAAAACGGTGTAAAGGGCCGTCGCGCAGACGAAATACAGTATGATCAGCGCGACCAGCCCCAGGAGCGTCGACTGAAACCCCACCAGGAAAAGCAGCCCTGACCCGGACAGGAAGAGCCATCCGATCGCCCGTTCCCGTCCCATCCGATCCATCAGAGCCCCGAAGACCGGCCCGCCGAGACCGTCCATGAACTGGCGCATCCCCATGACAAAACCCGTCACGGTCGCCGCCCCGACGGCAAACCCGGCCACGGAGATGGTGTCGCCGAAGTGCGTCTTCACGACGAGGCCAAGCGTCGAAAAAATCATGCCTCCGCCCACAAGTCCCATGACGATGCCGAAGCAGACGAACGACCAGGTTCCCTGCTGTTCCCTGCCTGCACCCGCGTGCCGGTCCGTCCGTTCCCGTCTCTTCTGTGACTGCCTGCCCAGCGGCAGCGATAGGAGCGAAAGAATCCCCAGGCCGATGAAGGTCGCGGCAAAGCCCAGAACGTCGTGACACAACGCCCCGAGAAAGAGACCCGAAGTCCTCCAGAGGGCGTTGATGCCCGTGAAATAGCCCATCTGCTCGGCCAGGTCCTTCTCGGAACTGCAGGAGACGACGCGCATGATGCCGGCCTGGCGGAGGAGCGAGTAGGCGATGCCCCAGCCGATGCGGGCAAGCAAAAACAGGGTGAACGTCGCGGCGAATCCATAGACCGTGCAGACGGCGGACCCCAGGAAGAATGCGCCCAGGAGCCACAGGTCGCTGGGATAGCGGCGGTAGCCGTATTCGACCAGATGATTCGTCGCCAGCCGGACCCAGCGGTTGACGGAAAGAAGAATACCCACCTGGAAGGGAAGCAATCCCAGGTGGGTATAGTACGTGGGAACAATCACATAAAAGAGGGTGTCTCCCAGGTTGACCAGAGACATCGCCGTCGCGAAATAGACGATCTCCCGCCGCGGACGCATCATCCCTTTTCGCCGAGCAGCCTTCCCGATTCCTTGTTGAAGAGGCAGACCCGCGAAAGATCGCACGCCAGGGAGACGACTTCACCGACTCTCGTCGTGGTGCGTGAATCGACGCAGGCGATGATTTCCGCGTCGCCGATCTTCATCCGCAGGTGGGTATTCGATCCCATCGGCTCCACGAGCGTGACCTCCGCGCGCAGGATCCTCTCGGGCTCGCAGCTCTCGACGAACGCCCGGTCCTCCATGTGCTCCGGCCGGATGCCCAGAATCACTTCACTCTGCGCATATCCGTCGAAGAGCCCTGAGCCGTTCGCAATCGCCTTCAGGGGAAAGGAGAAAACCGCATTTTCGAGGTACATGCCCGCCGATTTCTTTTCGATGCGGCACGTCATGAGATTCATCGGGGGATTGCCGATGAATCCCGCCACAAAGGTATTCGCCGGTTTTTCATAGATGTAAAGGGGGGTCCCGACCTGCTGCATGGCCCCGTCCTTCATGACGACGACGCGGTCCGCCAAGGTCATGGCTTCCACCTGATCGTGCGTTACGTAGATGGTCGTCGTCTGCTGGTGGTTATGCAGGTTCCGGATCTCGCCGCGCATGCTGGCGCGAAGCTTCGCGTCGAGGTTGGAAAGAGGCTCGTCAAACAGGAAGGCTTTCGGTTTGCGCACGATCGCCCTGCCCATCGCAACGCGCTGGCTCTGGCCTCCCGAGAGTTGCCTGGGTTTGCGGTGAAGCAGGTCCTGAAGGCCAAGGATCGCGGCGGCTTCATGGACGCGCTGGTCGATTTCTTCCTTGGATAGATTCCTCAGCTTCAAGGCGAAAGCCATGTTCGTGTAGACGTCCATGTGCGGGTAGAGGGCATAGTTCTGGAAGACCATGGCGATGTTGCGGTCCTTAGGCTCCACGTGGGTGACCAATGCCTCATCGATGTAGATCTGCCCCTCCGTGACCTCCTCGAGACCTGCAATCATGCGAAGGGCCGTCGACTTGCCGCAGCCGCTCGGCCCCAGCAGGACGACAAACTCCTTGTCCTCGAAAGTCATGTTCATACGGTCGACGGCCGTCACGCTGCCGAACCTCTTGGTCACGTTTTCAAACCGAATCTGCGCCATGGTCTCCCGTTCTCCCTCTTGCTCCGAGAATGCGTTGCTTTCCCTTCCGGTCACGGCCGGGGGGAAACGGCCAAGCGCTTCCCCCCGGCGGATGGTCTTTCTACTTTTCCTTCAGTTTCGCCGCGACGTCCTTGGCAATATCATCCAATTCCTTCTTGATGTTGACATTGGGCTCCGCCTCCAGCTTCTCGATCAGCGAGAGGAAGGGCTTGTAGATGAGATTGTCGCCCTTGCTGGCGGGCATGACGGATACGTAAGGAAGCTGCTCGCCGGCGACGCGCGCGTTCGGATTCTGTTCAAGAAATTTCTGGTAGCTGGGCAGTTTCATGCAGGACTTGCGGGCCGCCACATATCCCGTTTCCTGGCTCCAGTAGGCTGCCTGCTTGGTGTCCGTCATCCACTTCACGAACTCGTAGGCCGCCTTTTCCCGGGCCGGATTGGAACGGAAGACCCCGAGTCCCGTCCCGCCGATGTCCGTTCCCCATTGCTTCTTCTTCGGGAAAAAGGCCGTCTTGTAAACGAAACGGGTGCCGACGCCTTTTTCCAGTGTCTCCAGGAAGGCGGTGGACTGGTACATCATGCCCGCCGTACCGGCCATGAAGAGTTTGTTGGCCGCCGCATGGGTCAGTGGCGGCATGATCTTGTACTTGTGGACGAGGTCTGACCAGAACTGCAACGCCTCCACCGTTTCCGGCGAATTGAAGGCGGGGTTGCCCTTCTCATCGAACAGACGGCCGCCGTTCTGGTAGATCATGGCAAACAAAAAGTAGTTGACCGTCGTATGAGTTACGAGTCCCCATTTGTCGGGCTTGCCGTCGCCGTCGGTGTCGCGCGTCAGCTTTTTGCCAGCCGTCACGACGTCATCCCAGGTCTGGGGCGGCTTGTTCGGGTCGAGACCGGCCTCCTTGAACAGGTCGGCGTTGTAGTACAACAGGCTTGTGCTGACCGCATTGGGTATGGCATAGAGCTTCCCGCCGACACTGTATCGGGCCAGTGCGCCTTCGGGAAAATCATCCTTGTCTCCCTTGGGCATGAACTCCTCGATGGGCAGGAGCCTGCCGCTGGCGGCAAATTCGATGGTTCCATGCGACTGGGGCAGTTCGGCGACGTCGGGCGTGGCGTTGCCTGCAATTGCCGTCGTGACCTTCTGAATCGTCTGATTGTAGCCTCCCTGGTAGGTCGCCGTCACATGGATGTTCGGATGTGTGGCGTTGAATTCCTCCACCATCTTGGCCCAGACCTTGCCGCGGAGCGTGGCCTTCGAATGCCAGACCACCAGTTCCTGCTTTTCGGCTGCAAATGCCGATGCAGGAAGCAGCACGAAGACAACCAGCCCCAGCATCGCTGCCAGGCCCCCGCAAAGTAGCCTTACCCTCGTTTTCTTCTTCATTTCGTTCTCCTTCCTTTCTCGTGAAGACTCTCTTCCTCTTTACGGGAGAGGCGGAAAGCCCCTCGCCCTCATGAACCGTTAACCCTTGAGACCCGTCATGGTGATTCCCCGGACGAACTGCCTCTGGAGCAGGAAAAAAGCCAGCAGCACCGGCGCGACCACCATGGTACCCGCCGCCATGACCAACTCCCATCCGGAGCCGCCCTCCGCGTCGAGATAGTAGCGCAGACCGATCTGCAGCGTCCGCATGTCGTCAGTGCTCGTGATGACCAAGGGCCAGAAGAACTCGTTCCACACATGGTAGAAGGAAAAGATCGTCAGCGCGGCGATGGCCGGCTTGGCCAGGGGGATGTACATCCTCCAGAGAATCCCCAGCCTGCCGCATCCGTCGATTTTGGCCGCGTCCTCGTAATCCTTGGGGATGCCCATGAAGAACTGTCTCAGGAGAAAGATTCCAAAGACGCTGACCATATGGGGAACGATGAGGCCCTCGAAGGTGTTGATCCAGCCCAGCCACTTCAAAAGAATGAAGGAAGGAATCAGGTTGACGACGCTGGGGATCATCATCGTCCCCAGAAAAATCATGAACACGATATCGCGTCCGGGAAAGCGGATGCAGACAAAGGCATAGGCCGTGACGCAGGCGAAGAGCACATGGGCGCCCGTCGTGAAAAACGTGACGACGATGCTGTTGAGATAATAGCGCCCCATGGCCGTCGAGTTCCAGGCGGTCGCATAGTTCTCCCACGCGATCCTGCTGGGCCAGAACTTCGGCGGAAAGACGAAGATCTCGTCCATCGGCGTCAGTGACGTGAGCAGCATCCAGTACAGTGGAAAGAGGGAGATGATCGCGGCGACGATCAGAAAGACGTAGAGAAAAACACGCACCACTCTTTTCCTTCGCTGATGCTGTCTGCCTTTTTCTTCCATGGAATCCATGCGACAAACCCTTCCTCAAAAACACCGGATTCGAACGACCCCCTCAGGATCGCCCGTAGTGCACCTTCTTCGCCCCGACCTTCCATTGGATCACGGTGATCAGAAAGATGATCGCGAAGAGAATGTAGGCGATGGCGAAGGCATAGCCCATCTCGAAGTTGATGAAGGCTTTCTCATACAGATAGAAGACAATGACGTTCGTGGCGTTCACAGGCCCCCCATGGGTCATGGTATGCACCATCGAAAACACCTGGAATCGCTGGATGACGGAGATGATAAGGATGAAGAGCGTCGTCGGCCCGAGCAGCGGCCAGGTGATCTTCCAGAACCGCTGCCAGGCGTTGGCGCCGTCGATCTTCGCCGCCTCATAGTACGAATCGGGGATGCTCTGGATGCCGGCCAGGTAGATGATCATGTCGTATCCTGTATGTTTCCATATGTCGAAAAGAATGAGAGACGGCATCGCCAGTTCCGTGTCCGTCAGCCACCTGAGGGGCGCCAGTCCCACGATCTTCAGAAAATAATTGAGGAGTCCGTTGATCGGGTCGTACATCCACAGCCATACGGCGGACATGGCCACGATGGAAGCCACGACGGGCGCAAAGGTGGCGGTGCGGAAAAAAGCAAGAAATTTCAACTTCTCGTTGATGCACAGGGCCAGGATCAGGGCGAAGAACATCGCGAAGGGGATGGAACCGATCATGTAGTAGACCGTAACCCACATGACATGCCAGAATTCACCGGAGGTAAGCAGGCTGATGTAATTGCCGAGGCCGACCCATGTCTTCACGGGATTCATGAAGTCCCAGCGGTAAAAACTCACCACGAAGGCGTACAGCGTCGGAAGAAAAAAGAAGGCAAGAAGGATGATTGTGGCGGGCGCGACGAAGAGGTAGCCGCTGACCGCCTCACGGAACGCCCTGCGCTTCAGCAGCCTTCGGTTCAGGGCGTCGATGGCTGCCGCATCCAGGCCCTTGACGGCCCCCGAAAATTTTCCCAAATCAGCGTTGTTCATCATACCTCTCCATCAGATTGTCAAAGAACCTCTGCTGAAGCAGAAAAAGAAAACTCACCATCAGAACGAAAGGCCCGACGCCCGAGACGACCATGATGAGAACGACGACCAGCATGGTCAAGGCGAGTGCGACGGACAGGGCGAAATTGTCCAGCAGCAGGAAGAAGGCCTTCTTGAAAGCCTTCCAGACGGCCCCCGGCTCCTTGAGGAAAAAAGGCAGGACGTAGATCTGCATGAGGAGCCAGGCCAGGAGAAAACACAGCACGAACCCCATGGTAAGGTAGGCGATTTCCGGATGGCTCTTCTTCATCGCCCCCAAAATGTGCAAATCGGCGATCAGAAGAACCGTGACACCGGCGGCACAGATAAGGAGAGCTCCTCCGCCGAGATAGTATCGCCCGGCGTCTTCCCATAGTCTCCTCCAGGAGAGCTTTTCGCCGCTCGCGATCGACGATACGGCGGCTCCGAGCATCGGAATCGTCACCGGCAGCGTCACGATCGGAAGCGAGGCCAGGACGAAAAGAATATTCGCCGCCATCAGCAAGCCGATATGATCGTAGCCCGTCATCAACGCTTCCTTGATGCTCCGCCAATACAGTGTCTTCATGGCTTGGTCAGCTCGAAGCGGTCCAGTTCACCTTCCGCGCGCTCGATCCTGTCCGGTTCGTTTTCCCGCCCTGCCAGGCGGACATCGAGGATAAAGCTGTCGCCCAGAATCCGTCCGCGCAGATAATGCATGGTTCTTTCCGCAGTCTTCAGCGTTCCTTCCATCTTTTTGTCCGACAGCCTGGAATAACCCGCCGCACCACCGCCGCCGGAAATGACATACATGATCCCGTTCCGTGAGATCCGCTGATAGGCGTGATGGTGTCCCGAAAAAACGACATCGACGCCGTATTTCATGAACAGCGGTTCGAAGAGCGCCCGGAACGGAGTCTCCTCTCCCCCCGCCGCATTGCTGTAAAGCGGCTGGTGGGTGAATACGAACTTCCACTTTTTACTCCGATATTCTTCCAGTACGAGGTTCAGCAGGCGGTTCATATCGGTAACCTGTTGGATGCTGTTGAAATTGAGATTCAGAAAAACAAAGAGCGCATTCTCCGTAGCGAAGTGATGCCAGTCCGTTCCGTGAAGTCTGCCCGAGACGGAGAAACCGAAGGCATCGATAAAAAGGTCCGATCGGTCGTCATGATTTCCCTTCACTGGGAAGAGCGGCATCCTCGCGGAAAGCGGCGCAATCAGACGGAAGAAAGCGCTGTACTCCGGCAGGTTGCCCGATTCCACCAGATCTCCGGTATGCACGAGAAAGTCGCCCGCGACGGGATCTCCGGCGATCGCTTCGATCGTCATCCGCTGCCTGGACAATTCCATGTCCAGGGAACCGGGGATTGTCAGGGCTTGCGTATCTCCGACGACAAAGAAGGTCAATTCCCGTCCCTGACGCGGCATGCGCAGCCGTCCTTCCATCCCCGCGTTCTTCGTGCCCGAAATGCGGTATGGGTAAACTGTCCCCGGCTGGAGGCCTTCCAGCGCGACGCTGTGCGCCTGCAGGGGCGCTTTTTCCACGAATGCGCCGAGTTCCCCTGTCTTCGTTTCATCCCGGTAGAGGGTCAGACGGTCCTGAGATGGCTCCGCGGTCCGCCACCGCAGGTAAAGGGAGGCCTCATCCCGCACGATCGCGTAGGGAGGCCAGTCCTTGGATGATGCGGGTCCGCCCGCCGCCAGCGCGGCGGATGACAGCGCCACCGCCAGCGCGGCGCAAACGGTCCCGATGCGAAGGAATCGTTGAAGCATGTTTTCCGTCATTTCTCCTCCGATGCCCTGTTCCCTTTCCCGGGACCAGGCGGAGATTATACGTTAACTCCGCAGGATTCCCGCTGCAACAGCTTTTCCATGAACGCCTTGCTGCGCAGAACCGAACCTTCCAGATCGTCAAAGCCGAGGATTTCGATGCAGAGCATGCCCTCAAAAGAACGGCAAAAAGGCTCAAACGCGTCCCAGCGGATCGTCCCGGTGCCAAGCTCCCCGTGCCCGCTCGATTTCCCGTTGTTGTCATTCAGATGCACGTGGACGACGCGGGGCCCGAAGACGCCGAGTGCCTCCTGGACGCCGCCCTCGAGATTCGCATGTCCGGTATCCAGCGTGATCTGCAGGGCCGGATTCCCGACCTCCGTCACCCACTCCACCAGATCCTCATACCGCGTCTGGAGGCAATTCGGAACGTGGCTGTAATTCTCCAGTCCGAGCAGGACACCCGCACGCTGCGCCCAGACCGCTCCGTCGTTGAGGGATTCCTTGAAACGCGCGAGCGCCTCCGCACGCAGATTGTCAAGCTGGTATTTCGGATACTCCGTCAGGGGATGTTTCTTGTGGACGCTCATTCGCGGCTCCTGAGCGGGATGGATCACGACGACGCCGCCGTTGATCTCGCGGCAGAACTCGATGGTCTTGCGCAGTTTTCTCCGGCTCTCGGCCAGATGGAATTTGTCCACATTCGCCAGATCGTTCCCGCCGGCGAAATGAACCGCGAAGGAGAGGCCCTTCTTCCTGCCGAGGCCGCGGATCGCCTTCTTGTCCTGTTCCGTGGCGCCGTCGGGCGTGAAGACGTAGGGAGACGTGTAGATTTCCACACCCTGGAATCCCTGGTCCGCCGCAAACCGGATTGCGTCAAGCGTCGACATCTTCAGAAACAGCGCATACGTGGATACTCCTATGTTCGGCATTAAGCCCTCCTCAAAGCGACAACTCCCGGGTTGATCTCTTGTCGTCTGACAACCGGCTGAACGCCCGTTGACGGGCTCAAGCGGCTGATCTTTCCTGCGGCCTAAACGGCTGCTAAAAAGTCGCTCAGCGCAGGCTGTTCAAAAATGTCCGGATGCAAGGCTTCTGAAA
>CAZDLM010000068.1:0-14574 GCA_964506465.1 uncultured Syntrophaceae bacterium
ACACTCGCCGCAAAGGCAGGCGGATAGCCCTTCCGCATCATGGCACCGAGCATGCCCCCTCCGACGGCCGCCGTGCAGGCGGGGCCGGACCCGGAGATGCCGCCGATGACCATGGCGACAAGGATCGTGATGACGGCCAGCGATCCGCGCCCCTGGCCGATGATGGACGATGCGAAACGAAGCAGCCGCGCGGCCACGCCGGAACGGTCGAAGATCGCGCCGGCGAGGACGAACATGGGGACGGCCAGAAGGGGATACTTCGCGATGCCCGTATAGACGCCCGTCGGCACCGCCATGATGCCCAGCTTCGCGACGGCGATGACAAGAGAGCCGGCGAGGCCCAGCGAGGCGGCGATCGGCACTCCGCCCAAGAGCAGAACGAAGAAGCAGCCGAAGAGGAGGACGGCGGGGTGCATCAGTCTTGGCCCCTCCGGATGCGGATGAAGAGGCCGACGGCGCGGCCCAGGATCGCCAGCGAGAGGATCGGCAGCCAGACGGTGTAGATCCAGGTGGGGATACCCAGACCGGGCGAGGTGACCTCGTAGCGGTACTCGTCCCAGGCCATCATCCCTCCCAGGACTGCCAGCATGGCAAACGTGACGATCACCGCCCCGGTTGCTGCAAGACGGATCCGGCGGCGCCGGTGCGGCGAAAGCCGGTCGACGAAATAGGCGATGTTCAGGTGGCCGTTTTTCGCCATCACGCTCGACGCGCCGAAGAGCGTCATGAGCACCATGAGGAAGATGGAGAATTCCTCCGTGAAGGCGAAGGAGAAATCGGTCGCATATCTTACTACGACGTTTGCAAACGTGAGCAGCGCCAGCAAGGCAATGGCGGTTGCCGCGAGCCATTCTTCGATCTTCAGGGGGACCCTGGTCTTCGGCCTGCCGCTTCCCCGGTCAGGATCGCACAGATCAGCCATACCTTGCTCCTCGAGTCATGACGCCGGCGAATAAAACCTGCGATCTATCTGTCGGCCCGGCGTCTCATGCCGCCTTCTGTCACCCCCGCCCCCGCTTTCGCGAGGGCAGGCTGCAGCGGGGGTCCAGCGCCCTGCTCTACACGGACTTCGCAGAAAAAACCAACGACCCTGGATTCCCGCTTCCGCGGGAATGACAATGATGACTTCGCTCCGCCCGCAATGACAGCGCGGTGGTCATTGCGCGACAGCGGCGCGCATCGGCTGGGTATTCCCCCGTGCCGATGTGCGCCGCGTTCGTCCTGACGGATTTCACGATCCCGGAAAAGCTACTTCCTCTTCGCGATGGCCTGTTCCGCCTTCTTGACGAGTTCCGGACCGATCGTCTTGGCCCACTTGTCGTAGACCTTCTTGGTTGCCTTCTTGAACGCCTGCTTGTCGGCATCGGTCAGTCTCACGAGGTTGACGCCCTTGGCTTCCACCTCTTTGATCGTCGAATCATCCGGCGCAACCAGGCCCTTCCTCGCCATGGCGATTTCTTCCTTGGCGGCCTGCTCGGCGGCTGCCCGGACGGCCTTCTGGTCTTCCGGCGTCCAGGTCTTCCAGACCGCCTGACTGACGACGAAGATCAACGGGTCCGCCACGTAGCCCCAGACGGTGAGATACTTCTGGTTCGCAGCCGTGTCCAGCTTGGCGCCGGTGAAGATGCCGAACGGATTTTCCTGGCCGTCGACGGCGCCGCTCGCGAGGGCGGGCACCGCATCAGCCCAGCTCATCTGGGTCGGATTCGCGCCGAGGGCGGTGAAGGTCTCCAGGTAGAGGGGCGAGCCGACCACGCGGATCTTGAGCCCTTTCAGATCGGCCGGAGCCTTGACGGGCCGCTTGGAGTTGCTCAGTTCCCGGAAGCCGTTCTCTCCCCAGGCCAGCGGCACCATATCCTTGCTCGCCAGGATCTTGAAGATTTCCTTCCCGACCTCGCCCTGGGTCAGCGCGTCAATGGCCTTGTAGTCCGGCATGAGAAACGGCAGCGAAAAGATATTCAGTTCCTTGATCTGGGGAGACCAGTTGATGGTGGAGCCGACCGCCACGTCGATGGCGCCCTGACGGAGGGCGGTGAATTCCTTGGTCTGATCGCCGCCGACCAGGCTCGCGCCCGGATACATCTTCATGTTGATGCGGCCGCCCGTCTTCTCCCGCACGAGGTCGCACCAGCGGTCCGCGCCGGCGCCCCAGGGAAAGGCCTTCCCGACGACCGTGGAAAGCTTGTATTCCGCCTTGTATTCGGCGGCACCGCTCTCGGAAACGAAAAGAACCGCCATGGAGAGAATCGCCGCGAAGACAAGAGCACATCCCGCGTACCGGAAACCCTTCTTGCTCATAGTGCCTCCTTTGAAAAAGTGAAATCGATGTCGGATCCAATTGCTGGCCTGGATTGTACTGCGTCATATGAAAGCTTTTCCGCATTGTCAAGCACGAAGACCTCTGAAAAAAATCGGCGGGGCCTTATCCCGGAGCGACGGTGCAGGCCTTCCGGCCCGCCCCGAAGCGGTTCGCAGGTTTTTCCCGGATGGACATCCCGACGCTCCATCAGAATTTCGTCTCGGCCGGCATCTGATGAAGCGGCCCGAGGCGGGGCCGACGGTCGAACTCCTCCTCCCCTTGTATCGGAAGGCGGCACAGCCTCGACGCGATGAGCATATTCCCCCAGAAGGACCGGTCGGCACACCGGTCTCCGGGGGACTGCTCGAAAGACGGCCGCCATGGCCCGAAGCGGCCGCAGCCGGACGTCCTCGCCGTTCTGTTCGGAGAAGATTTTCTACCGCCGGCTCTTGTCCGCCGGAAGGGTGAAATAGAAGGTCGCCCCCTTGCCCTCCTCGCTTTCGGCCCAGATCCGTCCGCCGTGCCGCTGAACGATCCGATGGGCGATCGCAAGGCCCACACCCGTCCCCTCGTACTCGTCGGCGGCGTGAAGGCGCTGGAACATCCCGAATAGCTTGTCATGGTAGGCCATGTTGAAGCCCACGCCGTTGTCGCGGAACCGGTACAGGACTTCGTCCCCCTGCCCGCACCCATCGACTTCCAGGATCGTCTCGCCGCGCAGGCGGGTGAACTTGACGGCGTTGGAGAGGATGTTGGCCACGATCTGCCTGACGAGAGAGCGGTCCCCCATGGCCGGCGGCATGCTGCCGATCCGAAGGGTCATGGTCCTTCCGGGCTGAAGTGCCGTCAACTCTTTCCACACCTCTCTGACCATGGATTCGACGTCGACGGTGCAGGAGCGCATCTCCAATCTCCCCAGCCTGGCCATGGCGAGGAGATCGTTGATGAGTTGCCCCATTTTCACGATGCTGCTCCGGATGACATCGAACCTGGCCCGGGTGTCGTCGTCGAAATGGGCGCCCTGTTTCTTCAGGATCATGCGGGCATAACCGTCGATCGCCCTCAAAGGCGCCTGCAGGTCATGGGAAACGGAATAACTGAAGGCCTCCAGTTCCCTGTTGGCGCTCTCCAGCTGCCGGGATCGCTCTCCCAGCGCCGTTTCCGCTTTCTTGCGCAACGAGATGTCCCGGATGATGGAGATCGCGACGTGCCGGCCCCCGACCTCTTCCCGGTGGTAACTGACCTCCACGGGAAATACCGTTCCGTCCCGGCGCCGGTGGAGGGCTTCGGACAGGGGGTGCATCTGGCCGTCGTTTCCGCCGTTCTGCGGCGCCGCTTCGAAATCGCCCGCCGCAAGGAGATGATGGACCGTGAGTTTGAGCAGTTCCTCCCGAGAATATCCGTATGCCTTCTCCGCAGCGGCGTTCGCTTCGAGAATTCGGCCGTCGCCGCTGTCCGCGAAGAGGATGATCTCGCGTCCGTGGCGGGCCAGGAGATCATAACGGCGCATCCCCTCTTCCGCCCTTCTCCGCTCCGTAATGTCGATCATCGCAAGGCGGCATTCTCCTCTTTCCAGAGAAGCGCTCCCCTCGAGCTGGACGAGAAGGGGCGGCTTTCCCTCCCTTGAGATTTCGACTTCACAGGTCTCGGGCTTCTCCGTGCGCAAGGTCTTCTCGAAAAATACCTTGAACGCGGGAAACGAAGCGGCGGAAACGAAGGCCGTAAAGCTCCGGCCGGTCAGTTCGGCGCGGGGAAGGCCGACAAGGCGGGCGCCCCTCAGGTTCGCCTGAAGAATCTTTCCGTCGGGACCGAGAGTGAAGTAGCCGACAGGGGCAAAGTCGTAGATGTCGAGATATCGGGCGACAAGCGTTTCGGCCTCGTCGCGCAGCCGTCTGAGCTCCTCGTTCTGGAGCTCGAGCTCGACGTGATGGACCTGCATCTCGTGGAGGAGGCGCTGCGGGTCCCGGTCCGCGTCCGGCTCCGTCTGCGGCCTCCGCGTCTTCAGCCTCCCCTCGGCACGGCGCCGAAGTTCCGAGGCTTCGGGCGTCTCCGCTCTCTTCCTGGCCATCCCTGCCACCTCAAGAAATGCTGTTTCCGCGACTCCCGGCCGCCTCTCCCGGCCGCTATTCGCACGACTTGAGCCGCCGCTTCGCCCTCTTCAGTTCTTCTTCCAGCTCCTGGATTCTCTTTGCCTGCTCGTCCTGCAGCCTTCTCAGTTCCACCTCCGTCTTCCGGGAAGCCGTGGTGTCGGTGAACGTGATCACGACGCCGTCGATCCGGTTCTCCAGGGTTCGATACGGCATGATCCTCGTCAGGAACCAGCGCCCGTCGGAAGTGGAAACGAATTTTTCCTTGAAGACCAGCGTCCGCAGAACCTCCCGGGCGTCGTCCGCGAGCTTGGGATCGATCAGTTCCGAGGAGATATCCGTGATCGGCCGCCCGGCATCCCCGGGAATCAGATTGATGATCTTGGAGGTCTGGCTCGTGAAGCGGCGGACGTTGAGCTGGTCGTCGAGGAAGAGCGTCGCGATATCGGTGCTGTCGAGAAGGTTCTTCATGTCGTTGTTCGCCCGCGAGAGGTCCGTCACCTTGGACTGCAGTTCGTGGTTGACGGTCTGCAGCTCTTCGTTCATCGACTGCATCTCTTCCTTGGAGGTGGTCAACTCCTCGTTGGTGCTCTGGAGCTCCTCGTTGGTGCTCTGCAACTCCTCGTTGGCCGACTTGAGTTCCTCCTGGGAGGTCTGCATCTCTTCCCGCGTGTTCTGCAGTTCCTCCCGAACACGCTGGATTTCCTTCTCCATCTGCGTCTTCACGAGGGTCGGCGGAACTCGCCTGCCCTTGCGCGGCGGCGACGCTTCGGCAGGGGCGGGGATGTCCTGGAACACGATCATCACCATGCCCTTGAGCTCGTCCGGCTCGACCAGGGGCTGGATGGTCACGTTGACCATCTGCTGGTCGCCGTTGGTCTGCACCTTGACTTCTTTCAGGATGACGGTCTCCCGCGTGCGGATGGCCTTCTGAAAAGCCGAGCTCAACTCGTAGCGCAGACCCTCGCGGGCCATGGCAAAGATATTCCAGTTGGCCTTTCCGACCGCCGGTTCGAGGTACTTGCCCGTCCGCCCGCTGATGTAGAGGATGTCCCCTTTCTCGCCGGTGAGGACGGCCACCGGCGCGTAGCGGTTCAGAAGGATCTGGTCGGCCGTCGCCTGCAGGTTGGGAAGGGGTTTGCCCGCTTTGGCTGGCGGAGCGATCTCCGGCGGAACGGCGACAAAGGAGGACGGGAATTCGATCGGCTTCGCCCCCAGGGCGGGTTCCGACCGCTGGTAGATCCTCGCCTTGACGTCGACGGCGGAAAAGAGATCGTTGAAGATGCCGACGGTCTCGGCGTTCCCCAGGAACAGGATGCCGCCGGGGTTCAGGCTGTAGTGAAAGAGGGGCAGCAGTTTCTTCTGGAGTTCCTGGGTGAGGTAGATGAGGAGATTGCGGCAGACGAGGATGTCGAGTTTCGTAAAGGGCGGGTCCATGATGACATTCTGCGGGGCGAAGACCACCATCTCGCGAATTTCCTTCCCCACCCTGAACCCCCGCTCATCCTGAACGAAGAATCGCTGTAGACGCTCCGGCGAAACGTCGGCCGTGATGTTGGCGGGATAGTCCCCCGTCCTTGCCCTGTCGATGGCGTCCTTGTCCAGATCGGTGGCGAAGATCTGGAGTGTGAAGTTGCCCGCCGGCTTCAGCTGCGACAGGGCTTCCCTGAAGAGGATCGCCAGGGAGTAGGCCTCTTCTCCGGTCGAGCAGCCGACCGCCCAGGCCCGGAGCACGCCTCCGGCCGGGCGCGCGGAGAGAAGCGCCGGGATCACTTCCCTCTTCAATTGCTCCCACGCGGCCGGATCCCGGAAGAAGCTCGTGACGCCGATGAGCAGCTCTTTGAAGAGGAGTTCCGTCTCCTGCGGGTTCTCCTGGAGAAACTTGACGTAAGCCGCGATCCGGTCGATCTGGTGGAGACTCATCCGCCGTTCGATGCGGCGGTAGACGGTGCTCTTCTTGTAAAGAGAAAAGTCCTGGCCGGTCTGCGAGCGCAGCAGGATGAAGATCTTCTCGATGGCGCTCCGCGCCTTCTCCTCCAGGGCGATATCGGCCTTGGTCACGACGGGGGCGTGCTTGAGGTAGGCCATGATTTTCGCGGGAAGCTCCTCTGCCGGCGCGATGACATCGGCCAGTCCCGCATCGACGGCGCTCCGCGGCATGCCATCGAACTTTGCCGTTTCCGGCTTCTGGACGAAGACGACGCCCGCCTTCTCCTTGATCGCCCTCAGCCCCAGCGTCCCGTCGGAACCCATACCCGACAGAATGACGCCGATGCTCCGGTCCTGGAGATCGTCGGCCAGAGAGCGGAAGAAGAAATCGATGGGCAGGCGGAGCCCCCGCTGCGCCACCGGGACGAGAAGATGCAACGCCCCATGGAGGATGCACATGTCCTTGTTGGGCGGGATCACGTAAACATGGTCCCGCTCCACCGTCATGCGGTCCCGGACCTGCGTGACCTTCATCGGCGTGGCCCGCTGGAGGAGCTCGACCATGATCCCTTTGTGGGTCGGGTCGAGGTGCTGGACGATGACAAAGGCCATGCCGCTGTCCTCCGGCACATTCTGCAGAAACGTCTCCAGTGCCTCGAGTCCGCCTGCGGAGGCGCCTATCCCGACGATCGGGAATGTCGTGCCGGCCGCAATGCGCGGATCCTCGGCTTGCACGGGCGAAGTGTCCTCGGGAGTGACCTCAATCGGCTTGCGCGCCTTCTTGGATCTCGTCCGACTCTTCATCGTCTTCTCATCCTCGATAATCTCCGTGCGAATAAAAAAGGGTGAAGGAATGAACCCGCAGGCCTGCTGCCGGCATGTACGCCGCTCCGGCCCGAACCGAGAACGCCCGGCTTCAAGGCGCTCTGAAAGATTTTGTATTCTGCAATGGTTCCGCGGGAATGTCAATGGACAGGCTGTGGATACCTGTGGCCGGAGGGGACAGCGCGCCGGCGGTCCCGGCGGCCGCCACACCGTCCCGCGCCGACGGGCGGCAGAAGCGGACAATCCCGCCTCCGCTTTTGACATTTCCAGCGTGATCGCATAGACTCCGGCCCCTCTTATCCCGGCACAGGCTTCCCCCGGAGGGAGCCGGCCACGCGAGGTGATCCGCATTGCTGGCGTTTCTGAAGAAAAACTGGTTTGTCCTGGGGCTGCTCGCCGTTTCCGGCGCGACGCTGCTGGACGGCACGGAGACCGTCGCGGGGATCGGGAAGTGGTGCAAGGCCCATCGCGGCGCCGATATCGTCATCGTCCTGATCTTTCTTGGCTCCGGCCTGCTCCTGCAAAAGGAGGAGATCCGGAACGGCATTGGGGATGTCCGGGGGACCGTGATCGCCGCGGCGATCATCTTCGCGGCCTCCCCCGTCATCGCCTGGCTTCTGGCCTTGGCGCCGCTCGACCGCGAGGTGCAGGCCGGACTGTTTCTTGTCGCCGTCATGCCCACAACCCTGAGCAGCGGCGTCGTCATGACCGGCGCCGCCGGCGGCAACATCGCCCATGCCCTGCTGGTCAGTCTCCTGACCAACGGCCTCGCCGTCTTCGTCACGCCCTTTGCCCTGGCCCTGCTGCTGAACGTGGGCGGCGATTCGACGGCTCCGCTGATCGACAAGGGCGCGCTGGCGGCGCAAATCGGATTTCTCGTTCTGGCCCCGCTTTTCCTGGGATTGGCGCTGCGCCCCGGCCTGCGGAGTTTCGAGGGATCTTTCCGGCGGGCCGTCCCGGTCGTCAATTCGTGTCTGGTTCTGGCCGTCATCTGGATGGCGCTTTCCGAGGCAAGGCCGACGGTGCTGGGCGGAAGGCATCAGGCGATGCTCGTCGTGGCCTTGTCGTTTGTCTTTCACGCGTTCCTCCTGGCCGCCGCCTTCGGGGCCTCCGCCCTCTTCGGCCTCGGCCCGGGCCGCCGCGAAAGCATCGTTTTCATGGGAGGGCAGAAGACCCTGCCGCTGTCCATCCTTCTGCAGATCAAGCTCTTTCCGGATTATGGGATGACGCTGGTCTTCTGCGTCGTCCACCACTTCGTGCACCTGATCATGGACGGCTATCTGGTGGGGTGGTTCCGCGGGAAGCGCCCGGCCGTACAGGCATGAGCCAAACACTTCCGCGCGAGCGACGAAGCCCGGGAAAATGCCGCAGGGATTTGCAGTGGGCAAGGTCTAGGGAGCGACGCCGGGGTCGCCGACCATGACAAAGGGCGCCCAGAAGAACGGATGGGCGTAGCTGGCGGCGATCTTCCCGGAGGCCTCTTCGATCAGGGTTCCCCTGTCCAGCAGTTCCAGCATCGATCTGCGCACAGCCTGCGCACGGGATATCCTCTCCGCCTTCTGCGCCTCAAAGATCCCGGTGACGAGCTTCCGGCCGGAGGTCGTCTCCACCGGCCACATGCTGACCAGGAGCGCCCGGGCGCCCGCGTAGAAGAAGGCTCCGCCAAGGCCGGAAACGGCTTCCGCGCCCGCGCCTCCCGCCGCCCCGGTATTGCAGCCCGACAGGACCACCCAGTCGGCGTTGAGCTTCAGCCGCAGGATCTCCTCCATGGTCAGCAGGCCGTCCTCCTTTTCGCCCGTCACCGCGGGGGAAGAGAGCGCCAGTGCGGGCTGCTCCAGCCCGTCCAGGTCGCGCGGGACAAGGGCATGGGTGGCGAAGGCGATCACCTTCCGGTCCGCAAGCGGCATCGTCTTGACGAGCCGCTCCGATGCATCCTTTCCGTAGAAGACGTCCTTCCGCTGATCCGCCCCGAGGATCGTTGCGATTCCGGCGATCTCCGCTGCCGTGTCGGGGAGGCGGTCGAGGGATTCCAGCCGGCTGCTGCGGATCCGGTCGCTGTCCAGGTTTTCTTTTCCCGATATGCGGATACCGCGGGTGGCAACGGCGATACCGGTGCCTGCCGGCTGAGCGGCCGCGGCTTCTCCGGCAGCCGCCGCCCGGGCGTACTGCTCCCGGTTGAAGAGGGGATCGCCGAAACCCGCGAAGGCCTTCCGCCGCGGATCTCCGGCGGGAAGGGCCCGAAGGCCGATCAGGGACGCGACGGAGGGAACCGTCGTGACCGAGACCCGGCGGATCAGCCACGGAACATCCCGGTAGCCGCCGAAGAGCTCCCGCTTGTGCTCGACGGAAGCGGTTTCCTCGGTGGGCAGAACCGTCAGGGGAAGCAGTCTCAGAGGCCCCTGGGCGACGACGATCAGATCGGATGCGTCCTTCCAGCCGGACTCGACCGGCTTCAGCAGCGTCCGGTACAGCTCATGGGCCTTCGCAGCGTCGAAGGCGGGAATGTCACCGAGGGTGCGCGGGTGAATGTCCAGCGCCTTGCGGATATCGTTCACGGCCGCGGCAAGCGATTCTTTCCCGGCGTCGGAGATGGCAAAGGATGTCTTCCCCCGCTGCGGAACAGCCCAGATGAAGGTTTTTCTTTCGGACGGGTAGATGAAGACGAGGGCCTCGCCCGGCCGGAGGTTCTTCTGCGCCGTTTCCAGCGACACCGACGGCGGCTTGATAAAGTCCCGGTATCCGGGGGATTTCCCGGCGATCTCGTTCCGGATCGACTCCCTCTCCTTCTTCAGCTGCCCGATCGCGAGGATGTACCGCGAGATCGCGGCGCGGTCCTGTTCGGCTGCGGGAAGCGAAAGGTGGTCGGAGACGGCGGTCTCCAGGGCGTCGATCCGCGCCAGCAGGTCCCGCTCCCTCCCGGCCAGGGCTTCGAGTGCCGGGTCCGACAGGATCGCCAGACGCGCGCAGGCTTCGCGGAGGGCGGTCCCGGTGGCGTCCCGGTCGATCAGGCCGGCGACGGCGAAGGCCTCGGCCGGCGCATCGATCCCCAGATCTTTTTCGACGGGCGTGTTGTGAATTCTCCCTAAGAAATGGATATAGGCGTCGAGAATCGCCAGGGGAACGAATTTCTCCTCCTTGCCGGCCAGATTCGGCAGGGCCACCGAGAAATCCGCGAAGGCCTTCCGATCCTCGCCGTTCGCGGCGTAGGCCATCGCCCGCAGGCCGACGATCCGGGCCGTGCGGCTGTCGTCTTCCCCGTGGATTCTCGCCCGCGACTCATAGGCGGCGGGGATCAGTTCCAGGGCCTCGCGGACCGCACCCGTTTTGATCAGGGTCAGGATGGCGGGGGGATTGGCGAACGTTTTCTTGAAATTCTCGGGATTTCTCTTTCCCGCCTCCCGGAGGAGGTCATACTGTTCCCTCGCCTCGGGATACTTTTCCTTTCTGACGAGCACATCCCCGTAGAACATGCGCTCCTCGAGCATCTGCGACGAATCCTCGGAAAGGCCCGATTTCTCGTATATCCGAATACCCGTCCGGGCGAGTTTTTCCGCCTCCGCCAAGCGCCCCTGATCCTGCAGCGTCTTTCCCAGGTTGCGCAGGGCCTGGCCGAGCCGGGTGGATTCCTTCCCGCCGTAGCCGAGGGCTTCGCTCAAGGCCTTCCGGCTTTCCATCTCCGCCTCCAGGAGGCGCCCCTGATGCCTCAGGTTTGCGGCCAGGGAAAGCCGGGCCGAGACGATCCGCCCGGGATTCCGAGCGCTCTTGAGGCACACGGCGAGATGGCGACGCCAGGAGGACTCGGCCTCGCGGTGCCGGTTCCGGGATTCGGCGAATTTCGCCTCCATGCTTTCACATCGCCTCTCCCGCTGGAGGATTTCCCCCGGAGCCAGGCGGACGTCGAGATACCTCCCGCTTGCATTGCCCATCTTGTTGCGGCAGAATTCCGCCGCCTTCTCGTAGGCCTTCTCCGCCGCTTCGATGTCTCCCGCAGACAGGTGCAGGTCCAGCAGAAGCTGGTCGTAGCTGACGGCGTACTGGGGGAGGGGCAATACCGCGTCCAGGTCGCGGCACCGCTGCAGAAGCTCCAGGGCGCGCCTGCGGCTTCCGAAGTCCTTTTCCAGGTGTGCGAGATTGCGCATGATGTCCAGCCGCTCTTCCCCGGCCTTCTGCATGTGCAGAAAGGCGGTCCTTGCATCCTCCAGGGCCTTCCGGCCGTGGCCCAAGGACTCGGACGCGCCGGCGCGGCGGTGGTGGAACTCCGCGAGATAGGTGTCGCTCGGGATGCTGGGCTGTGGGGCTTCGGCCTCGATCCGCAGCCACTCAATGACCTCCGGATCGGAGATTCCCGGCTGATCCAGAATGTCCAGGATGTCGGCGATGGAGCGCGGCGGAGCGACGGGGATGGCGGCCGCCGTATCCGTCAGGACGGCGATCTGCCGGGCCTCCTCCTGGGCCATGCGCGGCGCGCAGGCCGCGAACAGAAAAAGGACGGGACAGAGAAGAAGGACGCAGATCTTTCCGGACATGACGCCATGCCTCCCGACGAACCGGTTAGAAATCGTTTCTCGGCCTGCAAACTCCGCCGGGCCCGACCGGCGGCTTCGTCACTCCCCGATGATCTTCACAAGGACGCGCTTGATGCGCCGCCCGTCGAACATCGCTGCTTCATCGGGGACCCCATGGTCTTGCCGGAGGAGAGTTTACGTCAAATGATCGCTCACCGTTATCGTGCTCGTGCGTCAATCCACCACACCCGTTTTGGGTGCGATGGTACCCAAAACGGGTACGGACATCAATAAGAAAGGTTGACCATTTTGCCAGAGTTTGGGAAAAGACGAAGCGGAGGTTCATCTTCCCTCGGCAGGTCTTCCGCCTGTTTGATCGTTCGTTTTTTCAGGACATTCTTTGGAGGTAGATTCCATGAAGTCTTTCCGCAAGGAACTTTGGTTCAACATCCCGAGCCGTCGCGGCTTCGTCAACATCACCCCCCAGGTGGAGGCCTGTCTCCGGGAAAGCGGCGTCAAAGAGGGCCTGATCCTGGTCAACGCGATGCACATCACGGCGTCGGTCTTCATCAATGACGATGAATCGGGTCTTCATCAGGACTATGAGCAATGGCTGGAAAAGCTTGCCCCGCACGAACCCGTTTCGCAGTATCGACACAACCGGACGGGGGAAGATAACGGCGATGCCCATCTGAAGCGGCAAGTCATGGGCCGGGAAGTTGTCGTCGCCGCGACGAACGGCAAGCTGGATTTCGGGCCGTGGGAACAGATTTTCTACGGCGAGTTTGACGGCAGACGCAAGAAAAGAGTCTTGGTGAAGATTCTAGGGGAATAATCAGGACAAAGAGCCGCCGGCTCCGCCTGCTCGGCTTTTATTTCTCGCAGACGTAGACGGACAGGAAACCTTTGCTGACTTTCTCAACGATCTTCAGCCCGCCGCGAACGATCATTCCTTCAAGGATCCAATCCAATGTCGAGAACTCCGTCTTGATGTGCTGTATTGTCTGTTGCGCTGTTTCGTCCCCCGCCTGCAGACGGATTCCGTCGATCGCCGCCTTGAAAAAAGCGTCATGGTCGTCCGGCGATGATGGGAACACGACATCACGGAGATACAGCCTCCCTTCAGGACGAAGGCAGCTTGCGATACCCGCGAGGGCTCTCGACTTCCAGAAGTCCGGCAGATGATGCAGCGCCAACTGAGTGACCACACCGTCTACCGGATGGACCGGCCGGAATCCTGACAAGAATCCACCCTTCTCGAATGTCACATTGTTGATGCCGCGCTGCTCCGCTTTCCGGCAAGCATAATCCAGCATCGTCTGGGAAACGTCGGAGGCATGAACATGTCTCACGGCGGCGGCAAGGGCAAGCGCGCATTCTCCCGTACCGGCGCCGATTTCCCAGACAACGGAATCACCCGAAAGCGACAGGGCTCTTTGGATATCTTTCGCCTCAGCATTTACATCGCGCAGTTTCTGCATTCGCTGGTCGTAAGCACCCACCTCTTCCTGATTACGGTAGTCGGTGCCGACCTGAATCGTTTCATCGTATTGCCATGGGCGGTTCATACAGGGTTTTCCTCTTGCCGAACGGGGCAACTCCAGACAATGGTTTTCATAGCCATGCCAGAACAAATAGGCCGTAGTTGATGCTGACAGCAGAATTCCTGTCAACAATTCCGGCTCATTGCCTCCCTGGGATCAGGGCCACTGCTTTCCGGGGTGTGACCAGTCGTACTTGTCCAGGGACCCGGGCGTGTGGCCTTGCATGGCCTCATAGCACAGCCACTCCTCGTCATACTTGATCTTGGCAGTCTCGCCTTCTGAGAGCCATGTCTGTTTCTTGTTAGGGTCGAAACCTAATTGTTCTTCCTTGTCATCGGGCACACCGTCCTTATCACTGTCTTCAGCCTCGAGTTGCACATTTGTCTTGCCCATTTTCCACATCTCATACATTTGGATGTGTTCGTTTTCGTGTATGACTATTGCAGCGAAAGTATCGATGAAGGTGGTGGTTCGCCAGCCGACGAGCACTCCGGTGGCGTTTGGTAGTTGGGTACGGGAGAGAAGAGGAAAGCGGTTCGACATGGTGCTCCCTCCGACCGCGGTCAGGTCACAGATATAGAAGGTGCGGTGCTGGTGATGCTGAGGGGCGAAAAACCCCGCCGTACCCTCACCTTCCCAGTGGCAGAAGCTGTAAGGGTGCCCACCATAAACCAAGTTGACCGTATGCCCGCCCGGTTTTGCTGCTGGGGTCTGCGCCCAGTAGTAAAACCAGTTGGGGTCTCGGCCGCCGGGATTGTTCTCGGCCTTGGAAGGATAGAAGACCCTTATTGTTTTTTTATCCTCGGCCTTGCAGGCGCCTGAGCGGATGCGTGCCGAGATCGTCTTCTCTCCAAAAGAGGAATTCTCCTCCGGTAGCAGCTTGTAGGTTACGGTCACGTAAGGCCCGCGGCCGTCCACCGGCTCCACGATGCGAACAGAACCGGGGATCTCGGGCAGGGTCCATTCTACACTCCTCGCCCGGTCGGCAGGAGTCACCCGCGCTTCCAACACTAATTTCAGGGTGGCCGGTGTTTCATCAGAGTAGCAAAACTTCCCGCCGTGGAAATCGTTCATCAGTGCAATACTAAGTTCCAAATCCTCAGCCTGTCCGCCGCGCACAATTCTGCCCTTGAGTACCGGTTCGGTGGGGCTTGACGGGTCGAACTTGAACGTCATCTCTTCTCCGGTGACGGAACCGGAAAAACGACCGGTAGCGGCTAGGCCGACCTTGCCCCCCACAACATCCAGCTGATAGTTGCCCGCAGTCGAGGTAACAAGCAGGGTGCGCGGTCCCACCTGCCGGGAGAAGGTGTTCATCCACATGCCAAGACCCATATCCACCCGGATGTTGGAGGGCGGTATAGCGGGGCTGACTACCCATGGAT
>CAZDLM010000069.1:0-14426 GCA_964506465.1 uncultured Syntrophaceae bacterium
TTACAGCGAGCCCCAGCGTGGGACGTCCTTCAAAATCTATCTCCCGGCTTCCGCCCTGGAAACCGTCGAAGAGACGGCGATTGAAGACGGGATCGCGAAAGGGACGGAGACGATCCTGCTGGTGGATGACGAGAGAACGATCCTGGAAGTTGGCCGGGAGATGCTGGCGACCCTCGGTTATCGGGTCTACGTCGCCGGAAGCGGTCAGGAAGGAATCGCCGTCTACCGGGAAAAGCGGCATGAAATCGACCTGGTCATCCTGGACATGATCATGACCGGGATGTCGGGGGGAAAGGCCTTCGATCATCTGCGCGAAGTCAATCCCGGCGTCCGGGTGCTTCTTTCAAGCGGGTACAGCATCGACGGTGACGCCCAGGAGATTCTGAACCGCGGCTGCAACGGCTTTCTCCAGAAGCCTTTCCATATCGAGAAGCTCTCCCGGAAGATCCGGGAGATTCTCAGCACCTCCCGCCTTTAAAGAATTTTCCCGGATCTGCCGATAACAGCAGCGAGGCCTTATATGGGACGAACAATGAAACCCTCCCATGAAATCCGCAGGCCCTTCTCGAACGATGAAACGCCATCTCCTCAGATGCCTTCTCTATCTTCTGGCAGGAGCGTCTTGCGCTTTCCTTGCCGGCTGCTCCTTTCTGAATGATCGCGTCGTCAAGAACGAACCTTCTTTCGAAGTGGCGACTCGGCAGGAGCTGGTCATCGTCATCCGCATGGTATGGCCGGAACTGCATGATGCCCTGCCCGGCTCAACCAACATCGCCATCCCCTACGGGAAATACTACCTTCCCACCCTGACGGAACTTCGGGAGATGGTCTACAAGTCCAAGGTGTACGAAATCGTTCCCGAGCAGGATCTCTTCATGTGCGCGGATTTCGCCCTGCAACTGCACGCCCATATCAAAATGCTGTGGAAGGAAAACGGCGGCAACGCGACGATCGCATTCGGCGAAGCATGGGGAACCCGCTTCAATCTCTATAAGAAAGGCATCGTGATCCTGCGGGGCCTGGAAGCGAGCCACGCGGTGAATTTCGCCATCACGAGGGATTACGGCGTCGTATTGATCGAACCCACCAGCGGAAAGATCTGGAAAGCCACGCCCGGCGAGGACACCATTCACTTCGTCAAGATGTAGTCCCGCGAAGGGGAATACCGCAACGATCCCCGATCCTCCAAAGATTCCCTTTCTTCTCGAACCAAATGTGATATAGCCCCTCTTGAGACTGCGGAAGATTGCGGGTTTCCCTGCATCGGAACACGGCGACCCCGCTTCAGAACGGCGTTTTCCGGAACGGCCTCGATCGCGCCCGGCTTTGCGGCCGGGTGTTCTTTCATCGCAAGGAAGGCCGGCTGTGGGTTCCCATTGGTCGTCGCGGCTATTTCTCCGGAAAACCGTTCGGCGGAATGACCCGTACGTCCGTATCCGGCTGGGAAGTTTCAGAAAGGCGCATATGGGATCTTCATGGAGCGGGGTACTGAGGACGAGGGCATTCCACGCGTTCCTGTACCGGTTCGTTCGTCTTTACAGCTCGACCTTCAGGATCAGGATCGACAATGAAGCGGACTGGCTGGACCACTTGAGAAGCGGCGGACGGGTTCTCCTGTGCGCCTGGCACCAGCAATTCTTCCCGGCAATACGTCATTTTCAGAATTACCGGGATTTCAAGCCGTCGCTGATGATCAGCAGGAGCCGGGACGGAGAACTCATCGCCGGCGTGGCCGAGAGAAGCGGCTGGCATGCGGTGCGCGGATCGTCGTCGAAAGGCGGCAGGGAAGCCTTGAAAATGATGGTCGATCGCCTCAAACGCCATGGGCTTGCCGGCCACATCCTCGACGGACCTCGGGGACCGGCGGGACAGGTGAAGGCCGGGGCGATTCAACTGGCCCACGCCGCCGACGCGGTCATCGTCCCGTTTTATACCTCCGCCGACAGGGCATGGTATTTCAACAGTTGGGACTCCTTCTTCATCCCCAAACCATTCGCGAACGTGCACATCCGTTTCGGCGCAACGATCTCGTTCCCGCCCGCCGCCGACGCGGCCCAGTTCGAGAACCAGCGGCTGACGCTCGAAAAGACCATGCGTCCGGAATTAAGAAAGAAATAAGGAGGATTGCGGACAGGCCGGTTGCGGAATCTCATGAAACGACCGGCCGCGGGGAGATTCCGGGCGGTTCAGTGGACGAAATGGAGATGGAGGCGGACCGAGCCCTCGGATTCCTCCGCCGTCACCTGGTCCGACATGCTGCGGATCATGTAACCGGCGAGCCGCAGGGGC
This sequence comes from uncultured Syntrophaceae bacterium, assembly GCA_964506465.1. Taxonomy (GTDB): domain Bacteria; phylum Desulfobacterota; class Syntrophia; order Syntrophales; family UBA6109; genus UBA6109. The sequence goes on from CAZDLM010000069.1 coordinate 2,290, forward strand.
GCCCTTTCATCCTCCAGGAGGTCCCGGGCGTCGGGCCGTACGGCGGGAAATTCGATCGGCGTCCCGCGGTAGGCGATTTCCGCGTCGAGGTTGAATTCGTCGAACCGCACCGTCATTTGGATCGGTTCGCGGGTCAGACCGTGTTCCGAAGCCGCCTCGAAGAATTCGTTCATCGCAGCCGTTGCCTTGTAGACGACCTCGCTCCTCGCCCCCCAGGTTCTCCCGCGCTGATCCATGAAATTGTAGATCTTCTCCGACCCGTCCGTTCCCGGCGCCAGGGAGAGAGTCGCGGCCTTCGCGATTCCGATCCGGAAAAAGAGATTGAGGATGACGGCGCAGATGGTGGCGAGCGAGAGCGAGGAGCTGAACATGGGCTGCACCCAGGGATGGACGTTCCGGAAAAGTTCCGGGGCAAAATCCACGCTGAGACCGAAGATCACCGAAATGCCGATGACGAACGTCTTGCGGGAGTCGATCATCCGCGACATGATGATCTGGATGCCGGCAACGATCATGAAGCTCACGGCGAAGATCAGCGAGGCCCCCATGATCGGCGTCGGCATGATGACGAACACGGAGGAGAGCTTCGGAAAAAAGGCCAGGAGCACGAGGATGATGCCGGTGCCGTAAGCGATCCGGCGGCTTGTCGCCCCGGTGGCGATGGAAAGCCCGATGTTGCTGGACGATACGGACTGTCCCAGCGCGCCCACGAGGCCGGAGAACACGTTGCCCAGCGAGCAGGCCAGAATCCCGCCGCTGATGTTCATCATGTCGGGCCTTTTCCACTGGACGTCGTTGATCTTCTGGCACGTCGTCACGTCTCCCATGGTCTTGAGGGCCGAGGAGAGGACGGCGACAAGAAAAGGGATCAGCAGCGCCGCGTCGAAGGAAAGCCCGTAATGGCCCACGGCGGGGAAGTCAAACCAGGGCGTATTGAGCATCGCTTCGAGGTTCCGGACCTTCAGGACCCCCATGAAAACAGCGGCGCCGTAGCCGACAAGCATCCCCAGAAGAACGGAGTACAGGCGGAGCTTGCCGGCGCCCCAGACGTTGAAACCCGACATGGCGGCCAGCGTAATGACGGCGACGAGAATCGCCGCACCGTCCGGGGTGGGATGGGTCTTGTCGATGCCGAGGAATTTCTGCACGGCGATGGGAATGATTTCGATGCCCACCATCATGACGATCGTTCCGGTGACTTCGGCGGGGAAGACGGCGCGCATCTTCGCCACAACCCGGGAGAACAGGCCCTCAAAGACGCCGGCGACAGCCGTCATGCCGAAAATAAGGGAAAGGCCGCCCGCCTTGCCCGCCAGAAGGGAAGCCGACAGGAAGGCGGGACCGTTGACCAGGGGGCACAGATAGCCGGAGCCGACGGGACCGCGGTGAATTCCCTGGAGGATCGTGCCGACGCCCGTAGCCAGCATGGCCATGCTGATCAGGTCGCGCGCTTCGCCGGGCGCGCCCCCGAGGGCATCCACGATGATGACCGGAATGATGAAGGCGATCGACATGACCGAGATGTGCTGAAGAGAAAGCAGGATCAGCGCGCCCCATCCCGGGCTTTCATCCACGCCGAAAATCAGATTGGAGGGTTTCTGGGCCATCAATCTTCTTCTTGTGAAACGAGGCGACCGGCCGCACGGTTCAGAAAGACCGGAGCGCCTCCTCCTGGGAGACATGGATGGGAAAGATCTGCGTGAAGCCGGCCATGTCGAATATTTCCCGGATGTTGCTTTTCAGGGAGGCCAGCACGACCTTTCCCCCGGCCTCGTCCGCCTTCTTGGCCAACAGCAGGAGCTGCCGGAGAGCGGCGCTGCTGATGTAATCCAGGTGGGTGAAATCGAGCAAAAAATTCCGCTCCCCCCGCGCCAGCATGGGCCGCAGCTTTTCTTCGAACAGCGGCGACGTGGCGGCGTCCAGCTTGCCGTGGACGGCGAGAATGACGACCTCTCCCTGTCGATTTTCCCAGATTTCCATTATGCATCCCTTCCGCGGCGGTCCGTCGCCGCCGATCGGAGAAAGACTTTATGCCCCGGGCTTCTCCGGAGACCCGAGAAAACGCAAGGCGAGGACCGTAATATCATCACTCTGTTCGCGCTGTCCAACGAAACGCTCGATGTCCCGAAGAACTTCCCGGCACAGCGCCTCCGGCGCCAGGTCCCGGAACCGGTTCAGGACCGCCGTCAAGCCGGTTTCCGAATAGAGTTCTCCCGCGGCGTTCATCGCTTCCGTCACCCCGTCGGTATACAGGAAAAGGGTTTCCCCCTTTCCGAGCTGCAGGGCGCAGTTCCCGTAGGGCGTCTCCGCCCGGATGCCGATCGCCAGGGCGGGTGCCGAGTCAACCGTCGCCGCCGCATCCCGCCGGATCCGGTAGGGCGGATTGTGGCCGGCGCTGCTGAATTGAAGCTCTCCGGTTCTCGCGTCGAAAAAGGCCAGAAACAGCGTCACGAAGATCATGGCGTCGTTGCCGTCGCAGATCTCCCTGTTCAACCGGCCGAGGAGCTCGCCGGGGCTCTCCCCTTCCCGATATGCTGCCTTGATGAGCTTCTGGCTGATGGCCATGTACAGGGAAGCCGGCACCCCCTTGCCGCACACGTCTCCGACGGCAAGACAGAGACGATCCTTTCCGATCGGGAAGAAATTGTACAGGTCTCCCCCCACCTCCCTGGCCGGCTTCAGGACGGCGTGGAGTTCGATCCCCGGGTGAAGCGGAAAGGAGGGGCGCGGTTTCGGCACCATGCTCATCTGGGTTTCCCGTGCGATGCTCAGTTCGCTGTCGATCCGCTGTTTGGCCGCCTCGGTGCGGCGTTCCCTGGCGAGATTGTCGATCATGAATACAAAGGCGGCCATGCCGGCGCCGTTCGCCACGATCATCGGCAGCAAGGCCGCGCGGATGATGGCCAGGACTTCATCCTGGGCGCCGCAGATGACGAGGCTCAGCGCCGCATGGATCAGTTCCATGACGATCATCAGGAGGACCGCCTCCCAGATCCGGACGTCCTTGCCTTTCTTCAGCAGGAAGACGATCCCGCCGGCAAATCCGGCCATGACCGGTGCGACGGCGCAGGGAAGCGCCGTCACACCTCCCAGCGTATAACGGTAGATCCCGCCGAGAAGACCGGCCGACCCCCCGACGACGGGACCCGCCAGCAATCCTGCAATCGTCGGTCCGAGGTCCCGGAAGTTGGCTACGCCGCCGAAGATTTCTATGCCGCTGATCGTTCCGTATATGGAGAAGATCCCGAAAAGAATCGTCAGGAGAACGCGGTTATTCCAGGAATACCGGCGGCTCAGGATGTCGCCGAAGGCGGGAATCCTCGTCAGAAAATAGGCCAGGAGCATGAAGACCGACAAATTCCGGATCAGCGCAACGGCCAGATCTACAAACCCGCGTTCCATGCACGCTCCCCCTCATTTCTGCCAGGCAACTTCACTGCGGACCGTGTAAACGATCTCTCAGTGCTCCGAGAAGTTCCAGTAGCCCATTTCCCCGACCAGGATGAACGGAACCGAAGGAATCTTCTTCCCGCGCCGCTGGCCATTCCAACATCGCTCCATCCCGCCCGCACGGGCATCCGGCCGGCGGAGTTTCCGTTCCCTACGGCCGCTGCGCCGGCAGAAGATCGATGATCGTCACTTCCGGAGGGGAGAGGAGTCGCATCGGCGGACCCCACGTCCCGGTCCCGCGACTCACGTAGAGGTGGGAGGCGTTGAGAAACCGGAAGTAGCCGGCGTGCAGGGGGAAGAAGAAGCGCGTGATCAGGCTGAAGGGAAAGATCTGGCCCCTGTGCGTGTGGCCGGACAACTGAAGATCGAAGAATTCAACGGCCTCCTTGTCGATGAACGGCTTGTGCTTGAGCAGGAGGGTGAAGTAGCGGCGCGGCAGCTTCGCGAGAAGCTCCTTCTCCCTGGCGGGTCGATATGTATCGAAGTCCCGTCCCGTATCGTCATCGACGCCGACGATGTTGATCACGCCCGCGATTGTCATGCCCTCTCCGCGCAGGACGGCAAATCCCGCAGACTTCGTAAAATCCACCGCCTGCTCGATTCCTGCGTAGAATTCGTGGTTGCCCGTAATCGCAAACTTGCCGAAGCGCGGCTGAAGTCCCTTGAACTGTCCCGCCACGTCCTCCAAGCCGTCCAGTTGCCCGTCCACGAGATCGCCGGTTGACACGAGGATGTCGGGAGACTCCTTCCGGATCTTTTCGAGCAGCGACTGCATCTGCCGCTTCCCGATGAGGATGCCGACATGGACATCCGAGATTTGGGCGATGCGCACTTTCCCGACCTGTTCGGAGATCTTGGAGGACCGGATGGCCATCCTCTCCACCACGACGTGTTCCGCCTCATAAAACGCATACAGGGAAAGGGCTGTCGCTATCAGGAGCGGCCCGGCGAAGGCCCACCGGGCCGACGGCAACGAGGCGGAAAGATCCCGGTTCCCGATCCTCCCCGCTGTCCGCAACAGCAACTTCCCGATGTCCAGCAGCAGCGACGTCACGAAGAACAGGAAGAGGAATCCCATCCAGAGATAGCCCGTCCACGCGAAAATCGCCGCCACCACTTCCAGGCCCACCCTCTCCGTGACGCGGATGATCGGCGAGGTGAGGAAGAGCAGGGCGAGCGCGGAGACCATCAGGACTTTCCGGGTCCCCTCCGGATGGAAGGCGCGCGTCAGCTTGCGGAAGAAGTAAACGTGCATCCCGCCGTAGAGCAGGAAGAACGTCAAGAAAAACAAGCCCAGGGACAGAATTCTCATGCGTGAAACTCCAAACAGGACGGGACAGGGTAACGACAAACGGAACCGGTGTCAACAGCAAACCCGCGAATGTCAAGCCAAAGCAGAAATGTCCTATTCTTCCCAAAATAGAAATGTCCTATTTGGTTCATAGGCAGATACTCCGGGCCGTGGTGTCGAGTTCCAGGTTTTCCACCTTCTTTTCCATGGGTGATCCTCCGAAGGTTTCAGGGGTCGGTTACGGGAAACTTTTCCGCCCGCCCCCCGCTTCTTGAAGTTGCCGGTTGGAGCGGCGGTGTGATAAAAGAATAGAAAGTGGACGGGAAGAAGGGAGGACGGTCATGGCAAAAGGAAGAACGGTCGCGGTGGGGAAGAAGGTGCGGGACTTCACCCTGAAGGATCAGGCCGGCGCGGAGTTCCGGCTGTCTTCACAGCGGGGAAAGAAGGTGCTGCTCTCGTTTCATCCCCTGGCCTGGACGTCGGTTTGCGCCCGCCAGATGAAGGCCCTCGAGAAGAATCGCCGGGCGTTCACCCGGCTGGGGACGGTTGCGGTCGGGCTGAGTGTAGATTCCGTTCCGTCGAAGGCGGCGTGGGCAAAGGCCCTGAAGATCCGGTCGACCCGGCTTCTTTGCGATTTCTGGCCGCACGGGAAAGTCGCGAGGGCACTGGGAATTTTCCGGGCGGAAAGCGGAATCTCCGAACGGGCCTGCATCATCGTCGATGAAAAGGGAAAGGCGGTGTTTGTGAAGGTCTATCCCATCCGCGAGCTGCCCGATCTGAAAGAGATCTTCGCGGTCCTGCGGGGGTAAGACCGGCGATCCGCCCGAGGTCCTGAAACCCCCTGCTGAACTCTTCTCACCGTCATCGCGAGGCCCGTGAGGGCTGTGGCGATCTCGAAGCGCGAGATCGCTTCGGCTCCGCCCCGCAATGACGAGGACAGGGGGGCCGTCAGAATTGCAGGACCGCCTTTGCCGACAGATAGGGTCCGTCGTTGATGTCCAGGCGGTTTCGATCGCGGTCCGAGTAGTCCTTTCCCTCGAAGTAGAACCGGTCGAAGGCGTATCCCCCTTCCAGTTCCAGGAAGACGTCCGAGATCGTCTCGATGCGAAGCCCGCCGCCGACCCTCTTCTCGTAGTAGAAAAGACCGTGTTCGGAGTCGTTCCGCCCGGCGCGCTTGTACCGCCGGTTCAACCAGTCGAAGGCGGCGAAGAGCGAACACCGGTCGAGCACTCGAAAGGCCGCTTCGGCATGAACGGTCCGAACCGGCAGGTACGAAGTCTCCAGCGTGATGTCCTTCCGAGGCTTGTACGAAAACCACAGATAGGGAACGCCGACGACGCCGCGGAAGCTGTCGGAGGGGGACCAGTAGTAAGCGACGCCCGGAAGCGGCACATGGTTCAGGAATTCGCGGTTGTTGGAATAACTCAGGAGCAGGAGCCATGCGTTGCGCTCGCCGCGCGGCAGCCGCAGGAACGCGGAGGCCTGGACCGTGTCCTCGCGGGAACTGTTGAAGGGTTTGTCGGAGGCGGACCCGATGGAGAAATAACCGCCGCTGATCCGACCGTCGTCATGGCGATGTCGGTAGCCGGCGCCGAAACGCATATTCCAGAGGTCAGCCGGAAAACGCTCACCCGTATCGGGAAGCGCCGCCCCCGTCTCGATGCTGTCGTGGCGGATATGCGCCGTAGCGGTCCACTCGTCGTCGGAATTCTGGCGGACCGGAAGCAGCAGGGAGAAATCCTGTCTGAAGGAGGCAAAGTCGCCGCCGGTCCGATCGATGCGCTGGGACGGAGCCAGAGTCCCCTCCCAGGCGATCTTCGTCCGGACCCTTCCCAGGTCCGGCTGGAGAAGCGCCGGCAGTTCTTCCGACGCTCCGGCGGGCGGGACGGGAAACCCCGCGAGCGGAACGAGAATCATCAGGACGGGGAGGATGAGGCGTTCAAGAAGGCGTCGTTTCATGGGCTCCTTCTATAGACCGGCTCGACGCTTGTCAAAGGAAAAAAGCGAAAAACGTCCCTCTGGCCGGGGATCTCCGGCGCGCCCGCGGAAGATCGCCGCGCGCGGTGGGGTAAGAAACGGGGCGAAACATGAAAAAACGGGGTCTTAATTTGTCTTGACAGGGCTTAAAAAGATATTTATAGCCTCCATCTCCATCGGAAATACCTGGAAGGGAATACGGAAAATACATCTATGGACAATCAGGAACAAACGGACGACAAGAGCTTTGCAGAACTCCTCGCGGAAAACGAACCGGAAATGGACCGGATGAAGCCGGGCCAGCGCGTGGAGGCCGTCATCGTGAAGATTACGCCGGAGTGGATTTTCCTCGACATCGGCGGAAAGCATGAAGGTCACCTCGACCGCAAGGAGATGCTCGACGAAGCGGGAAACCTGAAGGTCAAGGAGGGGGATACGGTTCGCGCGTATTTCCTCTCGTCGCGCCAGAATGAGAAGCTCTTCACGACGAAGCTGTCCAAGGGCGATGCGGGCCGCGCACTCCTTGAGGACGCCTGGAAGAGCGGCATCCCCGTTGAAGGCATCGTGGAAAAAGAGATCAAGGGCGGCTTCGAGGTCAAGATCGCTGGAATCGCCCGGGGATTCTGCCCGTTCTCGCAGATGTCGATCACCCGGGTGGCCAATGCGGCGGATTTTGTCGGCAAGCGCCTGAATTTCATCATCCTCGAATACAAGGAACGCGGCCGCAACGTCATCCTGTCCCGGCGGCCGATCCTTGAAGAAGAATTGAAGGCCAAACGCGAGGTCCTCAAAGCCACGCTGCGAGAAGGCACGCCCATCGACGGCACGGTCGTCTCCATCCAGAAGTTCGGCGCCTTCGTCGATATCGGCGGCATGCAGGCCCTGCTGCCCATCTCCGAGATCGCCTGGGAGCGCATCGAAACCGTGGAAGATCGGCTCAGCGTCGGCCAGAAGATCACCGCACACATCCAGAAGCTCGACTGGGAGAAGAATCGGATCTCCCTGAGCCTCAAGGACACCCTCCCCGATCCCTGGCAGAGCGTAGAGAGCGCCTTCCCCGTCGGCGCGGTCGTCGATGGAAAGGTGGCAAGGCTTGCCAACTTCGGCGCCTTCATCACGGTCGCCCCGGGCGTGGACGGGCTGATTCACATTTCGAAGCTGGGTTCCGGAAAGAAGATCAAACACGCAAGCGACGTCGTAAAAACGGGGGACGAAATCCGGGTGCAGATCGAGGCCGTCGACCGGGAGCATCGCCGCCTTACGTTGGCGCTTTCCGGCAAAGACTCGGCGGAGCCCCAAGGCGGAGGCGGGGACGAGTACCGCTCTTACGTCGGAAAACGCGGAGGCTTCGGTTCGCTGGGCGATCTCCTGCGTGAAAACGGTTCCTCCACGCCGGCGGATTCCAAAGAACCCCAAGAGTGATTATCCCGCGGCGGGCCCGCAGGAACGTTCTGCCGGCCCGCCGCAGTTCGCACCCCCCCGGCATCCCCCTGTCCCGACCCGATTGTCGCAATGCGGTACTCCCGCGAAAAAGAGGCTTGATCATACCGGGAAAGCATGGTAGTGGTCCCGCAGTCATTTATTCTCCCGAGCTGCATCCGGGGAGTGATCCCGGCCGCAAGCCTCAGACCGTACCCGTTACCGAACCTGATCTCGAGGAACCTGATGCTCAAACATCTGGTGCTGATGAAATTCCGCCGGGATATCCGACCGGAAGAGATCTCGTCGCTGGAAGAGGATCTCGCGGCGATGCCGAAGCGGATCTCGGAAATCCTGTCCTACGAATTCGGCTGCGACATCCGTTCCGAGCGGTCCTACGATTTCGGCATCGTGTCGACCTTTCAAAACGTGGACGCCCTGAAGCGGTATCAGATACATCCCGAGCACATGGTTCTGCTGCGGAAAGTCAGGACCCTCTGCACCAGCATCGTCGCCTGCATCTTTGAATGCTGAAAAGCGCCGCGAAGTTTTCGGTCCCGCCGGCCGGGACTTCAGCCTTCCCTTCCCGCGTCGATCTTGAACGTCCGCACCCTGAAAATGTTCTGCCCGCAGGGACGCTTTGGAGATTTTTCGTCTCACCATGCCTTCGCACCAAAAGGCTGCAGGGCCGAAAAAGATCCAGCGACCCGGGGCAGGACGTTTTCAGATCCCTCTACACCTCGAAGCGGGCGGCGCGCATCTTCCGCACCATCCGCAAGATTCCCCAGGCGGCGATGAGAAGCAGCAGAAAAGCCGCCCCAGCCCCGATCAAGCCGTAGGTGATCCGTCCCCCGCCGCTGAGCAGGCTCACGGGGTTCCAGGACGGGACCGCGCGATAGCGGCCCTCGGGACCGCGATAGCGGTCCGGAACGTCGGGGACCCCGTTGCCGTTCCGATCGGGGAAACTCTGCAGATATTCAGCCAGGGCGACCCATTCCTTGAGTTCCTGAACCCCCGGCTGCACGGGGTTCGCATCCACCCGGGCTTCCCGAATATTCGTGATCGGCCGGCCGTCGCGGTCCTTCGGCACGACGGATACGAGACCGTGGGACGCCGTCCGGAGAAAATCCACCATGTTCGCCATGAAGAGATTCATGCAGACCCGGTACGTCCCGGCCGGATCGACGAGAGCGAAACGGCCGTCCGGCTGTTCCACTTCGATTGCCGTGATCCGTTCGAAGAAAACCCGGTGCGGGTTGTACGTGAACCGGACGCCCGCCACCTGGAGGTTGGCGTCTTCCTTGCGCGGGGCAACGGTGGTTTGGACCTCCAGGATCCGGCGCAGTTCCTCGCCGCTGACGTACACGGCGACGAGCGGATAACCGGGGACGCCGTCGGCGCCCAATCCCAGCGACAGGACGCGAAAGGCGTCCGCGGCGGTGATGTTTCCCCGGAGCAGGGTATCGCGGATATGGCCCAGCGGCTGGATGACCGCGGAGATCGGATGGTACCGCTTCCCCTCGGCCCTGCGGACGGCGTGCCGGTAGGCGTCGACGATGAGGTTCCCCAGCCCCGTCTCGGCGCTGCGGCCGTAGGCATCGCAGAGGGCCTCCATGTCGAAGGCGATTTCCGCCAGGACCCGGTCGTGGGAGAGACGGAAGGCGGACAGGTATTCCGAGTCGACGAGGCCCCTGTAGTCGGCGATCTTCCTCGTGATCGCGGGGTCCTCCGGCAGGGAAGAATCGACCGTCGAAAGCCCATAGGAGACCAGCTCGGCTCCGCCCGAACGCAGAACCTCCACTTCGAGAATGCCCAGATAGGCGCCGTAGCAGCCCGCGGAGACGATGATCGTCTTGCCGGCAAGAATCGGCTTCTCGAGGACCGTGTGCGTGTGGCCGCTGATGATGACGTCGATGCCGGGGACCTCGCGCGCCAGGATTTCGTCCTCGGAACGGTCCTTGTCCGCCGAGGTTCCGGAGTGGGACAGGCAGACGACCAACTCCGCCCCCTCCCGGTTGCGGAGAACGTCGACCGCCTTCCGCGCCGCTTCCACCGGATCGGAAAAGGTAACGGGCCGCGAAAAGGGGGCGTCGGATGCCGCGTCCCTGCCCATGAGCCCGAAGAGACCGATGCGGACGCCGTTCCGATCGATGACGGCATGGCTCGTGATGGGATAGTCCATGAAGGCCTTCATCAGGCTCGCGTCTTCGACGCCCCGGGCGCCGAAAACCGGATTCGCGATGACGACGGCCTTCGGCCGCTTTCCCTTCGCCCGGGCGGCCTGCAGCGCGTCGGCGAGGCCGGAGGGGTGAAAATCGAAATCGTGGTTTCCGAAGGTGACGGCCTCGTAGCCCATCTCGCCCATGAGCGCCAGCTCCGACGCCTCCTTCATGAACGCGGTGTGAAAGAGCGTCCCCATGCTGAAGTCGCCTGCATCGACGAGGATCGAGCGGTCGGCGCGGGCGGCCCTTTCCCGCTGAATGAGGCCGGCGAGTCTGGCGTACCCGCCTTCATAGGTCTGCTGCCCGCCGGGCGCCGGAACGCGGTGAGGCAGAAAATACGAATGCAGATCATGGGTGAAAAGGATCGCAATCTTCCTGCCGTCCGTCTCCGCCCGGACCGCGGAAACCAGCAGGAGCAGCATCACCAGGATTGCGCCCATTGAAAGAACCGTCCTTTTCATGGCTGACCTCCCGCATGATTTCGTAACACAAATCGCCGTGCGCCGCCACAGGGGGGGGACAAACACGGCTGTTTGTCACCTCCCCTTGAATGTGTTACAAGATTGGAAAAAATGAGGGAAACCATGTCCAACTCCTTTTCCACCCTTCGCCTCGCCCTGGAAGCTGAAGGCCTCCTGCAGGACCCGGAAAAATCCCGTTTTCTCCCCGAACTCTATTACGGAACATCGCTTTCGGACCTCGGCCCCTGGCTGGCGGATTTCCTGCGGCGGCGGGCGCCGGGGAAACGCGTCTGCCTCGTCGTCGACGGAACTCCGAAAAAGTCCTCAGCGGAAACGGGGCGCCAGATCGATGCCGATTTCCGCGGCGTCCTCGCGGGCGCCGGCATCGCCTTCGACGAGCTCAATCTCTCCGAACGCCTGGCGATTCCCTCCTCCGAAATCCACGCCTCTGCGCATCTGCTCAAAGGCGTCCGCATCACCCTCGCCGGCCGCGGAGATCAGGCGGTTATCGCGCTGGGGTCCGGGAGCCTGACCGATCTCGTCAAACACGCCATGCACCTGGAGGGCATGAAGGCGCCCTTCATCAGCGTGCCGACGGCGCTCACCGTCACGGCCTTCACCTCCGCCTTCGCCGTCCTCGACTTCTCCGGCGCGAAGAGGACGCAGGTCTCGCGCGAAGTGACGGCCGCCTGCTGGATCCAGCCCTTTCTTGCCAACGCGCCCGGCCGAATGTCCCGGGCCGGTTACGGGGACCTCCTCGCCCGTTTCGTGGCCTACGGGGACTGGTTCCTGGGACACCGCCTCGGCGTGATGGAACACTACGACGAACTGGCCTTCCGTCTGATGGAACCCTTCGCCCCGGACATCCGCGCCCATGCCGCCGGATTCGCCTCCGAACCCCTGCCGGAGGAGACAACGGAGTGCGCCGCCGCCGCCCTGGCCATGGCGGGGATTGCAATGTCCGTCTCCGGGGAGACGACCCCCCTGTCCGGCTACGAGCACGTCATCAGCCACGGCCTTGATTTCCTGCGCCTGACCTCGGGCCGCGAGCTGAACTTCCACGGTGAACAGGTCGCCCTGGGATCGCTCATCAGCGCCCGGACGATCGACAGCCTGCTGACCCGCGATCTTCCCGAGAAGAGCCGATGGAGAACGGCCCCCGTTGCGGAATCTCTGGCGACCCTTGAAACCCTCATTTCCGAAGCGCCGTTTTTCGGCGGCGAAGAGGACGCCCTGGGGGAAAAGGCACGCGCCTCCCGCGCCGCCTCGATGCGGAACCGCATCGAGGCGGCGCGGGAGGAGTTCGCACTCGAGTAC
>CAZDLM010000070.1:0-14268 GCA_964506465.1 uncultured Syntrophaceae bacterium
TTGCCCTGGAGGCTGCCGCGCACCGTTCCCTGGCGATATTCATAAACGCCCTTTGCCGCCGCCCCGTCGAAACCGATCCGCATGCGGCCGAAGGTCGTCGAATACTCGCGGATATCCGCGCTGCCCCGCATTTCCTGCTCCATCGCCGGGTGAAAAGGAGAGGGCGGAGGAGGAAGGTTCGGGGATGCAACGGCCCCGACCGCCGGCGGTCCGCTCCGGCCGAGAACGAGCTGCCCCTTCCACGCGTTGTAGCCCGGCGTCCAGTGGCCCTGGAAACTGGTGAAGTCCGCCGAGAAGGTGAAGCTGAAGCTGCCGGAGGCGGCGCCTTCCCTCCAGGTGCCCGAGAGGACGTTGCCCTGAAGGCTTCCGTGGACCGACCCCTGCCGGTATTCGTAGACGCCCTTCGCCGTCGTTCCCTCAAAACCGATCCGCATGCGGCCGAAGGTTGTCTGGTATTCGCGCACGTCCTGCACGGACGCCAGTTCCTGCAGCCCCGCATCGCTGAACCCGCCCGTCAGCTCGGCGCAGCCCGCGAGGGAGACGGCCGCGAGGAGAAAGGCCAGACGGAAGAAATATCGCGCAGAAGATCTCTTGTTCATAGACGCTCCCCATCCCTTGCCCATGCATTTCTATCCGGGACGGGATGATCGTTACCGTATCGGATCAGCCTTGTCAACGCGTTCGCCGCGACGGCATTTTCCGCTGCTGGAATATTTCCCGTGTTCGGCTGTCAAGTCCGGTACGATGCGTTTTCCTGCTGAGGAGGGAGCCCGGCTGCGGGGGAGCCGATCCGACGCCCCGGTGAAGGGTCTCGTCAACATCGCCGCGGGGCCGGGCCCTGAAAGGCGGGAAGCGGTTTCGCCGAAAAATTCCCTTCCGTCTAAAACGGAACGACGGAAGAGGACCGGCGCTATCTGGAGATTCTTCGGGACATGAACAGGCCGGCGAAAACAAAGAAACCGACGACCATGAATAGAAACAGCACACCGTACTGATACAGTTGCTCCAGGCCGTTGTACCAGGCCATGATCCGCTCAAAATACTGGCCGTACAGTTCCTTCACGGTTTCCATCATCGAATGTTCCTTTCTGTGCACTTGCTTTCCGCGGTCATCCGCGCCGCGACCTGTACAGTCCTTACCTGCCGTGCCGGCCGTCCCTGTCGCGGCCTCCGTCTTCGCCGCGGCCGCGGTCATGTCCCCCGGCGCGCCTTTCGTGCTGCTCCCGGTACTGCGGAACGTAGACGTCGTTGTACCACCTGTTCTTCACGAAATAGACGGGCCTGCCGCAGGCATCGTACTTGTGGCAGTGCTTGCGCCAATTCTTCGCATGGCCGGGAGGAACGTGCAGGTAGACCGGTTCTTCCACGACCGTGGCATGCGGCGGCAGAACCACAACAGGCCTTCGATAGATGACCTGCGGCGGAGGGAAGTCGCCGATGTCGATGCGGCCGTAAAAGCCCGGTTGGCCCACGCTGATGGATACGCCCACGTCGGCGGCCTGCGCCGCGGCGGCGGTCATGATGACGGCCAGGGCGATCAGAAAACGTTTCATCCTCCTGCTCCTTCCGTTGCAAGTTGCCAATCCCCGTGCGCGTCGTTCCGGTCGATCTGAACGCGGTTCGGCCGAAGCAAAGGCCGCACGGAGGGCGTCGGTAGACAACGGCCCTCCCGGTAAAGATGAGCCGGCGTGCGAAGATGGCCGGGGTCGTTGATGACGGACCGCCCTCCCGCGTCAGGCGGAAGAGAAGATCTCTTTTTGACGATTTCTTCGATTCTGCAGATATCGAAGGGTTTGGAAAAGCAGATGTCGGCGCCCGCGGCCTTGAGCCCCTTCAGGGCGCTGAAAGAACCGCTCAAGCCGATGACGTACGTGGAGGAGAAGCGGGATTTCAGGAATTTGCACAGTTCCATCCCGTTCATCCCGGGCATTTCGGCGTCGGTAATCACAACGTCGTAGAAGTTGTTTCGCAACAGCTCCACGGCTTCCCCGCCGTTCAGCGCCTTGTCTATTTCGTGGCCCGACAGCTCGAGATAAGCAGCCAGAATGTTCACGATTTCCGCGTAATCATCGACGACCAGCAGCTTCATGACGGGACCTCCGCCTTCCTTGCATGTCTTCAGGCCTGACGGCTTCTATTGCACTCCGTTGGGGAGCGACGTAACCCCCTGATCTGTTTCCACAATGAATTCTTTCTGGTTCGCCGGAGACATCTTGATGAATTTGTAGGGGATGGCGACAGGTTCTCTTCCCGTAGCGATGGTCCGATAGGTCAGTATCCAGGTGAAACCTGTCGTCGTGTCCAGCAGGTATGCCTTGTCATTAACGGCAACGACTTGATATCTCGGCAATTTTTCTGCTGCAGACGATACGCCGGTGACGAAGAAAATCGCCGCGACGACCAGTACGGCTACGAGGAGCCTGGGCAACCGATATTGATTCCCGCGATTCCCAGGCCTTGGACGACTCCGCATGTTTCAAGCCTCCCTGACGTCGATCTCACTCGCAGATGTGAAGGCAAGGCATGTGCCATGAGATCAAACGCAGAGATAACTTATCGATCTAATTTATGTTTTTTCTTACAGGCCTCGGCGCCAGGCGGCCGCTGCAAAGAAAATGTGTATGGATTGTCATACAGACGGAAAGACGTCTACAGAGGCAAGGCACTGTTAATGCAGCAGATATTCAGTGGATGATTTTTCCTTCAGTCCTGCCGGAACTCCGGCGGATTCAGATGGTATTTCTCCAGCAGGGCATACAGATCGGCCCGGTACTTTCCGGCCAGTTTGGCTGCCTGGCTGACATTGCCCCGGGTGATCTTCATCAGTTCAATAAGATAGTTGCGCTCGAAATCCTGTTTGGATTCTCGAAATGACCGGAATGTGCCTTCATCCGTTTTCCCGTTCCCGACGATCAGCATGTCGTCCTGAATCACTTCGCCTCTGGCCATTACGGCGGCGCATTCGATCGCATTCTCCAATTCCCGGACATTGCCCGGCCAGGAATAGGTCATGATCTTTTTCAGCGCCTGCGGAGTAATATCCCTGATCTTCTTATTCACCTTCGCCGACGTCTTTTCCAGAAAATGTTCGACTAGGAGAGGAATATCCTCTTTGCGCTCCCGCAAAGGGGGCATCCAGATGGGAATCACGCGAATCCTGTACAGAAGGTCCCTGCGGAAACGGCCTTCCTCCACTTCCTTTTCAATATCCTTGTTGGAGGCCGAAATGATGCGAATGTCCACCTTGACCGTTTTTTGAGCTCCGAGCGGATAGAATTCCCGGTCTTCAATGGCCTTCAGGAGTTTGCCCTGCATGGGCGGGGGAATCTCCGATATTTCATCGAGAAAAATCGTCCCCCCGTCGGCCTGCAGGAAGAATCCCTTCTTGTTGCTCGTGGCGCCGGTGAAGGCGCCCTTTTCGAAGCCGAAAAGCTCGCTTTCGAGCAGGGTCTCCGGAATCGCGGCGCAATTGAGGGAAACAAAAGGCCGGTCCTTTCTGCCGCTCAGTTCGTGCACTGCGCGGGCAATCATCCCCTTTCCCGTCCCGCTTTCGCCGCCGATAAAGACATTCGAATCGGACTGCGACGCCAGCACCGCCAAATCAAGGACCTTCTTCATCACTTCGCTGCGGCCGATGATATTCTGGATGCCGTGATCCTGATGGAGGATGCTCCGGAGTCTCTTGACTTCCCGGGAAAGATTCGACTTCTCAATGCCGTTCTTGATCTGCAGAAGAAGCTCCCGATGATCGAAGGGTTTGGTCAAATAGACGTAAGCCCCCTCCTTCATTGCCTCGACCGCGCTTTCAATCGTGCCGTAGGCGGTCAGGATGATGACGGGAAGGTCGCGGTCCACTTCACGAATGCTCTTCATGAGCTCAATGCCGCTGCCTCCGGAAAATTTCATATCGAGAACGGCCAGTTCGTATTCGTTGTTCATCACCAGATCTTTTGCCGCAGAAATATCGGACGCGGTCTCGACCTGATACCCCTCGGATTCAAGACGCATCTTCAGCACCTTCAAAATGTTCAAATCATCATCGACAACCAGGAGCCTGTCCATCACCGACCTCTTTAATCCGCTCTTTCGTTGAAGCTCTCCGGAGCAAGCTCCGGAGACTCTTCGATCCCCAGGGAAGGGATCTTGGACATCATTCGCTCGCTTACCCTGCGGCAAGCCGCGGGGAATGCGCTCGCCGCCGGGTTCATTTCGCCTGTCTCCGACCGGCAATAAATTTAAGGCCGTCTTTTCTTTTTTTGCTTCAGACGCATATCGACTTCCTTCATGCGCTCCAACTTCTTTTCCATGTTCCCCACTTCCTGTTCGAGCTCATTCAACTGATGCTCGAGTTTGTCTATCTGCTTGTTTTGCGCACCCATCTTTTTATCCCGGCCCGAAATCTCGTCGACCAGAGAAATCATCTTCTGTTCCAGCTCGTCGATCTGTTTTCGTTGCCTGCCCCCCTCTTCATCCCTGGTCAAGACCTCAGCGATAAGAGAAGCCAATACGGCGCCGTCCCGCCCGTACCGGCTCAGCGGATAATTGTTCAGAAGCCGCTGGAAGGCTTCCAGGGCCTTCCGATAGTCCTTGCGCTGATTGCGCGGCAACACCTGAATCATGCCGATCTGAAAAAGGGCGGCATCGCCGAGCGAAGGGTGCTGCGCGAGAATCTGCTCATACTTGCCCGCCGCCGCGTCGTAGCGCAGGGTGGTTTCTCCCGGCGGAAGCTGCCGGGTCGTAGTCTCCCTGTCTCGCAAAATCTTCCGCCTGCTCAAAATCCGATTTCGTGGTCAGTTCTTCATAGAAGTGCGCGCATCCGGACAATAGAACCGGAGCTAGGACGAAACAGGCAAGGAGAAGGTGAAAGTGCTCCCCTCTCCTTTTCTGCTTTTTACCCATATCTCGCCTCCGTGCGTGTTGACGATATGTCGAACGATCGCCAGTCCCAGGCCGGTGCCCATTATGGCCCCCCTGCGGTCGTCGACGCGCTTGAACTTGTCGAATACCTGCTGCAATCCTTCTTCGGGTATGCCCATGCCGTTATCCGTCACGGATATTTCCACTGCGCCCTTGTTGCCGTCGTGAGCGGCGGAAACGGTGACGGTTCCCCCTTCCTGCGTGTACTTCCAGGCGTTGCTCAACAGATTCTCCAGAACATCTTCAATCCTTTCCATATCCATCCGCAAGGGCGGGATGCTCCGGGGCATTTCGCGAATGACGTTGATCTTCTTTTTTTGGAACAGCGGCGACAGCTTCCCAATGCTCTTTTCTATCACGGGACCGATGTCGGCTCTGGTGAAGGAAAAATCCATCTTCCCGGCTTCCATGCGCGAGAAGTCCAGGATCCGGTTGACCGAGGCGATCAGCCGGTCACATTCTTCCTTGACCACCCGGAACAATTCGTCCTGCTTTTCCGGAAGACGGGAGAACACGCCTTGCTGGAGCATGGATGACGCCTCCTTGATAACCGTCAGCGGCGTGCGCAACGCATGGGACAGATGGCTGACATAGTCAATCTTCATCTGATCCAGTTCCTTCAGACGGTCGCACATCGCATTGAATGCACCCGCCAGTTCTCCGATTTCGGGCGGGGAGGAGATCCGCAGGGCCTCTTCGAATCTTCCGCAGGCGACTTCTTTCGTCCGTTCTCTGAGCAGCTTGATCGGTCGATTGATCTTCCGGGCATTGATGAAAGTGATCACGAGAACGAGAAGAACCACGACCATAACCGAAACGATGCTGACCTCGGCAATCCGGGCAGCCATCTCCCTGGACTGCCCCAGCTTCCGATCCCTGTCTTCCGTGGAAATCCTCGAAAGATTCCGCAGAGCCTGATCCATGTTCCCGGAAATTTCCTCCCTTTGGCTGACATAGGACCGGCGGCGGCCGGCGGACGTCTTTCGTGACTGCAGCAATGCGTCATATTGGCCGGAGAATTTCTCGATGTCCGCCAGCAGGCCGTCCTTGGTTTCCGCATCGGCCAGACCGGACATTTCTTTTACCTTTTGCCTGAAATCATTTCTGATCTGACCGAACTGCCGGAAGTAGTCCGGGTCTCCGGAGATGAGATACTTGTCGTCAGAGGCGTTCATGCCGTCGAGATCATCCAGCGCATCCTCAGCAACCCTGATGATGCGCGAATCATGCTGCACCGCGGACTCGATGAGAACATTCAGATCATTCAGAGAAGCGATCGTATAGGCGCTGATAAGACCGACGAGAAGGATAATCAGGAAATTGCTGATGATCAGTCTGTTGAAAATTGTCAGTTTCAGCTTCCGTCCCCCGCGGCATTGGATTTAAGGCAGGCATCGGCATCCCGGAGCAGGTCATGAGGCAATGCCTCCCGGGCTGAAGAACATCCCTCGCCTTCCCGCACAAAAAGATATGAGAAGACCGCAGGCATGTCAATAAGATCCTGGCACACCGGGTCTCTTATGCCGGATCGCCGGTGGGCCCGGCGGCCGATCCCCTGGCGGGGCCGATCCCTTTGTGCTATGGTGCCCGTACTCAAGAACCGGGGGATTATCATGCCCTTTCGTATTTTCTACGTCCTTTGTCTGTGTCTCTTTCTATTCCTGGCCGCGCCGCCGCAGACCCCGGCCGTCCCTCCGTCGGACACGGTCCTTTATGAAGGCGATTCGATCTACAACCACATCACGATCTGGCAGGCAGGCGATGAACGCTGCATGCTCTTCGGGCGGCACCGCGACCTCCGTCAGACCTGCGTCAGCCTGAAGAGACCCGACCTGTCGCTCCTGGAGTACACCGCCATGATGTTCGGGGGGTTCCTGTTGCGGCCGGAAACAAAAAAGGTCTGCCTGATCGGCCTCGGCGGCGGATACATCCCCACCGTCTTCCGCGCCCACCTGCCCGGCGTACGCCTCGATACCGTGGAGGTGGACCCCCTGGTGCACCGGCTGGCCGTCGAGCATTTCGGCTTCCGGACGCCCGTGAGACACACGATCACGATCGACGACGGCCGCCAATACCTGAAGAAGACCAAGGAGCGTTACGACCAGATCTGGATCGACGCCTTCAATTCCGACTATATCCCCGCCCATATGACGACGAAGGAATTCCTGACGATTGCAAAATCACGTCTCCGGGAGCACGGCATCCTCGCGCAGAACATGTTCCGCTCGAACCGCCTCTTCGACGCCCAGGTGACGACGTACCGGGAAGTCTTCCCCCACGTCTTCGTTTTCCAGGGACGGTCCAGCGACAACTGCATCATCTTCGCGGCGGTCAAACCGTCCGTCCGGCCCGAAGCGCTTCAGAAGGAGGCCGCCCGTCTCGGAGGAAAGATCGGCCTCATCGATCTCCGTTACGAGGCGACGAAGTTCAACGCGAATCCCGTTGTCCGCAAGGCACCCGTCCTGACGGATGACTTCAATCCAGCGAATCTGCTCTTGATGGAAAAGTAGGAGGAACAAGATGACCGTCGTCTACGGCGCCTTCACGGCGCTGCTCGTGCTTTTCGGCGCCGTGATCATGATGCTGGAGATCCTCTCCTCGAATCTGATGTCGCCCTATTTCGGCGGCTCGGTCTTCATCTGGGGAAGCATCATCAGTTCCATCATGGTCCACCTGTCCGTGGGTTACGTCCTCGGGGGGTATTTCGCGCGCAAGGCGGCCCGGACGACAACGCTCCTGCTCCTGCTCGCCGCGGGGTCCGTCTGGGTGATATTGATTCCCTTCTTCCACCCTCCCGTCTGCGAATTCATCGCGAATGCCATCGAGGATGTGCGCTACGGTTCGCTGGCGGCCATGAATGTCATTTTCTTCGTTCCCATCACGATCATGGCGATGGTCTCGCCTTACGTCATCGGCATCCTCGCGGAATACCGGCGCCGGTCCCGGCTCACCGCCGGCATGATCCTCTTCATATCCACGATCGGCTCTTTTGTCGGCACCAACGTCACCGCCTTCTACCTCATCAACCTCTTTCCCATCTCGGGAATCGTTCGCAGCATCGGCATCCTCTGTCTGGCCGTTTCACTTGTCCTGCTCTTTTTCAGGATCGACGACCGGCTGCGGGCGGGGGAATAACCCGTTCCTTTCGTGGACGGACGTTCCCGGCGTCAGAAGCCGTGAGGGTCCGTCAAACCTGCAGGAGGCAACATGAACGCGAAACACCCCGTCGTCCACAAGCAAGCCCTGGCATCTCTTCTATTGCTGATTGCCTCGATCTTTCTCCTGACATCAGGACTTCCGCTCCACTTCGCGGCTGCATCCCGCAGCGGGACAGGCTACCATGCTCTTATGACGATCCATAACGCGTCTGCGCTGATTTTCGTTGCGGCCGCACTGGCGCATGTCTATTGGAACAGGCGATCGATCAGGATCCACCTTCTGCGGGAAGCGGAAGACTTTCTCCGGCCGAAGAAGGAATGGGCATTCGCCCTCGCAATCGCCCTCGGCATCCTGACGTTCGCATTGTCGCACCTGTTTCATTAAAACGCTTTACGGAGCCTGGACGGGGTGTCGCGGCGGCCGAAGAACCGTCGTGATAATCCCCGACAGGATGAAGACCGCCGCAAAGAAGTAGAAGGGAAGGGCGTAATCGCCGAACAGATCGAAGCAGAATCCGGCGAAAAGAGGGCCGAGGGCATTGGCGCCGAACCAGAACGGATTCGCCAGACCGAAGATGCTGCCCATGGACCGTCGCCCGAAAAAATCCGCCCAGACGATGGGGATCATGGGAATTCTGCCGCCGTGGAAGATTCCGTGCAGGGCCGCCAGCAGGAACACGACTCCATTCCCGATCATTCCATCCAGTCTGAACAGGATCGACCAATAGAGCAGGACAAAGATCAACCCGTTCCCGGCGACGTTTACCACGAGGAGCTTCTGGATGCGGAACTTCTCGGCGAGCATGCCCCACAGCGCTGATCCCACCATGCCGAAAACGGCAATCGCCGTAAGCACGAGGACCGCCGTCGTTTCCGGGAACCCCTGATCGGTGAGGAACGGATAGATGTGAAAGTTGACGCCGGCCTGCGCAAAGGGGATCAGGCTGCAGATCAACGTAAGCGTCCAGAAGGTCTTTGTGCGCGCCGCCTGCGCCCGGGTCCAGACCGGCTCCGCATCCACTCCGCAGGATTCGCTCGAACCGCCCGCATCGACCGGCCGGCGCTCTTCCGAAGCCGGTGACGCACCATCCGGCAGGAGTCCCATGTCTTCCGGTCTGCGACGCATGAAAAGCAGCGTGGGGATCCCGGACATCAGGAATACGACGATGCCGAGGCCGCTCCAGGCCATCCGCCACCCGATCGCGAGGATGAAGAACTGAACCATCAACGGCAAGAGAGCCCCGCCGAGGCGGTCGCCGATGCGCGCGATCCCCATGGCCCTGCCCCGCTGGCGGACAAACCAGTTGGACACCGAAACCGATACGGCGAGCCCCAGCACCCCCACGGCGATCATCCGCCCCACCCCGAAAAACAGGTAGAGCTGCCAGATGGACCCGACGAACGTCATGGCCACGAGTCCGAGGCTCAGAAACAGGGTCCCCCAGAAGCCGACCATCCTGGGGCCGTATCGATCCAACACCGGGCCGACAGCCAGCGACAGCAGGCCGCCGCTGACTGAGCCGAAGGCGATCGCCCCGGTCACGGAAGCCCGGGACCATCCGAATTCACCCACCATCGGTTTCATGAATATGGCCAGGATATTCTGAAAGACGCCGGATTCCGTAAAGCTCATCAGGAAGGCGACGACGACGATGATCCAGCCGTAAAACGGTTTGCGCAAAAGTACACCTTCTCTTTTCTATCCCGCACGCCCTCTGCCGGAACCGGCCAGAGTCGAGGGCAAGCAAGCGCGTTGATCGGTCTTCACGGTTTCACCCAGCGGGCGACGACGAACGCCCCCGTTTCACTGCGATCCGCGCGTCCCTCGGCTTCGACGGCCGCGGCCCGCTCCGGATCTTCGTCCTTGAGGAAGTGGATGGCCGTCCGCGCCTCGCCCGCGACCGGCGCACAGGCCAGAAGCTCCGCGGGTGAACGAAAAACGGCGTCCCGGAAGATCGGCTTTTCGCCTCTTGCCGCCTGAGCCTTTCGCCGCACGGCCCAGGGGCTGAGACGGTTCAGAGACGCCACGACGACCACCGCCCCCGGCCGCGCCACGCGGAAGAGCTCGGCAACGGCGGCGGCGCCATGCCGGAAGAATTCGATCGCCGTGATGGAGGCCACGCGGTCGAAGGAGTCTCCGACAAAAGGCAGGCGCGCCATATCGCCCGCCACGGCGAGGAAGGGAAGTGCGCCGGCGCGGCCCTGCGCCCGCTGAAGCATGGGCAGGGAGATATCGAGGCCGACGACGGATGCGCCTTCCGCGAGAAACTCCATGGTGAAGATGCCGGTCCCGCATCCCACGTCCAGGATCCGTTCTCCCCGCCGAGGCGCCAGCATCTCCAGGATCAGCTCCCCCTCGCAGGCCCGCACGAGTTTGCCGATCGGCGTTTCAAACCATCGATCGTAACGATCCGGCCAATCGTCGAAGATCTGCTCTGCCATGATCCGTATCTCTTCCCATTCCCCGTGTTGCCTACTTCCAGGCTGCATAGACCGCCGCCGCCCCGAAAAACATCCGCTTTGCCTCGGCCCGCCGGAAACCGGCCGCCTGGAGAAACCGCACCATCTCCTCCGCGCCGTAGTATCGGGCGGCGGAATCAGCCAGATACCGGTAGGCCTGCGGGCAATCGGAGAGCAGCGCTCCGACGGGAATCACGAAACCCCTCAGAAAAGCGCGATGGAAAACGCGGATCAGCGGGTTCGAGGGCTGGCTGGTCTCCACGATCACGAATCGTCCCCCCGGCTTGAGAACGCGCAGGATCTCCGCGAGAAACTTCTCGGACAGCGGGTTCTTATAGGTCAGGTTCCGGAAGGCGAAGGAGATGCCGATGCAATCGAAGCAGCCCGGAGCGAAGGGAAGGCCGGACACGTCGCCGAGGACGAAGAGCGGACCTGCCGGCCGCGACATGCGTTTCGCCTTTCTGCACGCGGCCTCCAGCATCGGGGCGCTGTAATCCACGCCGATGATCCGGGTGGGAAAATCCGCCGCGGCGGCGATACCGAACCCCAGGTCGCCTGTTCCGCAGCAGAGGTCCAGGACGGTCCCCGGCGCACCCTCCAGGCACGCCCGCACGGCCTTCCTCCGCCAGCCGAAATCCAGCCCCAGCGTCATGACGTGGTTGATGAGGTCGTATTGCGGCGTCACGGAGGTGAAGATTCCATGCAGCGGTTTTCTGACGATGCCCCGGTCGCCCATATCACCGCTGCCCCGGAAAGATCCCGCCGAGGATATAGCCAACCGCCAGCAGCGCCTGGGTCGAGAGGACGAGCAGGACGTTCTTCATCATCGCCGGCATGAAGACCTCCATGTCGTCATAGCGGTATGCCCCGCGGATCGCCTGAAACGCGATCGGCAGCGTCAGGAAGGCCAGCAGGGCAAAGACGGGCATGCGCCCGGCGGCCGCCGCCCACGCAATCCAGACGTAGGTGAGAAGGGTGAAGAGAGAAAAAACCAGTGCGGCCCTCTTCTTGCCCAGAACGATCGGGAGCGTGCGCCGTTTCACGGTGACGTCCGCTTCGGCATCCGGGAATTCGTTGAGGAGAAGAAGGTTGTGCACCAGGAAAAAGGAGGGCATCGAGGCAATGAAGGCGGAGCCGGTGTACTGGCCCGTGTGGACGAAATAGGCGCCCATCACGGGCAGGATGCCCAATCCCAGGCCGGGAGACCACTCGGGGTAGCCCATTTTTAAAATGACGGGGGTATACAGGACGATGAGCAGGGTCGCCAGTACGAGCAGCGGCACGAGCATCCATCCTTTTACCATCGTGAAAAAAACGCCGATCGGGATAATGAAGAGGAAACACACGATGCCCAGGATCAGCGCCTCCCGCGCCGTCAGAAGCCCGCCGGGAATGGCGCCGCTGCCTCCACTGAAGGGCGTGCGGCGGGTCTTGAAATCGAGCCCGCTCCTGACGTCGAAATAGTCGTTGAAGATATTCACCGCCGCATGGGCGACGAGGAGGCCGAAAATCGCCAGGAGCGCGTAGCCCCAGTGAAAGGGAGATCCGGTCCGCCGCGATTCGTACCAGGCGACGGCGGCCCCGAGAATCCCCAGGATCAGCGCCAGGATCAGAAAATTGACGCGGATAATGGTGATGACGCCTTTGAGTTTCATCCAAGCTCCTGTTGTCCGACCCTCATTCGGCGCCGAAATCGCCAAGCGGCGACGTGCGCATTCCGCCCGTCCCCGTCCGCTTCGCGCCGGAAGAACGGCTCGGGGCAAAAAATACCTTATCGCGAAACGGGAGGAAGGGTCAAGCGCAAAGCCCTCGCAGCATGCGGGAAGTCCCGCCGGGTCCTATTCGTCAGCTTCCCATTGACATTTGCGCACCGTTTGCTTATGGAAGGCGCTACCTGTCAATTATCGCGAAAGGAAATTTCTTATCGATATGCAGGGACTCCGCTCAATACTTTCGGGCTCGATCGTGCTGTTTGCGCTGGCGCACTTCGGCCATCACCTGGTGTCTTTTCTCACGACGCCTTTGCTGCCCTATATCCGAGCCGACTTTCAACTCGATTATACGGCCTCCGGCATGCTCGTGTCCGCGTTCACCGTTGCCTACGGCTTCGCCCAGCTTCCCGCGGGGTGGCTCGCCGACCGCCTCCGGCCGAGCCTGCTGATCACCGTCGCCATCTCGGGCGTCGCCCTGGCCGGCTTGGTGGTCAGCCTGACCTCGAATTACTGGACTATGGCCATCTTCCTGGCACTGATGGGGATTCTCGGCGGAGGCTACCACCCGGCGACGCCGCCGCTGATCTCGGCGGCGGTCGAACCCGAGATCCGCGGCCGGTCGCTCGGCATCCACAATATCGGCGGCGGCCTGAGCCACGTCGTCGGACCTTTCATCGCCGTCGCCCTGGCCGGTCTCTGGGGCTGGCGAAGCGCGTACATCATTTGCGCCATTCCAACGGTCATTTTCGGCCTGCTGTTTCATCGCGTCCTCACGAGGCTGGAGGAAAGGGCCGTGGCATCCCGCCGGGCCGAGTCGACCGGCAATTCCGCATCGCTTTTCACCGGCGGCCGGGCGGCACGGGTGTGGACGTTTGTTCTGCTGAGCACCTTCACTCAGGCGGTCCTGATCTCCATCATCCCCTTTATTCCGCTGATGCTGGTCGACCAGTTCAGCGTCAGCCGGGAAGCGGCTGTCTATTATCTCGTGCTCATCTACTCCGCCGGTCTGTGGATAAGCCCCTTCGGAGGATACCTGTGCGACCGCTTCGGCAGCATCCCCGTGCTGATTTCGGTCTGCCTGCTGACCGTGCCGGTCATCTTTCTCCTGAACGTCCTGCCCTACGGGCCGGGAACGGGACTCCTCCTTTTCCTCATCGGCGTCATCATCTACGTCCGCATGCCCGTATCGGAGGCCTTCATCGTCGGCGAGGCCCCCGTCGAAAGACGCTCCACGATGCTCGGCATCTACTACTTCGCCGGCATGGAGGGAGGAGGCGTTCTGACGCCCGCGATGGGATACCTGATCGACCGCATGGGCTTTGCCGGCGCGTTCCAGGCCGCCGCCGGCGCCGTCCTCGTTGTCACCCTGATCTGTTCTCTGCGGCTTCTCCGCAAGAACTGACGCAGCCCCCGCCCCGCCGGGGAAAAAGGACGGGGACTGCAACCGGGAAACGTGCTATATTTCCGTCTCCGCCGCAGTCGGGGGGCGGAGACGGATTTTCTATTGGAGCGGGACCGTGGAGTTTTTTCAGAACTGGCGGATCTGGATGATCGTTTATCTGGTCCTGCTGGGCGTCTGGGGCGTCATGGTGAAGGTCGCCTCCGTCCGTCTGAACGCGCTCACCGTCACATTCGTTTCGACGACGGCAGCCTGGCTCGCGGTCGTTCTCTTCTCCCTGCCCCGGCTGAACTTTTCGTCCCGCTTCGGGGTCTCCATCGCCGTCCTCTGCGGCGTGATCGGCGGCATCACTTCCATCATTTTCTACGGAGTGCTGAAGTATGCGCCGGCAAGCATCGTCATTCCGCTGACGACATTGTACATCCTGGTTACCGTGGTCCTGTCCTACGCATTGCTCGGGGAAACGATTTCACTCCGCCAGGCCGCGGGGATTCTGCCCGGCATCGCCGCCGTCTTCCTGCTGACGACTTGAAAAGGGGTGCTCCATGCAAAGGAAGGACTTTCTCTGCGGAAAGGCGGGAATTCTAGCGGCTGCGGCGGCCTTCGCCCTTCTCTGCGTCTG
>CAZDLM010000071.1:0-14156 GCA_964506465.1 uncultured Syntrophaceae bacterium
GCTGGTTGTCTTGATGCCGCCGCCCGTCGAACCGGGAGACGCCCCGATGAACATGAGGATAATCAGGACAAGGATGGTGGCGTTGGTGAGGCGGCCGATATCGACGGTATTGAAGCCGCTGGTCCGGGCGGTGACGGACTGGAAGGTGGAGGCGAGGAGAGATGTCTGGAATGAGGCGTCCCTGAGGAGGGCGTTCATCTCCAATAAATAGAAGCAGGCAGCGCCGCCGACAATCAGGATCCCCGTCATGATGAGGACAATCCGGGAGTGGATGGAGATTTTCTTGATCCGGCCCCGGATAAGAGCGGCGACTTCGTACTGGACGATAAAGCCGATGCCCCCCAGGATGATGAGGCCCATGATTGTCAGATTGATCATCCAGTCATCCCGGTAATTCATGAGACTATTGGAAAACAGGGAATAACCGCAATTGTTGAAGGCGGAAACGGCATGATAAACAGCCTGGTAGAGAGCGTGTTCCGGCGGAAAATCGAAGGAAAAGCGAAGGAAAAGCAGGAGCGTCCCCAGCCCTTCGATTATGAAAGTCGAAAGGATTACCCACTTCATGACGGGCAGAAAATCACGCCGGGGCGTATGGAGGAAGGTGGATTGGACGATTTCCCGCTCCTTGAAGGATATCCCCCGGCCCATCATCCCGAAGAAGACCACGGAAAAGGTTATGATGCCCAGCCCGCCGATCTGGAAGAGGACCAGCATGATGACCTGCCCCGAAAACGAGAGATCCTTGCCGATATCGATGGTGCCCAGACCGGTGACACAGACCGCCGACGTCGCATTGAACAGGGCGTCGATAAAGGCAATCTGCCCCTTGGCGGCGGAGATGGGGAGCCACAGGAGCAGCGTGCCCAGGAGGATCAAACCGGCAAAGCCGAGGATAAATATCCGCGTCGGGGTGAACAGGGGCGAGAGCAACACTTTCAGGCGAATCATTATGCCGGCGATCATTGTTCGCTGCCGGGGAAAATCATCGGCAACCGCTTTTTCCTGCTTATCCTATGCTGAATAAATGCTGCCATCTTCGATTCATGATGTATAGACTATCAAAGTTTGCCTTCTTCGATGAGGCGAATTATGATTGATATGTTCACTCTGTAACTAACATCGCGCTCTATGGGTTCTGTTGATTTCCCTTATCATAGCAAATTGTATTATCCGGTCAAGTCATTGAATGCTGGAAGAAAGACGCAAATAATTGTCAGGAAAATTTTCGGTCTTCTGCCACCCCACATTTATTGAAGTTGTCAATTTGGGTAACTGGGCTTTTGTAGGAGCTTTCCTTCCATAATGCGCAGTTTTTTAGGCTTTCCCTGAAAGATTAATAGCAGGTAATCCTATGCCAAACCCTCGCTACAGACGATCTTTGGTATGATTTGGTCTTCAGATCTCCGGTGTCGCCGCTCCGACCAATCCCGCATGCTGTGCTGATGATAAAGCTCCGTCAATGCCCGCATAAGATGTTCACCTGTCATCCCATTGCGGCGGATGCGGTTTAGTTCACGGTTGATCGCCGTTGTCATCGGACCGCGAAAGGCTTTTTCAAGAATGTTAATTTGGATCTTGATTTCATCGTCATTACTAAGGCCAAACAATACTCTCAGCTCACGGAGGAGATACCGCTGCCCCTGTGACAACGATAGTGTGTGTTCCAATTCCGCCTGCCTTTGTTTGACCGTTTCTGCAAATTGTCGTTTGATACGCATCACATCGGCGTTATAACCGGACGGAATGTCGAGCGTTTTCAGCTCAGGATCACATTTGATCACACCGAGAATGCGCGGCATATCTCTGGAGATAATCTCCCGCTTTTCGTTTAAAAGGAATAGCTGTTGGTACCTGCCCGCCTGGCAAAAGACATAGATGCCCTTCATTGCCGAAGGTTTTACCGTACGGATGCCGTCCCGCAGGCCGGCGATCCGGTCATATTCCGCAGGATCGTCACGGCGTAATTGCCGCATGATTTCTTCCGCCTCGTTGAGATCGAGAAATTCCTCCTCTTCTTCAAACAGCGAAAGCTGGCTGCCTTTTTTTTCATAAATGGCGTACATCGCCTCTTCGTTCAGTTGCTCGGACCGGTCGAGGATAGCCGAATCTTCCCCGATCGTATCATGGATCTCCTGAATGCGGTTATGAAGTTTTTGTATGACTTTCATCGACCAACAGGAAGTTCCGATCCCGGTAGATTACCTCCTCTTTGAGAAACTGCGCCGGCCGGGCGTCCCTTTCCCGGAGATACCCGATGGAAAGAACCCGGGCATTGAGCCGATAGACCTCGTTATAGCGTTCCCACATCTCGACCAGTGTTGCCGGACAGATGATCAGGGGCCGGGCGTGCTCCACCCGTTCAAAGTGCTTGACGATGGCGGCGCCGATATAGGACTTCCCGAGACCCACCACGTCCGAGACAAAGGCCCCGCCATAGTCCCGGATGATCTGCACGGCCTGTTTGACGGCAACCCGCTGGAAATCCGCCAACCGGCGCGTGATCTCGTCATCCCAGAGGATATCCTGATCTTCGCCGCCTTCAATGCGGTCCTTCACCAGGGCGTGGAGGGTCTTCATGTAGATGTCATAGGGACGCACCGGGACGACAGCCCATGATGTCTTCATTTCCTCCATCAGATTCTCGTCGAAATCCAGAGATTCCTTCCAAAGGTCTTCAAACCACCGGACAAGCTCGTCATGGTTGTCATTACCCTGAACGATGACATTGAGTTCCGTGTTGTGCGTAACACCGGAGATGGTCAGATTGGAAGATCCAACCACGGCAATCCCTTTTTCATGACGCTCCACAGATTTGCCGTTGCGGTCGTAAACGGTGCCGTAATCGAAAATATAGGCCTTCGCATGGAGACGGCCCCGCGTGTAAACCCGAACCTTGAGGCGTTTTTCTTCGATCATCCGCACCAGGGATTTGACCAGTGATTCCCCTTCATCCGTCTGATCCATCAGTTCCATGCCCGTCCGGATACTGTACGTCGTTTCCATCGACATTTGTTTGATGTCGCTCCGTTTCGGATACCGCGCCGCCTCGGCGGCATTGGCCACCATCTCCAGGCGGTGATAACCTTCGGCCAACTGTTCCAGGGTTTCCCGGTTGGTCGTATTGCCGATGAGCAGACGCAATTCCTTGATATGGGAGATATTTTCCGAAATTGCCGTCAGGCCGGAAAGAAAAAAGTAGCCCACGGCAAAGCGTGCCGCGTCGCTGGAGTCAAGAATCCGGTTGATGTGATCCACCAGTTTTTCCTGGCGGTTGTCGATGATGTCATGGGCGGGCATGAATTATACCTCACTCACTCCGTCAGGCGCAGGCGGAGAAGTTTCCTGGCCAAGGTGTAGATATCCTGTTTTGCTCCTTCCTTACGAAGGCCGACAGCGACGACGATGACGATCACCCTCGCTTTTTCAACCTTGTAAAGAATGCGATACCGCTGACCGACGGCCCGCACGCTCCGGTATCCCGCAAGCTCGCCCAACAGCGCTTTTCCCTGCTTTTCCGGTTCCTGACGGAGACGGTCAATGATATCCCCGATCTTTCCCCTGATCCGCTCGTCCGAAATGGCCTGAAGCATCCGCTGCGCCGTCGGCGTGATGAAAACAGGCCACATTACCGCACCGCCCCGGCCCCAGCTTCTTCCCAGGGGATAAGATGTCCTGCTTTCAATTCTCCGATACTTTCCCGGAGTTGCGTCATCAGGGCCTCGTCCCCCAGAATTTCCAGGGTTTCTTCAATGGCTTCATAAAGCTCCCACGGCATAATGGCCATGACCGGCCGGCCCCGCCTCGTGACGGCGACGACGTCCAGGTCCGCCTCCTGTTCGAAAAGTTCCGGGATATTCGTCAGTTTTTTTCTTGCTTCAATGATGGACAGGCTTTTCGGCATAAATCCTCCTATATCTGTACGTTCATGAGTATCTCTTATCGTACATTTCCTGTCAAGGTTTATTTCAGGCTTTACGCCTTTGTTTCATCTTCCGTAAATCATCAACAAGAAAGACATAATTCTTGCCAACCTTTTGAAAAGGCAATTTCCCCTCTTTTGCCCATCTTCGTATGGTTATTTCTGCAACACCCATGTACTCCGACGTCTCCTTGATGGTAAAGGTCGAAGGGATATCGTCAAAAACCTCGTCATAGGCGTAATAATCCTTGTCGAATCCTTTGCGGGCAATGAGGGAGAAAAGCTTTTCCCGTTCGGCAATCGGCAGGGTGATGATATCTTTATAAATCTTTTCTGCCCTGTTCATGGATGAAACTCCTTTATATATTTCTTCAGATCACGATAAAAGTTTTCATGCGTTCCGATCATGACAAAAACAAGATCCGCCTTCACAATTTCATAAGCGATCAGATACTCCTGTTTCATGAACCTGAATTTTTGCACCCGAAAGCCGGCCAGATCCCCTTTTTTTTCTTCCCCTATACCGGGATTGTTGCCAATGCTGTCCACCTCATCCTGGACTGCCAGTTGCGTAGGCAAGGACTGCTTTTTGACAAAACTCCGAAATGCCGGGGTAAACAGTTTTTCCATGATAATTTATATGATAATGTAAATGATCATTTTAATCAACTCTTATCTTCACCCTCGATCACCCGCACTATGTCGAGAGAACGGAGATCGAACAACATGCCACACAGGGCGGCGTTGGCGTCATACGCCTTGGTGAACACCTCCTGAAGCGCTTCGGGTTCTCGCGAATCGGGAACCTTCCCCAGATCCGGCGGGCAGAGCTTCGCCGTCTCGTCAAAGAGCTTCAGCTTACGGGCGTGGAGTTCGCCGGGAAAGAACAGCTCATACAACAGCCCGTTCAGCCACTGCTCAAAATAAGCGGTCATCAGGCCTGGTGATTCGCCATTCGCCTTTCTCACTTCAGGGCCATTTAGCCAGATCAACGCTTCCGTCAAACGTTCGCACCAGCGCTGCTGGTCGGAAGTGGCGGGAGGGATGGGGATTTATTCAACATATTGTCGAATGAATCGGAGATAGCCGCCTCTGATTGCGTTGCTGATCTGATTATAGAACCAGAGAACAGCGTTCGAATTTAGGATGCTTAGAACCCACTTCTCCCCTAATAGCAGGTATGCGGTATTCGCCAGACAATAATTTTCGCTATCCCATGAGAATTCGGAAGAGATTGCTATATCTGGGAAGACTATCTTTGGCTGTTCAAACTCCGTCCAGTAACTGCACGACCGTAGTTCCCAGAAGTATTTGCCTTGGTCGTAGCGATCGCGGAGCAGTTGCAGGGAACGCTCGAAGAAATAGACATAGAGATCGGCCGTGCCGGTGTAAGCATCGTACTGGCCCTTAAGCGCCTCCTTGAGCGGCTGCGGTTTGCCGTCGCCCCGGTAACGACCACATTTTTCAGTTCCTCCTGCCGTACATAGGGCGGGTTGCCGATAATGACATCGAATATGCCGTCTTCTTTTCCTTCCGGAACCGAAAGGCCGAACATCCAGCCGGGATCGAAGAAAGAGGCCGTGGTGTTGGTATCGTAAGGATTCCACTGCGCAAGCCGCTGGGAATCGGAAGAGGTGCATTCCAGCGATTCCGCAAGCGCCTTGGCCAACTTTGCGCAGAGTTCCCGGTCGGCGGCGCGTAGCGCCTTCTTGTCCCTGTACCTCCTGGCCGTGAAATAATCGTGACGGACCCGTTTCAGTTGGGCTTCCAGCCGGCGGACTTCATCGGACCCGAGGAGGTGCTGGACGCGTTTGAGTCCCAGCAAGGTGTTTGCGGCCACAATCTTCGTCTCCAGTTTCGGCAGGGGCAAAATGCCGAAGTTGGCCTCTTCCGGATAGATGGTCTGATCCACGATAAGGGATATGAAGAACCGCAGTTTGGCGATCTGGCAGGCGATGGGTTGAATATCAACTCCGTACAGGCAATTTTCGATGAGATAGAGCTTGCGGCCGTAATCGTCATTGTCGCGTGCGAAGGCCCGGTCAATCGCCAGGCGGGCCTCTTCGCGCGCCGTGGAACTGTCGAAGGAATCCAGCGCCGTTTCCTAGCGCCGTCTCCAACCCTTGTTTTCCGGGTCGAGCTTCTTCAGGACATGAACCAGCTTTTGAAGCAGACCCATCGGGAAGGCCCCGGAACCGCATGCCGGATCGAAGGCTTTCAATCGATCAATCGCATCGATGAGCGCCTCGCTTTCTTCCGGAGTAAAGTCATGGCCTTCCTCCTCCCATCCGGGAAGGGCATGTGAAGCGGAGGGAGCCCGCAGGGCAACCGGAGTTTCGCTGGTGTCTCCCGCCGCGCTGGACATCGGCGTAGGCGCAGCCGTGGGCCTCATCGACAATGACCAGCTCCGGACAGGTCCGGACGAACTCGTCGCGGCGGCGGTCGGCCTTGATGTAGTCCATGGAGACGACGACGTAAGGGTAATGGTCGAAGAGGGACTCGCCGATGCGCAGATGGCGCTCCAGGCGGCCTGCGGTGCCCGGCAGGACAAGCTCTGCGGGGATGTGAAACTTGGCCTCCAGCTCCGCCTGCCATTGCTCGGCCAGATGGGGCGGGCACAGGACGGCCAGACGCGTCGCCTCGCCCCGGTCGAGGAGTTCCCGGGCAATCAGTCCCGCCTCGATGGTTTTGCCGATGCCGACGTCGTCGGCGATAAGGAGGCGCACCGGGTCCAGTTTCAGCGCCATCAGCAGGGGCGCCAACTGATAGGGCCTTGGCTCCACCCCGATTTTGGCGAAGGAACGGAAGGGGCCGGCGCTGGAACGGAAACCCAGGCGGATGGCGTCACGCAGCAGTCGGCAGGAACGGTAATCGCCGATCTGATTGGGATCGGACAAATCGAAACGGGCCGGTTCCACTTTCTCAAGGGAGGCGCTGATGCCGGTGATCTCGTCCTCCGTTCCTCCCAGAGGCCGCAGGATCAGAAAATCATCCCCGGATTCGGGAAGGACGACCCATTCTCTGCCGCGGGTGCGGACCAGGGAACCGATTGCAAACATCATGAAAAACCATTCATTGTAGTGATGGACAAGGTCAGGCTACCTTGCGGTATCCCGTAATCTCCACAAAGGGTTTCTTTATTTTTGCTTCGTTTACAATGGCTTCCAGCCCGGCGGCGACGTCATCGGCAATCCATTCATGACCGCACAAGGAGCAAATCGTTGCCGGCACATCCCTGATGACAATAACCGTCTCTTTGTAGTCCACCGTGAAGGTTGTATTGCCTTCCGTCTTGTTGCCTCCGCACAGAGGACACAGGGCTTTGTCTCTGTTGATCATTTTACCCTCCTCATTTTCCAGCCCGATTCAAAATGCTTTTCATCCGGCACATAAGCGGTAATCACAAATAAACACTCGTTCCTTGCGTCATAGGCGACCACGGCATGAAGTGGCATTTCCTTCCAGAACCCCAGTAGCAAAGCGCTGGGGAATGGTTTATCTTCCGGATATGATTCTATGACTTCTCCCGTGCGGATGATCCATTTGACTGCCTCCCGGGAAATATCTCGTTCAAACATGGTCTTCAGTGCGTGTAAGGACCATTCAAGCGATCCTTCCTCAACAGCTTTGCGTAATTCGATCTGCTTCATCGCCTTTTCACACCTCTTTCAGATTGCCGAAGACCCCGGGAAACCGGCCGATGATTTGCCGCCAGTCATCCTGATGCCGGAAGACGATCACCGTGTAGCCGAAGTCCTCCAGGTTGTCCCGCCGCCGGGCATCCCTTTGCGCCCGCTCCGGGTAGTCGTGAACCGGACCGTCCACATAGATCACGGTCTTTTGCTCATCGTATATGAAATCGGGCCGGGTTTCAAACTTTTGCATGAGGACCTGGGCTCTGGCCGGGAGATTCAACTGATGCAAGTCAAAAAAACGCAGCCAGTTCCGCTCCAACTCCGAGCCGGCCTGATTGAGCAACCGCTGCAAATGTTCAGCGCGGGGAATGCTCACGGGAGAAGCGGAAATCTTTGACCGAAGAAATTTTAAAAGATCATCTCTGATCGATTTGCGGTCGATGATCCGGTTCTGGACATCCCTTTGTCTCAGCGCGGCGCGGTAAAGTCCCCGCCAACGTTCGCAAGCTTCTTCAAACTTCAGCAGCAGTTGTTTGAATACCTCGTTCAGCCAGCCTTCACTATGCCAATCCGCATCTTTCAGGTCCGCGCTGATCGTTTTCAGGATATCCTCGGCCCGTACATGCGCTCTTGCCTTGGCCCGCTCGTCATTGAGGGAAGCGCCAACGTGGGATTGCAGGGCAAGGCTCGGATTTTCACCTACAAGATCAAGGACGTCCTTTAGCGACTTGCCGAGTGACTGGCCGGTCTCCGCAAGCCAGACAGCCTGGATATGCGCCCGGATGAGGTCTTCGTTTGCCAGTTCCAGGCGGGGCGGGATGACGGCGCCGGATACCATCAGCTCCGGCCTTTTAAAGAAATACTGATCGTGGGGACTGCCGGTGGTGCAATAGGTGAAGACCAGGGCAGGCTGGCCGCTCCGTCCGGCCCGGCCGCTCCGTTGGGCGTAATTGGCCGGCGTGGGCGGTACATTGCGCATGTTGACGGCGTTGAGGGTGGCGATGTCCACACCCAGTTCCATCGTCGGAGAACAGTAGAGAATGGGCAGACTTCCTTCCCGGAAGGCTTTTTCCCTTTCCTGACGGACATCGCTTTCTACTTGCGCGGTATGCTCCCGAGCCTCGAGGCCTTTGCCTTCATAGGCAATGTCCCGATAGAATTCCACAAAGAAACGGTTGGTGCGTCCACCCGCCTCGGAGGGGGTGGGCATGCGGATCAGATCATGAAACGGCTTTGAGCCATCGCCCGCGAACCAGCGCAGGGCGGCGCCGGGGAGCTGATAACCGGGGGCGTCGCCGTGTTCAGGCGGTGCCACCTCTTCGACGAGTCCTGCCACCCGGAGGATCTGAAAGAGTTGTCTCAGGATGACGGCCGTATCCTCCATGCTCAACTTGGCTGTGAACTCGGGGAACGTCTCGCGCCGCCGCAGGTACTGGCCGTAGCCGCTCCGTGGGGAAAGAAAAATGTGCCCGCCGAAGTCGTCCGTTAACCGGCCCCGCGGAAAGATAATGCCGGCGCTGACCATGCTTTCTTTCTCATCGATGGCCCAGGGCGATTTCAGGCGCTGGTTGCTCTGCTGCTGAATCCGTTCCTGGAAATTGAAATCCAGATAATCCACCTTGATGGCAAGGGAGCGTCGCATAAAATCCAGGAGGACTTTTGCCGCCATGAAGCGCGTTTCCGGGGTGGCCCCGACGAGAGCGGGGTGGCAGCCCTGCCACTCCTCCGCTGCCTTGGCGATATCTTCCAGAGAGGCATAGCGGATTTCCAGGAGGCCGCACTGCTCGAGGTTGGGAGACATGACCCGCCATCCGCGGCGCAGATCGTGGTAAAGGCGGTATCCCAGCACATTGCGCAGGGCTTTTTTCGTTTCTTCTTCGGCAAGAAATTTGACCTCCGGGTCATTGGCATAATATGCCTTCGGCAAATCCAGGGCGGTGAAAACCTTCTGAGTCAGCTCATCATGGCTGATCCCTGCCGTTCCTGCTTCGGCCACAGCCCGGTAAAGGGCGGAACGGATAAGCCCGATTTCGATGAAGTCATTGAAATGGCCCGACTGTAGGGAAGCGTCCTGGCGATTGTCGGTGAAACTCAGCAGTTTTCTTGCCTTAAGGTCGAGGGTCTCCTCCTTCTTGAGGTGTCTGATCGCCGAAAGACTCAGGATGGTTGTCGCGCTGCTCCGGCCTTCTGTTCCCAGAGATGCCAGCTTGCCGATGTCCGACCTTTGCCGCATATCATAGGAAACGCCGCAGTTCAGGCAAAAGCGGAAAGGGGCTTTAAGGTAATGGTAGGTTTGTCCCGCTTCCGATTCCCGGCCTTCCGTATCAATGACGATGACCTGGGGAAGATAGGGACGTCGATCTTTTCTGATTCGGAGTCCCGCGCCGGTTTCTTCGAGCCAATCTACGGGCAACCTTTCAATGATCTCATTGACATCAGCGCTCCACGGATTGAGTTCATTTCGATAGAGAAAACCCGCTTCGCTTTCCTCGTCGTGGAGTTGCTCCGGCAGTTCCCGGCCCGTAAAAAAACGCCGGCCCGATTCGCCTTGGTCTGAACTTCGGATGCAGTAATACTCCTGCCCGCATTCCCTACAGAAAACCAGGGGCAACAGCACGCGCGAACGGTCTCCGGGAACGAATTGCTGGCCGTGGACGGTGACATAGCGCAAAGCTGATTCATCGAGGGAGGCATAAACATTTCCGCCGCGGCTGATGAACTGATGGAGACGGAAGGCAAAGCAGGGGAAACCTGTAGCGGGGTTCGTACAGTGATAGCCGGCGAGAAGGGCTTCCTGGACGGCTTCTTCGCAACGCTTCTCCGGCACATCGATCAATTCGCTTAACTCGCCGGCTGCGCCCGCATCGCCGCTGATGGCCCGTGGTTTTGATCGGATCAGCCGGCCGGATTCCAATTCAGTTGTGATGCCGAAGGTGTTTTCGATCCAAACGGACAGCGGGTCAGCGATAAAATCTTGAAAATTTGCCGGAGGACGGCGATCGGCGTCCATAACCCGCTCTCGGAGTTGTTCCAGAAAAACCGGATCGGTCAAAACGCTTTCCGGCGTAGAGCGCTTCAACGTTTCGCCGATAACCTCCTCATATCTGACCTCGGCGCCGAAAAGCTTCGTGGCAACGCGTGCCACTTCTTTTCTCTGCTCGTCATAAGAACCGGGACCGGCCATGGTGGCCGATGTTCCTACACACTGCAGGTGCTCCGACTTGCAGGCATTGCGAACGCGACGCACGAGAAGGGCCACATCGGCTCCCTGTCGGCCGCGATAGGTATGGAGTTCATCCAGGACAAGATACTTCAGGTCTTGAGCGGCGCGCACCAGAGACTTGTTTTCCTCCGGACGGGTCAGGATTAGTTCGAGCATCACATAATTGGTCAGGATGATGTCCGGTGGATCGGCAATAATCGCCTGTTTCTGTTCATCGCTCTCTTGTCCTGTGTATTTAGCGAAGCGCACCGGTTCCTTGCCGGCGGGATAGCCATGGCAGAGGAACTTTTCAAGCTCTCCATACTGGCTGTTGCACAGGGCGTTCATGGGATAGACGACAATGGCCTGGATGCCTTGACCCCTGCCGTTACGAAGGACGCGATCGACGATGGGAATAATATAAGCGAGGCTCTTTCCCGAGCCTGTTCCCGTTGTCAGGACATAGTTCGCGCCAGATTTGGCTGCTTCAATAGCGTCCACCTGGTGACGGTGCAGGCGAAGGGGTGCGCCCTCAGCGGCCTTGTCAGGTTTGATGCGAAAGATTTTCCTGCATTCAGGGTGGAGAACCCCTTTTGCGACGAGTTCCTTGATCTGTTCGCCAGGTTCAAAGGCCGGGTTGAGCTGTATCAGTGGATCGGGCCAGAGGAGGCCTGCGGTCAGGCTGTCAAAAACTTTCTTGCTGATGATTGGATCTCGAAGGTGAATGAAACTTTGGACATAAGATGCGTAGTTCCTGACAAGACGATTACGAAGGCTAAAAACGTCCATTCAGTCCCATCTCCTTGAAGGTATGAGAGTTATGAATTAAAAAATCGCTTGAAAAGCTATTCCAATCCCGACAAACACAAAACCCCGCTCTCTTTTGGAGACATGAGGTTCCGTAATTATTCCATAGCATCCTCACACAGGGTTTACTGGTTCGGGATTCTTAATCGTTAGCGTTACATAACGCTCTTTTCCTATCACATTGAAACTAATATTGCTATTGCGAAACGAGGAATCGGATGAAATATAATCGTCTAAAAAAGGGTATCAGACATGCGCACTTTCAAGAGCAATTCAATAAACTGATAGAATGCTTGGCGTAACGCTTTGTAGATGGAGACAATGACGGGCGACTTCCGATTTTTCTGTTCCCGATTGCGAGCATTGCCGGTTCAAAGCTACTAGCCAACAACCAGTAGAAATGAAATGGCAATACATCATGTATTGCGGCGTCAATGCCGGGCCATGAGATGAAGGACCGCCTTTTCCAGGCCGTCCAGGGTCAGTTCGAACATGGGGAATACCTGCCTGACCACCCCGATGGTCCAGGTCGTTTCCCATTCCTCCGGGGGGACGGGGTTGAGCCAGACGGCGTGGCGAAACGTTCGGGCGAGGAATTTCAGTCGCTCGATGCTCGCCCCCGTTGCCTTTTGATCGACATAGATGGCCCCGTTGCCGTGGATGAGCTCATAGGGGGCCATGCTGGCGTCGCCGACGAAGATAAGGCGTGTTTCCGGGTCCTTGCGGATGAACTCCTCGACAAGCTCGGGCTTGTGATACCGCTCGGGGTCCGCCCAGACGCGGCTGTAGATCGTGTTGTGGAAGAAGTAGATCTTCAGGTCCTTGAACTGGGAGCGGGCGTAATGAAAGAGGGTCTGGACGATCTCCACATAGGGGTCCATGGACCAGCCGCCGTTGTCGATCATGAGGATGATCTTCAGGCGGTCCGTGAGGCGCCGGTCGAAGACGATCTCGATCTCCCCGGCGTTGCGCATCGTCTGGGCGATGGTCTTGTCGATGTTGACGATGTCCTTGGGACCCGTGGGCGTCATGCGGCGGAGGCGCTTCAGGGCTTCGGCCATCTGATGCTCCGTCAGGGGGCCGTCCTGGGAGTAGTCCCGATAGCGCCGCTCCAGGGCCACCTTGACGGCGGACTTGTTCCGGGAACGCCCGCCGACGCGCATTCCGCCGGGATGATAGCCCGAATGTCCCACCGGCGACGTCCCCCGGGTCCCGATCCAGCGGTTTCCCCCGTGATGGGCCTCCGTCTGTTCCTTCAGGCGGTCGAGAAAGTATTTGATCAGCTCCTCGGGACTCATCCCCTGAAGCTTTTCCTCGTCGATCCCCAGGGCCCGGGCGATCTCTCCCGGGTCCTTGAGCCATTCGTCGAGCATGGCCCGGGCGATTTCCGTGAGTTCCACCGCCGTGGGGTCGTGAAGCTCCGCGCCTTGAAAATGATGGGAGAAGATCTGATCGTAACTGTCGAAATACCGCTCGCTTTTTACCAGGATGGCCCGGGCCGCCGTGTAGAAGTCCTCCAAGGAATGGATCAGTCCCATGCTCAGGGCCTTATGGAGCCTGATGAACGACGTCGGCGTGACGGGAACGCCCCGGTCGCGCAGGGTATAGAAGAAATTAATGAACATTTATGGTGATTTCCCCATGAACAACCTTATGCTGACCGCAACGCCCACCCCTTGCCCCGGCCAGGGGGAAGGAAAGAAGGGGAGAGGGCGGTCCCGAATAATGCCTTCGGCCCTAAATCTGCCCCCGGCCCAACTGCTGGACCGCCTGGAACAGATCGGCGCTCTTCTTGAAGAGGATGCCCAGATAAGGAATCCGCCCCTGCTGGAGGAGATGGGGCCGGAAATCGGGATCGCTCTTCAGGGCCCTAAGCCAGTTGATCAGCTCGCGGGTGGCCGGCTTCTTTTCTATTCCCCGGAGCTCCCGGAGGCGGTAGAAGGATTTGACGCAAGCCCCCACGATCTCATCCTCGAGCTTGGGGAAGTGGACGTCGAGGATCAGGCGCATCATGTCGGGGTCGGGAAAGGCGATGTGATGGAAGTTGCAGCGTCCGAGGAAGGGGTCGGAGAGGTCTTTCTTGGCGTTGGAGGTGATGATGATCACCGGGCGGTGCCGGGCGGCGACGGTTTTGTCGATCTCGATGATGTCGAACTGCATCTGGTCGAGGACGTCGAGCATGTCGTCCTGAAAGTCCGTGTCCGCCTTGTCGATCTCGTCGATGAGGAGGACGGTCCGGGTGTCGGCGGTAAAGGCCTGGCCGATCTTTCCCATGCGGATGTAGGCCTCGATGTCGCTCACATCCCGTTTGGAATCGCCGAAGCGGCTGTCGTTGAGGCGGGTCAGGGTGTCGTACTGATAGAGGGCCTCGACGAGTTTCATGCTCGATTTCACGTTGAGGACGATGAGGGGCATGCTCATGCTTTCCGCGATGGCATGGGCCAGCATGGTCTTCCCCGTCCCCGGCTCCCCCTTGAGGAGGAGGGGCATCTCCAGGGCCATGGAGACATTGACGATCTTGGCCAGCTCGTCATCGAGGACGTATTTGGACGCCCCGCGAAACGACGCGGGTTTTGTTGCTTTGGTCATA
>CAZDLM010000072.1:0-14145 GCA_964506465.1 uncultured Syntrophaceae bacterium
CCTTCGGCGGCGCCGGCGCCCGGTTTGTTGACGACAAGGATCTTCTGGCCGAGATCCTTCTCCGCCTCTTCGGCGATGATGCGGATCGTCACGTCCACCGCTCCGCCGGCAGCAAAGGGAACCACGATGGTGACAGGTTTTGTTGGAAAGGCTTCCGCCGCAAGCACTGCGGACCCCCACAGACCGATCAGAAGAAGCGACAAAAGAACCGTGAAAATTCTCTTCCCTTTCATTTTCCTACCTCCTTTTTAATGATGCTCTCTGCGATTTCTGCATGTCTTTCAGCGCCGGCGCCGTTCTGCGTCGGCGGGATATCCTTCTTTCTCTGCGGCCGGACGGGACGTTTCCGCGTCCAACGCCCGCCGAATTCCTCTTCTGGAAGAGACCCGGCGGATCAGGACGATCCGGCAGGGCCAATCCGCTTCGGGGCGTCAGACGGGAAAGACGATCCCATGTCTCTTCCCGATCAGCCGCGCCTCCTCCACCGTCGCGGCAGCCAACGGAATCCCCTGTTCGCGCCGCGCGATTTCCGTGAAATGCTCCTTGTATCCGGGATAGATGACGTCCTTGACCCCCTTGACGGGCCGCAAGCGGCGCAGGCGGGAAAGTTCATCGTCCATGCGCGCCTTGAACTCTCCGACCGGCAGAAATGCGGCGACTTTCAGAACGAGCATGAAGTTGCCGTTGCCGGACTCCCTCTCCAAATTCGTCAGAACGCTCAACACCCGCCCGCCGAATTCCGCCCCGGAAAGCACTCCGGAGAGAATATCCAGAAGCAGGGTGACGGCCGATCCCTTCATGCCGCCGAAGGGGAGCATCACGCCCTCCAACGCCGCCTTCGGGTCCGTTGTGGGATTGCCTTCCTTATCCAGAGCCCAGCCGGCGGGAAGGGGCATCCCCTGCGACAGCGCCTGGCGAACCTTCTTGCGGGCGCCCTCGCTGGTCGCCATGTCGATCACAAACGCGGGAACATTCAGGGCGGGCACGGCGACGGAAAGCGGATTGGTTCCCAGAAAGGGCTCTAAGGCGCCGAAAGGCGCAGCCGCCGCCGCTCCATTGGACGTCACGATGCCGATGCAATCTTTCGGCAGCGCCAGCATGGAATAATTGCAGGCTGCTCCGAAGTGGTTGCTGCGGCGCACCGCCGCCGTCCCGACTCCGAATTGCTCCGCGGCTTCGATGGCGAGCGTCATGGCCCGATGAGCCGCCACGTGGCCCAGGCCGTTGTCGGCATCCACCCGGATCGTCGTGGGCATGGGCCTTTCGACGGCGATGCGGGGCCGAGGTTGAATTCGTCCCTGCTCCAGGCTTTCCACATAACCCGCGAGGCACGGAAGCCCGTGGGTGTCGAAGCCGCGCAGGTGCGCGAAAACCATGCAATCGGAAACGATCTTCGCGTCGGGGGACGGCACGTCCAGCCGTTCAAAGACGGCGGAAAGGAATTCAGCAAGATCTTGAGGTCTGGCGAGGGTCGTCTCAGGCATGCGGGACCTCCTTCGTTGCACTCTCTGTCTTCGCCGGAAAACCAGATACGGGACGACGGCGGACCGGGCGCAGGCCCGGGCCTGCAAGGCGCGCAGCACGTCCATCGAGTCTGCCGCACGAAAACCGCGTTGATGTTGATGC
This sequence comes from uncultured Syntrophaceae bacterium, assembly GCA_964506465.1. Classification (GTDB taxonomy): domain Bacteria; phylum Desulfobacterota; class Syntrophia; order Syntrophales; family UBA6109; genus UBA6109. Next base: position 1,627 of record CAZDLM010000072.1, read on the forward strand.
GGTACTTTTATCACCCTCCCTATCAAAAGCAAACTGAATATTTCTATTGAAATTATAAGATTTCCTTATAGTATGAGCGCCGTTTCTTCTGCGAGCGGCCCGGCCGTGCAAAAAGCACAGCCGGGGAGGATGCCTCCATGAACCTGGATAAGCTCAAGTCCCTGATGTACGTGGCGGAACTGGGCAGCTTGACCGCTGCATCCGCCGCCATTCATCTTTCGCAGGCTGCCGTGAGTCAACACTTGAAGGACCTGGAAGAAGAGATCGGCGCCCTCCTGATCGACCGGTCCCGGCGGCCGGTCACCCTGACCGAAGAGGGCGAAAAGCTGGTAGCGGTGGCACGGCAGCTGCTGCAGCAGTGGAACGAGTACAAGGAGCGGAACCAGAAGACGAAACTCGGGGGCCGGCTGATCCTGGGCCATGTGCGCAGCGCCGTCACCGACGACGTGGCCAATGCCCTCATCGTCCTGCGGGCCAAGCACCCCAAGCTGACCATCGGCCTCGTCATCGCCAGCGGCGTGACAAGACACCTTGCCCAGGAAGTGGTCAGCCGGAAGCTCGACGCAAGCTTCGGCGTCGGGCCGGTCCAGCTTCCCGAAGAGCTCCTCTGGCGGCCGTACAAATTGGAGCGGTTCTACGTCGTCGCGCCCAACCGGTACAGGGGAAAAACGGACGAAGAACTGCTCGGCAGGGGGCCCTATCTACGGCACAAACCGCAGCTTCTCGAAGAGACCATTATCGACCGGGAAATGAAGCGCCGCGGCATCAAGGCGGACCCCGTCATGGAATTCGACTCCTACGAAAATATCCTGCTCATGGTGGAACACAATGTCGGCATCGGGATCGTGCCCGATTTCTACCTGTCCGAACGACGATTCGCGAAGCTGCATTGCGTGACCTTCGGGACCCCTCCCCTCACCAGAGAGATGGGCCTCATGGTCCGGCGCGACAGCCCGAACCTCCACGTGGTCGACCTGCTGTGGGAGGCGATCAAGGAATCCTCCCGCCGGCCGGATAACCCCCGGCTGCGGGGGAACGTGATCCGCTGAGGATTCCCGGGGATTTCTCCGTTTCGGCGAGGATGCGTTCCGCCGCCCGGATTCCGTCGACCGCGGAACTGATGATCCCCCCGGCGTAGCCCGACCCCTCGCCGCAGGGGTAGAATCCCGCGACCCCGGCGGCGGCCCCGTCGGTACCCCGCAGGATCCGCACGGGCGACGACGTCCGCGTCTCCACGCCGATCAGAAGCGCCTCTTCGGAAAGGAACCCGGACATCTTCCGGTTGAAAACCTTCAGCCCTTCCCGGATCGCTTCCGCCGCGAACGGCGGCAGGGCGTCATCGAGCCGCGCCGAGCGGACGTCGGGGAGAAAGCTGTGGCGCCCGATTGAGGGCGATTCCTCCCCGCGCAGGAAGCCGGTAAGGCGCTGCGCAGGCGCGGCGTAGTCCCCCCCGCCCATCGCGAAGGCCTTCTCTTCCCAACGCCGGCGAAAGGCCAGGCCGTCCAGCGCGTGCCCGGTATCGAAATCCTCCGTCCGGATATTGACGACCACGGCGGCATTGGCAAAGGGCCCGTTTCGCGACGAGTTGCTCATCCCGTTCGTGACGATTCTTCCGGCCTCGGAGCTGGAGCCGATGACCTGCCCGCCCGGGCACATGCAGAAGGTGTAGACGGAGCGGCCGAGCGAATCGAGTCTTGCCGTCAGAAAATACTCCGCAGGTGGCAATTGAGGGTCTTTCCGCCACCGCCCGTACTGAATCCGATCGACAAGATCCTGCGGGTGCTCGACGCGCAGACCGATCGCGAAGGGTTTCGCCGAAAGGGAGAGGCCGCTGCGCTCCAGCATGGCATAGGAATCCTCCGCGCTCTGGCCCGCGGCGAAAACGATCCGGTCCGCCGCGATTTCCTCCCCGCCGCCGACGATCACGCCCGCCACGGCTCCCCTCCGCACGATGAGGTCCGTCACCGCCGCCCCGAAACGCATCTCCACACCGGATTCGATCAGCCGCTTCCGCAGGGAAACGACGACGGCGCGAAGCCTGTCCGTTCCCACGTGCGGTTTGGCATCGGTCAGGATCGAGACGGGGCAGCCGCTTTCCACGAAGATCCGCTTCACCCAATCGCCGCGGGGATCGCGGAGACGGCTCGTCAGTTTTCCGTCGGAGAAGGCACCCGCTCCCCCTTCGCCGAACTGGACGTTGCTCTCGGGATTCAGGCGGCCGCGCTCCCAGAATTCCCGGACGTCGGCGGCGCGCTCCGCCAGCGGACGGCCCCGCTCCAGGAGCAGCGGCGGGGCTCCGCCCATTGCGAGGGTCAGAGCCGCAAAGAGCCCGGCCGGTCCGCAGCCGATGACGACGGGACGCCGGTCTCCCGGGGATTTCCTCCGTGCGGCGGGCGGCTGCCACGGAGCGTCGGCGCTGCGGACGGAGACGCCTCCCTCTTTTCGCTGTCTCCACGGCGTGCCGTCCGGAACGACCGCCTCCAGTCCGAGGACGACCTTGGGTTCCCGGCGGCGGCGGGCATCGATCGAACGCCGCACGACGCGGAGCGAAGAGATGTCTTCCGGTCTCATTCCGATGGCCGATGCGACTCTTTCCCTCAGGAGATCCCCGTCCGGTTCCGCCTGAAGCGGGAAACGAAGACCGTCGATCAGAAGCCTCATGCCCGGACTCCCCATTGAAAAAATTCGGATGCTGGGGTAGCTTGGCACCAATCGAGGGGGAAATCAACCGTATGCCCTGGTATGCCGTTCACACCCGAAGCCGCCATGAAGAGAAGGTCTACGAAGGACTCGTCCGCAAGTCGCTGCATGCGTTCCTGCCGAAGGTCGAGACCTGGAGCCGGCGCAAGGACCGCCGCAAGAGAATCCTCCTGCCGATGTTTTCAGGATACCTCTTCGTCGACGTCGCCGCGCTGGACAACCGGACCAAACTCGACATCCTGAAAACGCCTGGGGCGGTGCGGATTCTCGGCAGGCCGAGCAGCGCCGAAGCGATCCCCGTGCCGGACGACAAGATCGAGGCCATACGCCGCATCGCCGAATCGCGGGTGGAAACGTTCCAACTGCAGTACCCGCACGTTGGAGAGCCGGCGCGAATCGTCGACGGGCCTTTTCGGGGCGTCGAGGGAATCGTCATCAGCACGGACCCGGCGAAGGAGCTCTTCGTCGTATCGATCGACCTTCTGCAACGCTCGGTCGCCATCAAGCTGGAGGGATTCCAGGTGGCCAAATTATGACGGCTGTTTCAAAAAGGTCCGGTTGCAGGGCTTCTGATGCTTCGACAGGCTCATCCTTCGACAAGCTCAGGATGACAGCAATGCCTGCAACCTGCCCCGTGTCCTGTCACAGTGCGCTTGTCGAACTGTGAGTTTATCCTCCGACAGGCTCGGGACGCGGCGGACGGACTTCTTCAACAGCCGTCCAGTCCCGCGGCGCGGTTCAATTCCTCCAGCAGCCGCTCTTCGGCGCCCTCGTATTTCGGGGAGAAATGAAACGGGATGATCCGGCGCGCCCCCGCCGCGGCAGCGATTTCACCCGCCTGGCGCGCGGTCAGATGGAATTTCTCCGCGGCCCTTTCGGCATCCTCGTCCGCAAAGGCCGCCTCGATGAAGAGCAGATCGGCTTCCCCGGCAATCTCGATCATGCGGCGGACGTTGGCCTCGCTGCAAACGGCGTCCGTGATGTAGGCCACGACCTTGCCCGGCGTGATCTTCAGGATCCTCTCCTTCAGGTCGCCCAGCTTCATCAAACGCTCCTCCAGAACCCGGCCTCTTTCCTTCCGGACGACGGAAACGAATTTTTCGTCCGGATCGCCGGCAATCACCGCCTCCTTGAAAGCCGTCAGCCACGCGCCCACGGGAAGCCCCATTTGCACCAATTCGTTCTTCTTGATGTTGATGCGGCTCTTTTCCTCGAAACGGAATGCCAGCGACGGAATCCGGTGATCGAGAATCGCCGCCTTCACACGGAACGCCGGCTCATCCAGGAGCACCCCTTCAAATGCCGTTTCGTCTTCCTGCTCCGGCCGGAAGCCGTTGCGGCAGCGGAATCTCGTTGTTCGCAGGCGGCCCGCGTCCACTTCGGCGGCGACGATCTGAAAGTCGTTGGCGTAGTTTTCCACGAGGTTCCAAGTGTAGGAAGCGATCCGGCTTTCGACGTTCCGCCGGAACCCGGCGGGGCCGTAGAGATGGATGTGGCGGTCCCGGCCCAGGCAGATCCGCAGCAGAGAGTCGAAGCCGATGAAATGGTCCATGTGGGCATGGGACACGAAGACGTGACCGACCTTCAGGAGCTTCCGCGCCGGCACGGCATGGAGATCTCCGAGATCGAACAGCAGGGCGCTTCTCCGGTATTGAAACTCGAGATAGACTCCCGGATCGCCGAAGGGATCGTTGATGAGATGTGCGCTGAACATGAGCGGCTCCCCGCCTGCAACTCTGCCGGCCGATGTCCGAGAGTACAACAGGCCGCTTCACGCTTTCAAGTGCTCCTTCGCCGGGTCAATTACCGCTTGACTTTCGCGGCGATCTGAGCCAAGAACTTCGCGTCCGTCGTGGTCGAAACGAAGGAGTCGCTGTGAAAGGCCGCATCGAGATCAACCGCGAACGCTGCAAGGAGTGCCACCTCTGCATTGCCGCCTGCAAGCAGGGCTGCATTCTTCCCTCCACGGAATACAACACCATGGGATATCGTCCCGTTTCCTTCGACGAAGGCAAAGGCTGTACCGGCTGCGCCCTGTGCGCCGTGTCCTGTCCGGAAGTCGCCGTTGAGGTCTATCGTGAAAAGTAAAGTCCTCATGCAGGGCAACAAGGTGATCGGAGAGGCGGCGGTCCTCGCGGGCTGCCGTTTTTACGCGGGCTACCCCATCACGCCTCAGAACGAACTCCCCGAATACATGGCGGAGAGGCTTCGCGGCGTCGAAGGCGGCGTCTTCATCCAGTCCGAGAGCGAAATCGCCGCGATCAACATGGTCGCCGGCGCCAGCGCCGCCGGGGCGAGGGCGATGACGTCGTCGTCGGGTCCGGGCATCGATCTGAAGCAGGAAGGAATCTCCTCCATGGCCGCCTGCGAACTGCCGGGAGTTGTCGTCAACATGATGCGCGGCGGGCCCGGACTGGGCAACATCCGCCCCTCCCAGGGGGACTACTTTCAGGCCACGCGCGGCGGCGGACACGGGGATTACCGCACGCCCGTCCTCGCTCCGGCAACCTGCCAGGAGATGGCCGATCTGACCATGGACGCCTTCGATCTGGCGGACCGCTACCGGACGCCGGTGATGATCCTGGCGGATGGCATGATGGGCCAGATGATGGAGCCGGTCGTCTTCAGGGAGCCGGCGCCCCGGGATTACAGCGACGACTTCAAGATGAGGGGCGCGGGCAGCGGCAAGAGCAAGATCATCCGCGGCCTGATCCTCGACGCCTTGGCCATGGAAGAGCACAACTGGAAGCTGGTGCGAAAATACCAGGTGATCGCCCACCGGGAAGTCCGTTATGAGGCCTTCCGGGTCGACGATGCCGAACTGGTGCTGGTCGCATACGGCACGGCGGCGCGGATCGCCAAGGGCGCCATTCATCGCCTCGATGCGATGGGCATCCGGGTCGGCCTGTTTCGGCCGATTTCGCTTTGGCCGTTTCCGATGATGGAACTGCGGCAACTTTCAGAGTCCGTCAAGGAATTCTTCGTCTTCGAGATGAGCGCGGGGCAGATGGTCGAGGATGTCCGCCTGGCCCTGCAGGGTTACGCCCGCATCGGCTTCCACGGCCGTCCGGGCGGCGTTGTGCCTACGCCGGCGGAACTGGCCAACGTGATCTACCGCTATTGCCGGGACCGCGAGGCGCTGATCGAAAGGCCTTGAAGCGCTTTTTCGAACGGCCCGGCGGCGCGGCGGGCCCTGATTTCAGGATCGCAGCATGAAGAAAGTCTTTGCAAGGCCTCAAACGCTCAAGGACAGCACCTTTCACTACTGTCCGGGGTGCGGCCACAGCATCACGCACCGGCTGATCGCCGAGGTGATCGACGAGCTCGGCGCACGGGGCGCCTCCATCGGCGTTCCCCCGGCCGGCTGCGCCGTGCTGGCCTACAACTATTTCGATATCGATATGATCGAGGCGCCGCACGGGCGGGGCCCGGCTCTGGCAACCGGCCTCAAGCGGATGCTGCCGGACCGCCTGGTCTTTTCCTACCAGGGCGACGGCGATCTCGCCGCCATCGGCACGGCGGAGAGTTTTCATGCCGCGAACCGCGGCGAAAACATCACCATCATCTTCATCAACAACGCCGTGTACGGGATGACGGGCGGACAGATGGCCCCGACGACGATCCTCGGGCAGAAGACGACGACGTCGCCGTCCGGGCGGAATACGCGGCTCGACGGAAGCCCCATCCGCATCAGCGAGATCCTCGCCACGCTGGACGGCGCCGCCTATATCGAGCGCTGCACCGTAAACTCACCCGCCAGCATCCTCAAGACCAAACGATGCATCCGGAAGGCCTTCGACTATCAGCTTGCGGAGGCCGGGTTCACCATGGTCGAGGTCCTCTCGCCCTGCCCGACCAACTGGAAGATGACGCCCGTCGAATCGTGCCGCTGGATCGATGACGTGATGAGCAAGACCTTCCCGCTGGGGCTCATCAAGGATTCGGGGGCGCCGAAGGGGAGGGGCAAGGCATGATCGTCAAGACCGTCTTCTCCGGCTTCGGCGGCCAGGGCGTCCTCGTGATGGGCTATACCTTCGCCCATGGGGCCATGAACGAGGGATACCACGTCACCTATCTGCCGGCGTACGGGGCGGAGGTCCGCGGCGGCACCGCCAACTGCACCGTCGCCGTCTCCGACGAGGAAATCGCCTCCCCGATCGCCTCCGAGCCGGATTTCGTCGTCGTTATGAATACGCCTTCCCTGTACAGCTTCCAGAACAAGATCGCCCCGGGCGGCGGACTTTTCCTGAATGCTTCCATCGTAAAGGCCCGGCCGAGCCGGAAGGATCTCATCGTCTATGAGATCCCCTCCTCGGAGATCGCCGAAAAGCTGGGCAACCCCAGGACGGCCAACACGGTCATCATGGGCGCCTTTCTGAAGCAGACGGCGCTGGTGAAACCCGAGGGATATCTGAAGAGCCTGGAGACGACCATGGGCGGCAAGAAGAAGTCCGTTCTCGAGGCCAACCGCAAGGCATTCTATGCGGGTTACGAATTTCTCGAACGCAAAGGAGCCTGAAATCTATGGCGGTCATGCAGATATCCGTTTCGCTGCGCAATGTGCCGGGTTCGCTGCTGAAGCTCTCCGATATCCTGGACAACGAGGGCATCGCGGCCAAGGCGATCCTCGCCGCCAGTGACGCGGAACAGAGCGTGGTGCGCCTCGTCGTGAACGACCCGCAACGGGCGGCGACGGTCCTGGAAAGCTTTCAGTTCACCTATGAGATTTCTCCCGTTCTGGCCGCGGAAGTTCCCCTTCATCCGGGAGGGATGACGGCCATCCTGAAACATCTTGCGGAAAACGACATCAACGTCCACTACCTCTACACCACGATCAACCGCTTCGGCAGGGAGACGATCGTCATTATCGGCGTCGATCGATACGAAGAGGGAAGAAAGGTCCTGGAAAGAAACTGGATCCATCTCGTGGGAGAGGAAATCTACACCCTCTGAAACCGGCCGGGCTTTCAGTTCCCGCATCTCCTCTTGTTCCAGGACGATACCCGGCGGTCACCGGCTTTCCGACCATGGCGATTTCAACGGAAAAGGAAAAGGCGCTCCGTGAGCGCATGGCGCGGCTTGGGGTCTCGGAGGACCAGTTCCGCGAAACCTTCGTGCGGTCCGCCGGGCCGGGCGGGCAGAACGTGAACAAGACCTCGACGTGCGTCCAGCTCGTCCATGTGCCGACCGGACTGTCCGTCAAGTGCGGCAAGGAACGCTCCCAGCTCCTGAACCGGTACCTCGCCCGGAGGATCCTCCTGGATCGGATTGAAGCGCTGCAGACGGGTATCGTCGCCGAAGAAAAGAGGCTTGCCGAGAAGATCCGCCGTCAGAAACGCAGGCGGTCCCGCCGTGCCCGGGAGAAAATGCTTCAGGGCAAACATGCTCAGTCCGAAAAGAAGACCCTCCGTGCGAAGATCTCTCCATCCTCCGAATCGTCATAAAAAAAGGGAGTGAAAGTCGTGGTAGCGCTTCCCCTCCCTTTGGTGTTCGATGAAACCGAAAATTCTTACGCGAGAAATTTCATCAGCGGATTGGCGTAGAGAACCACCAGCGCGATGACGAGCGCATAGATCGCCAGAGACTCGATCATCGCCAGACCCACCATCATGGTCAGGAGGATCTTTCCCTGCGCTTCCGGATTGCGTCCGACGGCATTGGTCGCGCCGCTCAGGCCGTGCCCCATGCCGACGCCGGTTCCGATGGTGCCGAAACCCATTGCCAGTCCGACCGCGATCAGACTGCAACCGATGACGATCGCCTTGGTATAGTCGACCGCACCGGCCGGAGCCGCTTCAGCGGCCGTCGCCGCCGTTGCCGACAGCAGCACCATCCCCAACGCCCACCAAAAAAAACGAATTGACTTATCCATGTTTCGGTCTCCTTTTTTGTATGGAATTTCTGAAAAAGCCCCCCTTGTCACCTCCTTCCTCCTTATGGATTTTTCCGGCCGCACGGATCCTCTCCGCACGGCGGGTCCTTTTCCGATTCGTCGGGAAAGAATATATCCCCTTTTAGCTTTTATTGTTCTTTGATGCAAGATCCTTTCTTTGTCAAGGGCCTTCAGTCCCGAGGCGACCGGCGTCAAGACGGGCGCGCTTGATTTTACGGGGCCTTCGTACTATGAAATATCTTTGAACTCCGAACAGCAACGAAGGACAGTCATGACAGGGGAACGGCTTACCGGTGAAGAAATTCGTGTCGCACGGGAAATCCAGAAGGACTTGCCGCTCTCCCGGTGCCCTTTTGCAGCAATCGCCGCCAGAATCGGCCTGACCGAGGCGGCGTTCATCGATGGACTTCAGCGCCTTCTGACGCGCGGGACCGTGCGGAAATTTGGGGCGATCGTCCGCCATAGGCCGGCGGGATATACCCGCAATGCCCTCGTCGTCTGGGCCGTGCCTCCATCACGGATCGAGGAAGCGGGACAGGCTCTCGCCGGCGTGCCGGCGATTTCGCACTGTTACGAGCGTAAGCCGCCGCTGGCCGGGCGGTACAATCTCTTCAGCATGATGCATTTCAGGGAAACGGCCGTTGAACCGCCGATCCGGAAACTGGCCGCCGAAATCGGCCTCACCGATTACAGGATCTTCGAAAGCCTGGAGGAGTTGAAAAAAACGAGTATGGAGTATTTCGCATGAGTGACAGCTCCCCGCATCTGTTCGAACGGGCGCAACGACTCATTCCCGGGGGGGTCAACAGCCCGGTCCGCGCTTTCCGCTCGGTCGGGGCGATGCCGCTCTTTATCCGCGAGGGACACGGCGCCAGGATCGTTGATGTCGAAGGGCAAAGCTACATCGATTACGTGATGTCCTGGGGTCCTCTCATCCTCGGACACGCCCATCCCACCGTCGTCGAGGCCGTTCTTTCCGCCGTCGAACGGGGAACGAGCTACGGTGCGCCGACGGAAATGGAAATCGAAATGGCCGGGATGATCGCGGAAGCTATCCCTTCCATGGAAATGGTGCGGATGGTCAGCTCCGGCACGGAGGCGGCCATGAGCGCCATCCGCCTGGCAAGGGCCTTCACGGGCCGCGACAAGATCCTCAAATTCGAAGGCTGCTACCACGGCCACGCCGATTCCCTGCTCGTCAAGGCCGGCTCCGGACTGGCGACGCTGGGGATTCCGGGCAGTCCGGGCGTGCCGTCGCGCCTCGCGGAATTGACGATCACGGTTCCGTTCAACGACCCTGCGGCGCTGGAAACCGCATTCGCCGCCCACGGCAACGAGCTCGCGTGCGTCATCGTCGAGGCGGTGCCCGCCAATATGGGCGTCGTCCTCCCCGAACCGGGCTTCCTTCAGGACCTGCGCCGCCGGACGTCGGAACGGGGGATTCTGCTCATCGTCGACGAAGTCATCACCGGCTTCCGGCTGACCTACGGCGGCTACCAGGACGTCGCCGGCATCCGCCCCGATCTCACCTGCCTGGGCAAGATCATCGGCGGGGGCCTGCCGGTGGGGGCATTCGGCGGCAGGAGAGACATCATGGAGATGCTGGCGCCGCAGGGCCCCGTTTACCAGGCGGGGACGCTGTCGGGAAATCCGGTGGCCATGGCGGCGGGAATTGCAACCCTCAAGATCCTCAAGGCCTCCTCTTCGGGCTACAGGGACCTGGAGCAAAAAACGGCAGCCCTGTGCGGGGAAATGGAAGGGCAGTGCAGACATCTCGGCATCCCGGTCCGTGTGTCGCGCATCGGCTCGATGTTCACGGCCTTCTTCACGGACGGAAAAGTCACGGACTTCCATTCCGCCCTCGCAAGCGACACGCAACGATTCGCGGGCTTCTTCCGCCGGATGCTTCAGGAAGGCATCTACCTCGCGCCGTCGCAATTCGAAGCGGCCTTTGTATCGCTGGTTCACTCGGATCAGGATCTCGCGAGAACCGCCGAGGCCTGCCGGGTATCTCTGTCGCACCTTGCGGAGGGATCCGCCGGAGACTAGAGGGCGGCTCCGCTTCCGCAACCTTGCCCGCAGCGGGAGAAAACGGCGGCATCCGCCGGAGGATTTCACGGAATGATGAAAAAGGTCCTTGTCACGGGCGCCGCCGGTTTTATCGGCTTTCATCTGGCTCGGCGGTTGCTGGCGGAAGAAATCGAGGTCGTCGCCGTCGACAACCTCAACAATTATTACGATGTCCGCCTGAAGGAAGACCGCCTCCGCCTGCTGCAAGAGCGGTCCTCCTTCCATTTCCTGAAAGCGGATATCGCCGATCGGGACGTCATGACCGGCCTCTTCTCGGAACACCGGCCCGATACGGTCATCCATCTTGCGGCCCAGGCCGGCGTCCGCTATTCCCTGGTCAATCCCCACGCCTACATAGACAGCAACCTTGTCGGCTTCCTGAACGTCCTCGAGGGATGCCGACAAGGCGGCGTCTCCCACCTGGTCTTCGCCTCGTCGAGTTCCGTCTACGGAGGGAATACCCGACTCCCCTTCTCCACCCGGCAGAACGTCGATCATCCGCTGAGCCTGTACGCCGCAACGAAGAAATCGAACGAAATGATGGCCCACGCCTATGCCGCCCTCTATGGAATCCCCTGCACGGGGCTGCGCTTCTTCACCGTATACGGTCCCTGGGGGAGACCCGACATGGCGCTCTTCCTGTTCACCAGCGCCATCCTGGGAGGCCGGCCGATCGAAATCTTCAACGAAGGGCGCATGGAGCGCGATTTCACCTACATCGATGACATCATCGAAGGGGTGCTCCGCACGGCACGCAGGCCTTCGGCGCCCGATCCGCACTGGGATCCCATGGATCCGGACCCGGCGGGCAGTTTTGCGCCGTACCGCCTATACAACATCGGGAACAGCCGGCCGGTGAATCTCCTGACCTTCATCGGAATTCTGGAGCGGGAGCTGGGAAAGAGGGCCGAGCGCGTCCTGATGCCGATGCAGCCGGGAGACGTCCCGGCCACCTTTGCGGACGTCGACGATCTCTCGCGCGATGTCGGTTTTGCCCCGGACACCCCCGTGGAAGAAGGCATCCGCAGATTCGTCGCCTGGTATCGAGACTACTATCGGAAATGAGAACGGTCCGGCACCCTCCGCCGGCGGAGAGGATGATCACTCATGAAGAAGGCCTTCATCACGGGAATCACCGGTCAGGACGGCTCGTATCTGGCCGAGTTCCTGCTGGACAAGGGGTATGAGATCCACGGGCTCATCCGGCGCGCCTCGACGTTCAACACGGAGCGGATCGATCATCTCTATCGGGACTTTCACGATCCCGAAGCGCGCGTGTACCTCCACTACGGAGACCTCAGCGTCTCCGGTCACCTGACGGATCTCCTCCATGAGATCGAGCCGGACGAAATCTATCACCTCGGCGCGCAGAGCCACGTGCGGGTGAGCTTTGACATGCCGGAATACACCGGCGACGTCACCGGGTTGGGAACACTGCGGCTCCTCGAGGCGATCCGCAGGTCCGGCATACAATCCCGGTTCTATCAGGCTTCCTCGAGCGAGATGTTCGGAGCCGCCCCGCCGCCCCAGAGCGAGGCCACCCTCTTCCAACCCCAGAGTCCCTACGCCGCCGCCAAGGTCTATGCCTATTACATCGTAAAAAACTACCGCGAGGCATACAAGATCTTTGCCGCCAACGGCATCCTCTTCAATCATGAATCGCCCCGGCGGGGAGAAACCTTCGTCACCCGGAAGATCACCCGGGCGGCCGCGCGGATCAAACTCGGGCTTCAGGACAAGCTCTTCCTCGGCAACCTGGAAGCAAAGCGGGACTGGGGCTTTGCCGGCGATTACGTCGAGGCCATGTGGATGATGCTCCAGCAGTACCGGCCCGACGATTACGTTATCGCCACGGG
>CAZDLM010000073.1:0-4499 GCA_964506465.1 uncultured Syntrophaceae bacterium
CCTTCGCGCCGGAAAAGCAACTGTCGAGCATCACGACGACTTCCTTCGCGGGAAGTCTGCCGAGGGCTTCGTACATCCTGGTCAGGGGGTAGAGCTTCGACGGGAAATCCGGGTGCCCCTCGAACGGCACGATGTAGGCCTCCTTGCCCAGGTGGTCCGGCGCGCCGTGCCCGGCGTAGTAGACGAAGACCGTCGAGTTCTTCGTGGCGCGCTTCTGCAGCCAGTCTTCCAGGTGGGACTCGATGTCGCTCTTCGTCGCCTTGTCGTCCGTCAGGACCTTGATGTTGCCCGGGGAGACGCCCGCGAGATGCTCGAAATATTTCGCCACCACCTCCGCGTCGCGGACGGCGTACTTGATCTCCGGGATCATCTTCTCGCGGTATTTACCGATGCCGACGACGAGCGCGAAATCTTCCTGTTTCTGATACCCCTTGATCCTGGGAGGGATGTCGTCCACATCGATGTCCGACAGGACCTCCACCACCTCCCGGACCTCCACGGCGCGCATGGCCACCTGCAGCACTTTCCTCTCCGGAGGCGCAAAGCCGCGGCCCTCGCGGATTTCGATGCGCAGGTTCGCGGGCTCCGACGGAATCTGAGCGGGAAGCGTCGCCTTGAAGAGCGCCGCCTTCTTCTCGCCCACCTGGATGTCGCCGATGGCGCGGGACTTTCCAAAGGCCCTGGTGAGCACGGGGTGGCCCGTCAGCAGGACCTCCACCTTCTCCGCCTTCGCCTCGCCCTTGTTTTCCACTTCGATCCGCAGCGAAATCTCTTCGCCGCCGTCCAGGATGCTGTTCCCGTTCTGATCCCTCAGTTGCGTGTTGAAGACCAGTTTGGGAACGGCGGAGATCACCTCCACGCTCTCCCGGACCGTCCCCGAGCGGACGGCGACCTTCAATACATTCATCTCCTCGGGAGAATACCCTCTCCCCTCCCGGACCCGGACGTGGATCTCTTTCGCCCCTGCTTCGATTTCCATGGGGAGGACGGCCTTGAATTCCGCCATGCGCTTTTCGCCGGGCTGGATATCGCCGATGGAACGCCTGTTCCCGAAGAAGCGGAGCAGGTTCTCGTCGCCGGTCAGCTGGACCTCGACATTCCCCGCCGGCCCGGTCCCCCGGTTTTCCACGTCGACGCGCATCGTGACCTGTTCGCCCCCGTCGAAGATCCCGTCTTTCGAACCGTCCTCGACGGCGGTCTTGAAGACCAACAGCGGCGGTGAAGCGACGGCCGGCGAATCCGGCTTTTTCTCGGGCGGCGCACCCTGGGCGGCGGCCGTCATCTCCGGCAGGTCGGGCAGCGCATCCCCCAGCGAGATCTGGACGTAGCCCTTCCCGCCTCCCAGGGACAGGGGGCCGACGTAACGCGTGGCGCAGGACCCGGCGAGGATCATGCGGTCGAAATCGATGTAATCGAAGAACCACTGAAAATGCCACATCCCCGTCCCGACCACCATCCAGGAGGAAAGATGGTCGCTTTCCAGGCTCACCTCCGTCGCGGATTTGATCGACAGGATGGCCTCCGCCGGCAGGACGAGCAGCGGCATAAGGTTCCAGGTGCCGACGTAGGAGATCTTGAGCTTGATCTCCATGTTTTCCCGGTCCACGTAAAGGATATCGTTGAAGGTGATCGATTTCGCCGTTCCCGCGCCCGGCATGGGCCCGCCCTGGACGTAGAAGGAAAAACCCTTGTCCAGATAGGCCTGCTTATCCTTCGCTTCGATGATTTTCCCCGGCTCGACCTCGTACAGGGGGAAGCTCTTGTTGAGATTCTTCTTGATCAGGTTGTAGAGTTTCACCAGCAGCTCCTGCCGCGGGTTCTCCTCCTTGATCGTGTCGCATGCGTTCTGTGCGCAGAGCTTGACCGCGCTGGGCTTGACCGCCGTCGCGCAGCCGGCCAGCAGCCAGAGCAACGGCGGAATAATGGCCAGGCAGAAAATCTTCTTCATACAGCTTCTCCGGAATTTCGAATGTCTTCTTCCCTGAAATGCCTAAGGGACGTCCGGCATCTTTATACCGCCGACTCAGCGGCCGTCAAGCCCTCTGCATGCGGATTTCGATCGCCATACGATAACTGATGTCGCTTTCTTGCCTTCAGTTCCCGTCTGTCGTACGGCAACGTCGCAGGGGATCTCGTCCGGAAGCTGCAAGAGTGTCATGGAAGAGGAGACAGAAAAGCCCCGGAAGGTATTCTAGGGCCGCTTGAGTTCTTCTACCTCTACGCGAGCCTCTTCGGCTTCGGCTACGGCTGCCTCAGTCCGATGCTGGCCATCCTCATGGTGGACCGGTTCGGAAGGCACATTTCCGGAACCTCGTACGGGCTAATCGCCTTCCTTGTCGTGGGTCTCGGAGGCAGCATCGGCCCCATATTCGGCGGGCTCATATACGATATCACCGGATCGTACACCTGCGCTTGGCAGATCTGTCTTGCCGGCTTGATGATCGTGACGGTCCTGATCGAGTTCCTCAAGCCCGCCCGAAACGCATCAGCCGTTCGGATATAGGCGGAAGCGGTTACGAGGGACCCTCCCGGGCAAGCCACGGGAAGTCCTCCGGGAAATACACCGGCACGATGAACCACGACGCATAGTCGATGCCCGGGAACGCCGCCCGGACTTCGAGCTTCCAAGACCCGCCCGTCCAGAAGTTCCACTTCTTCATCTTCCCCTTTTCTTCGACCGGAATGGCGACCGCAACCGGGATCCGGAGCGTGCCGTCGCCCGGCCGGATCACCTGCTCAGCCGGAATCGTGATACTACTTCTCCAGTGGATGGTGACGCTGCGGCTGTGGGCCTCGATGTTCTGGAGCTCGACTTCGACGGGTCCTTCGGGGAGTTCCGGAAGGCCGGTCTTGATCTGCGGAAAATCGATTTCGATCTCCGCTTCGAGGGCGCCGCCGACGAAGGCGGGCAGCGTCCGGAGATGGCAGACCGACGTCCCGTACTTCTTTTCTTTCAGAAAGAGATACGCGAAGATGCATCCGACCCCGCAGACGAGCAAGGCCATCGCCGTCACTTCCAGCACCCGGTTGATGTACGGGGGGAACAGCCCCAGTGCGGCGGGCGCGACGATCATGGCGGGCAGCGGAAAGACGACGATCAGCGCATCGCGGGGCTTGATCGCAATCCCCTTTTCAACGAGATGCCGATGCAGGGAAACGAGCGCGATCAGGATGCCGCCGGCAATCAGCACGGCGACCGCCAGAATCCCGATCGGAACGGTCATCACGCCGAACACAACGAAACACAGGAGAATGCCCACGCCCACGATCTGGAGGTAGCGCACCGCAGGAACGGCCGTGATCTTGTGAACGATGCGCCGGTTCCGCCACTCCGCATTCGCCATCCAGGGCTCCCTGTCGAGGTCGACGTTGTCGAGCGAGTGGTCACGTGCGGCACGGACCGCGTCCCTGACGATCTTCACACCCATAAGGAAAAGAAGGAGCATCACCGCCGTCAGGAACCCGAAGATGGGAAGGAGCAGGAGAAAGTTCGGATGATGCCTCAGGAAGAAGAGGGCCGAACCGCTGAGGATGCATGCGGCTGCCCCCAGCACGGCGAGAACGGCGCCGGCGATGACGGCGGCGATATGCCCGATACGGCGTAAGATCTTGCGCCGCTGCCGGCGACCGGTGGGAAGGCTGGACATCGCGCCGTCCTCCTTCAAACAGAGAAGTGCTCGGTCCTGAAACACCCTGCCAAACAAAAAACCCCGCCTCTTTCCGGAAACGGGGTTTTCACTCCTCTTTCATGGCGTCACCATGGGAAAAGGGTCCGGCGGGTTCGCCTTTTCACGATATCTCGCCGGTTTTTTGATGCGCTCCTTTTTCAGAAAAGTCAAGACGGGAAACAGCTATCCCACGCGGCTTACGAGCCGCCCGGCGCGGACCTTCTCCGCGTGCCGGGGCGCCGCAATCCAGAAGAAAACCGCGGAGAGGATCAGGCATGCCATGCACAGGATGAGCGCATGATCGTAGCTGCCGGACAGGTCGAACAGATACCCTCCCAGCCACGGACCGATGGCTCCGCCCAATCCCATGCCGGTAAGCATCATCCCCGAAGCGGTGCCGTAATGCCTGCCATGGAAGAGATCGGCGGTGGCGGCAAAGATGATGGCGGTATACAGACCGGCTCCGTATCCGAAACTCACCGCGAAGGCATACAGCAGCCAGGGGTGCGAGGCGTCCCGGACGGAAATCAGCGCGATGAGGCCGCCGACGGCCAACACAGACGCACCGATACTTGCCGCTTCCCGGCCGATACGATCAGAGATCACGCCGGACATCTGTCCGGCAAGCATGGAAACGCCATAGAGGGCGAAGATGGATACGGCAAACTGACCGCTGAATCCGGCGTCTTCCGCATATTTCACCTGGTGCGCCAGGACGAGAAAACAGGAGATGCCCCAGTAAAGAAATTGCGACAGGATCAAGAACCACAACTGAGGAGTGCGCAGCATCTGCTGCAGGGTCCAGTCGCCGGGAAGGACGCTGACCCTGCC
>CAZDLM010000073.1:4509-5550 GCA_964506465.1 uncultured Syntrophaceae bacterium
GCCCTTTCCGGCTGCAGAGGTTCGCCACCGTATGCCTTGAGCCCGATATTCTCCGGACGATACTGGAAGATGAAGCGATGCAGGGGAAAGAGAATCACGATCAGAATGGCGGCCAGCGCGAGGTAGGCACGCCGCCAGCCCAGCCAAACGATCAGGTATTCCGCCACCAGCCCGTACACGAGGGCAAGGCCTGACCCCATCTGTCCCAGGCCGAGGACAAGCCCCCGCCTGGCGGCGAACCAGTTGGTGATGGCCGGTGCGATCACCGGCCATCCGCACAGGGCGGTTCCCACCGGAACGAGGACGCCGTAACACAGGTAGAAATGCCAGAGCTCGTTGGCGAAAGAGCAGCCGACCATGGCAAGCGCAATGATGGCGGCTCCCGTGGGCATCATGGTCCTCGGTTTCCAGCGTTCGCAGAACGTCCCGGATACGGGCGCCACGCATCCGTAGACGAGGACGTTGAGCGACATCATGAGCGCCGTGCTCCCGCGGCTCCAGCCGAATTCCTTCAGGATTTCAGGGAAGAAGATGGAAAAAGAGTACCGGACGCCGTAGATGAGGAGACCGGTGACAACGCCGACTGCAATGATCACCCAGCCGTAAAAGAAGGTGGGCTGTTTGTCTGGATACATGTCCGTCCTGTGTATCAGCGAATAGGACTGAAGAAGAACCTGTTTTTCAGGAAAGGGACCTATAGAGAGTTCGGCATGAACTGTCAATGAAAAATCCCCCTGATGCCGGGGAGACGACAGCCACTTCCATTCCCTCCGCGAGGGACGGAGGCGGAATTGGCCTTATTCCGGTTTGCCGAAGACGGTCTTCAGGAGATCCGTCACCCTTGCGGCGGGATCGGAGCGTATCTTCTTCTCTTCCTCGCGGACGATCTTCGACACCGCCTGCTGGGAGACGCCGAGGTCCGCCGCCACCTGTGCCTGTGGCTTGCCAGCCTTCACCGCAGCGGCGATCTCTGGCTTCTTGGCGGGGTTGATTTTGACACGGGCGTCGGGGGCGGACTTCGGTTTGCCGTTTGGCTTACTA
>CAZDLM010000073.1:5560-13957 GCA_964506465.1 uncultured Syntrophaceae bacterium
ATAGTGATCTAGATCCACCGATTCCTTGGGGATCAGCGGGATGTTTTCTGCAGGCGCCATCATCGCCTTGTAGGCTTTCGCCACCCCCGCCTTGTTCATGTTTTCCACAACCACCGGTTTGAACGCATCGTAGAGATGTTTCGACGTCTTGTCCTTGAAATACTCCGTCGCCGCCGTGTCCCCTCCCTGGAGGATTTTCCGGGCATCGTCGAACGTCATCGCCTTGATGGCATCAACGAAAAGAGAAGTGGCCTTGGGTGCCGCCGCCTCGGCCGCACGATTCATGGTGAGGGTAAGATCGTCGACCTGTTTCTGAAAGCCCAGTTTGGCAACGACATCGGCAACCTTCTGGACCTTCTCGGGAAGAAGAATCTTCACCATCGCGTTGCCGAAATAGCCGTCTGCTTTCGACACGGCCTTGACGGCGTTCTCCGTGCCGACGGCGAGCGCCTCCTTCAGCCCCGAAACGGTCGTATTCTGATCCGGCCCCGACTGCGACACGCCGCTCTTGATTCCCGGAAGCTCCTTCAGGATGTCGTCGAAGAGGCCGGCCCCGGCCGGACAGGAGACGCCGATCGCCCCGAGCAGCACCCCAAGCAGAAACAAAATCCGCAGCGTCTTTTTCATAGTTTTTCCTCCCTTCCTGCCGGTCGGAAACCGAACCGCCGCGATCGCGGGCGCGGGTGACCGGGTCAATAAGCCGGGCTCCCCACAACGGGACGGTAGAGATAGAGGTTCCGCCGGATGAAACTCGTGCTCTTTTCAAAATCCTCGTACGAATTGCACACGTAGGTGACCACCAGATTTCTTCCCCGGGCGAATTCCAGGTGCTCCTTGCCGGCGTAGCAGAAATTGTTCTTGTCGTATCGCGGACTGCCCCGGTCGACTTCCGGAATGGTCCCGATGAGGACCTGCGGTTCGCTCCACGGGCCCTCCGGAGCGTCCGCCGTCTGGTAGAGCATCCGGTCGCCGTTGTTTCGAAGGGACAGGTAGACGGCGATCCATTTTCCGCTCTCGGGATGGTGCCTTACGCTCATCTCCGAAACGGCTGCATCGAGGACAACCCTGACGTTAGCATGCTTCAGCTCCCTTGCCCAGCGCCCCTCTTTTGTGAAGTACTCGATGGCGCGGGCCGGATCGTCCAGCCTGCCTGCGGGAATCCGGGCAAGGATGTTGCCCAGGACGCTCACGCCTTTTTCCGTCGCGCTGTAGAGCGGGTAGAAATAGATGTGATCCCCGTAGACGATCGATGTCGTTGCGAAGGCCCGAACGCCCTCCGGAATTCCCGGCGTCAGGTCCAGAATCTCGACGGTCCACCGGTTCGGATCGGACCCGGCGAAGTCCCTGATCCTGGCGATCCTGTGCCCCGCCACCTTGAACTTGAAGGGTCCCTCGATCCGCGGGTCCGCCTCGATGGAAGCCAGCGGAATGTACAGCACCCGGCCCGCCATGAAGGGATCCTGCGGCCACAGCCATTCCCCGTCGCCGAAGGATGAAACGAATTCTCCGTTCTTCTTCAGGAAATACCGGATGTCGAACCGTCCGTCCGCGGCGCAGGTCGAAACGGCGAGCGTTGTCCCCAGGACCGCCTTCATGCCGACGCGATCCTGACGCCCTTCCTGATCCGAAACGAAGGTATCCCCGAAAAGCCACAGGACGCGCCGGTCATCCAGTCGGATGGAGTAGGCCCCGTCCCCGCCATACCATCCGTCCTTGTCGGGAAAGCTCGGAACGCAAGCGGCCGCCGCAGACCAGGGAACCCGCGCCCTCTCCGGAATGGCGGAACACGAGAAGAGGAGGAGGCAGCAGAGCAGCAAGGCGGGCCAGGCAGCCCTGTTTCCGGCTCTGAGCACGGTCATGGCGCAACTCGTCTTTCTGTCGATCGAGGTCTTTCAGCGCTCGACATCCCGCAGGAAATCCCGGACGACGGCGGCGAATATCTCCGGCCGCTCGAGCTGGTGAAGATGCGAAGCCAGCGGGATAACGGCCATGCGGGCATTGGGGAAGAGCTGCTGAAAATCCTTCACCGTTTTTACGCCCGCCTCGTCGCGGTCGCCGCAGGTCAGCAGAACCGGCTGGGCTATTTCCGGAAGCCGCGGCATCAGGTCGTAGTCCTTGAGCTTCCCGGTGATGGTGAATTCGCTCCTGCCCCACATCGTGTTGTAGACGTCCAGGTTCAGCCTGGACGATGCCTCGCGCAGAGCCGCCGGCCATGGGGAAAGAAGGCAGAGATGCCGCCCGTAGTAGTCCATCATCGCCGCCTCGTACGCCTCGCCGAAGTCGCCGGTCCTTTCGCCCGTTTCAATCGCCGTCCGGGCCGCCGGCGGCATCCGGGCGATATTCCGGCGCTGGTCCGCGTCCCATGCCGGGGAGGAAAGGTAGGGGGCACACAGCAGGACGCCCTTCACCCCGCCGGGCCGTCGGGCCAGCAGATAGGCGCAGGCCAGCGCGCAGCCCCATGAAAATCCCATCAGGTACAGGTCTTCGAGTTTCAGCGCCGCCCGCACCGCCGCGAGTTCGGCGACGTAGTTTTCCACCGAATAGAAATCCTTGTCCGCGGCGCGGTCGCTGTTGCCGCACCCAAGCTGATCGTAGAAATACACGGGTCTGTCTTCCCACAGGGGCTCGAGCCCCTCGCTCATGCTGACAAAACCCGGGCCGCCGTGCAGCACGAGAATCGGCGTCTTCCGCCGATCCCCGCCGTGCACGCAGTACCAGATCCTGCCGTTTGCGGTTTCCAGTTTCCCTTCACGCATCCAAAAATCCTCCTGCGTTTCGCCGGATCGCGGACGGCCTCGCGCCGTCCACCGTCAGGGCTTTCCGGGCGCCTGCTGCTTCAGCGCCTTCATCTTCTTCTGCTTCCGGTATGACGCCAATTCCCGGAAAGACACGATCTTCCGGCCCCGGAATTGCTCGTAGTCGCTGAGGAACGCCTGCGCGTCCGCATACGGCCCGGCGATGTGCCCCGGGCGTTTCGAGTCCGCGAAGAACCAGGTCTTGCCGCCGCGCTGAAAGCTCGCCAGCCAGTGCAGCCGCAGCGTGTTCCCGGCGATCTGCACCGGCTCGAACTCGATCATCAGGTATTTCGGATCGCTCTGCGGATCGATGCCCCGGAGCGTCTCAACGGCAAACCGCGTCAGGTCGACGCATACCCCCGTCTTCTTCTCGAACAATTCAGCCGGTTCGTAGATCGGCGGAGCGGCCTGCGCCGCCCTCTGGGTCTCGGAGAGCCGCATCGCCCGCGGCGTGTCGTAGGAAAAATTGGCCTCCATCCACCGGCTGATGTCTTCCGGTGTCCGCCAGCCGGCCAAGGCCTTCGCATAGGAGCCGGCCGCCGGGGACTCAACGGCTGAAGGGCCTGGCTGCTGCGGCGCATCGGGCAAACGTTCCGCGCCGGAAGCGCCGCCGGAAAAGCCGGCCAGGCAAAGAAACAATAAAAGCGCGAGCGCCTTGCGCATTCTGTTTTCCTCCCTATCGCCACGATGCATGGGAATGCCGTCACTCGGTCAGTCGGCATTTCCCGTCAACTGAAACGCGGCCCAGTAAAACGGGTGGGGATATCGGCTTCTCGTCTCCAGCATGGCCGACCGCAGGGCCTCGCGTTTGTCGGCATCTTTCAAACGGGAATAGAAGCCCGTCATCAGGTGTGAAGTCGCCAGATCATCCACCTTCCAGAGACTCGTGACGATGGAGCGGCTTCCGGCATAGAGGAATCCCCGGGTCAATCCGACCACGTCGTCGCCGTTGACGACCTTCCCCAGGCCCGTCTCGCAGGCGCTCAGCGTCACCAGGTCGGCGTGAAGCTTCATGGAATAGAGCTTGTCGACCGTCAGCCTGCCGTCGTTTTCCGCATCCCCGGCCAGGAGCAGGGCGGAATTGAGGGGCCTGTCCGCGTCGAATTCCCCGTGGGTGGCGAAGTGGATGTAGCGGAATCCGCCGCCGTATCGGTTCAGCGCCGTTTCGGTCGCCTCCCTCCTCAGCAGCACCCGCGAATTCGGCCGTGTCCGGGAAACGGCGACCGCCTCGTTCTGGGCAAAGGCGAGATCCAGCTTCGGATCACCCAGGTCGGGATTTCCGAAAGCCAGGATGCCTCCCGACTTTGCCGGCTTCTCCCCCTGCAGGTACTTGAGGACGCCGGCGCTGGGCAGCATGCGGACGGCGTGGCGCTCGACGACGTAGCCCGCATCGCCGCGCAGCGCATAAAAGGGAATGTAATGGAGCACGCCGTGGGGAACGACGATCAGCTTCGGGGTCTTCAGGAATTCTTCCAGCGGCCGGAAAAGTCTGCCGTACAGCCTTCCGGCGATCGCCTCATGCCGGTCCGCGGAAACGTCGGCGAGGGCCCTGCGGAATTCCCGGATGTCCTCCATGAGCCCGGCGGTTTCCATGCGGACCGCCGACAGCCGCTGCGGCGTCAAAACAAAGGCGTACAGGTCATTCCCCGCATAGTAGTACTCGACCAGCGTTTCGCCGGCCGGGATGAGCTTCTGGATTTCCCCGGCGGACACCGAGGGGACGCTCACGAGCGAGGCGAGTTCGCCCGCCTGTCTCGTCAACTGCTCCCTCGTCCTGACCATCACGCTCCGCGTGCCGCCCTTCGGAGAAGCGCCCTCCCGCGCGAGGGCGTCCCGTTCCGCCGCCCCCTGCATGGCGAGCAGCTCCCGGACCTTTTGCTCGTCGCCGGTCCGGACGGCGAAATCCGTCTTGGCGGCCAGCATGTCCACCAGCGCCCGCGCCTTGCTGCGCTCGACATACTCGAAGGCCTCCCGGTTCAGGCCCCGGCTGAACAGCGCCTTGATCAGGGTCTCGTACACCCTCTGCTTGTCTCCGAAGAAACCGATCTTGGCGCTCTCCGTGGCGATGGTGGAGCGCTGCAGCTCGATTTCGTCCACCGCCTTCCTGAGCAGTTCGACGCCCTCGTCATGCCGCTTCTGCGCCAGCCGGATCGACCCGAGATCGGCCAGGGAGAAATAGTACATGTCGGCGCTTTCCGAGATCTTGGGCGCGGCGAGCAGCAGCGCATAGGATTCCTCGGCGGCGCGAAGGTTCCCGGATTCGTAGGAGGCCTTCGCCTTGACGAAGTCCATGGTGAGCCTGCTGTAGGAGAAACGGTGGCCGGGAAGGCCGCTCCACCATTTCCCGTCGAAGATTCCCTCATGCCGGCTGCACAGGGACAGGACGTCGGCGTAGTTTTTCAGGGCGAAGGCGATGCGGATCTTCTGGAGCTGGCGGTAGGGCTCGAAGACGTAGCCGCGCAGGACGGACATGGAATACCCTTCCAGCCGGTCATACATCTCCTGCGCCTTGGCGCGCCTGCCCGAGGCGGCGTAGGCAAGCCCCAGATCGCCCATGATGTCGATGGCGACGGCATCCATGCCCGTGAACATGGAAAACCCGCCCTCTTCGGCGAGGCGGTACGCCTTCTCCCCGTAAGCGACCGCCTTCTCGAAGTCGCCGGTGTCGAGGTAGGTCTGGAGTTTGATGAGGTAGGCCTGAACCTTCATGATCTCTGGCGTGATGATCTGTCCGTTGGCATTCATCTCCCGCCGGTCCCGCCTCTCCAGCTCGTCGGCGCAGGCCAGGGATTTCTGATAGTTCCGCAGGGCGAGGAAGGAAGGGCACAGGTAGTACAGATCGAAGCTCTTCAGCGTCCGGTGTCCTTCCCGGACGTCGAACTCCCGGATCATGGCGGCGTGGTCGCCCGCCGCATAGTACTGCTGCGCCTTGCTCATGCATCCGCCGAGGGTGAAGGAGGCCATAAGAAGGAAGAGCAGCATTTTCTTCGGCATGGAGAGTTCCCTCGGCTGTTCTCGAAGCGATCCGAATTTCCGGCAAGAACTATACAAAAGAACCGGTTCCGCCGTCAATGAAACATAGTCCGGGGATGCGGGCGCCTGTCAGCAGCCGCGACGGGCGTTTCCCTGCGGACGGGCGCCGGGGGGGGCGATGCGGGAAGACAGCGGGGCAAAACGGCATCCGCGGCGGCCGGGCTTGACATTCGGCGGAAATGGGGGCATGTCAGGGCCCTGCCGTGATTCGGCAGAATATATCTTGATCCGATACGATTCGGCGGAATGGACATATGAAAACGGTGGGTCCGGAAGGCGCTCCGGAAAGCACGGCGCAGAATTCCCGTTATGCCTGGGTGATCGTAGGGAGCCTGTGGCTGGTTCACGTTCTGAACTTCATGAACTTCTCCAGCTTCGGCATCCTGGCGCCGCTCATCAAGCAAGATCTCCAGCTCTCATCGTTTCAGATCGGATTCCTCATATCCGCCCTGTCCGTCGGGTCCGTAGTCTTCCAGATGCCGGCGGGACTGGTCGTCGATTCCGTCGGCGTGCGCCGGATGCTGACCCTCGCGGTTGTCGGAATCGGCTTCTTCCTCGTCTTGTTTTCCCTGACGCCTTCCTTTGCGATCGGTTCAGCAATCCTCATACTCTACGGCGGGGCGAACGGCATCGTCGGCCCCGCTGCGGCCAAGTGCGTCGTGGACTGGTTTCCCAGCGTGGGCCGGGCCACGGCCATGGGCGTCAAACAGACGGGCGTCAACTTCGGCGGCATCTTTGCGGGGATTCTTCTGCCCGTGATCGTAATCTTCTTTACCTGGCGTCAGGGACTCCTGGTGATCGGACTCGTCGAAATCGCCGCGGCGATCCCGATCTACATGCTGCTTAGGGAATCGCCGGTCCGGGCAAAAGCCCCCCGGACTTCCCTCGCGTGGGGGAAAATCGCGCGTCTGGCAATGCAGCGGGACATGCTGATTCTGGGCGGAATCGGATTCTGCTTCATGGCCGGCCAGTTCTGCTTTTCCACCTACCTCATCCTGTTCCTGAACCAGGAGATGGCCTACTCTCTTGTCCGGGCGGGGCAGTACTACGCCGTTTCTTTTCTCGCCGGGGCCGCCGCCCGTGTCCTCTGGAGCATGGCGAGCGATTATCTCCTGTCCGGACGGCGCAAGGCGGTCCTCTTCCTGATCGCGCTGATCCTCTTTCTTTCTTCGCTTGCGCTGGTCGTGATCTCCTTCTTCCCCGTCTTTTCGCCTTTCCTGATTGCCGTCATCCTCGCCTTCGGAGTGAGCGGAATCGGCTGGAATGCCATCTACCTGACGATCCTGGGAGAATTGGTGGACAGGGATTCGACCGCGCTGGCGACCGGCGTGGGTTACGGATACAGTTTTCTGGGGAGCCTGGCGGCGCCCCCTCTTTTCGGCCTGATAGCGGACAGGACCGGCACGTACGGCTGGTCCTGGCTTTTCCTGGTCCTGTGCGCGGGGACCATTATGCTTCTCATGATCTTCTACCGGGAGAATCCCTCGGCGGGCGGGAAAACGGGCACGCGTTCCTGACCGCGTTTCCGCGCACTTCGCCCGGCGGCCTTCAGGGCATCTCGCGTTTGCAGGTGACCTCGGCCTTGATGCGATTGACCGTTTCGATCATCGCCGCAAAGACGTTCTCGCGGAAGTCGCCGGCAACCACAACGTACATGACATCCTCGCCGACTCCCAGCGTCCCCTCGTTCACCTCCGCCAGCGCCTCCACGATGCCGGGCATCTTCTTCGTTTCCGCCATGATCGCGGCGAGACGCCCGCGGTCGGCCGTCACCTCGACCTGCGAGACAGGCGATCCGTCCCGCGACGTCCCGCGGACGACGCCGTTGTGGCAGAGGATCATCCCCGCCTTCGGGTAGTCCGGATGCTTCTTGACCCTTTCGATCAACGTTGCTAGACTCATGACAACCTCGCTTTCTCTCGCAGGTCCACCCTGCGATTAAGATACGACGGTGCGGAAACCATGGCAAGACGCACAAGAAAAAAACGATCCCTGCAGCGCCTGGGCGACGTGCTCGCCGCCGCCCTCCGGAAGAGAAGCATCTTCCTGGCGCTGCCGGACCGGGACCTGGCAGCCGCTTGGGCCAAGGCGGTTGGCCCCGTCATCTCCGCCCAGACCCGGATCGACCGGCGCTCGGGCGATACCCTCTACGTGAAGATTTCCGGCCCCGCCTGGATGCACCAGCTCCATTTTCTCAAGGAGGAAATCCTCGCGAAGCTCAACAGCGGCTCCTCCGACCCGCCCCTCAACAACCTGCGCTTCTTTATCGGCGACGTCGGCGCCTCCCTTGCGGCAAAAACACCCCGGCCGGCCGAACCGTCCTCCGCGCCTCTCAGGGCGCGCGACCGCAGGATGATCGAGGAGAGCCTCGATCCGGTTTCCGACTTCGAACTGAAGGAAATCCTCCGCCGGGTCATGACACGGGAGATCGGCCGGCGCCGCTCTCTGGAGAAGAAGACCCGCTCATGAAATCCGCTTTATCCCCGCGCGCGACAGTATCCGCCCGCCAGTATCCGATTGACAGCCGATGCCGCTTTTCTTATACTCTCGCTCCCTCGCAAAGGGAAGA
>CAZDLM010000074.1:0-13568 GCA_964506465.1 uncultured Syntrophaceae bacterium
ACCCGTCGCGGCTCATGATGAACCCGGAGCCCACGCCCTGCTGCTTCCGCTCCGGGGCATTGTTCCCGAAGCCGCCGAACGGGCCGAAGAACTCCCCGAAGGGATTCCCCTGTCCGAAGGGGTTTCCCTGGAATCTTTCCAATCCGGCGTTTTTCACCTTCTTGCTCACCTGGATGTTGACCACGCCGGCGCGCACGCTCTCGGCCAGGGCGCTGAAATTGCCCGGCACCATGGGCGATCCGGCCGAGACAACCGCCGTTGCGGCGGCGTGCGCCTCTCCGGTTCTTGCGGTCGCGGTCATTCCATAACCGAAGCCGGCGACCGCTCCTGCCAGAAGCAGGGCGGCCACTGCGATCCTCAAATTTCTTCCTGGTTTCATGGCTTATCCTCCTTGTTGATCATGGGCCGATGACGGCCCGTCTTTGAAACCAATTATAGGGATCGAACCTGACGGGAGGATGACCGGAAGATGACCATTTGGTCATGTCGGTTCGGAGCGGCGCGCTGTCCGCGCTTGATCGGATTTCAAGGGGAAATTTTTTGCGGGAGGGGACGCCTCAGCCTGCGGCCGCCGCGTCTCTTTCTGGAGAGGGGAGGGTCACGGTAAAGACGCTCCCCTCTCCGACACGGCTCTCCACGGCGACGTCGCCGCCGTGGGCGCAGGCGATGGCCCTCGCCAGGCTGAGACCCAGGCCGGCGCCGGACGCGGAGCGGCTCCGGTCCCCCCGGTAGAATCGCTCGAAAATGCGGGGCAGATCCTCGGCGGAGATGCCGTGCCCCGTATCCCGGACCGTGAGGGTTGCGTCCCGTCCTCCGGCCTGCGAAAGCGAAACGTCCACCCTCCCCCCCGCGGGGGTGTACTTGAGGGCGTTGTCCAGGAGATTCGAGAGCAGGCGCTGGATCATCCGGGCGTCTCCGGCGATGACGCACTTCTCCGGAACATCGCAGGACAGGGTCAATCCCCTGTCTTCGGCCGTTGTCCCGAAGAGTTCGCAGGCCTTCCGGACCAGATTCGCGAGGTCGATCCTTTCATGGGAGGGTTTGTCCACGCCCGCCTCCGTCTTCGAGATCATCAGCATCGTGTTGATGATGTCCAGGAGACGGTCGCACTCTTCGATCGCGCCCGCAGCCATCGCCTCATAATCGGCCGGCGATTTTCCCGTGGTCAGGGTAACTTCCGCCATTCCCCGTATCCGGGTCAGCGGGCTCTTCAGGTCATGGGCCATGTCGTCGCCCATCTGCCGGATCTCGGTCACCAGGGCCTCGATGCGGTCCAGCATGGAATTGAAGGTCATGGCCAGTTGGTCGATCTCGTCGCCCCGGTCCTTGACGGGGACCCGTTTTTCAAGCGTTCCTCCAGAGATGGTCTGCGCCGTCCGCGTAATCGCCTCGACGCCGGAAAGCGCCCGCCGGGCCATGAACCAGCCGACTCCCGTCGCCAGGCCGATGAGCAGGGCCATCGTGGCGAGAAAGACGCCCCGGAATGAGCCGATGATGCGCAGGTAGTTTTCCATGGACTGACCGACCTGAAGAATGACGCCGGTGCCGATCACGGCGTACAGGACGCGCACCTCATCTCCTCGCGCGCGCAGGACGACCGTTTCCAGGACGGGGCCGTCCCCGGCCAGCAGCCGTTCGATGGCCGCTTTGCGGACGCCGATCTCCTTCCAGTAGGACATGTTGGAGGATGAAAAGGTCTGGCCGGTCGGATAGAGGAGACGGAAGAAGACCTTTCTCACCCCGGCCTCCTGGGCCTCAAGGAAGGCAAACTCCACAACCGCTCCGACTCCCCGCTCCCGCAAGACCGTGGAAAATCTTCCCGCCTGATTCAACAGCTCCTGATCCGTTTTTTCCTGGATGACGGAGGTGATGAGCGTATAGAAGAGGAAGAAGGCGGCAAAGGAGGTTGCCGCGAAGATGCCGGCGTACCACAGGGTCAGGCGGAAGGTGAGGCTATTCCGGAACCGACCGGGTTTCCTTGAGGACATAGCCCGCTCCCCGAACGGTATGGATCAGTTTTTGATCGGCGTCTCTGTCGATCTTGTCCCGCAACCTGCTGATTCTGGCTTCCACCACATTGGTCTGGGGATCGAAATGATAGTCCCACACGTGCTCCATGATCATCGTCTTGGAGACGATCCTTCCCGCGTTGCGCATCAGGTATTCCAGCAGCGAAAATTCCCGGGGCTGCAGGTCGATGCGTTTCCCCCCTCGGATGACTTCCCGGGTGAGGAGATTGACGGACAGGTCGCCGACGGTCAGCCGGGTCGGATCGGCGATGCCGCTCGCACGGCGGATCAGCGCCTGCACGCGGGCCAGAAGTTCCGAGAAGGCAAAGGGTTTCGTCAGATAATCGTCTCCCCCGGTTTCCAGACCCTTCACCCTGTCGTCCACTGATCCCCTCGCGCTCAAAATCAAAACGGGGGTGTTGACCTTTTCGGCGCGCATCTCCTGGATCAGCGCCAGGCCGTTTCTCCGGGGCAGCATGAGATCGATGACCGCCGCATCGTAAGGTTCCGTCAGGGCAAGGCGCAGGCCTTCTTCGCCATCCGCGGCGTGATCCACGGCATAACCCGCCGCTTTCAACCCCTTCTGGATGAAAGAGGCGATCTTGATGTCATCCTCGACCAGCAGGATTCTCATCCGACCCTCGGACGTTGCATGCAGGACCGACCACTCCAAATCTTTGATCGCTGGTTTTTTCTATATCCTAAAACGCCGCAAAAGACGATAGGACGGACGTCCGACGGAACCGCCCGTCCTCTGAGCATTTTCGAGGCCCGAAATCAGGCTTTGCCTGATTGTAAATCGAGGCGGAATATCGCATTTGTCAGTGTAGCGAAAGCGGGCGGCAAAAGTCCGTTTGTGCGGACGCCTGTCAGGCGAACCCATCCGGTCGGCCCCAAACCGCATCCATCGTTTCCTTCGGATCGAGAAAAGGAGGCATGCTCATGAACAACGGCGTCAACGACGAAATCACCAGGGTGGCTTACGAACTCTATGTAAAAAGCGGCAGGGCGGAGGGCAATGACCTTCTGAACTGGCTGGCGGCGGAAAAGATCGTCCGTTTCCAGAGGATGCTGCTCGGCAAACAGGACGGAGGGGCCGTGCCGCTGCTGAAATATCAACCCATGGAAGCGGGCGGGAACGTGACGCAGCAAGGCCGGCCCGCAGATTCGCGGACCTGAAACGCGCGCCGCGCGCTGTGTGGCGCCGAGTCCCCCAACCCGGGGCAATCGATTTTCTGGAGGAAAACCATGCCGGACCTGAAACAGAAGATTTACGGTCTCATCAAGGACTACCGACTCGCGTCTCTCGCGACCGTTGCGGAAGACGGCAAACCCTGGGTTCGCTACGTGATGCTTGAAGGCGACGAGGAGCTGGTCCTGAAATTCGTGACCCCCCTGAAATCCCGGAAGGTCGACCACATCCGCGGCACGCAGGAAGTCCACATCCTCTGCGGAGCCGACGGCGCCGGCGCTTCAAAGCCGTACCTGCAGATCCAGGGGCGGGCGGAAATCACAAGGGATGAGACGCTTCGCAAAGGGGCCTGGAAAGACTTCCTGTCGAAATACTTTACCGGCCCCGATGACCCCAATTATGCCGTCGGCATCGTCCGGCCGTATCGGATCGAGTTGTACGGCATGGGGATGGGAAGCCTGCAGCCGGAAGTGTGGGAGGGATCCGAAGAATGAGCCCTCTCCGAAGACGTTCCGCGTGTTCCGGAATGACGCGTTTGGCGGGGGTCTTCGCGGTGGTGCTGCTGCTTGCCGCTTGCGCGGCGGAACAGAGCAAGATCGCCGTCGATAAAGACTCCGCTGCAGCGGGAAGTTCCGTGACGAAACGCGGAGAACCGGTCAGGCTGCTCGGCCGCGCCGTTGCGGTGGGCGATGCCCTGCCGTCTGTCACTCTGGTCGACGCCGCGACGATGAAGCCTGTCGATCCGTCCGCCATGAGGGGATCGGTCCTCCTGCTGAGCATCGTCCCGTCGATTGACACTGCCGTCTGCGAGGCTCAGACCCACGAACTGGGCGAGAAGGGCGATCGGCTGCCGAAGGAGATCAAACGGATCACCATCAGCCGCGATACGCCCTTCGCGCAGAAGAGATTTGCCAAAGAGGCCAAGCTGGAAGACGTCCAGTACCTTTCCGACTACAAGGAGGGGGCCTTCGGACGCGCAACGGGCCTGCTGCTGGAAGGGGACATGCTTCTGGCGCGTTCCATCCTTGTTGTAGACCGCGAGGGCAAGATCCGCTACATGCAAGTGGTTCCGGAGCTGAGCCACCTTCCCGACATGGAGAGCGCTTTTCAGAAAGCCGAAGAACTCGCCCGATGACAGGCGTCCCCCGGAAGCAGCGGCCGATGACAAGGCGGAAGCGGGATTGCCTTCGCCCCGGCCCGCGA
The DNA here is from genome assembly GCA_964506465.1 of uncultured Syntrophaceae bacterium. GTDB lineage: Bacteria > Desulfobacterota > Syntrophia > Syntrophales > UBA6109 > UBA6109. The sequence goes on from CAZDLM010000074.1 coordinate 4,405, forward strand.
GCGTCCCGGTTGCTATTTGAGCAGGACGTGATATAGGGGCTCCGTGAATAAAGCTCGCCGAAGAAATGTCCTGTTCCCCGCCATGATGCTGGTCTGTGCCGCTTTCCTCCTCGGTTGCGAAGGGGCAGGGGCGGTTCTCTACGGCGTCGGCAAGGTCCATCTCGACAGGAAGCGGGCGCCCATCTACATCACGGATCACGAAAATGAAGTCGTCGGCTGCGATTTCGTCAAACAGGTGTGCGCGGACACGACATGGGGCGGTTTCACCCTTCAGGAGGAAGCCATCCAGAACCTGATCGGCGATCTTTCGCATCAGGCGCATCGGGCGGGGGCCGACGTCCTGCTGGTCCGCTACAAATCGAAATCCTTCATCGGGGCGTCCGTTGCCGGCGAGGCCTACCGCTGCAAAAACGGCAGGGCTGTCGCCCCATCGGGCCAGTGAGGAAATGCGGAAAGCTTCGGTTGATCAGGCGATGGAAATCCGGACCGTGCCGCCCCGGCCCAGGATGTCGTGGAGGTGGATGTAGCCCTTGAGCTGCATCTCGTCGTTCACCACGACGAGCGTCGTGATCTCGTCGCGCTGCATGAATTCGATGGCCTGTGCCAGCGACGTATGCTCTCCGATTGTCTTGGGGGTACGGGTCATGACGTCATCGACGGCGCCCTCGGTCAGCGCGCGGCCCTTCATGATCAGACGGCGCACGTCGCCATCCGTCAGGATGCCCAGCAGACGGTCTTCCCGGTTCGTCACGAGTACAAAGCCCTTGTTCCTCCGGTCGTTTTCTTCAATCGCCTCCCTCAGGGAGCTCCCGGTATAGACGCGCGGGACTGAGGCACCCTGGATCATGACGTCGCAGACCATCGCCCGGAGACGCTGTCCGAGGTTCCCGCCCGGATGAAATTTGAAAAAATCCTTTTCGCCGAAGTTCTTTTTCCTGATGAGGGCGACCGCCAGGGCGTCCCCCATGGCGAGGCAGGCCGTGGTGCTGGACGTCGGCGCGAGTCCGAAGGGACAGGCTTCCCGCTCCACGCCGACGTCGATCACGACATCGCTGTCCCTGGCCAGGGTGGAGCAGAGATTGCCCGTGAGGGCGATGATCGGTGCACCGATGCGGCGGATGCTGCCGAGGATCACGTTCAACTCTTCCGTCTCACCGCTGTTGGAAATGGCGATCAGGACATCGTCTTTCACGACGATGCCGAGGTCTCCGTGGATGCCTTCGACAGGATGGAGGAAGAGCGCCTGCGTGCCGGTGCTCGTCAGCGTGGCGACGATCTTCTTCCCGATCAGGCCGGATTTGCCGATCCCGGTGACAATCACACGTCCCTTCGAACGGTAAATGAGGTCTACGGCCCTGGCGAAGCTCGATCCCACCTTGTCGACGAGTTTCAGAATGCTCTCCGCCTCGATCTGGAGCACTTCTTTGGCCTGGCGGATTGCGTCATCACTGGTCATACAGAACAAACCTTTCCGGATCCGGTTCCCTATGCGGCTCTTGCGGGCAGACAGGCGGCCGCGCGTGCCGGAACGCTATCAAAAAAAACCTGTACTGACAAGCCGGATTTCCTCCTCGGTTCGCCGCCGGCGACAGCCGGCAGCGCCCTCGTTGACACCCCCGGCCCTTTTTCCTATACTCTGCGCCGGAAATTTTCGAGGAAGATCCGTGGAGCGTCGCTGGAAATCAGGATGGCCGCTGTTCGCAGGCGGGGCTTTTGCCCTGGTCTTTCTCGTGCTGCTGGCGATCCGCCTGGAACTCGTGGCCGGATGGTCGCCGGGCAGGCCGGAGGGAAGGATCGAAGGGGTCGCGGGCGCCTCCGACCGGGAAGACTGGTTTTCCATTTCGCAGGGCGGGCGGCGGATCGGCTACGCCCGCCGCCGGCTGTTGCGAAGCGAGCATGGATACCGCTCGATCGAGACGGTCTTCATGCAGGTCAACACGATGGGCGTCGTCCACGGGCTGAGTTTCACCGTCGATGCCGATCTGCTTCCCGACATGAGGCTTTCCTCTTTCCGTTTCGATCTCAAGAGCAGCCTCTTCCGCTTTCAGGCCAGAGGCACGGTGAAGGACAAGCTCCTGTCGGTCACGACCGATGCTTCCGGCGAACAGCGAAAGATCAACATCCCCCTGGAAGAGCGGCCCTACACGGCATCCGGGATTTTCGAGGCGGTGCGCCTCGCCGAGGAGTCGCCGGCAGCGCCGTTGACCTTTTCCGTCTTCGATCCTGCCTCCATGGGACAGCGCGCCGTCCGGGTCGTTCCGGCCGGCGAGGAGACGCTGGCCGTCATGGGGCAGCGCCGGAAGGTCCGGAAGTACGCCGTCGATTTCATGGGCGCGCGCCAGTTTGCCTGGACCGACGAACGCGGCGAAGTGGTCAAGGAAGAGGGATTGCTGGGGATCGTGCTCGAAAAGATGCCCGAGGAAGAGGCCCTGGGCGGGATGACGGGGTCCGGGGGAGCCGACGTCACGGAGATCGCCTCCGTGGCGGTTTCCGTCCCCATCCGGGCGCCGGAACAGGTGCAGCGGCTGCGTCTCCGGCTCTCCGGCATCGATACGAAGGCCTTCCATCTGGACGGCGACCGGCAGCGCTTTGACCCGCCCGTCCTGACGATCACCAGGGAGACGGCTCCGGCGGAGACGGAGCGGAGCGTCGGGCTCCCCGGGGCGGCCGCCCGATCCCTTCTGAAGCCGGATCCCTTCATCCAGTCCGATCACCCCCGCATCCGGCACCTTGCCGAGAGGCTGGCGAAGAGAGGGGATCCGCCGGCGGTCCGGGCAGCGAAGATCCTTGCCTGGGTTCACAAGAACATCGAGAAGCGGCCCGTCCTTTCGGTGCCCAACGCCCTGGAGACCCTCGACAACGGCGTCGGCGACTGCAACGAGCATGCGGCGCTCCTGGCAGCCCTGCTGCGGGCCGCGAATATCCCCGCGGAGATCGAAGCGGGACTTGTCTACACGCAGGGGCGGTTCTACTACCACGCCTGGAATGTCCTTTACATCGGCCGCTGGATCACGGCGGACGCCGTTTTCGGACAGATGCCGGCGGACGCGACGCACATCCGGCTTATCCGCGGCGGCATGGAGCGTCAGATGGACCTGATGGGCGTGATCGGAAATATCGTCTTGGAAGTTCTGGAGCAGACCCCATGAAAACGGCTGTTGAAAAGCCCGGCGCAACGAATGGCGGCGTCATGATCGAACTGCGAAATCTGACGAAGTTCTATGGCGACACGAAGGCGGTCGACGGCGTTTCGCTGGCGGTGCGGGCAGGCGAGATCTTCGGCTTCATCGGCCCCAACGGGGCGGGCAAGACCACAACGATCCGCATGATGGGAGGCATCCTGGCGCCGACGTCGGGCGACATCATCATCGGCGGGATCGACATGGCGAGAGATCCGCAGACGGCCAAGAAGATCATCGGCTTCATCCCGGACAGGCCTTTCCTGTATGAAAAGCTGACGGGCGTCGAATTCCTGCGGTTTTCCGCCGACCTGTACGGTGTCGAAGAGGAGGCATTCCTCGATCGCTCGGCCCGCCTCCTCAAACAGTTCTCGCTCGATGAATGGGGGAACGAGCTTGTCGAGGCCTACTCGCATGGCATGAAGCAGCGGCTCATCATCGTCGCGGCGCTCCTGCACGAGCCGCGGGTGATCATCGTCGACGAACCGATGGTGGGACTGGATCCGGCGGGCATCAAGATGGTCAAGGACATTCTCCGGGGGCTCGCCGACGGCGGCACCACGATCTTCATGTCGACGCACACGCTGGCGGTTGCGGAAGATCTCTGCGACCGGATCGGCGTCATTTCCCGGGGAGCCGTGATCGCGACGGGAACGGTGCGGGAGCTGGAGACCGTCGCCGAAACCCGGGAGGCGGATCTGGAGGCGGTGTTCCTGAGATTGACGCGGGAAGAGGCGCGATGAAGGAAATCCTGACCCTGCTCAAGCCGCGTCTGCATTCCTTCAGGAATTCCGGCGCGTCCGCCGGCGCCGTCGGGCTGAGGATCCGCGTCTACGTGTTCGGCGCGATCGGGCTCGCCTTCTGGGTCGGGATCTTCGCCGTTTTCTTCCGGGTGCTGACGTATTTCCAGGGAATCGCCGGGCTTGGCGACCTGCTGGCGAACAAGCTCCTGTCCATGGTGCTCCTGACCTTCACCGCTTTGCTGATCTTCAGCAGCATCATCACGGTGCTTTCCAAGCTCTATCTCAGCCGCGACCTGATGCTGGTGCATTCGCTTCCAGTGTCGCCGCGGTCGATCTTCCTCGCCCGCTGGATCGAGAGCACCGTCGACAGTTCGTGGATGGTCGTCGTCTACAGCCTGCCCGTATTTCTCTCTTACGGGATTGTCTACGGGGCGGGTCCCTTTTTCTACGTGACGATTCTCCTTTCCTTCGTGCCCCTGTGCCTGAGCGTTTCGGCGCTGAGCGCGGCCGTCGTCATGTCCGTTGCCGTGATCCTTCCCGCCGGGCGCATCCGGACTCTTATCGTGGCGATCAGCGTCGTTCTATTCGTCGTTCTCCTCCTGGCGTTCCGCCTGATGCGGCCGGAAGAGCTCACGAACCCCGAGAACTTCACTTCGGTGGTGCAGTACTTCCAGTCGCTGCAGACGCCCGGGTCGCCGCTCCTGCCCACGACCTGGGTCTATGACGGAATCCGCGCGGCGCTGTCCCGGTCCACGGCGTCGTCGATCTTCCATCTGTCACTGAGCCTGAGCTTCGCCGGCGCCGCCGTCTGCGGGGCGACGTGGCTTTCGGAGGCGATCTATTTCCGCGGATACTCGAAGGCGCAGGCGACGCCCGGGCGCCTGTTTGCAGCGAGTCCCCGCCGTCCCGCGAACTGGCGGAAGGTCCTCGGGCTGCTTTCCGGACCGGCGCGCGCCTTCGTCATCAAGGAAGTCCGGACGTTCTTCCGCGACCAGACCCAGTGGCCCCAGTTGTTCCTGATCGCAGCCCTGGTGTTCATCTACCTGTACAACTTTTCGGTCCTGCCGCTGGACCGCTCGCCGATCCGGCTCGTCTACCTTCAGAACACGATTTCCTTCCTGAACATGGGACTCGCGGTGTTTGTCCTGACCGCGGTGGCGGCCCGTTTCGTATTTCCGGCCGTCAGCATGGAGGGGGACGCGTTCTGGATCGTGAGAGCGGCGCCCGTCCCGATCCGGACGTTTCTGTGGATCAAGTTCTTCGTCTACTACCTGCCGCTGCTGGCAATGGCCGAGATCCTAATCGTGGTGACGAATCTGTTCCTGCAGGTGACCCCCTTCATGATGGTGCTCTCGACGATCACCGTTTTCTGCATGGTGCCGGGCGTCGTGTCGATGGCGGTTGGGCTGGGGGCGATCTATCCGGATTTCAAATCGGAGAATCCGGCCCAGGCGGCGACGAGCTTCGGCGGGCTCGTCTTCATGATCCTCTGCACCGGATTCATCGGCGTCGTCGCCCTCCTGGAAGCAGGGCCGACTCATGTGATCTTCATGGCAGGCATGCGGAACGCAAACATGACGACGCTGCAGTGGACGTGGACGGCGGCATCCTTTGCGGCCGCGTTCGGACTCTGCGCCGCGGCGGTTTTTGTGCCGATGCATCTGGGGGAGAAACGGCTGTCCGACCTGAAGTAGGCTTTTGAAGAGTGCCCGCCTGCTTCGTTTCCCTCATCCTTCGCCGTTCGACGTACCTCCCAGTACGCCTCACTCCTCAGGCTTCGGGGGCCTTGCATCTGGGCACTTTTGAGCAGCCTGATGTGAAAAGACGGCTGCTTTGAAGCCGGGTCATTGAGGATTCTTCTTCCTGTCCTTGCGAGCGCGAGCGAGGCAATCTGCAGTATTCGCTGTCATTCCCGCGGAAGCGGGAATCCAGGGTGGGGGGGTGTTTTTCGTTTTGGAGAGAAGCAGAACGCTGGGTCCCCGCGTACGCGGGGACGACAGGGGCGAGATTGGCGCATCGCCATTCGGGTTCCGGAAAGGGGAGAGTCTTCAACCTCCGCCATCAGGATTTTTTCTTTTCCAGCATGGCCGTCAGCGCCTTCTGGATCTCTTCGACGCTGAGGAACGCGGAATTCCAGGCGGCAACGTAGTTGAGCCCGTCGCGGACACTGTGATCCTGCATGTAATTCAGTATGTGCTTCGCTCCGGCCACGGCCGGGGCCGCATTGGCGGAGATTTCCGCGGCGAGCGCCAGCGCCCCCGCCGTCAGGGCCTCCTGCGTTTCGTATACGGCGTTGACGAGCCCCATGCGCAGCGCCTCGTCCGCCGGAACGTCCCGGCCCGTCAGGGCCATCAGGCGGGCGTTTCCCTGTCCGATAATCGCGGGCAACCGATTCAGGCTGCCCATGTCGGCGACAATGGCGATCTTCGTCTCGCGAAGAGAAAAGACCGTGTCGACGGTGGAAATCCGGAGATCGCAGGCTGAGGCGATATCCAGTCCCGCCCCGATGCAGTGGCGGTGGCAGGCGCAGATATAGACCTTTTCGCCCTCCGCGATCCGGTTGAAGCCCTCCTGCATCTTCAGGATCAGGCGGTGCAGCTCTTCCCGCGAGGATGCGGACGCTCCGGTGATGATGCTCTGAAATTGCGTGAAGAAATCGAAGACATCCAGGCCGACGGTGAAGGACTTGCCGCGTCCGGCGATGATGACGACGCGAACGGAGGGATCGGCTTCAAGGTCGCCGACGGCGAGCGGAAGATCCCGCCAGAAGGGCCAGTTCATGGCGTTGAGTTTCTCGGGACGGTTGAAGTAGAGGATCGCGGTTTTCTGGTCGGGTCGCTTTTCGATTTCGAAGAAAGGGTACGCGCTCATCGGTTCCACTCCTTTGGCTGAAGATCCCGGCAGTTGTCGTGCGGGCGGCCGGCGCCGCCCCCTCGGACGCGGGGATCTTCATAGCATGTTTTCCTTCCCGTCGACAGCGCGGGTTTCATCCCAGCGGGAGGAGACGATCCTCCAGGCGCCCGGCGGCCGGGACGTTTCCCGGCTGCAGAGGACTCGTTTCATTGACCCGCTTCGGCAAATTTGATAAACAGCACCGACTTCGGTCGTTTCGCCCCGTTTCCGCGAAGGGAGCCTCATGAAGGCACTGTTCATTTCCGATGCCCACCTCAGGAATCGCAAACAACCGGCATACGCCCTGATCCTGCGCTTTCTGGAGGATGTCCTCCGCGGCGAGATCGCCCTTTCGCCCGACGGGCGGACGCCCCGTTACGGCGGCGGGGGGCAGCGGGTGGACCGCCTGATCGTCGCCGGTGATTTCTTCGATTTCTGGTTCGGGCGGGGGTCCCGGATCTGCCCGGAATTCGAGCCGGCGGCGGCGAAGCTCGCCGAATTGAAGGATGCCGGCATCCGCGTCGACTTGTGCGAGGGGAATCATGATTTCTACCTGCAGGAGTATTTCACCGATGTCCTGGGCATCCCGGTTCATGAAGAGTGGATGGATTTCGAGTTCGACGGCCTGCGGGTGCGGGTCGGTCACGGCGACACCATCGACCGGGACAACCGGAAGTACCTTTTTCTCCGGGGCCTCCTGCGCAGCCGCGCCTTCTACCGGCTCCAGCTTCTTTTCCCGCAGGCCTTCCTCTGGAAGGTTGCTTCGCTGAGCTCGACGGTCAGCAAGGAACTGACGTTGGAGCGCGAGGAGGAAATCGCGGAGAAGATGGGCGCGTACGCGATGGAAAGGTTCGCCGAAGGCTGCGACGCCGTTGTCGTCGGTCATTGTCACCGGCCGGTTCTCAGGCAGGAACCGGTGCGGGGGAGGCTGCGGACCTTCGCCGCCCTCGGGGACTGGATCCGCCATAATTCGTACCTCGCCCTGGCGGACGGCCGTTTTTCCCTTCTGCGGTACGAACCGCGCGGGACGCCTCAGGCGGTCATCGACCCGCGATCGGGGAAATAGTCCGGCGTTGCAGAGGGATGTGCGCGCCATTTCTGGACAAAGACCGGACGATGTGTTAATCACCAGTTCGTTTCGGGGATGACCATGAACTTCGGCGGCATCGAAGAAAAATATGCGGACCGGGAGGCGGCGACCTTCGTCGTGATCCCGGTGCCGTACGATCTGACGACGACCTATCAGTCCGGCTCCCGCCGCGGACCGGCCGCGATACTCGACGCCTCCTGCAACATGGAACTCTATGACGAGGAACTGGATCGGGAAACCTATCTGACGGGGATCTGCACCTTTGCGCCGGTCGAGGCGGAGGCCGCGGGTCCGGAGCCGATGGTCCGGAAGGTGGAAGAACGCGGCGCGGAGGCCCTGCAGGGCGGGAAGATTCCGGTCGTCCTGGGGGGCGAACACAGCATTTCCCTCGGCGCCGTCCGCGCGTCGAAAAAAGAATACCCGAACCTCTCCGTCCTTCAGCTCGACGCCCATGCGGACATGCGGGATTCCTACCAGGGGAGCCCGTACAGCCACGCCTGCATCGCCCGCCGGGCCCGGGAAGTATGCCCGGTCGTCCAGGTGGGGATCCGCAGCATGTCGGCGGAGGAGGCGGCTTTCCTCAAGTCTAGTCCCGTGAAGAGCTGGAGCGTGGAGACGATCCGCTCGGGATCCGATTGGCCAGAAGCGCTCTCGCGCGATCTTTCGGAGGATGTCTACGTCACGATCGACCTGGACGTCTTCGATCCGTCCATCATGCCGTCCACGGGAACGCCGGAACCCGGAGGGCTCCTCTGGCACGAGGTCCTTTCCGTGCTTCGCGAGGTCTCCCGGCGACGCCGTGTCCGCGGCTTCGATGTCGTCGAACTGGCGCCGCTCCCGGGGATCGTCGCGCCCGATTTTCTGGCCGCCAAACTGACGTACCGGATGATGGGATATCTTGCGCAGGCCGTCGAATCGGGAAGACTCGATCGCCCGTGAACCGCCGCGCGCGGATAGAAGGAGTCTGGATTTGATGCAGCGTGTTCCCACCGGCATGTTCCTGACCAAGGGCGTGGGCGTCCACAAGGAAGAACTTCACTCGTTCGAACTCGCCCTTCGCGACGCGGGACTGGAGGGAACGAATCTGGTCATGGTGTCCAGCATCCTGCCCCCGCACTGCAGGGTCGTATCGAAGACCCAGGGATTGAAATCCCTGCAGCCCGGCGCCATCACCTATTGCGTCATGAGCCGCTGCTGCAGCAACGAACCGCAGAGACTGCTGGCTGCCTCGGTCGGCTGCGCCATCCCCGCGGACGACAA
>CAZDLM010000075.1:0-13428 GCA_964506465.1 uncultured Syntrophaceae bacterium
CCTGCAGCTTCTCGCTGCGCGGCCGATGCCAAACTCGGGCTTGCGCCCTCAGAGTTTTTCCCTCCGGCGAAGGGAAAAGTCCCGCAGGCAAGGCACGCAACTCCCGAGGAGCGAGGCGTACTGGGATGTACGCCGCAGCGACGAGGGGGCAGTGCAACGCTGCATCCGGGCTTTTGCCGCCGCCGGGACTGCGGCATCGGGGGCCGCGATCCTGCGAAGGCAGGCGGCCCCGAAAAATCTCCAAAGCGTCCCTCCGGGACGAACATTTTGAGCGACGAATAAAGAAGGCCGGGAAATCTCTCCCGGCCCCCTGTCCATTCTTTTTTCCCCAGGCCCCTATTTTTTCTTCTTTTCGAGATTCTCCGCCAGGAGGTCGGCGATGTGCTTCATCTTCACGCCCGGCGCCTGCTTGTCGAGGCCGCCCTGGATCTGCACCATGCAACCCGAGCAGGCGACGGCGCAGATTTCGGCCCCGGTGGCCTTGATGTTGTCCATCTTCTGCTTAAGGATGGGCATCGAGAGATCCGCATACTTGACGCCGAAGATGCCCGACATGCCGCAGCACTTGTCGGAGTCTTTCATTTCCACCAGTTCACATCCTTCCGCGGACTCGATGAGCTTGCGCGGCTGCACATGGACGCCCAGGACGCGCCGCATGTGACAGGAGTCGTGGTAGGTGACCTTCCTGCCGCCCTTTGATTTTTTGAGCCGCCCCGCCTTTTCGTATTCCTCGGCCACGAACGAACAGAATTCCCTCACCTTCGCCGACAGTTTCTTTGCAGGCTCCGCCCAGGCGGGATCGTCCTTCAGAAGCTCGCCGTAATCGTGGAAGGTCTCCGTGCAGGTCGGACAGGCGGAGATGATGACGTCCGCCTTGGCATCCTCGAAAGCCTTCACGTTTCTGCGGGCGATCCGACGGGCCGTCTCGATGTCGCCCAGGGCGGCGACGGGTTTCCCGCAGCAGCTCTGTTCTTCCGGAAACACGACCTCGATGTTGAGATCGTTCAGGACCTTGACGACGGATTCCCCCGTCTCGGGGAAAACGAAGTCCATGGTGCAGCCGCTGAAGAAGGCGGCGCGCTTGGCGGGTTTTTCCAGTTTCCGAGCGATTTTGTCGAACCGATCGCGCAGGGGCTTGTCGGCGATCGCCGGCAAACTCCGGTCCTTGGCGAGCCCCGCCAGGAAGAGGGGCAGGTGACGGATCAGCTTTCCGGACTGAAAGGGCTTCTGCCCGATCGAGGCCAGACGGAGAAGGGAATGGAAGACCTTGCGGTTGGCAAAGACGTTTTCGAAGGTGGCCTTCAGCGCGAAGGGCAGCCCCTGCTCCTTGACGGCGCGGACGCGAAGCTCCTCGATCAACCCGGGGATGTCGATCTTGCCCGGACACACCTCCGTGCAGCGGCGGCAGCCGATGCACAGTTCGTTGATCTTCTTGAAGTCCTTCATCCCGCTCAGAAAGGCCGAGAGGATCGCGCCGATTCCGCCGACGTAGGTATGTCCGCCGTAGACGTGCCCGCCGATCAGCGTATAGACGGGGCAGACGTTCAGGCACGAGGCGCAGCGGACGCACTGGAAGATCTGTTTGAACTTCTCGTCGCGGGCCGCCTTCAGCCGTCCGTTGTCGAGGAGGATGATGTGCATTTCCTTCGGCTCTTCGATCCAGCGGCCGTCTCTTTTGACCATTGTCGGCGTGGGGCCGGAGATCATTGTCATGTAGCTCGTGGCGAGCTGGGCCGTGGCGCCGCGGGGCAGGAGCCGCAGGACCGTTCCGGCGTCGCGAATCGTGGGGATCAGCTTCTCGTACCCCATCAGCACGACATGGATGCGGGGAAGCGTGGAGACGAGCCGCGCGTTCCCCTCGTTGGTCACGAGGCCGATGGCGCCGTTTTCCGCAATGCCGAAATTGGCGCCCGAGATGCCCATGTCGGCCCGCAGAAACTCTTCGCGCAGGTTCTGCCGGGCCGCCTGGACGAGGAAGGGGATGTCCGGCGGGATGTCCCTGCTCATTTCCCTGGAAAAGTACTTGGCGACCTGGTAGCGGCTCAGGTGGATCGCCGGCATGACCATGTGGGAGGGCTTTTGGCCGGCGAGCGCAATGATCCACTCCCCGAGATCCGTTTCCCGGGAATGGAGCCCCGCCTCCGCGAAGGCCTTCGAGAGATCGATTTCCTCGGAGGCCATGGACTTGGATTTGACGATGCGCTTTACGCCGTTCCTCTGGCAGAGATCCAGGAGATACTCCTTGACGTCCTTGCCGTCCTTGGCGCGGAAGACCTTTACGCCTCTCTTTTCGGCCTCCGCCTGGAATCGGTCGGCAATTTCATCGAGGCGGGCGACGGTGTCGAGCTTCATGAGGCGCAGCTTTTCACGAAGCTCCTCCAGGTTGGGGACGTTTTCGAAGGCCTTGGCGCGCGCGCCGGGATAGACCTCGGCGAAACGGCCGAGATTGGCCCGCAGGACTTCATCGTCGAGCTTTTCGCGGATCTGCTTTTTCAGGCTCCGGTCTTGTGCCATTTCGTATCACCTCCCGCCCGCGTCGACTTCGTCCACGGCGATGAGAATCAGCCGGCTCGGACCGTGAACGCCGATTGTGAGGACGCGCTCGATATCGGCGGTGCGGCTCGGCCCCGTGATGAAACTGATGTAGCCGCGGTCGAAAACCTTGCTGAAGATCTCGAAGGCGTCCTCGATGCCGGGGATGACCCGGTTGCTGTCGAGGAAGGCGACATGGACGGGCGGCAGCATCGAGACAAGGCGGTCCTCGATGGCCGTGGCGTTCTGGCAAACGCTGCCCGTTTCCGCAACGGCGAATTCCACGCCTGAAATGCCGACGTCGGCCGTCGCGGCATGCTCGGCGATGTCAGTCCGTTCGGTGAAGAGTTGGATTCCGGCGGACTTCAGCGCCTCGGGGATTCCGGCCTCCTCCTGGAGCGGGCAACATACGGCGACCGCCTTCTTCGCCTCAAGAGACCGCATCAGATCCAGGAGGGCGTCTCTTGCCTCCGCCGGTGTTTTGACGCGGAGAATCTCGGCAGAAACGGCCTTGGCTCGCGTTTCAAATTCGGGAAAGAAATGGGCTCCGTACTTCCCGTCCGGCAGATGCCGTTCCCAATGCCTTGCAGCCTGGTTCATGAAATGCTCCTTGGCAAATACAGGGTCTCAATGTTCAGGAAGATGTGGACGACTGTTCGATGGTAAGACCTGTTTCAAGTCTGCGCCGCTTATAGTAAAAAAGTCCCCACCCGTCAATGGGAAAATGCCGGCGACCGCGGCGCCGGTTCCCCTGTACATCCCGCCCGGACAGGCAAGACCTCCATGGATCAGGCAAGAACGAAGAGGGCGTCCACGGCAACCGGCTTGTCTCCATCAATGATAATGGGGTTCAGATCGATCTCGGCGATGTCTGGATGGAGGAGAGCAATCTCCCCCACTTTTCTGAGGATGCCGGTCAGCGAGGAGACATCCACCGGCGGCAGGCCGCGGAAGGTCCCCAGGAGGTCCTTGGCGCGGATGTCGAAGATCATTTCCTCGGCGTCGGCGTCCGTCAGCGGCGCGCAGCGGATGGCGTTGTCCCTCAGCGCCTCCGTGAAGACGCCGCCCAGTCCGAAGAGGATGCAGGGACCGAAGGAGGGGAACCGCGTCATCCCGGCGACGAATTCACGTTCGCCCCGGACCATTCCCTGGATCAGAAGGGCCACGTCGGCGCCGGCGGCCGTCCGGATGCTGCGGAAGGCCGCCCGGACATCATCATCCGACGTCAGGCGCAGGGCGAGAAGCCCCTTGCCGCTCTTGTGAGGTATCCGCCACGAACAGGCCTTGGCCGCGACGGGATAGCCGATCTTCCGCGCGGCGCCTATGGCCTCGTCCTCGCTCCGCGCAAGGGCCTCTCTCGCCACGGGAATCCCGTACCGTGCGAGGATGCGCTTGGCCTGATGCTCGTCGAGGACGTTCTGTCCTTTCCCCTTCGCCTCCGCCAGAAGCGCTTGCGCTTCGGCATCGGCCGGAGGAAGCGGGGACGATGTCCCCGGCCTCCGTTCATGGATCCCTTTGTAACGGAAGAGGGCCAGCATGGCCCGGGCCGTCTTTTCCGGCGTATCGAAGACGGGGATGTCATGGTCCATATAGGCGGCCGTGCAGTTGTCCTCGCGGCCGAAAAAGGATGAGACCAGGAGAGGCATCCGGTACTTGGCGGACAGCTCCACCATCCCCGACATATCCGGGTGGAACATGGCCTCGATCTTCTCCATGGTGATATCGGGAACGACGTGCTGCAGGTGCGGCAGGATGTCGCGCATGAAGCCGCTGTTCATGACGCCGTGGATGATCATGGCGTCGACTTCGCCGCTCTTCAGGATCATTTCGGGGATCGTCGTCGACAGCAACTGCATGTCCAGGTGAAAGGTCATGTCTACGGGGTTCGCGCTGGAGGCGTGGGACAGGATGTGACGGCGGATCTCCTGCTGGAGCCCTTCCGAATAGCGGGGGATTTCCATGCCGCCGGTGTCCGCCGTGTGGGAGATGGCCGTTCCCGGTCCGCCGGAATTCGTCATGACGCCGAGCCTGCGGCCGCGCAGCGGCGGTTGCGTAGCGAGCGCCCAGCCGTGGCCGTAGAGTTCCTCGAGGGTCTGCACTCGGAGGACCCCCGCCTGCCGGAAAATGCCTTCATACAGGGAATCAGGGCCGGCCATCGCCCCGGTGTGGCTTTGACCCGCCCGGGCGCCGGCGGCCGAGCCGCCCACGTATTGGGCCAGAATCGGTTTGCGGGGAGTGATCTTGCGCGCGACATCGATAAATCGCTGCCCGTTGCGGATGCCCTCGATATAAAGAATGATGGCCTGCGTGGCCTCGTCCTCGCCCAGGTATTCCAGGGCGTCGGCCAGGTTGATGTTGGCCTCGTTCCCGACGCTGATGGCCTTGCTGAAGCGGATGCCCTTGTCCTTCAGCCAGCAGAGAGACTGGGTGATGTAGGTGCCGCTCTGGGAGACCAGGCCGAGCCGTCCGGGCCGGTCTGACCAGCGGCCGACGGTCATGTTCAGAAAGATCTGGCTGTTGATCATTCCGACGCAGTTCGGGCCGAGGAAGCGCATGCCGTAGCGGCCGGCGATCTCGTTGAGCTTCTGCTCCAAATCGCGGCCGTCCGCACCGGTTTCCTTGAAGCCCGCGCTGATCACGATCGCCCGCTTTGTCCCGATCCTGCCGAATTCTTCCAGCAACTGCGCCACCTGGTCCGTGGGGACAATCAGCATGGCGAGGTCCGGCGCCTCGGGAAGATCGGCGACGGACGGATAGGCCTTCCGTCCCAGGACCTGCTTGTCAGCCGGATGGACCGGGTAGAATGCCCCTTGGTACCCGTCGCAGAGGATGCTCAGGGCCTGCAGGGTTCCCATCTTCAGCGGGTTGTTGCCGGCGCCGACGGTGGCGATGGATTTGGGGTTCATGAGCAGGTGCAGGGGATTGTCCGACATGTCTTCCTCCATGCGGAAAAATGATGACCCGCGGTCACGCTCTTATAGGCAATCGCCTCCTGACTGTCAAGCGCGGAGGCAACAAAGGATTTCGCGCCGGTATTGCGACGGATGCCGGGCATGGACACAACTGCAGAGAAGTGATATCTAGCGTACAATTTGATCCAACGGCCTATCACGATGCGAGAATCGGTGCATGCGCCTGTGAGGAAAACGTCATTCTACGCTCTACGCGTCTTATCCACGCTGTCTCAATGACATGGATGAAGGACAGTTCGAACAGCAGCATGACAAGATGATTCCATTGTTGTAGAGAGAAGGTGAAGAAGCGGTCGCGGGGTGCCAGCAATCATGACGTCGCAGTTGGCATGAATATTTGTTGATTCATTGCGCTTTGAACGAGTCTCTTACGAAGGAGGAGTGAACCATGACGCATCATACCTGGAAGGCAAGACTGCTCGCCATTGCGATCATGACAGTTTTTTTGGTGGGAAGCGGGTTTGGAGTTGCCTGGGCGAAGACTCGCATGGATCTGTCGAACCAGTTTCCCCCATCGCATCACGTATCAAAAGGACTGGTCGTCTTCGCGGCAAAGGTGGGTGAATACTCAAAGGGAGCGGTCGAAGTCAAGATCTTCGACTCGGCTCAACTCTTTAAGGACACCGAAATTGTGGAGGCCATCCAGGAGGGACTGACTCAAAGCGGGCTCGTGCCGGTGAACAAGTGGTCCGGGATGGTCCCGTCCGCTGACGTCTTCGAGGTCCCTTTCCTTTTCAAGGACCTCACCTCGATCAAGAAATTCATAGACGCCGGAGCAGGAGAACTGCTCGGCAAAGAGTTCCAGAAGAAGGGCGTGGAGACGCTGTTCTGGGTCGACTACGGCTATATCCAGTTTTTTAACAGCAAGCGCCCTCTCAGGAAGCCCGAAGATTTCAAAGGAATGAAAATGCGGACTTTCAGCAGCGGCGATGCCGACACACTCTCGGCATTGGGCGCCTCGCCGGCAGTGATGAGCTCGTCGGAAATGTACATGGCCATGCAGAGAGGAACGGTCGACGGCGGAACGACCGGCATGCCGGCCGCCGTTTCACGGAAGCTCCAAGAGGTTCAGAAGTTCATGACGGAGGCGAATTACACGACGGCACAGTTCGTCGTGCAGGCAAACCTCAAATGGTGGCAGAAGCTGTCCAAGAACGAACAGGCCGCCGTTCTTAAGGCGGGAAGGGATGCCGAGGAGTGGATCCGCGGAGCGATTGCCAAATCCGAGGAAGAAGCGGAAAAAGTGCTCCGGAAAGCGGGCGTCCAGATCTACACATTGACTCCCGCAGACCGCGAGCTCTTCATCAAAGCCACCGAACCGGTTCAGCAGATCTTCGTCAAAAAGAGCGGCCCGCTCGGCAAGAAGCTCGTGGATATCGCACAGGGCCTCAAGTAGACTGACGAACGAAGCCGGGGAGGCTTTGGCCTTATGATTGCCACCATTGGGAAATTTCGCGCAGTCGTCGAGCGATGCAACCTCGCCCTGGGAATTGTCAGCGGGCTCGGCATCCTCGTCATGGGAATCATCCTCGCCTATGAGGTGGTATGCCGGTATGTCTTCAATTCGCCGACGATCTGGGCCCAGGAAATCGCGATCTACCTGTACATGTGGACGATGCTGGCGGCCGCATCGTACACGCTCCAGTCGGGGAAGCACATCAACGTCGACCTTGTCATCATGCACCTGCCGGCACGCGTCAAGGCGGTGCTGGAGATTGCGACCAGTGCGATCGGAGCGGCCTTCTGCGCCGTCGTCGCGGTGCAGGCATATGAGATGATCGCCGTCACGTTGCGATTCGGGAAGGTGACGGCGACACCCCTTCGAGTGCCGATGTGGATCCCCCAGTCGGCGCTCCTGATAGGCTTCCTGCTTCTGACCTTTCAGTTTGTTTTCATCATATTGGACCGGGCGGTGAAACTCGGAACTCATGAGGAAAAGGGAGGACAACCCGTATGATCAGCTTCATCCTGGTTACTCTCCTCCTTCTGTGCATCCTCTTCGCCGGGCTGCCGGTGGCGTTTTCTCTGGGGACGGCGTCCGTCATTCTCGTTTTCCTGTTCGATCTGCCGATGAAGGTGATTGCCACCAGCGTGTTCGGATCGCTCGAAAGCTTTGTCATTATCGCGGTGCCGCTGTACGTGCTGATGAGTCAGATCCTGCTTGACGGAAGAATCGGCGACGACCTCTTCGACGTGATGAACGCCTGGGTCCGGCACCTGCCCGGCGGGCTCGCCATCGCCACGATCCTGGCCTGCGCCTTCTTCTCGGCGATCAGCGGTTCGAGCGCGGCCACCGCGGCGACGATCGGCCTCGTGGCATACCCCGCGATGATGGAGCGGGGATACGACAAGAAGTTCACCCTGGGGCTGCTGGGCAGCGGAGGGACGCTCGGCATCCTCATCCCCCCCAGCATTCCACTCATTGTTTACGGTTCCGTCACCGAAGAGTCCGTCGGGAAACTCTTCATCGCCGGGGTCATCCCCGGATTGGTGCTGACGGCGATTCTGATCGCCTATGCGGTGTACCGGAGCAAGAAAGGCGGCTTCGCTCCCATGGAGCGGGTTCCGTGGCGGGACCGGTTCCGGATCATGGGGAAGAACATCTGGGGAATCCTCCTCCCCTTTCTGATCCTGGGCGGAATTTACACCGGGATATTCACGCCGACGGAAGCGGCGGCGGTAGGCTTGTTGTACAGTTTGATCATCACTCTGTTCGTCTATGGAACTCTGGCGTTTCGAGATATCCCGCGCGTCTGCCTTAAGGCCGTGGGGACATCGTGCATGATCGCGTTGATCATCGCCGGCGCCCTCTTGTTCGGCAGGGTGATGACGATGCTCGAAATCCCCCAGAAGCTGACGGAGCTCATCATCGAGTGGAAGCTCACGCCTTTTATGTTCGTCGTGGCGATGAACGTCCTGATGCTGGCGCTGGGGTGTATCCTGGAGACGGTGTCGATCATCATGCTCACGATGCCGCTGGTTGCGCCGATCATGGCGACGCTTTCGATCGACCCCATCTGGTACGCCATTGTCCTCACGGTCAATCTGGAAATGGCCCTGGTTACGCCCCCTGTCGGGATGAACCTGTACGTCATCAACGGGCTGTCACCGGACATCCATATGTCCGAGGTCATCAGGGGTGTTGCACCCTTCATTGTCTTGCTGGGAGCATTCCTGATCCTCACGATGCTTTTCCCCGCAATGAGCACCTGGTTGCCGACGAGGATGAACTGGTGAGTTGAAAAGAAGAACAGCCATCTTCGGGTGGTTCGCATTCAGCGCTTTGCCTGAGAGGATGTTTCCAGCCTCCCGTTTTGCGGGAGGCTGGAAATAACGTCAGGGAATAGATGAAACCGTGCTGTCCGGTCAGAGGGCACGTGCCTGCCGTAATACCGCATGATGTCGCCCCTCCGTGAGCTTGGCTTACCGTTTCGCAGTTGCCGGTTCTGTGGGGAAATAGATTCCTTTACAAGAATGGTTCTCTTCGTCTAATAATTGCTGACCAGTGCAATAACGAAATGCGGCGAGGGGGCGCCTCGTCACCCGAAGCGCTCTTCCCCGCGGAGATGCAAATTATGAAAAAAATGGCTATCCCAGATTCCGTTCAGGATGTCGTCATCGTCGGGGGCGGTCCGGGCGGATTGACGGCCGGGCTCTATGCGGCCCGGGCGGGCCTGAAGACGCTCCTGATCGAGGGGGCGACATCCGTAAGTCAGATCACGGTGACGGATATCATCGAAAATTATCCGGGGATGTCCGACGGCATCAATGGGTTCGAACTGGTGGAACGCTTTAAGAAACAGGCGGCGGCTTTCGGCGTGCAATTTGCCTCCGCGGACGTGACCGGCGTCGAAAAAGCGTCCTGGAACGGCATCGAAGGATGGCGGATCGCGGCCGGGGACAAGGCATTCGAAGCCCTGGCGGTTATCGTCTCGACGGGGGCCCATTGGCGCCGCCTGGGAGTCCCCGGGGAGGAGGGATTCATCGGTCGGGGCGTATCTTTCTGCGCCACCTGCGACGGTCCCTTCTACCGGGGGAAAGAAGTGATCGTCGTCGGCGGCGGAAATACGGCGATCCAGGAAGCGCTTTTTCTCACGACCTTCGCCTCCAAGGTCACGGTCGTTCATCGCCGGAACCGCCTGCGGGCGGATGCGGTATTGCAGAAGCGGGCGATGGACAACGGCAAGATCGAATTCGCATGGGATTCCGTCATCGAAGAAGTTATCGGCCGGGATTTCGTCGAAGGCGTGCGGATCCGGGATGTGAAATCTCCGGAGAAGAAGAAAACGGTTCCGGCGGAGGGCGTCTTCATCTTCATCGGACTGATCCCCAACACGGATATCCTGCGCGGCGTCGTCGAACTTTCGGGTGCCGGCTACGTCGTCGTCGACTGCGGGATGCGCACCTCGGTGAAGGGGATTTTTGCTTGCGGCGACTGCATCGACAAGACCTTGCGTCAGGTGGTGACGGCGTGCGGCGACGGCGCAACAGCCTCCTATTCCACGCAACTCTACGTGGAAGCGCTCAAGGGGGAGTCCTACTAAGATGGAACCATGGATCGAGGCGTGGCGTCACCTGCCTTCCCACATCAGCCCGAACCTGATTGAAATCGGTTCATTTCAGCTCCGCTACTACAGCCTGATGTACCTGGTCGCCTTTTTTCTGACGTATGTCCTGGCGACCTATCGGATTCGGAAGGAAGGGTACGAATATTCGACCGAAACGGTTCAGGACTACTTTGTCTGGGCGATCCTGGGGCTTCTGCTCGGCGCGCGACTGGGCTATGTCCTCTTCTACCATTTTTCCTATTACCTGGCCCATCCCCTCGAGATCCTTCTGCCCTTCGAATTCTCGCACGGGTTCCGCTTCGTGGGGATCAGCGGCATGTCCTATCACGGCGGCGCGATCGGTGTCTGGCTTGCATCCCTGATCTTCTGCCGGCGGCGCGGGATCGACTTCTGGCGGTTCGCCGATTTTCTCTGCCCGGCGATTCCCCTCGGATACACCTTCGGAAGAATCGGCAATTTCATCAACGGCGAACTGTACGGGCGCGTTACGGCCTCCCCCCTGGGGATGCTTTTCCCGCTGGACCCCACGGCGCAGCTCCGCCACCCTTCGCAGCTTTACGAGGCGTTCTTCGAAGGGATCGTTCTGTTTGCGTTTCTCTGGCTGATCCGCAGGCGCCGCCCCTTCGAGGGGTCGCTCCTGGCGTTGTATATTGCCGGCTACGGGCTCGTGCGCTTCTTCATCGAGTTTTTCCGCGAACCGGATGCCCATCTTGGTTTCGTCTTCGGCGCGCTCAGCATGGGACAGCTCCTGTGCCTGCTCATGATCCTGGCGGGCGTGGGCCTATACTTCTATCGTATGTATCAACTGAAGACGGCGTAAGGCGATGATTTCGGTCCCAAGGAGGTCTTCCCTATGGCAAAATCGGTGGTGATTGTCGGCGGCGGTGCGGGCGGTGCTTCCGTCGCCGCTGAGGCGAGGCGAGGCGATCCGTCGCTCTCGATTACGATGATCGAGAAGGAGCGTTTTGTATCTGCCGCCGCATGACCGACGCCCTATTACATCGGCGATGTAATACGAGACGAGAGCAGGCTGGTGGCGAGGACGCCGGAAAAGTTCCGCGAGTCGGGCGTTGATGTGAGAATCCGGACACGGGTGGAAGAAATCGACGCGAAGTCGGCGCGGGTGCGCCTGAGCGACGGGAATGATCTGGCTTTCGATATCCTCGTCCTGGGGACGGGGGCGATTGCCATCCGTCCGGACATTCCGGGGACCGGCCTCCCGGGTGTTTTTGCCCTCAAGAAGCTGGAAGAAGCCCTGGCGATCAAGGAGTATATCGGGAAAGGGGCTTGCCGCAAGGCCGTCATCGTGGGCGCGGGTTTCATCGCCATGGAGATGTGCGAGGCGCTCCGGACGCGCGGCATCGAGACGACGGTCGTTCACCGGGGGCAACTGCCCGTCGGCCGCTGGGATGCCGACTTCGGGAAACTGATCGTCACGGAACTCGAAAAGAACGGCGTGGCTTTCCTGACGAATGTTGAGACCCGGGCGATCGAGAAGGGTGCCGATTATCCGCTCCGCGTCGTCACAAACCGGGGAGATCTCGACGCGGACCTTGTACTCCTGGCCGTAGGGGTCCGTCCCGATACGGCGCTGGCGAAAGCCGCGGGCGTCCCGCTCGGCAAGAGCGGCGCGATTGCCGTCGATTTTTCCCAAAAGACCGGCCGGGAGGGGATCTACGCCGTCGGCGACTGCTGCGAATCCTATCATCTCGTGAGCCGCAGATGGGTCCATATTCCGCTCGGCGATATTGCCAACAAGCAGGGGCGTGTGGCCGGAGCGAATATCGGCGGAAAGGCCATGATCTTTCCGGGGATCGTCGGCGCCCAGTCCTTCAAGATTTTCGGCCTCGAGGTCGCGGCGGCCGGCATCGACGAACGGGAGGCCGCAGCGGCGGGCTACCATCCCGTATCGGCGGTGATCTGGGGAAACGCGATCGCGCCTTCCATGCCGGGATCGAAGAAGGTTGGAATCCGGCTCGTTGCCGACCGTGCTTCGGGGAAGCTTCTCGGCGCCCAAGCCCTCGGCGAGACCGGGGCCGTCAGCCGGGTCAACGCCCTTGCCTGCGCCATGTGGGCCGGGCTCGGCATCGACGAAATCGGCTACCTGGATCTGGCCTACGCTCCGCCCTTCAGCCCGGCCTGGGACCCGATCCACATCGCCGCCCAGACTCTAAGAAGGAAGATGTGATGAGGCAGCTCATCTGAAAAGGGTTTGATTGTTATCGCCGGCGTTACATCCCCGATGGCGGTGAAATAGGATTTTGGCGAACCATTCAGCCGTGCTGGGGACCCGACCCACATCGCCGCGCAAACCCTGCGGAGAGAGACGGAAGAAAGACATGTCGAAAGAACAGCATTCCTCACCAGGCTTCGTTCGGGTTCTGCGCATTCTTTTCATTGGCAACAGCCATACCTATCGGCATGACGTGCCATCGATGCTTGTTCGCATGGCGGCGGTCCGCGAGCCGGCCGTGCCGGTCGCTGTCGAATCCTGCGTCGGGGAAGGCGCAAGCCTGGCGTGGCACTGGGAAAACCCCAGGACCGTCCGGGCCATCACAAAGGGGAATTGGAACTACGTCGTTCTTCAAGAAAGAAGCGGCGGGCCCATCGAGGATCAGCCCTCCATGGAGAAATACGCTCTGAGTCTGGATCGACGCATAAGGGATTCCGGGGCGCGAACGATCCTGTACATGACGTGGCCCAGGCGGGAGAAGCCGGAAACGCAGAGCGTGATCGCGGCTGCCTACAGCGGCCTGCAGAAACTTACAGGGGCTTTGCTGGCCCCGGTCGGATCCGTTTGGAGGGAATGTTGTGCGGCGTATCCGGATCTCGACCTTTACGACCCGGACGGTCGCCATGCGAACGCCCTGGGGGCCTATCTGTCGGCCTGCACGTTTTTCAGCCTGATCTACGGGCGAAGTCCGGAGGGCCTGTCGGAAGCGGTCCTTTCCCGCGGCGACGGTGCGGCGTCGGGTGGGGCAGAGCACCTGGCGTCCCTGGAGCGGATCGCGCATGAAATGGTTGAGCGCCTGAAGCTGCCATCGTTCTGAGGCCCCGGGGCGCAAAGGCCGTTTATCGGCGTAACGGTCGTATTTCACACGGGTTTCTTCTGAAGCGAAAGCACGGACAAACCGAAGCGGAAAGTCAAAAAAATTCTTGTCGTCAATAAGACAATCATGTATACACGATTAACGACAATGATTGGTCCATCCGGGACGCCCGGAATGGCCGCTCCTGGCAAAGCGATTTTCAGTTGCATTCAAGGTGCGGCGGGGTGGATGGAACGGCTGACGGGGAGCAGACGTATGGCGAAGCAGCGGTTGAAGCGGCATGTGATACATCGGGAGTGGTGCAAG
>CAZDLM010000076.1:0-13263 GCA_964506465.1 uncultured Syntrophaceae bacterium
GCCCGCAGCGGGCGGTCGAGATCACCCGGGAGATCACCCGGGCCCCCATCGCACCCTCCGAGCAGTAGAATCGGACTTCTCCGGCCGCAACGCCGGAGAAGCTCCGCCTTTACGCCTCCGCAGCCGGCATCCTGAAAAGACCCCTTCAGCGTTCGGTCCGGGTGTCGCGAGCCCGGCAATTTTTTCCCGAAGACGCCTGCCTTCCGATCGGTTGATATTCGTATCTTGGCGTCAATACATGCGAATCTCCTCTTCTCCCTTTCTGGCATGCCTCTTGCTCCCTTGCGGAGCGAAGGGGTAAAGCCATGAAACAGTTGCCGGTTGAAATCGCTCTTCTTCTGCAGACCCCGGGTGTCGCAAAGCGCCAGCCCGCAACGGCTGCAACTGCCGCGGCAGCGGGACCCGCCGGGGAAGGGACAGGCGAACAGGGAAAATCCTCGCGGGGCACTTCCGCCGCCGTTTCGTCACGATCATCCTTTTCGCATAAGCTCAAGAAGGAAATGGAAAAGATTTCCGGCCCGGGACCGGCGAATCGTTCGCAGGCGACTCCGGACCGTCCTTCCGGCAAGTCGCCGGCGCTTCACATGTCGACTGCAGCCTCCGCGGGCAAGACCGCATCCGAGGCCCTCTGCGCGGAAGCGGACGCGCTCGACGGACGGATCACCGGAGAAAAGCGGATACCTGCGTTCGCCAGCGGCAAGGACGCCGTCGCGGGCCACGGGAAAGAAAATTCTACGATCGAAAAGGGCGATGCGGGGGCGCCTTCAGCGCAAGAGACGAAGATATCCGCGGAACTGCAGAGCGTTTCTCAGGAAGAGCAGGTGCTGCCCCTGGCCGATGCTCCGCAAAAGGATTTCCAGGCGGCGGGAAAGGCGGCCGTTCCCGTGCCGTTCGTCTTTGCCGCTGCTCAGCGGGCACAGGCCGGGTTACCGGAGGGGGCGGCTGTCCCGAAGGATATCGAGGAATCCCTTGCGCAACTTTCGGCGGTCGTCGAAACGGGCGCCAAGGCGGCGGGCGACAAGGTTGGGCGGACGGAAACCGGACGGATTTCTGCTGCTGTATCGCCGGCCGGGCGCAGGACGGAAGGATTGCCGAACGGTTCGACGGCGGAAAAGGCCGCGCTCCCCGGAGAAAACCCCACCGCGGTTTCGGAAAGAGAGATCCAAACGGCCGCGCGGAAGGCGCCCGCAGCGGGCGTCGCCGCCGTCATGCCGGAGAAGACGGCAGCGACGGCGCCGTTCGAGGAATCGTCACGGATTGTCGGCGGACCGGAAAAGGCGGCGTCTGAAGAACCTTTTCAGGCCGCGAAGCCCCGGCCAATCAGGGAAACACCCTCACAGGTCGTGGAGCGGGGAATCGAGAAAGTCCCGGCAGGCGGCATCTCTTCGCAGGAAGCATCGGCGCTCGTGCGGAAACTGAGCGGTGAGGGAGACCGGCGGCCGGCCAGGGCGGTTGAGGAAGAGCGGGGGAGCCGATCCTCCGACGCCGCAGCGGGAAGAGTCCCTGCCGGCAGAAACCAGGCGGCGTCGATGGAGTCGGCGGTTCTCGATCGCGGGCAGGGCGCCGCGGCAGCCGGGAATTCGTGGGCGACCTTTGTGGAAAGAATCGACGAGAGCGTCCGGAAGGCAGAGAGTGCCGGGCCGGAAACGGAGCGGAGAGCGAAGGACGTCTTCGTCAAGGCGGGGGGCCGCGGAGAAAACAGCACCCCTGCAACCGTAGATGGACGATCGGTCGGCTCGCTGAGCGCATTTGCTGCGCCGTCTGCACTCGAGCAGACGCCTCGGCTGGAACTTCAAAGCACGGTGGCCCGGATCGCCGAAGAGGGCCGCAGGCTCGTCGTCGATGAAGGCGGCGGACAGGTCCGCATGTCGCTGGATCCTCCGGAACTGGGGAGCCTGGACATGGACGTGAAGGTGAGAAATTCCGCCGTACAGATCGTGCTCACCGCCGAGGACCGGAACGTCCAGCAACTGCTGCAGTCCCAGCGGGATGTCCTGGAAAAGGCGCTCGCAGAAGGCGGCCTTCGCGTGGAATCCTTCGATGTCGTCCTGTCTTCTTCCGCAGACGGAGGGAACTCCTCGTTCGAGCGCTGGCAGACGCGTCAGGAATCTCAAGCGGGGGTGACGATGCAGGCCGGTGTCGAGGAGCCGGAAATGGAAGGGCCCCCCTCCGCGCGCATGATCCGGGATGAAGCCGTGGGAAACGGGATCAGTCTGTTTGTATGAGAAGACCTACTTGTCGGGAGGTTGTACCATGATGTCCGATGCTAGCATCAATGCCGTCGTATCGTCCGGGACGAGTTCTTCAACCAGTGCCGCGTCGAAGACGAAGTCGCTCGGCAAGGACGATTTTCTGAAGATGCTTCTGGCGCAGCTCAAGAACCAGGATCCCCTGAAGCCGCTGGACGGAACGGAGTTCGCCGTGCAGTTGGCGCAGTTTTCGAGTCTCGAGCAGCTCAGCAACATGAACACGGAACTCAAGAATCTGGGACTCTACCAGATGACCCAGGGCAACGCCCAGGCCGTGAGCCTCATCGGCAAGGAGGTGACGGCCCTGCAGAGCGGCAGCTTCCGCGTCGAGAACACATCCGCCAATCTCTCCTACCGTCTTTCCCAGGATGCCCAGAAGGTGACGGTCAAGATCTACGACCTGAACGGAAAACTGGTCGATACGCTTGAAGCGGCCGGTCAGAAAGCGGGGCTGCAGACGATCTCGTGGAACGCGGGCCGCTTCGGCAAGGGCGACTATACGTACGAAGTCTCGGCGCTGGACGCCGGCGGCAACGCCGTGACGGCTGATGCGATGATGAGCGGCACGGTGACGGCGGTCCAGTTCAAGGACAAGGCGGTCTACTTGACCGTGAACGGACAGGAGATCGCCTTCAGCGATGTGATCTCCATCAATGGAGCGGCGACATCGCCATAAAGGCAAGATCAAACGAATTGGAACGCTTCGAGAAATCATCCGGGAGGAGGAATCAGACATGTCGAGCGCAATTTCCATCGGGACAACGGGTCTTACGGCCAGCTCCAAACAAATGGACGTCATCGGAAACAACCTGGCCAACGCCAATACGCTGGGTTTCAAGGCCGGCAACACCTATTTCGCCAGTATGCTGAACCAGAGCCTCACCGGCGGATCGTCAGGCTCCATGCAGGTGGGCCAGGGCGTCACGGTCGCCGCCGTTTCCACGCAATTCGCGCAGGGGTCCTTCGAAACCACCGGCAACGCGACGGACCTCGCCATCGACGGGGACGGTTTCTTCATCCTGCGGGACGAGGAAGGCGCCGTCTACTATACGAGGGCCGGCTCCTTTCACATCAATGAGGAAGGTTATCTTGTCGACCTGAACGCCTACAAGGTGCAGGGGTACAATCTCTTTTCCAGCGACACGGACGAGATGTCCGACATCAGTCTCAAGAACGTCCAGTCGGCGCCGAAAGCCTCGACGGAGATCGCATTCGGCCTGAACCTCAACGACAGCGACGTCGCAGGCGAGGTTTTCAATGCCTCCCAGTCGGTCTTCGACTCGAAGGGCGAGGTCCACTCCCTGACGTCCCGCTTCATGAAGACCGAGGCGAGCGGCATGTGGGGTCTCGATGTCAGGCTCGATGACAGCCTCTACAGCACGGGTCAGATCGCCAGCGGCTTTAAATTCGACTCGAACGGAGCCTTGACGAAGATGTACACGGCCGACATCGGCACCCCCACGGTGACGACGGCGGGCGACGGCACGGCGACGGCGACGGTCAATCATCTGGGCCAGATGTACAAGGACACCACGTCGGCCATCACGCTGACGAGAGGGGCCAATGCGACAACCTGGACGCTTACCGACAAGGGCGGTTACACCAATGCCATCATCTACGCGGCCAATGCAGATGAGGTATCGGTAGATCTGGACGGTGTCGGGGGTGCAGACGTCACGTTCGAACTCGATCTCACGTGGGCGGCCGGCGACACGATCGCTTTCTCCATCAACGAGACGGAGATCGATACGACCAACATCACGCTCACCTTCGGCGCTCTCACGAACGGGGCGACGATCGGCGATACCTCTTCCGGCTCGAACCAGATCCTCTGGAACCTCACGGACACCACCGCGAACCGCATCACGGGTTATGCCAGCTCCTCGGTGATCAAATCACTGAGCGACAACGGCTATTCCTCGGGCGTGCTGAAGAGCCTCTCCATGAAGGACGACGGGATCATCAGCGGCTTCTTTACGAACGGGCAGACGGCGACGCTGGGGCAGATCATTCTCGCGGATTTTCCGAACTCTTCGGGTCTGCAGAAGGTCGGCAACTATTTCGGACAGACCGTCGCCTCCGGCGAGGCCATCAAGAATGAACCGGGTTCGGGCGGCCTCGGTTCCATCATGTCGAACACGCTGGAAGTCTCCAACACGGACGTCGCCAAGGAATTCATCAACATGATCACGGCGCAGCGGGCCTATCAGGCGAGTTCGCGGGTCATCACCACGGCGGACCAGATGCTGACGGAACTCATGAACATCAAACGATGATCTCTTCCGTCGTTGTCGCGGCGCAACCGCGCCGCGCGACAAGGCGAAGCTTCTTCTGAAGACAAACGGCAAGGAGCGGGTTCCGTCCCGGTCCTTGCCGTTTTTTTCATTCCGCCGCCCGTCCGTCAATTTATTGACTTCTTGTCAAAAGACCGGGTTCTTTCCTCGACGCTGCCGCTCTTCGGCGGCGATCCGGAAGGCCGCGGCGCCGCGAGGAGAGCCCGGTACGCGAAGCGCCGTTCTTCTGGTACGTTCTTTGCTGTTCTTCTGTGCAGTTACGGGGCGGCACCCCCATCCGGGGGTCTCCCCGGAAATCGTTTCGAAGGGTCTTCTGCATGGACTTTGGGACCATCATCGGCATCCTGGGCGGCTTCTCGCTCGTCTTCCTGGCCATCGCATCCGGCGGCGGCCTCGGGTGGTTTGTGGATGCGCCCTCCGCCATGATCGTCGTCGGAGGGACCTTCGGCGCCGTCCTGATCAATTACCCGATGTCGGATTTCCTGGGTGTGATCCGCGTCGCCAAGAACGTCTTCTTCCAGAGAAGACGGAAGACGGCGGAGATCACCAAATTCATCGTCCAGATGTCGCGGGTTGCGCGGCGCGAAGGGGTCTTCTCCCTGCAGAAGATGGCCGGAAAGATGAAGGATCCTTTTTTCGACAAGGCCGTCGAACTGATGGTGGACGGCATCGAGCCGGTCGACATGAGGCGGATCATGGAGACCGAACTGGAAGCCATCGCGGACAGGGACCGGCTGGGCGCCGAGATCTTCACGACCATGGGAAACTTTGCGCCCGCCATGGGCATGATGGGTACGTTGATCGGGCTCGTGCAGATGATGATGCAGATGAACAACCCGAGTGCGATCGGGCCGGCGATGGCGGTGGCGCTGATCACGACTTTTTACGGGGTCATTCTGGCGAACCTCGTGTTCCTGCCGATCGCAGGAAAGCTCAGGAAGAGAAGCGCCGAGGAACGGCTGGAGAAGCGGCTGATCATCGATGGGATTCTTTCCATCCAGTCGGGAGACAACCCGCGCGTCGTGGAACAAAAACTTCATTCATTTGTTTCGCCTCATGAAAGAAAATCGGTTTTCCATCAGGAATAGGCTCTCGGAGCCGTTGGACGGGCAGGCGCCGCAGGCGTGGCAGCGCATCTATTGCTCGCTGGCGCTGATTCTGGCGGTATTCTTCGTGATGCTGGTTTCCTATTCGACGGCGGACGTCAGCCGCGTGAAGGATTTTCAGGGCCAGTTCAACAGGGGAGGCGAGCCTGCAGCGGAACGGCAGGGAAAGGGGCGGCCGGCCGCGCTGGCGCGGAGTGAAACGGCCATGCCTTCCCTGGCGGACGCCGAAAAGCACCTGCGAAAGATCCTGGCCGATTCCGGCGCAAGCCGGAGGGTCATCCTGGATCGCAGCCGGGGCGGGCTTCGGGCGCGGATAGCGGGCGACGCGCTTTTTGATGCGGATTCCGCCGATCTGCGGCCGGATCTTCAGCCTTGCCTCCGGAAGATCGCGCAGGAGGTGCGCAAGGGCGGTTATGGACTGACCGTGGAGGGGCACGCGGACAATTCCCGGCAGCGGCGGGAAGGATTCTCGTCTTCTTGGGAATTGTCGACGGCCCGGGCGGTCCGCATCGTCCGCCTCTTTCTCGAGGAGGAAGGTGTAGAAGCCGAACGGCTGCAGGCGGTTGGATTTGCCCAGTATCGGCCTCTGGCCGGGAATGCAGCGGCTTCCGGAGGAACGGAAGACGGACGGATCGAACTGGTTTTTTCTCTCGCCGGTGATGCGCGATGAAAGGCATGAGGGACGATGAGGAGACGGAGGAGGGAGGCCGCTGGCTGCGCACCTTCAATGATCTGGTCACGCTTCTCCTGACTTTCTTTGTCCTCATCCTGTCGATGTCCATGATCGACCCCGGCAAGCTGACGGAGGCGACGGCCGCGGCAAGAAACACGTTCAAGGGGGCAAAGGCCTCTCCAGCGGCGGCGCCCCGTTTCGAACCATTCGCGCTGCCTACGCGGGATCGCGATATCGAACGGGAGAAGGCGAAGAAACGGTCGGGGGATGCCGTGGGCAGCCGCCTGCCGGGGGGGCTCGATGATGAGCGGATGCGGATGATCGAGATGCTCAAGAACCTGCAGGGTATCGGAACGAAGATTGTACCGGAAGGCCTTTCAATCCGGCTGGAGGAAAGTCTGTTGTTTTCACCCGGTTCCGCCGAGATCCAGCACGGGGACGATCGTTCCCTTGCCGCCGTGATGACGGCCCTTCACCAGTCGGACGCCTTCATCCGCGTGGAAGGTCGCGCGGGGGATCGGGCGGGGGAAGACCAGAGATCCGAGTGGGCGCTTTCCACGGCGCGGTCGTTGAGCGGGGTGAGGCTCCTGATCGACGAAGGAGGCATTGCTCCGGAAAGATTGTCGGCGGGTCCCTGCATGAACTTCAAACCGGCGATTCCGATGCCGGACGGCGGCGACCGCGTCCTGCATCCGGGGATGGTGCTGGTTGTGAGGTTCCAGGCAAAGGAAGAGTGAGGCGCAAAACATGGCAAAAGAAGAGCTGAAAGAAGAGGAACATCTGGAGCAGCAGCCGGAGGTCAAGAAGAAAGGCAGTCTGGTCAAATGGATTCTCATCGGGGTTGTGCTGCTGGTCATCGTGGGCGGCCTCGCCGGCGGGGGGGCGTTCTTCTATTTCAAGGTGATGGGCGACAAGAAGACGGCGTCGCCGGCGCAGCAGCCCGTTGCCGGAATCTTCTGGCCGATGGAGCCTTTCATCGTGAACCTGGTCGACAACAACGGCGAGCGCTACCTGAAGGTGATTCTGCAACTGGAAGTCAATGACCAGGCGGCCGTAGCCGAACTGGACGTCTTCAAACCCAAACTGCGCGACAACATCCTCGACCTGCTGTCGGTGAAATCCTACAAAGAACTGATCGATGTCGGCGGAAAGCAGCGGCTGCGGGATGAGCTCGTCATGAGACTCAACAGCTTCCTGACGAAGGGGAAGGTGGTGAAGGTGTACTTCACGGAGTTCGTCATTCAGTAGTCAACCGCGGAAATGCCCCCCCTTGCTCCGGCGGAGAAGCGGTCGGCAGAAAAGGTGTCCCCATGTCTCAAATATTGTCCCAGGAAGAAGTCGATGCCCTGCTGAGGGGAATCGCGGGCGGAGATGTCGATACCGCGCCGGAAGAAGTCGGCGAGCTGTCGGACGTTGCCATCTACGACCTCACGAGCCAAGACCGGATCATCCGCGGGCGGATGCCCACGCTCGAGATGACCAATGAGAAGTTCGCCCGGATCTTCCGCGGTTCACTTTCGGCCATGCTCCGGAAAGTGGTCAGCGTCACGGCGGTGTCGGTCGATATGATCAAGTTCGGCGAGTTTCTCAAGACGCTTCCGGTTCCGACCAGCCTCCACATCTTCCGCATGGAGCCGCTTCGGGGGAGCGCGATTTTTGTCGTGGAGTCGAAGATCATCTTCACGCTCGTCGACATCCTCTTCGGCGGCTCCGGGAAGGAATTCTTCAAGATCGAGGGGCGGGAATTCACGGCGATCGAAAACAATCTGATCCGCAAGGTCGTCATGACGGCCCTGGCCGACCTCGAAAAGGCATGGAAACCGCTGACGGAGATCAAAGTCGCGTACCAGCGTTCCGAGGTGAATCCCCAGTTCGCGCAGGTCGTACCGCTTACGGACGTGGTCGTCGTTGTGAACTTCGAACTCGAGGTCGAGTACAACACCGGAATTCTCTCGGTCTGCATTCCCTATTCGACCCTGGAACCCCTCAAGGAGAGGCTCCAGGCCGGCTTCCAGAGCGAGCAGCTCGAAGTCGATCATGTGTGGACCGACAAATTCCGCAGCAGTCTGAAGTCGTCGCAAATCGAGGTCCTGGCCGAACTGGGCCGCGCCAAGATTCACGGCAAGGACCTCGTTTCGATGAAGAAGGGGGACATCATCCCCCTGGAGCAGTATGCGAGCGACGCGCTGAATGTCTACGTGCAGGGCGTCCTCAAGTTCAAGGGCGCCCCGGGCTTGTTCAAGGGAAATCAGGCGGTTCAGATTTCGCAGATCATCACGGGCAAAGAGGTGGTGGAATATGGAACAGAATGAAATCGACAGTCTTATGAAGGATTTTCAGCCCCCCGCCGGCGCGGCGCCGCCGCCCGTCAAGGAGGACATCGGGTGGGACGACGTCAAGGAAGAACTGGGCCAGACCAAGGGCGACGCGCCGAAGACGGACGTGAGCGAAGTATCCTTCGGGGAGATCAAGAAGGCGGAGTCCGCCAAGAACGTCCTCGACCTGGATTTCATCCTGGACATTCCGCTGACGCTGACCGCGGAACTCGGGAGAAACCGGATGCTGATCAGTGAACTGCTGCAATTGGGGCAAGGATCGGTCATCGAATTGAGCAAGCTGGCCGGCGAACCCATGGACATCTTCGTCAATTCGCGCCTGATCGCCCGGGGCGAGGTCGTCGTCGTGAACGAAAAATTCGGCATACGCCTTACCGATGTCGTCTCTCCGACGGAGAGGATCAATCGCCTCCGGTAAATCAGGGGGCGGGCCGAAGGAAGGATCCCGGAGAAACTCTGAAATGGTCCCGAAAAGGGACATCTTCAGGGGTCTGCGAGGAACAACGTGATGGACAACCTGTCTCTCTTTACATCGCTCCTGAAGATGCTTGCCGCCCTGGCCATCGTTCTGGGCGTCCTCATCGGCTCTCTTTTTCTGTTTCGGAAACTGCTTCACGGCTCTCCGCTGTCCGCCGGCGCGCAGGAGATGATCCGCGTTGTCTCGACCCGCCATCTGGGACCGAAAAACATGATCGTTCTTGTCGATGTCTTGGGGCAGGTCCTGATCGTCGGCGTGGGACAGGCCCAAATGTCGCTCCTGGGGACGGTTTCCGATGCCGGCGCGCTGGAGAAGCTGCGCGGTTCGAGGCCGTCGGGCGGCGTTCCGGAGACGCTCCTCGCGCGTTTCGGCAGAGGCCGCGAGGCGCGGCCGGACGGAAAGGAAAAGGGCTGATCGGATGCGCGGGATGATGTCGGGAGCACGCGATTCGTTGGTGCAGGCGTCGGCGGCGCTGCGCCGGCTCTGCCGGCGTCCCATGGCCCTGGGGATCGCCCTGACGGTTGTCGTTCTCATGGCCGCCGCGTCCGCGTTTGCCCAGTCGCTGCAGCTGCCCAATATCAGCCTGAACATCGGCGGAGCGGCGGACCAGCCGGGGAAAGTGGCGGTCGTCCTGCAGCTTCTGTTCGTCCTTACGGTCCTTTCCCTGGCGCCCGCGATCCTCCTGATGCTGACGTCCTTCACCCGGATCATCGTCGTTCTTTCCCTGCTCCGGCACGCCCTGGGGACCCAGCAGATGCCGCCGAACCAAATCCTGGTCGCGCTGTCGCTTTTTCTGACTTTTTTTGTGATGGCGCCCGTCTGGCAGCAGGTGAACACGCAGGCGCTGCAGCCCTACTACGAGGAACAACTGTCGGGCGAACAGGCGCTGGAAAAGGCGGCACAACCCGTCAAGGAATTTCTGCTCAAGCAGACCCGGGAGCGGGACCTGGCCCTGTTCGTCAAGATCTCGAAAGAGAAGAAACCGGAAAAGGCGGGCGATGTGTCGATGGTCACGCTGATCCCCGCCTTCATCATCAGCGAGCTGAAGACGGCGTTTCAGATCGGCTTCATGATCTATCTGCCGTTCCTGATCATCGACATGGTGGTTTCGAGCGTTCTTCTGTCCATGGGCATGCTCATGCTCCCGCCGATCATGATGAGCCTGCCCTTCAAGCTTCTTCTCTTCGTGCTGGTCGACGGCTGGCATCTGATCGTCGGATCGCTGATGCAGAGCTTTCATCTGTAGCGGGAGTTTCGAATGCCGGATCCTTCGCGTCGACGGACGTTTCGAAGCGGAGCAGGTTCCGAAATGCGCAAGTTTCATGAGGGAGGACGAGAAATGACGGCGGATCTCGTGGTGGGCGTTATGGCGGAAACGATCAAGGTGACGCTGCTGGTGTCGGCGCCGGTCCTCCTGGTCGGACTCGTCGTCGGCGTTGTGATCAGCCTTTTCCAGGCCGTCACGCAGGTCCAGGAAATGACGCTGGTCTTCGTTCCCAAGATCGTCGCCGTGCTGGTGGCGCTCGTGGCGGCACTTCCCTGGATGCTGAATCTGCTCGTCAGCTTTACGCAGAATCTCTATCTGAGTCTGCCAAATTACATCGGATGAGAAGGCTGTTGAAAAGAACCCGTCTGCTGCGTTTCCCTCATCCTTCACCGTTCGGCGTACATCCAGTACGCCTCACGGCTCAGGATTTCGGGGGCCTTGCATCCAGGTCCTTTTGAACAGCCCTTAGAAAAAAACTGTCTAACGGTCGGACGCGTGTCTGACTCCAAGGATCGCTGCGATGCAGATTCCCATGATCAGCCCCGACACCCTGGAGGCCTTCGCCCTCGTATTCCTGAGGACCAGCGCGATCGTGGCGACGATGCCTATCCTGGGCGACAAGGTCGTTCCGGTCCGGGTCAAAGCGGGCTTCGCCCTTCTGCTCGCAGGACTGCTCTTTCCCGTCGTCCCGCTCGGCGGCGGAAATTTCGATATCGGTCTTGTTCCCCTGGCGCTGCGGATGGCATCAGAAGCCGTCATCGGCGTGGTCATCGGCTTTGCCGCGCAGGTGATCTTCGCCGGCGTCCAGCTTGCCGGGGAACTGATCGGTTTCCAGATGGGCTTCGCCATCGTCAACGTCATCGATCCCGCCACCAGCGCTCAGGTTTCGATCGTCGCGGAATTTCAGTATCTGGTCGCCCTGCTGCTCTTTCTGATTTTCAACGGCCACCATTTGTTCATCGCCGCAACCGCGGAGAGCTTCCGCGTGTTGAACCCGCTTTCCCTGAACTATTCCG
Organism: uncultured Syntrophaceae bacterium; assembly: GCA_964506465.1. Taxonomy (GTDB): domain Bacteria; phylum Desulfobacterota; class Syntrophia; order Syntrophales; family UBA6109; genus UBA6109. The sequence continues at coordinate 11,420 of CAZDLM010000076.1, forward strand.
GCGCCCTGATCGCGGCGATCCTGGAGCTCTCCAAAGGGATCTTTACGGTCGCCGTGAAGCTCAGCGCCCCGCTCGCGGCCGTGATGTTTTTCACGCAGATCGCTTTGGGCATCGTGGCGCGGACCGTGCCCCAGATCAACATCTTCATCGTCGGCTTTCCCCTCCAGATCGCAGTGGGATTGCTCTTCCTCGGTCTGTGCATGCCCGTATTCGCCTTCGTGCTGGAACGGATGTTCAGCGGTCTCGACGGGCAGATCCAGATGCTGCTGCGGCTGATGATCTCACCCGCCGGATCATAGTTCGCGGGACGGTTTGTTGACGATTGCGCCATGAAAGCGACAGGACAAGAAGGAAATGGCTGACCACGACCAGGATCAGGAAAAAACCGAGCAGGCAACCCCGCGGCGCAAGGACGAGGCCCGCGAGAAGGGCCAGGTGGCCAGAAGCCAGGAAATCGTGTCCGTCGCGGTCCTGGGCGCCTGCCTGATCTACTTCTATTTTGCCTCGGGGGACGCCGTCAAAAAAATGATGTCCCTCATGATCAAGGTCTTCCGTGAAGCGGCCCATCCGAATCTCGAGATCAGCGCCCTCGTGCCTTTGTTCATCGACTTGGGCGGAGATACGGCGATGATTGTGCTGCCTTTTCTTCTCGTCGTCGCCGTGGCGGGCGCAGCGGCCAATCTCATGCAGGTGGGCTTTCTGTTTTCCTCGGAGGCCATGGCGCCCAAGTGGGACAAGATCGATCCGCTGCGCGGATTTCAACGCCTGTTTTCCTTGAAGGCTTTTGTTGAACTCGTGAAGAACATGCTGAAAATCGGCATCGTCGGCATGGTCGCCTATCTGGCCGTCCGAGATGAGGTTTCCGACCTTCCGGGCCTCATGGACAGGGATGCGTGGCAGGTCCTCGTGTACATCGGCGAGATCTCGTTCCGCATCATGTTCACGACCTGCTGGGTCCTCGTCATCCTGGCGGTTCTCGACTACGGATACCAGCGCTGGGAATACGAAAAAGGCCTGAGGATGTCCCGTCAGGACGTCAAGGAGGAATACAAGCACACCGAAGGCGATCCGATCGTGAAGGCCCGCATCAAACGGATGCAGCGGGAAGCGGCCCGCAAGCGGATGATGGCGGCCGTGCCGAAAGCGGCGGTCGTCATCACCAACCCCACGCACCTGGCGGTCGCGCTCGCCTACGAGCAGGAGCGGATGATCGCGCCGACCGTTGTCGCCAAGGGGGCGGGCTTCGTCGCGGCGAAGATCAAGGAGGTGGCTCTCGCGCACGGAGTGCCGATCGTTGAGAACAAGCCCGTGGCACAACTATTGTATAAGATGGTGGACATCGATGCCTGTGTGCCGGAGAACCTGTACCGCGCCGTTGCCGAGATCCTGGCTTTTGTTTACCGGCTGCGTCGGGACCGGCGGTGGTAGAAGGGAGCGTAGGCGATGGCGACCGCTGCGGCGATCGGTAAGAATCCTCTTGCGGAACTTGTCCAGAACAGCAGCGCCGTCATGGCGGCGGCGGTGGTCGGAATTCTCGTCGTCATGATCATCCCGCTGCCGACGATCCTCCTGGATATTCTGCTGTCGCTCAATCTCACGATCTCGATCGTCATCCTTCTCATGTCGATGTATGTCTTGAAGCCCCTCGACTTCTCCGTGTTTCCATCGGTGCTCCTGACGGTCACCCTGCTGCGCCTGTCCCTGAACGTGGCTTCGACGCGCCTGATTCTCCTCCACGGAAGCGAGGGAACGGCCGCAGCCGGGCAGGTCATCAAGGCCTTCGGGACCTTCGTTGTCGGAGGCAACTACGTTGTCGGGTTCATCGTCTTTTCCGTACTGGTCCT
>CAZDLM010000077.1:0-12733 GCA_964506465.1 uncultured Syntrophaceae bacterium
CGTCCTGGTGGACGGCCGCCAGGTCGCCTGGGAGTCCCGCCGGATGGGCAGCGTGGACGCCCTGACAGGGCTCCACAACCGACAATGGCTTGACCAGGTGATGGCGCGCCAGTGCATGCGGTGCGACGTGGCGAAGAAGCCCCTGTCCGTCGTCACGATCGACATCGACCATTTCAGGGAATTCAACGACCGTTTCGGCCACGTCTACGGGGACCACATCCTCTACTGGGTCGCCCACACCCTGACGGAGCTGCTCCGCCCCAACGAACTGATCGCCCGCTACGACGGGGATGAATTCGTGGTGGTTTTGCCGGAGCAGGGTCTCGCGACCGCGAAGAGAATCGCGGACCGTCTGCAGCAGGGCGTGATGAATGCGATTCCCGCCACACCGGACGGGCAGTCCGTCCCGCATCCCACCATCTCGATCGGAATCGCGGAAATGAAGATGGGTCAGTCGTCTGAAAGACTACTGGAAGAGGCCGGCGCGGCGATGCGACGCGCCAAAGAACAGGGACGCAACCGCACCGCGGAGTGAGATCTGCGCTCCGGGCTGAGAGGACGCCTTTGAATCCGGCAGCGAGCGCATTCCCCGCAGCTTGCTCGCGGGGTAAGCGAGCGAATGAAGACCTGGTCTCTTCCCTGGGGATCGGCGATCCTCCGGTTTTTCCGGAGGATCAGTCCAATTCGGCCGCGAGCGCATTCCCCGCGTCCGCCGTGGGGTAAGCGAGCGAATGATGTCCAAAAACCCTTCCTTGAGGATCGAAGATTCTCGCGAGCTTGCTCCGGAGAACTTCGAGGTCTCTTCGCCGGAATTTCCCCGGGACGCTGATCTTCCCCGCTACCGCCCCGGACAGAAGACGGGCTTCTACGAAAGCTTCTTCTCGCGAGCCAACCACCCCGAACGCCCTCTCGCCTTCTGGATCCGCTGTACGCTGTTCAGCCCGAAGTGCCGTCCCGACGCCGCCGTTGGAGAACTCTGGGCGGTCCTCTTCGATGGAGAAACCCGCCGCAACATCGCCGTCAAGGCGGAAATCCCGCTCAAGGATTGTGACTTCAACCCCGGGACATTTTCCGTCCGGATCGGCGAAGCCCTGCTGGAGCAGGGCCGGCTTTCCGGATCGGCCGCTTCGGGAGGCCACCACATCTCCTGGCAGCTCCGGTTCACGGGCGACCAGCCTCCCCTCCTCCTTCTGCCGCCTGTGATGTATCGGACGGCTTTTCCCAAGGCCAAGAGCCTCGTCAGTCTGCCCATGGCCCGCCACGACGGATTTATCGCCGTAGACGACCGGAGGATCGAGGTGAACGGCTGGATCGGCAGCCGGAACCACAACTGGGGCGAACGCCATACGGACCGCTATGCCTGGGGTCAGGTCGCGGGCTTCGACACGCACCCGGACGCCTTCCTCGAGGTCGCGACGGCCGCGGTCCGGATCGGCCCGATCTGGAGTCCCCGATTCTCACCCCTGGTGCTGCGCCGCGGCGGCGCCGAAATCCTCTTCAACGGCCCCCTGCAGATGCTTCGCGCACGCGGTTCATACTGTTTCTTCGTCTGGACATTCCGGACGGAGTCCAGCGATTTTCTGGCGGAGGGAACGATCTCGGCCCCGCGGGAGGCTTTCGTCGGGTTGCGCTACGCGAACCCTCCCGGCGGAAGCAAGACCTGCCTGAACACGAAACTCGCCTCCTGCGAGCTTCAGCTCACCGACAAGAAGAAGGGGAAGAAAGAGATTCTCTTCACGCGCCACCGCGCGGCCTTCGAGATTCTCACGGACGAGCAGGACCACGGAATCGACGTGAAGTTCTGAGCAGTTTCCCTTTGCCCTCACCTGCTATCTCAGCCCTCCCGCCATCTTGCCGCTTTCTGGCGTGCGGCGCAGGCGCCAGGACATCCAGGGTCCGGGGAGGGCGCCGATGCCGAGCACGGTCCAAGCAAGCCCCCACGCCCAGAGGTCGGACGACGGAGAGAAACCGCGGACAAGGTCCAGGACGGCGCCGAAGGCCCATGGGCTGACGGCGCCGGCGCCGAAGCCCAGGACCGACCGCAGGGAATAAGCGGCGCCGAGATGCGAAGGAGGAACCAGTTCCGTCAGCGCCGTCGAATACACGGACGAATCGCCGATGGCGGAAAAGTTGTACAGCATTGCGACGGCCAGAAGCAGCGACAGCGGCAGTCCGAACATCCAGCCGTAGGCGAAGGAACAGCCGAGACTGGTGAGCGCCATGAGCAGCATGACGTAGGTCCTTCCCCGGCGGTCGCAGAGATAGCCGGCAATGACATTCCCTGCGACACTCGTGAGGTAACTGATGCCGCTGAGAGTCACGCCAAGGCTCGCGGCGCGTACGCTCGCGCTTCCGCCTCCGGCCGCCGCCGAAAGATAGGCCGGAAGCCAGCCCCACAGGCCCATCAGCTCCCAGCAGTGAAAGGTATAGGCCCAGATGGCGAGCATGGCCGGCCGGTTCTTCCAGACGGCCGCGATCGCCGCCAAGCCGATTCTCCCTCCCGCTCCCGGATGCACAATGTTGGGCGTGCCGCGCAGAACGCTATAGCCGATGCAGGCGCCGATCAACGGTCCGCTGCAGGTGACGATCAGGGCCGCCCGCCAGCCGCCGAGCGGGAACAGCGCACTGCTGGCAAAAAGACATATGGCGTAGCCCAGGGAGGAAGCGGCCAGGAAAAGCCCCATCGCCCAGCCTCGCCGGCCGGCCGGGAAGCGCTCGGCGACCAGCGTCAGCCCGGGCGTGTAGGATCCACCGGAACAAAGGCCGGCGAATCCGTACAAGACCAGTGCGGACGGAAAGTCCGTTGCGAGGAAGCCGAACAGCAGCGCCGACAGCGATGCGGCGACACTCGCGATCAGGAACGTGCGTTTGGCTCCGAATCGGTCGGTCAGGAATCCGATCGTGAAGAGCGAAACCACGGTCCCGACATGAAAGGCGGACTGGACGACGCCCGCCTGGCCGGCCGTCATACCCCAGTCGGCTTTGAGCAGGGCCAGGGAAGCCGAATAGGTTACAACGATCGTGGAAAAAAAAGCCCGACCGGCGCAGAGCCAGAGGAGCCACATCGCATCGCTCATTTCCGTTCTCCGAACGGCGTTATCGCAATCCGGCACCAGCCGGGAATTGACAGAGTGGCTGCCTCCCCCTATACTCGAACGCCTCAAAAAACGCGAGAGATGAGATCGCTTCCATGCTGCTGGTTCATCCGCCCCTTTCGAAGCCCTCCGAGCCTCCCGCCGGACTTGCTGTGCTGGCCGGCGCCTTTGCGAGGCACGGAATCCCCCTGCAGGTCCTGGACGCCAATCTGGAAGGGCTGCTGTACCTGCTGGAAAAAGACGGAGGGACCGGCGGAGACGCCTGGACCCGGCGCGCCCTCCGGCAACGGCGGCAGCATCTGTCCCTGCTTCGTTCTCCCGAGGGCTACGGCAACATCGCCCGCTACGGACGCGCCGTCTCCGATCTGAACCGCGCCCTGAGCGCCGCAGCCGGCCAGCGGCTCACCCTTTCGGACTACGACGATCCCGACCTCTCCCCCCTCCGCAGCGCCGATCTGGTCCGGTCGGCCGAAGCCCCCGAACGGAACCCCTTCTTCCCCTTCTTCAGCCGCCGCCTCGAATCGCTGTTCGCGGAGGGCTCCGACCGCATCGTCGGTTTCTCCCTGAATTACCTGAGCCAGGCGCTCAGCACTTTCGCCATGATCGGGTGGCTGCGCAAGCAGGCCGCGCCATGCACGATCGTTCTGGGCGGCAGTCTCGTCACGTCGTGGATGAGCCGTCCGGACTGGAAAAATCCTTTTGCGGGATTGGCGGACCGCCTCGTCGCGGGTCCCGGCGAGGAGACGCTCCTGGAGATGATGGGCAGGTCGATGGAGCCCGCCCTCCCTGCGCCCCGGTTTCAAGATTTCCCTGTGGCGGACTATGTCGCGCCGGGCTTTGTCCTTCCCTATGCGGCCTCCCGCGGATGCTGGTGGCGGCGATGTTCCTTCTGCCCTGAACGGGCGGAGGAGAATGCTTACCGCGCCCTCGCTCCGCATGAAGTCCTCTCCGGACTCCGGGAACTTCGCCTGCCGGAAAGACCGGTTCTCCTCCATTTCCTGGACAATGCGCTGAGCCCCGCCCTGCTGGCCGCCCTGAGCGAACAGCCGCCGGGAATCCCCTGGTACGGTTTCGCCCGCTTCACCTCGGCTCTGCGGGATCTCGAATTCTGCCGCGCCCTCCGACGGTCGGGATGCGTCCTGCTCAAATTCGGCCTGGAATCGGGGGATCAGGCGGTTCTGGATGCCTTGGAAAAGGGGATCGATCTTGGAGAGGTCTCGCTTGTTCTGGGAAATCTGAAGCAGGCGGGCATCGCGACCTACGTCTACCTGCTCTTCGGGACGCCCCCGGAAGCGGAGGCGGAGGCCCGGCGCACGCTGGAATTCGCAGCGGCCCATTCGGACCGTATCGGCTTCCTGAACGTCGCGCTCTTCAACCTGCCGGCGTACGCACCCGAAGCGAAGAAGCTCGAGACGCATCCCTTTTTCGAAGGCGATCTGACGCTGTACCGGGATTTCCGCCATCCCCGCGGATGGAACCGCAGGGACGTGCGTCGATTTCTGGACAAGGAGTTCTTTCGGCATTCCGCGATCGCCGCAATTCTCAGGAGGGACCCGCCGGTCTTCACGTCCAACCACGCCGCCTTCTTCACGGAGGGCATGCCGGTTCCACTGATAAAAGCCGGCAAGGACTGAAGCCCGCAGCGGGTGCAGCCCGCGAAGCCGTCCGTTGCCGGCCGGTGCGCCTCACCCCCTGTCGAGCAACCGCCTGAACCTCCTGACAAAGGGTCCGTCGTCCGTCCAGGTGTGACAGGTATCGACAAGGGATTTCAGGACGCGCTTTGCACGTTCGGGATCGAAAGCCGACGGTTTCTGCGCGCGGTACGCGATCAGGCCCTGGAAGGCGGCGGGCGCCATCACCGAGAGCAGTTCCATCAGGTGGGTGCAGCCTTTCCTGCCGCCGGCAAGCTTCTTGACCTTTGCCGTAAATCCCCTGGTGATCGTCAAGCCCTTGATCGAATCCAGACAGCCCTTCGTCTTCAGGCACTCTCTTTCCGGAACGGATGCGAGCTCAACATCGATGTCTTCGATGGAGAGATTGGAGCAGTTCACCAGAAGGCGAATGGACATGTGATGAATGACGCCGGGCGGCAGCGTTTCGCCGGAGATCATGTGATATGCCTGGTACCGATCATCCCGGAGCACCCCCTCGACGACGATCCTCTGTTCGTCGTAATGGTACGTTGTCACGGCGATGTTCCGCGTGTGCAATTTGGGCCCCTTTGATATCCAGATGGCTTGCATGGGTTCCGTTCTCCTCAGAATGTCTTCATACGAATGATGTCGTCCCGCGGTTTCAAACGGTCAGAACGGCGGAGCTGCCGCCGCCGCGGCGGTCCGCCAGACGGCCGGCAAAAGTCCTGGCGACCAGCAGGGCGATCGCCTGGGCATGAAGAAAAAGCCGGGATTCTGGATGCCGCGCGGACAAAGTCAGGCGTGAAAACCCGCTCCCCGGCATTTCCGGCGGCGGCATCCCGGTTCCCGGGGCCGGGTCGCCGCCGGGACATCCGGACTCCTTCGATGTAGTGGTCATACCTCATGCACCCTCTGTCGCCGCAGCCGGCCTGCAACGGTCGGCTGCATAAGACGCGCTTTTGCGGGGCCGATGTATGACAGGTCCGATTCCACCTGTCAATCGGCACTTTGTTCGTTGATATTTGACAAGATTTGCATTTGAAATGCGGAAAGGGCCGTCGTGATGACAGAACAAGTCGAACAGGAAGGAGTCCGGCTCCCGCTGAACAAGTTTCCCCTGCAACAAGAGCGGGCGAGGAACGAAACGTCTTCTTCGGGGGCGAAGATGCTTCGGAGCTCGCTCCCCGAGAACTTCGCCGGCGGGCGCCGCCTATCGCTTCTTCCGGTTGTCGTAATGCTGGAAATGGCGGACGAGCTTCGGATTGTCCAGGTCTTCCTTGGACATGTTGGTGATCATCTGCAAGGCGGCGATGTCGAGCTTGAGGCGTTTGATCTTTGCATCGTAGGCGGGGACAACCCGTTTGAGCTGCTTCCTCTTCTCGACATCCATGAAGGGACTTTCCTGCATCTTCTTCAAGACGGCCTCGCGGGCCGTCACGCTCTCCGCCAGCAGCGTCTTGTAGAACTCCAGCTTTTCTTTTGGATCCTGGGGCACCTTTCTGGTCTCCGGGACCTGAGGGGCTGCTTCCGGAGCCCCTTTCGGAGCCGTGGCCGCCGGCGCGGGGGCTGCAACTGAGGCCGCCACGGGCGGCTTCGTCTCGACCTCTGCGAAGGTGCCGGCGAGAAGCGGATTGAACCGGTCTCTTCTCTGGGCGTCTTCCGCGGTCTCGAGGCGGATGCACACGTCGACGAAGAAATTGCCCCCTTCCGTCGTAAAGGGTATCACGATGCTGGGGCTGCTGAGGATGTGACGGATGTAATGTTTCCGCCCGTAAACGACCGTCGGAATCGCCGCGTAGACGATGAGGCCGTCCTTTTCGAGAAAGGTGCGGGCGACGCCCGAGATCATGTTGGTGATTTCCCCTACCGCATCGAAGATGTCCTTGTTGATCTCCCGGTAGCTTTCTCCGAGCATGCTGTTGACGACGCCGCAGATGCAGGGCTCACTGAAAGAGATGGCGAGGGAACCGATGGCGTCTCCTGTGATGCCGATGATGCCGGACACGTCGCCCTCGGCCGTCTCGTCCTTCTTGACATAGGGCTTCCCGGCGGTCGGTTCGACGAAGGCCATTTTCCGAATGACCTCAATGGTGCCGTTGAGAAAGGGATTGATGTACCGAACATCCATGCAACTTCTACCCCCGTTGCTGAAAAACCAAGAGAACGCGGATCGTCGGGCGCGGAATTCCTTATGTCTTTGTATCGGCAACCTGATGCAAAACTTGAGCATCCAGGAAGGCCCAGGCCTTTTCCCGATTGCAGCCGCAGATCCGCTCCCCATCCATAATCAGCACGCCCTTATCCCGCAGCTCACGGAAGACTTCGGCAAGTTCTTCCGGCCCCTTCCCGGTGAAACGAACAAGATCGGGTATCAGGTCCGCCGAGGCCTCGTCCGGGCGGATCTTCATGCACTGCAGGAGGATGAGCAGGATGATCCGGGAGTGGGCCAGTTCGTCCAGCGAGGTCGTGGTCTGTTTCAGCCGATGGGAAAACTCCCTAAGCATGAACAGGGACACCTCGCTGCTTTCCCTCAGAACATCCCGCAGGGTGTCTGAGCCGATCACGGCCAGCCGGCTGTCCTCCGCCGCAACCGCCGAAGCGGTCCGCGGGGCCTCGATCAGCGCGGCCATCTCACCGAAATAGGCTCCCGGCCCGATCTCGGCGAGCGGTTTCCTGATCCGGCCCGCCTCCTTTTCCAGCCGGATCCGGCCGCCCATGACATAGAAGAGGCTGCGGCTCGTATCTCCCTCCCGGAAGACGTACGATCCTTCGGGGAAGACGCGCCCGAATTTTCGGAAGAGGCGGTCATCGGTCTTCAGGCGGCGCGATGACGTCTTCAGAAAGACCTTCTCCACGAGGAGAAGGTCCCGGCGCTGGTAGGAAGAAATGAGCTCTGCGCAGAACAGGAGGATGATCGCGACGTAAAAGACCCACAGGACGAGGACAACCACCGTCTCCAGCGAACCGAAGATCACGTTGTAGCGGGTGTAGCGGGAGATGTACCAAGTGAAGAAATACTTGGCCGCCTCCATCAGGAGCGCAAACACCGCACTGCCGGCGAGCGCATTCCCCAGGCTCACGCGCGCCGTCGGGATGATGCGGTAGACGACGGTGAAGAAGAGGACCGTCAGCAGATAGGGCGCAACGTACGAGAACAGAAGACCGTGCAGGGCGGAGCCGATGGACCCGGCGCCTGCGCTGAGGATCGATCGGCTCGCCAGGAGCGTTCCGACATAGGTGATCGCGATGCTCGCCACGCCGACGATCCATCCCATGGGGATCATCGCGATGGCGAGGATCTTGCCTGCGAGGTATTTTCGCGGCCGGTGCGACCGGAAGGTGACGTTCATCGCCTTTTCCAGCGCGCTGAAGATCGCCGCCGACAGCCACACGAGGCCGATGATGCCGGCCCATCCGAGAATGCGCTGTTTCTGCTCGATTCCGCCGAGCTGTTTGATGAGGTCGCCGGAGAAGTAGGGGTGGACGTTGCGGATCGACGCGACCAAATCCTCCTGGATATGCGGGTGGGTGCCGAAGATCTTGCCGGCCACGATGATCGTGAGAATGATCAGCGGCAGCACGGAAAGGATGGCGTAAAAGGCGATCGCGGCGGCCTGGTTGACATCCCCGTTCTGCTTGAAATTGGCGACGGCATCGGTCAGGACGTCCCAGGCGGACGCCGCGCCGAGATGGAGACGCTCGCGCCGGTCCGACGGCTGCGGCCGGGGGGCATCGGGGGAACGATCTGGGTGTCGTTTCATGATTCCGCTCGTCTGGCCCGGTCGAATCGCCGGCTCCCGTAGCGCCAGCGGCCGCCGGCGGCGGTTCACCGGGAATCGGGCGGCGCCCCGCCTCCGGCCGGCACGGGACTCGTGAATCTGCCCGATGTGAACTGCGTGTCCGCGGCGTTTCTGCACTGCACGAAGTCCGCCATCCTGATCCGGGGGACGGACTCCTCCTGCGCAACCTTCACGGAAAGGGGATTCAGCGGCTTGTCGCTGATGCGCATTTCATAGTGAAGATGCGGTCCCGTGGCCAGGCCACTCGCGCCCACATAGCCGATGAGTTGCCCCTGTTCCAACTGCGTGCCGGCCCGAATGCCTTTCGCGATGCCCGACAGATGGCCGTAGTACGTCCTGTAGCCGTTGCGATGCTGGACGATTACAAGCCTGCCATACTGCCCTTTGCGGCCGGCGAAGGAGACCTTTCCATCGCCGACCGTGGAGACGGGCGTTCCCGCCGGGGCGACGTAGTCGACGCCGTGATGCGGACGATAGATCTTCAGCAGCGGATGCTTCCGGCGCCTGGAAAAGAAGGAGCTGATCCGCCTGAAGTTCAGCGGGGCTTTGAGGAAGGCCTTCCTCAAGGCCCGCCCCTCCTCGTCGTAGAAATCCGCCCTGCCGTTCACCTCGTACCGATAGGCCCGGAAAGTCCGGCCGTTGTTGACGAATTCGGCAGCGACGATGTCGCCGTACTTCTTGAATTCGCCGCCGAGGTAGAGGCCCTCCACGGCGATCCTGAACCGGTCGTCGTTCCGGATATCGGATGTAAAATCGATGTCCCACGCAAAGATGTCCGAGAGGCGGAGGGCCAGCGTCGCCGACCCTTTTTCATTGCCCATGGACGAAACCAGATTGCCCCTGATCGCGCCGCCGAGGTACTCGATCCTCTTGTCGTACTGGACAACCGTCTTCTCCGCGCGGAATCCCCCATCGGCATACTGAACGTTGAGGACCGTGTCGTCATCGATCCAATAGGCGAAGGAACGGACCGCCTTGCGGTCATCGAGCAGGATCCGGTACGACCGGCCCGGATGGAGATACCGCAGCCTGTGCAGATGCGAGGACGCCTCCCGGATCCTGAAAAGCGCATCCGCTTCGATTTCATATTTCCGGAAGATATCCGAGAGCGTCTCGCCTTTCAGGACGTTGCCCGCGATCTCCCTGTATTCCGGGGTTGCAGCCGTCTGCGGAACATCCTCCTCCGGCGGTTCGCCGTTCATGAAAGGAAGAGCGCCCGCAAAAATCACGAGGGCGACGAGAACAACGGAAGCGACCAATGCCTTCTTCAAAAACCCTCCTTCGGGCATTCCGGGGCGAGGGCCGAAATGCGCGCTTGATCTCCGCCGGGGCGGTCGGCGGAGAAGAATCGGCGCAGCAGGAAACAGCGCTGCTTCCGGGGCGCCGGGGACTTCTCTGCAGGAAAGAACTATAATATCCGGTGCCCTGTGTCAACGGCGAAGGGCGCATCGCGCCTCGGCCGGCCGCTTTTTACTTTCCCGTTGCAAGGCAAGCAGACCATGCGTTAGAGTGCCCGGTATGATCCGCCCTGCCCGCGTCTTCCTTCTTCTCTTCACCGCCGCCTTTTTTGCCGCGGCGGGCTGCAGCTCGCCCGGCGATTCCCCCTCGCGTACGCCGCAGGCGGGTTCGTCCGATGCCGGCCCGGCCTATGGAGACATCATGGTGGAGGGCTCCATCGGCGATGCCAGCAACCTGATCCCCATCCTCGCCTCCGACAGCACGTCCCACCAGATCGCGGGACTGGTCTACAACGGCCTTGTCAAATTCGACAAGGACGTGAACATCGTCGGCGACCTCGCCGAATCCTGGGAGATCTCGCGCAACGGCATGGAGATCACCTTTCATCTGAGAAAGGGCGTGAAGTGGCACGACGGCCGCCCCTTCACGTCCCGCGACGTCCTCGCCACCTACCGGGTCACGGTCGATCCCAAGACGCCTACTGCCTACGCAGGGGATTTCCTCAAGGTCAAGCAAATCGAGGCGCCCGATGATTTCACCGTCCGCGTCCGCTACGACAAGCCCTTCGCCCCGGCGCTCATGAGCTGGGGAAGCGCCGTGCTGCCCGCGCATCTGCTCGAAGGAAAAGACATCACCAAGAGCCCTCTTTCCCGCCGGCCCGTGGGAACGGGACCCTACCGGTTCCGAGAATGGGTCACGGGGCAGAAGATCGTTCTCGTCTCCAATCCCGACTACTACGAGGGGCGGCCGTATATCGACGGCTACGTGATGCGGATCATCCCGGACACGGCGACGATGTTCCTGGAACTGCGGGCGGCCGGCATCGATCAGATGAATTTGAGTCCGCTGCAATATACGAGGCAGACGGAGAACAACCTCTTCCGGAAGAACTTTCGGAAGTACCGCTACCTCTCTTTTTCCTACAGCTACCTGGGCTACAACCTGAAAAACCCCCTCTTCACCGATAAGCGCGTCCGGCAGGCCATCACGTACGCCATCGACCGGGAGGAGATCATCCGCGGGGTGCTGCTCGGCCTGGGGAAGCCGGCCACCGGCCCCCTCAAGCCGGGCACCTGGGCCTACAACGAAAACCTCAAACCCTATCCCTACGATCCCGCCAGGGCGAAAGCGCTCCTCGCGGAGGCCGGCTGGAAGGAACGGAACAGCGAGGGAATTCTCACGCGCAACGGAGAACCCTTCGCCTTCGAGATCATCACGAACCAGGGGAACGAGGTCCGGGCCAAGTGCGCGGAGATCATCCAACGGCAGCTTGCCGAACTCGGCATCCGCGTCAAGATCCGCATCGTCGAGTGGGCCGCCTTTGTCACGGACTTCATCAACAAACGCCGCTTCGACGTGACGATCCTGGGCTGGACGATCCCGATGGACCCTGACCTGTATGATGTGTGGCATTCCAGCAAGACGGGGCCGCAGGAGTTGAATTTCGTTTCCTATCGGAATGAAGAAGTGGACGATCTGCTGGAGAAGGGGCGCAGCACCTTCGATGTGAAGGCCCGCAAGCGGGCCTACGACCGTATCCAGGAAATCCTGGCCGAGGAGCAGCCCTACACGTTCCTCTACGTGCCGGACGCGCTCCCCATCATTTCGGCGCGGTTCCGGGGGATCGAACCCGCCCCGATCGGCATCGGCTACAACTTCATCAAATGGTACGTGCCGAAAGAAGAACAGAAGCTGACGATGACGCGCTGAACGAGGCATCCCGCCGTTCAGCGCAGGTTCGTCTTCCGGCCGGAAGGATTCATGATCTGCGGCGTCTGCTCGTTGTTGTAGAGCTTCCGCGCGACCCGTTCCACCTGCGGTTTGACCTCGGCGTACAGATCCCCGATCTCCAGGACCCCCTGCCCCGGCATCTCGGCCCTGTCTCTGATCGCCTTCAGGAGAAAATAGGTGAACAGGCCATGGCTCTTCTCTTCATAGGTCGAGCTGATCTGGTCCCCGGCCGCCGCCGACAGCGTGACGATCTTCTGTGACGGGGGCAGGCTCTCCTGAAGGTTCATGACGAGAGGCCGGGCTCCCTTGGCGAGGACGGACTTGCCGCCCGCGCCGGAAAAGCAGGAATCGAGGGTGACGATCACTTCCCGCGCCGGAAGAGCGCCCAGGGCCTCGTGCAGGCGCCGGAGGGAATAGCCTGTCTGCTCGATGAAGGATGGATCGCCGTCGTAGGGGACCAGGTAGGCATCTCCGGTCCGCGGATTCGGCGCCCCGTGCCCGGAGAAGTAGACGAAGACGGTCCCGTCCTTCTCGACGTTGTTCGCCAGCCACTTCTCGAAATACTTCACGAAGTCCCCCATGGCGGCGTTCTCGTTGACGAGCGTAACGATGTTTTCCTCGGGATAGCCCAGGACCTTGACGAGGTATTCCGCGACGACGCGGGCGTCGCGCACTGCGAAATCGGCGCGCGGCAGTTTCTGGCGGTACTGCTCGATTCCGATCACAATGGCGTGGGCGTTGCGGTTCGTCTGCACGCGAATCTGAGGGACCTGGTCCACATCGGATTTCCTTTCCAACGCCCCGGACGCCGGCGGACGAACCGAGGCAACGACGGGTCCGGGCGCCCCGCGGCTCCCCGCCGGCAGGGTTCCCGTCCAGGGCTTGTTGCCCGGCTGCCACGTCCCCGAAAAGCTGCCGAAGTCAGGGGAGAAGTGAAATACAAAAGCGCCGCCCGCATTTCCCTCATTCCAGACACCGGTCAGCACGTTGCCCTGGAGGCTGCCGCGCACCGTTC
>CAZDLM010000078.1:0-3733 GCA_964506465.1 uncultured Syntrophaceae bacterium
CCTCCTGCGAAGGCGTCCTCCTTCTGATCGACGCGGCCCAGGGGGTCCAGGCGCAGACGATCGCCAATCTGTACATGGCGATGGAACACGACCTGACGATCATCCCCGTCATCAACAAGATCGATCTCCCGTCGGCGGACGTGGAACGCGTCATCGAGCAGATCGATTCCGAACTGGGACTGGATGCGGAGAGCCACCTCCAGTGTTCCGCCAAGGAGGGCTGGGGCGTCGAGGAGATCCTGGAAGCCATTGTGCAGCGGGTCCCTCCACCCAAGGGGGATCCCGAAGCGCCATTGGCGGCCCTCATCTTCGACGCGAAATACGACCCGTTCCGCGGAACGGTCATCTACTGCCGGATGTTCGACGGTACGGTGAAAGCGGGCGACATCATCCGCTTCATGTTCAACAACGCAACGTACAAAGTGGAGGAGGTGGGCCGGTTTCTCCTGAAGCGCGAAAAGAAGGATTCGCTTTCCGCCGGCGAGGTCGGCTACATCATCGCCGGCGTAAAGACCGTGTCCGACGTGCACACGGGCGACACGATCACACTGGACAACCGTCCCCGCGAGGCGCCGCTCCCCGGATTCAAGCAGGCCAAGCCGGTGGTCTTCGCCTCGATCTACCCCATCGCCTCGGACGATTATGAAGACCTCGTCACCTCTCTGGAGAAGTACAAGCTGAACGATGCTTCCTTCATCTATACGAAGGATTCTTCGGCGGCTCTCGGCCAGGGCTTCCGGTGCGGCTTTCTGGGGCTTCTGCACCTCGATATCGTGCAAGAGCGCCTGGAACGGGAATATGACCTCTCCCTGATCCTGTCCGTGCCCAGCGTCCGGTATCGCTTCACGCTCAAGGACGGATCCGTCGTGGACGTGGATAACCCTACCCACTATCCGGGACCTCTTGAGATCGCGAAATCCGAAGAGCCCTATATCCGGGCTACTATGATGCTTCCGGAGCGTTACCTGGGAGCGGTGATGAAATTGTGCATGGAGAGGCGCGGCGTCAATTCCACGCTTAACTATACCAGCCCCGGCCGGGCGGAACTCACCTACGAGATGCCGCTGTCCGAGGTCATCTTCGATTTCTACGATCGTTTCAAGTCCGTCACCCAGGGATACGGCTCTTTCGACTACGACCTCCTGGACTATCGCGAAAGCCCGCTCGTCCTCGTGGACATCCTCGTCAACGGCGAAAAAGTGGACGCCCTTTCCCAGATCGTCCATCGCGATCGCGCAAGGCCGCGCGGACTCCAGGCCTGCGAGCGGCTCAAGGAGGAGATCCCCCGTCAGATGTTCAAGATCGCCATCCAGGCCGCCATCGGCGGCGAGATCATCGCCCGCACGACCATCTCGCCTTTCCGCAAGGACGTCATTGCCAAGTGCTACGGCGGCGACATCACTCGCAATAGAAAGCTCCTCGAGAAACAGAAGAAGGGCAAGAAGCGGATGAAGATCATCGGAAACGTCACGATCCCCCAGAGCGCCTTCCTGGCGGTATTGCGCTCGGACACGGACTGACTTCCCCTCCCGGGGAATGTCCTGCCCCGGGCCGCCTGGATCTTTTTCGACCCTGCAGCTTCTCGCTGCGCGGCCGATGCCAAACTCGGGCTTGCGCCCTCAAACAGTGGCATCGAAGGCGCCGCTCCGCTGCGAAGGCAGGGGGCCCCGAAAAATCTCCAAAGCGCCCCCGCGGACAGAACATCCCCGAGATTCTTTTTGATGATGAAACCCGGCTTATACATTCACGTCCCCTTCTGCCTTTCCAAGTGCCCCTACTGCACCTTCTATTCCCTTACCGACACCCGCCGGAAAGCTCAGTATCTGAGAGCGGCGGCCCGAGAAATGTCCCTCTACCGGGATCTTCTCCCGGCCGTCGACACCATCTATGTCGGAGGGGGGACCCCCTCGCTCCTTTCCAGTGGGGAAATGGAGGTCCTGCTTGACGCCGCGCGCTGCACCTTCGCCGTTGATCCCGGCGCGGAGATTTCGGTCGAGGTCAACCCGGCGGATGTCGACAGCTCCCGGCTGACCGATCTCCTGCATATGGGCGTAAACCGCCTGACCGTCGGCGTCCAATCCTTCGACGACGATGTCCTCGGTTTTCTCGGCAGACGGCACGATGCAAAACAGGCGATCGCAGCGATCGAGGATGCGGGAGCGGCGGGTTTCGAAAACATCGGCATCGACCTCATCTACGCCGTGCCGGGCCAGGATCTCGCCCGATGGAGAAAGACGCTCGACACGGCATGCAGCTTCGATCTGCCCCACCTGTCGTGCTACGAACTTCACGTTGCTGCGGATACCCCGCTCGGTCGGAGATATCGGGCCGGCCTGTTCCGTCTCCCCGAGGAGGACGTGCAATACGCATTCTTCATGGAAACGGCGGAAAGGCTCGATCGGTCGGGCTACCGGCAGTACGAAGTCTCCAATTTCTGCCGCGGGGACGAGGGCCGTTCCCGTCACAACAGGAAGTACTGGAATCACACCCCATATCTCGGCATCGGCCCCGCCGCACATTCCCTTGTCGTGCCTCGACGCTGGTGGAACGCCGCTTCCGTATCACGATATGTGGAAGACCTGAGCAGCGGAAAGCGGCCCGTCGCCGGTGATGAGAATCTTGATGCCGGGCAGTTGGCTCAAGAGGCGCTTTTTCTCGGTTTTCGCACGGCCGACGGCATTGATCTCCAGGATTTCAGGGCCTGTTATGGGAGGGATCTGATGGCGGAAAAGGCGGCCGAAATCGGGCAACTGGAAAAGGCGGGATACCTCCAATGCTCCGGCGGCAGGCTTCGGCCGACCCGGCGCGGTCTGGCTGTGGCCGATCGCCTCGCCCTCCTCTAATCGGCTGAGAATTTTTGTTTCCTGACCGGCAGCGCGCTTTCAGGAGCCTCCGGATGCGACGCGAGGCAGTGTGTCGACCGTCTGCTCCCGGCTCGGCGAGGACCGGTCTTCCAGGAGCTCGATCCTTGACTCACCCTTTTCGCGGACTTCGCGCAGATGCCGCAGATACTCCATGAAGACATCCGCATCGACCAGCCCGGTATCTCGTCGGAATCCCCGCGCCTGCCGGAACGTCTGATAACCATCGCCTCCGTTGGCAAGAAAATCATTCAGCGCCACCCGGTAGATGCCCTTGTCATCGAGGGGGATGCTTGTCCCGTCAGGCGCTGGACGGAAGATGCCATCGATCCTTCTCCCCTTGGGGGCGACAAGGTTCACGCGCCAACGAATGCCGGCCACATAGGGAAGCCCCGGGTCCGAGTGCCTTCTCGACAGCTGGAATTCGATCCCCTCTTCCAGCGCCGCGCGAATCTCCGCACCGCTCACATCCAGAAGCACAATCGTATTTTCGAAGGGCAGCACCTCCACGACATTCCCCAGCGTGATCGGCCCTTCCCGCAATTCAGCTCTGACGCCGCCCCAGTTCTGTATGGCGACGGCGCTTCCCGTCTTCCACAGCATCGCCTCCGCAACCAGTGGCCCCGGGCCCCTGTTTCGGCCGATCCGCAGATCTCCCGCGGCCCGCGCAATCTCGGTCCTTCTCACCCCTTCCAGCCCCTGCCTGTACGGCGCAAGAAACGACTCGGCGCGCTCCTCCGCCCGGAAGAAGCCGAAGGATCCACGGCCGGCCAGTGCGCGCACGATCTTTTGCCCGTCATCGCCGCCGCTCTCGACCGTCTGCCGGCTGCGGACGAATCTCGTCCCGGCAACGAACAGCGGCCGCGCCCGAT
>CAZDLM010000078.1:3743-12277 GCA_964506465.1 uncultured Syntrophaceae bacterium
ATGCGCTTCAATCTCTCCCCGTCCGTTGAATTCGACATCGAGGACACCGAGCGCCATCCCCCACTTCCAGGCCTGAACCACCAAGCTCTTTTCTCCGGCGGGACCGCGGACGACGGTCGGATATTCGCCGCCGACTTCCAGCCCGAGATCCCGGAGCGCCTTACCGCCCAGCAGGGTGTGGGAGTGCCCGCCCACGATGATGTCGATGCCGCGAACGCGCCGGGCCAGGTCGATGTCTTCGTCGTAGCCGATGTGCGAAAGGACGATGATCTTGTCGATTCCCCGTTCCTCCAAATCCCGCACCGCGCGTCGAACTGCGGGAAGGACCGCCTGGAAGACGACGGACGAACCGGGTTTTGAAATGATCGAAGTGTCTGGGGTCGTGATCCCGACGATTCCCACCCGATCCTCTCCGTAATCCTTGATCGCATAGGGCATCACGCGTTCCGCCAGGCGGCTGCCTTTGGGGAAGCGCGTATTGGCCGACAGGATGGGAAAGTCCGCTTCCCCGATCATGCGCGCCAGGACTTCCGGCCCCTTGTCGAATTCGTGGTTCCCCAGCGTCATGGCATCCACGCCGAGAAGATTGAGGAAACGGAAATCCGCCTCCCCCCGGTAGGCATTGAAATACAAGGACCCCTGCACGGCATCTCCGCCGTGCAGGAAGAGGCGGTTTCCCGTTTCAGACCGCAGTTCCGCCAGTGCGGAGGCGAGTTGGGGGAATCCTCCCAGAGAAATCCCTGTCCGGTCCCCTTCGATCCGGAGCGTCCGCATCGTCGCTTCCAGATGAGAATGGGTATCGTTGATGTGAAGAACGGAGAGGCGCAGCGGCTCCCGCGCCAGGACAAGGTCCGAAGAGCAGAGGAAAGCGGAGAGTAGGATGCCTAGAAGGAGGCCGCTGAAAACCGGGAGGGCCGGTACGCGTTTCTTCATGACCGGTGAACTTCCCGCGATGGGAACGTCGTCTGCAGGGCATCGATCACGTGCCCGAAATGCTCATAACGGATGCAGGACGTCCCGTTTCTCATGCAGGCCTCATAGAGCACTCCCTTTGCAAAAACGCAATCGGCCTCACGCGCCGGGCAGATATCGGAAAAACCGTCGCCGACATAGATGACCGTGTCGTAGCCGGCGCGGGAGCGGCGGAGAATCCCGCTCTTGCAGGTTCCGCAGGAACCGCATTCGCTGCTGTGGGGAAAGTCGATGTCCAATGCCTCTTCCTTGCCAAAAGACAGGCGGTTTGCGTAGTAATCGATCCCCTGCAGATCGAATTGCTTCAGGAAGGTCTCAATGTAGAAATCAAGTCCGTCGGAGAGGATCATCACGTCCACGCCGTGTTGACGGCAAAACCGGACGAACGCCGGAAATTTGGGATCGAGGCGCGCGTTCTTCCGGATGAAATCGGTCATGCCTTGCCGGGAGGCGCGGAGCATCGGCGTCAGCATCCGGTAGGCCGTTCGGGAACCGATCTCCCGGGCGCAATAGGCGCGGTCAATCTCCGTCCACTTCGTACGGGAAAAGCGGTTCAGAATTGCATTCCCCATGTCCACGGTGCAGACGGTGCCGTCGAAATCGCAGACCGCAAGCGTGCGGCCGTTCGGAAAAGGCATGGACCGGTTCGAGGCCGCTGGATTCGCGTACTTCCGCTTCATCGGAAAGCTACTCATCGAGATCCTGATCATTCCGGTCACGATCGCCCTGAAAGTATTTTCGCAGGATGAAGATGCCCAGAAGGATCATCAGCACGGGCAGGAGGTAAACCGCAACGACGTGCAGGTTGACGTCCCAGGTTTCCACCAGGAAAAAAAGAATCCCGATGGCCCCGATCAGCCAGCCGCCGACATCCTTCACCCGCTGGATCAGCGTCCCGGCGGCGATGACGATGAGCAGGATCGGCCAGCTCTTGTCGAAGCCGAAACTCGTCACCTGATGGAGAAAGATCAACACCCCCAGGGTGATGAGTATCAAACCGCCCGTGAGGACATTCTTTCTTTTTTTCTGTTCTTCCACCACCCACCTCCCGAATCCCCTCCGGGCCGTCCGCTCCGGCGCCGCCACGGCCCCGCGGGCGCCGGAGTCCCGGCGCTCCTACTTGCCCTCCGCCAGTTTCAGGAACGGGCGGAAGAGGTCGATCGGGATAGGGAAGACCGTCGTCGAATTGTTTTCGGAGGCGATCTGGTTGAGGGTCTGGAGATAGCGCAACTGCAGCGACATGGGCTGGGTCTCCATCAGCGCCGCCGCTTCGATCAGTTTTTGCGCCGCCTGGAATTCGCCCTCGGCATTGATGACCTTCGCGCGCCGCTCCCTCTCCGCCTCAGCCTGCTTGGCCATGGCCCGTTTCATCTCTTCCGGCAGGTCGATGTGCTTGACCTCGACCAGCGTCACCTTGATGCCCCAGGGGTCCGTGCTCCGGTCCAGGATCTCCTGGAGGTGAAGATTGATCTTCTCCCGCTCGGAGAGAAGCTCATCAAGCTCCACCTGCCCGCAGACGCTCCGCAGGGTCGTCTGGGCGAGTTGGGAGGTGGCGTAGAGGTAGTTCTCCACGCCCACGACGGCGCTGTTTGCATCGATGACGCGGAAGTACACGACCGCATTGACCTTGATCGACACGTTGTCCTTGGTGATGACATCCTGAGGCGGCACGTCCATCGTGATCGTCCGCATGTCGATCCTGACCATCTTATCGACAATGGGTATCAGGATGATGAGACCCGGACCTTTCGTATCGATGATCCGGCCGAGGCGGAAGATCACTCCCCGTTCGTACTCGTTGAGAATCCGGATGGCCGATGCCAGAAACATGACGACCAGGACGATGACGACGATGATGGGTATTGAAAACATAGGAGTCCTCCTCGCTCTCGATGGGTATATTACAGCTTTTCAACCTTAAGCCGCAGCCCGTCCACGGCCTTCACCCTCACGGTGGAGGTCTTCGGGATCGGCGCATCGCTGAAGGCATTCCAGTACTCTCCCTGGACCGAAACCTTTCCCTCGGCGGCGATATCGGTGATGGCGGTCCCTTTCATCCCGATCATTTCCTCGCTACCCGTGCGCTTCTTTCTCCTCTGGGCCTTGATCACCAGTCCGACAATGGCGATGAAAAACAGGGACGTCACGGCGACGGCGGGAAACAGCACGCTTAAAGACACGCGCATCGCCGGCTCCGGCGTTTCAAAGAGCATCATGGAGCCGATCGTCAGCGACACGATGCCGCCGACGCTCAAGATTCCGTGGCTCACGACTTTCACCTCCGCAATGAAGAGAATCACGGCGAACAGGATGAGAAGAACGCCGGCGAAATTAACCGGCAGCGTCTGCAATGCGAAGAAGGCGAGGATCAGCGACAGCCCGCCGATCACGCCCGGCAGGACCACGCCCGGATTGGCAAATTCGAAATACAGCCCGGCCAGTCCCACGAGGAGCAGGATATAGGCAATGTTCGGGTCGCTGATGCTGGTCAGGATGCGTTGGCGCAACCCCATCTCCTTGTATTGAAGTTCGGCGTCCCGGGTCGCCAGCGTCCTCTTCCCCGACGGCAGTTCGACGGTCCGGCCGTCCATCGCTGCCAGAAGGCTGCGGATATCCGGGCTCACGAAATCGATCACCTTCAGCCGCAGGGCGTTCTCCGCGGTCACGGACTCGCTCTTCCTCACGGCCCGCTCCACCCAGTCCGCGTTGCGCAGCCTTTTGGCGGCAATACCCCGCGCATAGGCGACGGCATCATTCTCCACTTTCTTGGCCATGATCTTATCCATCTGCCCGATCCCGATCCCCACCGGGTGGGCGGCGCCGATGTTCGTCCCAGGCGCCATCGCCGCGACATGGGCGGAGATGGTGATGATGACGCCGGCCGAGGCCGCTCTGGCCCCGGACGGCGACACATAGACGATCACCGGAAGCGGGGCGTTGAGAATCGCCTTGGCGATGTCCCGCATCGCCGAATCCAATCCTCCCGGAGTATCCAGCCGGAGGATCAGGCCGTCCGACCCTTTTCTCGCGGATTCCTCGATGTTCTTGAGGATGTACTCGCTCACGGGGGGCGTGATGGCAGCGCTCACCGTGATGACGTCATAGACAGGTCTCACCGAGGCGCTTTGCAGGTCCGTCGCCAAGAAGAACAGGACGACCAAGAGGATCGTTACGCTCAGGCCCATCGCGTTTCGTACGCGGCGGCGCTTCTTCCCACCGCACAAGCCCGACCAGCCGCGCCTTCCGCAGTCCGTCGCGACAACCGCAGTTCTCATCTCAGGCCTCCAATTCCTTCATGATCATCTGCACATCCTGCCAGACGAGCTTCTTGGCATCCGGATTGCGCAGGAGGTATGCCGGATGATAGGTCGGCATCAGGCGGATTCCATGGTAATCATGGAAGCGCCCCCGCAGAGTCGTAATCGGGCTTTCCGCCTTCAGCAGAGTCCGCGCGGCAAAACTCCCCAGGGCGCAGATGAATTTAGGCGAGATCGCCTGGAGCTGCCGGACGAGGTACGGTTCGCAGGCCGCGATTTCGTCGGGCTGGGGATTGCGGTTCCCCGGAGGACGGCACTTCAGGATATTGCAGATGTAGACGTCCTCCCGCTTCAATCCCATGGCCACAATGATCTTCGTCAGGAGCTGGCCCGCCCTCCCCACGAAGGGCCGCCCCTGCTCATCTTCATCAGCCCCCGGCGCCTCGCCGACAAAGACGAGATCGGCATGCGGATTTCCTTCCCCGAAGACAAGGTTCTTTCTCCCTTTTCCCAAGGGACAGCGATGGCACTTCTCCATCTCTTCGCGGACAGCGGCCAACCCGTCCGGCGATCCAGCGGGACGGCATGAGATCTTCGGACGGTTCGCTTCGCTTCGCCGCAGGGCGGATTTCGCCGAACCTCCATGCCCCCGATTCGCGACTCCGATCTGCGCGATCAGCGAACGCCGAGCGGCGCGCACGATGTCCAGCAACTCGCCCCGGGCGCCGGGACCGCCGGTTCCCTCCGCGTCACGACCGGACATAGGCTGAAATCCTGTCCAGGATGCGATCGGCGGCGTCCTTCTTGTCCATCAGCGGGAACTCCTGCAGGCCCCCTTCCCGATCCAGGATGGAGATGACGTTGGTGTCACCCTCGAAACCGGCGCCCTTGCGGGAGAGGTCATTGGCGACAATCAGATCCATATTCTTGTCTTTCATTTTCTGCCGGGCCCTCTCCAGCAGATCCTCCGTCTCCATCGCGAACCCGACAAGGATCCTCTTGCCCTTCTTTTTCCCCAGCTCCGCGATAATGTCCGGATTCCTCTCCAGGCGAATCGTCAGCGGCTCTTTCCCTTTCTTGATCTTGCTGCCGGAAGGCTCCGCGGGCCGGTAATCGGCCACGGCGGCCGCCTTGATGACGACGTCCGCGTCCGCGTATCGCTCCACGACGGCATCATGCATCTGCACGGCGGAAGAAACGGAGACCACCCGCACTCCCCGGGGAGGCGCAAGCGCAGACGGTCCGCTGACGAGGGTAACGTCGGCGCCCCTCCGGCGCGCCATGCGGGCCAGGGCGTATCCCATCTTCCCCGAGGAGAGGTTGGTGATGAAGCGAACGGGGTCCATCGGCTCGCGCGTGGGTCCGGCGGTAACGAGGATCCTGAACCCGGCAAGGTCCTTCGGCGTCAGGAGAGATTCCATTTCTTCGACGATATCCTCGATTTCCGGGAGCCGGCCGACGCCGACCGACTTGCAGGCGAGCTCGCCGCTCGCGGGCTCCACGAAGACGTAACCGCACCGTTTCAGCTTCTCCATGTTCTCCTGCACGATCCTGTTTTCGTACATGCCCGTGTTCATCGCCGGGCAGATCAGGATCGGGGCCTTCGTTGCCATGAGAACAGCGCCCAGAAGATCGTCGGCTATCCCGGACGCGAGCTTGCCGATGACGTTGGCCGTCGCCGGCGCGACGACGGCGATCTGCGCCTCTTCGGCGAGCGCCACATGGGCGATGTCCGCCTCGCGCACCAGCGTAAACAATTCCGTATAGACGGGATTTCCCGACAACGTCTGGAGGGTAAGCGGCGTCAGAAATTCCATCGCGCTCTTCGTCATCACGACTTTCACGGAAGCGTCGCGTTTCACGAGGGCGCGCACCAGTTCCGCAGCCTTATAGGCGGCGATCCCACCGGTCACCCCCAGCAAGACCCGTTTGTGTTTGAGCATGTCGTTCCACCCCAACCGTTCGGAAACTATCCGGAAACATGCGTCGGATCGATGATGTTGCCACTATAGCAATTCCCCCGTGCGACTGCAAGGCCAGAATGCCCGACAGGCAGTCTCTCCGGGCGTTCCCGCCCTGCAAAGACGCCGTCGGATCGGTTTCAACTTGAAAATTCGTCAGGGACCCATTATAGACGAGGGACCGAATTTTACGGAAGGACACCCTCGATGCACCGCAAGAAAGCCCTCTGGTTCACCCTGATCGTACTGGCGGCCCTCGGCACTGTCTGGGCGTTGGCGATGACGATTCTGGAACCCGAAAAACCAAAAATTGTCATGACTCCGGATACGCGCATCATCGGCACGCGGCAGTCTCTTTCGCTCTCCTTCGCCGACCGCCGGAGCGGATTGCGCAAGCTCAGCGCCTCCATCACCCAGGACAATCGCCGTCAGACTGTCTGGTCGATCGACATCCCTGATCGCGGCGTCGCGGAAAGAACGGTCGACGTGACCATCGACGCCGCCAAACTGCGGCTTCGGGACGGTTCCGCCGTACTGACGATCCTTGCGGAAGACCACTCTCTGCTGAAGAACACGGCCGTCGTGGAAAGAACGGTCACGATCGACACGGTTCCGCCTCAGATCTCGCTTTTGGGCGGCATGAACCACATCAATCCAGGCGGCACATGCGTCCTTCTCTACCGGACATCGGAGAAGGCATCGGCAAGCGGCGTCTGGGTCGATAAGGTCTTCTTTCCCGGATATCCGGCCTCGGCGGCTGGCAAGCCCGTCACGATCGTCTATTTCGCAGTTCCTCTGGAGGCGAAAAAGGGAATCGCCATCAGGCTCTTTGCCAGGGATGCGGCCGGCAACGAAGCCGTCGCCTCCGTACCTTATCTGCTGCTTGCCAAGAAATTCCGCCGCGATGCGATGAACCTGTCGGACGGATTTCTGCAGCAGAAGATGCCGGAGTTTCAGGCCTCTCATCCGGACATGCGGGGGAAGAGTCTTCTGGAAACCTTCCTCTACGTCAACGGCGTTCTCCGCGAAGAGAACCGCAAGACGATCGCGTCCCTGTGCGCCAAATCCGCCCCGAGGCAATTGTGGCAGGACACCTTTGTGCGCATGAAGAACGCGTCACCCATGGCGCTGTTCGGAGATCACCGGACCTACCTATACGCCGGCAAGGCTGTCGGCGAGAGCGTCCATATGGGCGTGGACCTCGCCTCTACGGCTCGGGCCCCCGTCGAAGCGGTCAACAGCGGTGTCGTGGTTTTTGCGGCCGGCCTGGGAATCTACGGAAACGCCGTGATGATCGACCACGGACTGGGGCTGTTTTCCCTTTACGGCCATCTTTCGGAGATCGGCGTCAAGGCGGGACAGGCGGTCAAGCGGAGTGATCCCATCGGCCGATCCGGGATCACCGGCCTCGCCGGAGGCGATCACCTGCACCTCAGCCTCCTGGTTGGGGGCGAGTTCGTCAATCCCCAGGAATGGTGGGACCCGCATTGGATCCAGGATAACGTTACGAAAAAGATGGCGGAGGCCTTCTGACAGGC
Source organism: uncultured Syntrophaceae bacterium (assembly GCA_964506465.1). GTDB lineage: Bacteria > Desulfobacterota > Syntrophia > Syntrophales > UBA6109 > UBA6109. The sequence goes on from CAZDLM010000078.1 coordinate 11,472, forward strand.
GGGGACGGTTCAACTCTTCGCGATGTCCCGCAAAGGCCGCAACGCCGCCCCCAGGCTGTTCAAAAATGGCCGGATGCAAGGCGCCCGATATCCTGAGCTGTGAAGCGTACTGGGATGTACGCTGAACAGCGAGGGATGAAGGCAACGCGGCAGACGGGCGTTTTTTAACAGCCGGTTCAGCTCTTCGCGATGTCCCGGTGATGCACGTTGACCGGGACCTGCCTCCGGGAGAAATAATCGACGAGTTCATTCGCCATGACAACGGAGCGATGGCGGCCGCCCGTGCACCCGATGGCGACATTGAACCGCGACTTCCCCTCCTTTTCGTAGAGCGGGATCAGGAATTCCATCATCTCGAAGAGTCTGCGGACAAAGATTTCACCGGTGTCCGATGTCAGAACGTACTCCCGAACACGCGGGTGGTGACCGTCGTACGTGCGCAGGTTCGCGTCAAAATGTGGGTTGGGGAGGAACCGGACATCCAGGACAATGTCGGCGTCGGGCGGCAGTCCGAACCGATAGCCGAAGGACGTCACATGGATCACCATCCGGCGCTTCTCTTCGGGCGAGAGAAAGAGGCGCTGTACGGCATCTTTGAGCTGGTGGACGTTGTAGGACGTCGTGTCCAGAACCTTGTCCGCCATTGCCTTGAGCGGACCGAGCTTGGACCTCTCGAATTCCACACCCTGCATGACCGTACCCTGTTTAAATGGAATGAGAACGGACAGGAAACGGGATCAAAGGATACTTTTTTTTCCAGGTGCAGGTGTACAGCACAATAATTCTCACCAACCCATCAGCCCTCC
>CAZDLM010000079.1:0-12144 GCA_964506465.1 uncultured Syntrophaceae bacterium
CGCGCAGCTGGTACGCACGCCCAGGGGCCTGCGCGAACAGGGCATGCAGATGGACAGGGTGCTGGAAAAGATGACCCAGAGCCTGCACCGGGAACCCACTGCGCCTGAATTGGCCCAGGAACTTGGGCTTGCGAACGTTGGTGCCCAACCCCGGTGTCTCCCGCTGATCAAGGGCCTTGATGCCCTTGACCTTCAGGTCTCCGTCTACGCCCACCAGCATGCGGATGCTGCCGCTGTAGCCGCGCGGCGCAACCAGCACCGCCGTGCCCATCGCTTTTCCTGCGGCGACACCTTCGAAGATCCTGCCTTCTTTCCCCACCGGATTGAAGGTCTCGGCACCCGGAAGGACTTCCTTCAGGGAACGTTCGAAAGCCAGCTTGGCATTGGCCTCGATCTTCGGTCCCGTGAACATGAAGACATAGGCCAGCGCCCCCGCGGAAAGTACGCAGAAAACCGTCAATGTGAACGCCAATTTCAGAATTTTAAGCATGTTTCTTGATCTCACCGAAAAGCCGAGGTCTTGCATACGTGTCAATAAGCGGCGTGAGGATGTTCATGAGAAGAATCGAATAGTTCACGCCTTCCGGGAAGCCGCCATATAAACGGATTAAGACCGTCATGATTCCGCAACCCACCCCGAAGATCAGCCGTCCCATCGTGGTAACCGGCGCCGTGACGTAGTCCGTCGCCATGAAAAAGGCGCCCAGCAGGAGACCGCCGCTGATCACATGGAAAAGGGGGTCCTGTCCGAGGATCAGACTCAATCCGTAAACCGTCCCGATATAGGCGACGGGGATGGGCCAGTCGATGATCTTCCTCCAGAAGAGGATCGCCGCACCGATCAGGATCATGAGGGCCGACGTCTCGCCGAGCGAGCCCGCCCGGTTGCCCAGAAAGAGGGTCAGATAATCGGGGACGGGTTGGCCCATCTTCATCAGGAAGAGGGGGGTGGCCGCCGTCACTGCATCCAGCGGCTGCGTCCAGGTCGTCATCGCGACGGGCCAGGAAGCCAGAAGTACGGCGCGTGCCGCAAGCGCGGGGTTGAAGATATTGTACCCCAACCCGCCGAACAGGTGTTTGACGAGGGCGATCGCAACAATCGCACCGATCGCCGCCATCCACAGGGGAAGCGTCGGCGGCAGGATGAGCGCCAACAGGACCCCCGTCACCGCTGCGCTCCCGTCTTTGATCGTAATCGGTTTCCCGAGGATTCGCTGGAAAGCCGCTTCCGTTCCCATGGCGACGGCCGTTGTGAAGACAATCAGCACGATGGCCTTCGCTCCGAAGAAGTACACGGCGGAGGCGCAGGGAAACAGCAGCGCGATGACCACCCACCACATGATGCTCTTGGCATCGTCGCGGGCGCGAATGTGAGGTGAAGAGGAGGTATCGAAAGATGCGGTCATACGGTCTTCCTGAGTTGTAATTCTTTCTTCGCCAGTTTCATGTAATGGACGAGGAAGATTCGGCTGGGGCATACATAGGTGCAACAGCCGCACTCGAAGCAATCGGTCACGTGATACTCCTTGACCTTGTCCCAATTCTTCCGCTTGGTGTACGCGGCCATGTAGTTCGGCATCAGTCCCATGGGGCAGGCCCGGATGCAGCGGCCGCAACGGATGCAATCCCCTTCTTCGAACGACTGCGCGTCCTTCCGGTTCAACGCCAGGATGCACGAAGTCCCCTTGACGACGGGCACGTCGAGAGACGACACGGCAAAACCGGTCATCGGTCCCCCCATGACGACCTTCGCTACATCATCGGTCAGTCCGCCGCAGAATTGGATGATATCCTCAAACAGCGTTCCGATACGGACGATAAGATTTTTCGGTTCACGAACGGCGCTGCCCGTCACCGTGACGGCGCGCCGGATGAGCGGCGTCCCGAAGCGGACTGCATCGGCGATGGCGATGGTCGTTCCCACGTTGTGGACGACGACGCCGACATCCATCGGCAGTCCCCCCTTGGGCGGCACTTCGCGATTCAGGATGGACTTGATGAGCATCTTTTCGCCACCCTGCGGGTACTTGGCCTTGAGCGGCACGACTTCGGTCTGCAGACCGATCTGCAGGCTGCCGAGCTCGGCCCTGATCTTCGCGATGGCATCGGGTTTGTTCTCTTCGATCCCGAAGACGAGTCTGCCGGCGCCGACAGCCCTGGCAACCAGACGCGCGCCGAAAAGGAGGTCCGTGGTTCTCTCCAGCATCAATCGATGGTCAATCGTAATGAACGGTTCGCACTCGCAGCCGTTGATGATCACCGTATCGATCTTCTTTTCCTTTGGCGGGTTCAGCTTCACATGGGCGGGAAAGGCGGCGCCTCCCAAACCGACGATGCCGGCTTCGCGTATGGCCTTGCGGATGTCGTCGGGGGCGGCAGATTCCGGTGAGACAGGCAGCTCGCACCGCATCATCACCGGGGCCTCGCCGCCGGCTTCGATCACGATCGACAGGGACTGAGCTCCGGTCGGATGAGTGAGCTTTTCAATTTTTGCAATTTTTCCCGCGATCGATGCGTGAATGGGCGCGGACACGAACTTGGACGAATCGGCCACCTTCTGGCCTTCCGCGACTTCGTCCCCCACCTTCACGATGGGTTCCGCCGGCACGCCCAAGTTCTGCATCATCGGCAGGACGACCCGCTTCGGCGCCGGCATCTCGACAAGGGCTAATGCTTCCGTTGCCCCTTTGCGGTGTTTCAGGTTTCCGATGCCATGTGCAAATGTTTTCATATTCCTCAATGATCCACGATTCTCAGACGTCAGCGCCTTCCGATCCGATCAACACGCGAAGAACCTGTGCACGAAGGCTGCCCTTTCTCCGGATCCCTCGGTCGTAGGACCGGACCACCATGAAGCTTGCCGCCAGAAATGCGAGGGCGCATACGATGCCCGGGCTTTCGGAATTGCCGTTATAAAAAAAGCGGCTCCAGATAGACCCGCACAGATACCCCGCAAGAAGAAAGGCGATCGGCAGAAGATATACAATCGAACTGGCCGCTACCACGCCGCGCGTCGAGATTTCGATTTCCACGCAGTCCCCGACTCTCGCTCCCGCAGCGTTTCCGGCCTCGATGGAGACAGCGTCTGCGCCATCATCATTGCAGGCCCTGCATTTGTGGCAGGATTCTTTTTTTTTCAAAGAGATTTCGACTAGGTCTGGGGAGATTATTTTTCGGACCACTCCCTGTTCGAGCATGCGATGGACCACCTTCGGCGCGGATGGAAGAAATGATCATTTCCGTCTTTCCTGCCGCTCCCCCGAACCCGGACTCACCGTCAGCAACTGATGGGGCCATGAATCTGTCGACAGGCATGGTAAGAAAGATTTACCACCCCGCGCGCGGGCGTACTAATACCACATTTATTTTCGATGTCAAGAATAAAAAAAATTCACACCTCTATAGAAAAAATCTATTTGCGGCGCGAGGGCGGAGACAGACCGAACCCGTCCATTTTCTTCCAGAGAACGTCCTTTCCCTCCCCTGTCCTGGCGGAGAAGAGGACGGCCTCGGCAACGCCGAAGGGCTTCAACTGCAGCAGGATCTTTGCGGAGCGTTGTTTCTGCTCGGAGTGAGACAGTTTATCGATCTTCGTGAGAACAACCAGCGCCGTTCGCTTCTCACTGCGCAACCAGGTCAGCAAGTCGAGGTCCCCTTCCGAAGGGTCGCGCCGAATGTCCAGGATGAGGATCACCAGCCGCAAAGAGCCTCTTTGCCGCAGGTACGTCTCGACGACGTTCTTCCACTCCGCCCTCACCGAGTGTGAGACGCGGGCATAGCCGTAGCCCGGCAGATCGACCATGGACAGGCACTCGTCGACGAGAAAAAAGTTCAAGGTCTGGGTGCGACCTGGCGTGGTACTCGTCCTTGCCAGCCGCCTCCGCCCGAGCAGGGTATTGATGAGAGAAGATTTGCCGACATTGGATCGGCCGGCGAAGGCCACTTCCGGCAGATCGCCCGACGGATAATGCGCTGGCGCGGTTGCGCTCTTGACGAATGTTGCCGTTTCCGTACTCATGTCCGCCCCCTCGTCAGTCGCGCTCGAACGCAATGCCGTACTTTTCCAGTTTTCTTTCCAGAGTCGGCCGGGATATCCCGAGGAGCTCGCAGATCTCGCCCTTGTTTTTCGTCGTTTCCTTGAGGACCTTGCGAATATACCGCTCTTCCATCTCGTCGAGCGTCAGGAAGCGGCCGTCCTTCATGAACTCGTTTTCCGGTTCCCGGCATGCCGGCGCTCCCGCCGGTTTTCTCTCCTGAAGGTCGGGAAAATCTTCCGATTGCAGAAGCTGCCCTTTCGAAACCACGCAGGCCCGGATCAGGAGATTCTCCAGTTCACGGATATTCCCCGGCCAGTTGTAACGACGGAACATTTCCATGACGTCATCCGAGACGCCGAGCACCCGCTTGTGAAGATCCACATTGATCTTGGACAGGAGGTATTCCACCAGCGGAGGGATGTCTTCCCTGCGCTCGCGGAGAGGCGGGATCGCTATGGCCACGATGTTCAGCCGATAGTAAAGGTCTTCACGAAATTTCCCTTCGTCCACCAGCATCTTGAGATCCTTGTTTGTCGCAGCGATGATCCGGGCATGCACCTCGACCCGATCTTTTCCGCCCACCCTTTCAAATTCCATCTCCTGAAGCACCCTCAAGAGCTTCGATTGGAGATTCAAGGACATCTCGCTGATTTCGTCGAGAAAGACCGTGCCGTAGCGGGCGAGCTCGAACTTGCCGAGTTTCCGGCCCACCGCCCCCGTGAAAGATCCCTTTTCATGTCCGAACAGTTCCGACTCCAGGAGCGTGTCTACGATGGCGGAGCAGTTCACTCCGATATACGGTTCATCGGCGGCCGTGTTGTTGTGAATCACCTTTGCGATAAGTTCCTTGCCGGTTCCGCTCTCCCCCTGAATGAGTACCGTCGCCCGGTTCTGGGAAACGACACCGATGATCTTGAAGATGTCCCGCATCTGGCGGTTTGTGCCGACGATATCCCCGACTTTGAAGACGCGGGAGGGCTCCATCAGGAGGCCATGAATCTTCTTCTCCAGTTCCGCCGTCCGGATCGCCTTCTTGATCGCAATGTCAAGTTCGTCCACGTTGACGGGCTTGTGGATATAGTCGAAGGCTCCCATTTTCATGGCCCGAATCGTGGAATCCATATCATGAAAGGCGGTAATCATGATGACTTTCACGTCTTCGTTTTCTTCCCGGAGATCCTCGAGGATCGTAAATCCATCGACATCAGGCAGCCGGATATCGAGAATCACCGCATCCGGCGATGTTTCCACGAAACGATTGAGCCCTTCCGTGCCGGTCAGCGCCGAATAAACTTCGTACCCCTCTTCGGCCAGATACATTTCCAGCGTTTCACAAATCGAACTGTCGTCATCAATGATCAGAATCTTGGCCATGTTCGATTCCCTCTGCCCCGCGGATTTCGATCCTTCCCCCCGGCGGCAATGGATCCGATCCCGCCCCGCCGTCTCTGTCGCCCACAGCCGGGAGATCGACGATCACCCGGCATCCTTTTCCTGCGCGGCCGACCATCCGGACGCGTCCCCCATGCATGTCGATGATCTTCTTGACCTGGGTCAATCCCAAGCCCGTCCCATACTGTTTCTTCGTAAAGAATGGATTGAAAACGTGGGGAAGATCCGCTTCTTCGATTCCGCAGCCGTTGTCCTCGAATTCGATCGTAACGAAACGATCCTCCGTTCCGCGAAAAGCCGATATTTTCAAGAAGCCGTCCGAGGGCATCGCCTCGACGGCGTTCAGGACAATGTTCAGGAAGGCCTGCTTCATCATTTCCACGTCGACATCGACCGGCGGAAGCGCGGCGGCAAAATTCGTCTCGATACGCACCGGGTGTTCCGACAGATATTTCTCGGCCATGGCGAAGGCACCTTCCACGATCTTCCGTGCGTCGGCCGGCGCCTTGTGAGGCGCAGACGGCTTTGCATAGATCAGGACATCCTTGACGAGCTGCTCCAGATGCTCCACTTCCTTCTGCGCGATCTTGAATCGTTTGAGGTCGTTTCCCTGCGGCTGCATCCTCTTTTCCAGAATCTGCAGGCTCATCTTGATCGACGACAGCGGATTGCGGACTTCATGGGCGATTCCCGCGGAGAGCTGACCTACGGCGGCAAGTTTCTGGCTTTCATAATACATCTTCTCAAGATTCTTCAGTTCCGTGACGTCCCGCACGACGAGCAGATGAGAGGCGGAACCCTTGATCGGCGTCGTCGTAATCAGGAGGTGTCGCTTCGTAATGTTGTCGATCTTTTCCTCGATTTCATAGTGAGACGCCAGCCGCCGCTTGGCCTCTTCCCATTTTGAAAGTACGAGATCCCGATGCTCGGGGGGGAACAACATCGCCAGGGGGACGCCTTGGCCGCCCTCGCAGAGTCCCTGACCGGAAGACCTCTTTTCGCCCACACAACGCGCCGTGCCGTCTTCACCGACTTCGTAGAGATCATCCGGGAGGCTTTTCACGATGGAGGAAAGGTAATTGTACAGGGAGCCAATCTCCTTCCGGAGGCGGATGTTCTCCAACAATTCCTCATGGAGCGTTTTGGCGTATTCCTGGAGGTTCTTCGCCATCGCCTCTTCCCTCGAAACGTCCTGCAACGTTTCTATCGCGGCGATGATGTTTCCTTTTTCGTCATAGATCGGTGCGGCCAGAAAATACAGATGACGCTTCCGCCCTCCGAGGTTTTCAAAGAAGTCCCGCGCCTCATAAGCGCCGCGGATCGTCTGAGACGCCCGGATCATCTTCGTGCCATAATACCGGCTCAAGCCCTCGAAGTCCTGGTCGAGGATCAAATCGGCGATGACGGGCCTTTCCTCGGTGTAGAACGGGAGATACTGGCGGTTCTTCCCGATCATTTCTTTGGCGTCTTGACCCGTGAGTTCCGCACAGGCGCGATTCCAGAGGATCACCTCATGATCCTTGTCGACAACAAACATGGGAATCGGCGTTCCCTCGACAATCCCCTCCATGGTTTTCTTCTCGTGGAGAAGCATTTCCAGCCATTGATCCCGTTCCCGCAGCCGCTTGAGTTCTTCCCGGAACTGCATGCCCCGGATTCTCCGGCGGGCGATGATGCTGCTGGCGATAATCACGACGACGATCAGCGCCAGGGAACCGAATAGAAAATTGACAAAGGTAACGCGGAAAAGGGATATGACCGTTTCTCTCGGAGTAATGAACGCTACGGTCCAATGATGGTCTTTGCCCAGAGAAATCGGGGCATAGGAAATGATGGCACGCTGATGGTTCCCCTGCTCATCCGGGACGAGAAAATCACCGGTTCCCGCTTCTCCTCTGCGGAGAACCTCCAGGAAGGTCTCCGCCGTTTCCTTGCCCTTCCGGTAGGACTGGAAATCGGCGACGGTGCCGATCCTTCTTCCATCGGGGTGCAGAAAGAAACGCCCCTTCCCGTCCATCAGCCAGAATTCATGCGTCATGATTTCGCGGCTTGCACGGTTGCACAGGTCCGAGATGACGGAAAGAGGCATGCCTGCGAGAATGACGCCCGAAAAGTCGTTTGCCCGATTGAATTTCGGAACGCCGACCATCAGAACGACTTTCTCTGCGTGATCGGTGGCGGCAATCGGACGGCTGCTACCGATAAAAGGTTTCCGGTCTTTTTCGACAGCGCGAAAGAATTCTTCCCCGGGAAAGGACTTTCCGACCATGCTTTCCGTGGGCAAAACGGGATATCCCGAAAGGACCAGGCCCTTTTCATCCAATCGCGCGATCCAGCGGACGTTGCCCGCCAGAGTATCATACATGACCCTCATATTTTCCAGGGTTTCCAGTGGCTTCATCTTCCTGACGCCGGGCAGTTTCGACAGGACCAGCAGGCTCTTCTGAACATTCAACAGCCGATCCTCAACGGAAACCGCAGCCGCCTTCGCGATGACCGTCTGCTGTTGACCGTACTGATCAATCATGTCCTGTTCCCTGGCATGGCGGATGGTGAAGCTGAACAACAGGATGAGGATGATCACCAAGGTTGAGGCGAACCATATCGATGCCTGTATCCGCACCTTGCGGGAAGCATCCGTATTTTCGACGCCGGCCGTTTCCATCGAGCCTTGCCCTGCCTCAATAAGATAGTGGAATGCGTTTCCCGGGATCAGTCGGGCATCTTGTCCTTCTTGTCACGATGGTCCCGCACGGCGATCCAGACATAGATGAGAACCGCAGCCGCCAAGGAGAGAATCAACTTGATCAGTCCGCTTTCAATCCCGATCACCCACTCGCAGATCAGCCACACAACGAGATAGGTGACAGCCGTCAGCAATTCCTGCATGATGGTTTCCCAAAACTGTGCGGGGAGTTACTGATCCTCCGCTCGGAGAGTCCGCCCCCTCCGTTCGAAGCGATCCGCTTTGATATCGGGGCGCCTCCATCTACATCACGGACCACGAGGATGAAGTCGTGCGATGGATAGGCATAGTACCGGCAGACACGGGCTTTTTCAATAAGAATCTATAGGTTCGCTCATGCAGCCGCTGTTGCGTTCGTCCGATAGACCGTCCGCTCCAGAAATTGCAGTACCCGCATCGCCCGTACGAAGCCAAGTTCAACTATTTGTTCAATCCGCGCAAGACCTTGAATGAAACGTTCAAGGGAGACTCCCCCAGCTTCCAGGGGCGATAAGGAAATTTCGCAGTCCTGACGGCGAATTCGCTCCATGGGCATATGCGTTGCCATGCTGGCACATGCATTGCAGAAGAAACGCCGGTTGCAGCCTTCTTTCTCGAAAAAGGGAAACATGTTATAAAGAAATCGAGCGAAGGAAAAAATCTCACGTGAAGGGGGAGACAAAGATGTTCAGTACAATAGGGAAAAGAATGGCGACGTTGACGGCAGCGATTGCGGCAGTATTGGTATCTTCACCCCTGCTGGCAGCCGAGGCGATCCCGGCCGGCGGCGAATCCTACACGAAAGTGCTCTTCGCGGTCGGTGCTATGATCGCAGCCGGCTTTGCCATCGGCGTGGGGGCCGTTGGTGCGGGACTTGGAATCGGCACAGCCGCCAGCGGCGCTTGCTCTGCCGTCGGCCGGAATCCCGGCGTCCAGGGCAAGATCATGATGACGATGCTCGTCGGCATGGCCATGGCCGAATCCATCGCAATCTACGCCCTTGTCGTATCACTCGTGCTCTTGTATGCGAACCCCTACATGAAGTATTTTCTGGTTGGTTAAGTGCCGCTCAAACCGAAATAACGACCGTTAGGGGGGAAACATGACCAAACCTACGAAAGATAGGCAGTTGTTTACGGTTGCGAGGGTTTTCTTCCTGCTTATCGTAATCCCCTTATCCTTGATGGCCTTGCTCATCGCCAACGGCATTTTCAAGTTAGGGGTTACCATCAAAGAAAAAACCGTAACCGTCCTGGATCAGAAAGCGCAGGAGGAGATCAAGATCCGTGCCGTGAATGTGGCGGACGAAGTCGCCAATTTCCTGCGCGAACGGGAAAAGGATGTCCTGGTTGCAACAATTCTCCCCGCTACGGAGACGGCCTATAAGCAGTTCGTTCAGGAGAATCGTAAACCGATCTGGGTTAAGGAAGACGGCAAGATTCGTCAGGTCTCCGCAATGCTCTACTCGGAGATGGTCTTCATCGACAAGTCCGGCAAGGAACTGCTCAAGATCAGCAGCGGAGAAGTCGCTCCCAAGTCGCAACTGGTCAACGTCAGCAATCCGACCAATACGACGTACAAGACCGAGGGGTACTTTGCCGCGGCAAAAAACAAGGCCAAGGGCGAGGTCTACATTTCCCCCGTGACGGGGTGGTACGTCAACCGGATGGATTTCGAAAAGGGAAGGCGCTTCGGGGGAGTGATCCGCTTCGCCGCTCCTGTTTTTGACAAGCAGGGCTTTGCAGGCGTCGTTGCGCTGGCTCTGGATTACAGGCAATTGGCGGGCTTTACGGACCATATCATCCCGACACAGTCTGGATACGTTTTTGAGGCCGACGCCGCCACGGGCAATTACGCCTACATGGTCGATTCCCGCGGTTTCGTCATTTCGCATCCCAACGACTACCACATCGCCGGCCTTTATCCGGATGGAACGGCCGTCCCCGCCCTGAGTGAGAAGAACGCTCAAGAGATGACCAAGAAGGGCGAGATGGTGCTCAACCTCAGGCAGTTGGGTTTCATGGATCCTCAGTTGCCGGCCATCGACAAGGACGCGGCGGCCGGAAAATCGGGAATCAAGATGTACCGGTTCGGCGGGCATTCAAAATTCGTCGCCTATGCGCCGATCAGGCATTTCTCCAAGGAAATGCCTCAGCCCGGCGGTTTCGGCTGGATCGGGATGGGCCTGGATGTCGACAAGTACAATGAGGCGGCCATCGCGACCTCCCGCAATATCGAGAAGGAAGCCAAGGCGTGGTCTGCCACGATCATCATCATCCTTGTAGTATCCGTTGTAATCCTCTTCCTGATCCTTCTTCTTCTAGCACGGGGCATTACGCGCTCGCTCGAAGCTGAAGTCCCTGAGGGATCCGAGGAAGTGAAATTCGACGAAGAAGAGGATGAGGACGATAAATAGCTGGTTTTCCAGGATGCCGCTTACACGAAGGCCGGAGACCAGCTCTCCGGCCTTTTTTTGACTTATTCCTTCGCCCCGGGAACCATCGGCGCAAAGGAATCAATTGTCACAGGAGCTGATTAGTGATAACAAACCTGCCGCTGTTTTTTTCCAGCGACGCCGGTCGGCCGGAAGCCCCGACCGGTATTTCAACGGGTTCGTCAAGAGCCTTCACGATCGGAAACGGCATCAGTATTCATTTTTTGTATAGCGGTTCTTCGATGCATGGGGTGAAAGTCGGGCAGAGGAGGATTTCGTCATGAAAAAATATGTCTATCGTTTCGGCGGCTCCGTTGCTGAAGGGGGCGCAGACATGAAGGAACTCCTGGGTGGGAAAGGAGCGAACCTGGCTGAGATGGCGCATCTCGGTTTGCCTGTCCCGCCGGGGTTTACCATTACCACAGAGGTTTGCACCTACTATTACGCCCACGGCAAGGCCTATCCGCTTGAACTCAAACCGCAGGTCGGAAGCGCCGTCGATTTTGTCGCATCGATCATGGGCGCCCGCTTTGGCGATCCGGAAAATCCGCTGTTGGTATCCGTTCGTTCCGGCGCGAGGAGTTCGATGCCCGGCATGATGGAAACCGTTCTCAATGTCGGTCTGACGGAGAAAACCCTCCGCGGCCTCATCGCCCGGACGGGAGACGAGCGGTTTGTGTACGACGCCTACCGTCGCCTCATCATGATGTACGCCGACGTCGTCATGGAAAAGGCGGCCGGAATCGAACCGGAAGACGGCAAGGGCATCCGCCTGCAGTTGGAGCATCTGATGGAAGAGATGAAGCGGCGCAAAGGTGTAAAGCTGGATACGGAACTGAGCGCCTCCGATCTCCGGACGCTGACCGCCTCCTTCCGCGAGAAAGTCCGGGCTGTGCTCGGCAGACCCTTCCCGGAAGATCCTTTCGAACAACTGTGGGGCGGTATCGGCGCCGTGTTTCAAAGCTGGAATGGCAAGCGGGCCGTTCGTTACCGGCGCATCGAAAGGATACCCGACGAATGGGGTACGGCGGTGAACGTTCAGGCGATGGTCTTCGGAAACATGGGGGACGAAAGCGCCACGGGCGTCGCGTTCAGCCGGAATCCGGCTACAGGGGAAAACCTGTTCTACGGAGAATGGCTGACCAATGCGCAGGGGGAGGATGTCGTCGCCGGAATCCGGACGCCCAATCCCCTCAATGTCGCGACAAAGAGCGACAACACCCGACATCTGCAAAGTCTCGAAGAGGCCATGCCCGCGATTTACCGGGAGCTCTGCAATGCACGGGAGAAACTGGAAAAGCACTACCGCGACATGCAGGATATCGAATTTACGATCCAGCAGGGACGCCTCTGGATGCTGCAGACGCGGACCGGGAAGCGCAACGGCCCGGCAGCCATTGCCATCGCCGTCGATATGGTCAGGGAAGGGCTGATTCGCGAGGCGGAAGCGGTCCTGCGCGTAAGACCAAACCAACTGGATGAACTGCTTCACGACCTGCTCGATCCCCGGCATGAAAAGACGGCGAAACTGCTTGCCAAGGGCTTGCCGGCGGGAC
>CAZDLM010000080.1:0-11777 GCA_964506465.1 uncultured Syntrophaceae bacterium
CTTCTTCCGGACCCCGGTAAGGCCCGCGAGCGTCTGCGCCGCATCGTGGCGGCCGGCGCCGTCGACGGCATGTCCGCGGAATCACGGGAATGGGTAGACGGACGGCCCCCCGAAGAGGAGGCGCACTGTCTGGACGACCTGCGCGGCTTCATCCGCCGGAAATCGGCGGAAGCGCCGGAGCGCACATGACACCGGTGTGCGACAAACCGGTGGACAATGAAGGAAAGCAGAGTTCGGGATAAAGGTCCCTTCCGCAGAGGCGGAAGGGACCTTTATTTCATTTCAGGAGGGAGCCGAGACCGGCAGCCTTGATCTCGGGAAGCCCCGGAACCTCGGCCAGAGCGATTTTTTTCTCGGGTGCGGCAACCTCGTTACAGGCATCGACCACCTCAAGAAGCGCTGAGAGATGAACGCCCACCCTTCTTTCGAGCGGCAGAACCGGGTCGTTCACGGTATCGGCTTTTCCGCCGCCGTCTTTCATCAGGGGATTGGGCGTCTCGAAAAGAAAGGCCTTGGCCGTCGTCGCATCTCCCCATTCCCGGTGAGAAAGGCCGTGGAACGTCGCCGAAGACGCCTCGATCTTCGCGGGGATGCCCGCTTCGTCCAGTCCGAGAACCGCCGTCGCCCCGATATCGACATTCTTCGGGTTGGCGACCAACATCCACGCCAGACGTGACGCTGGCCCCGTTTCGTGGAAGTCGTAGGCCACGTCCACGGATTCCCTTTTCAGGAGCTCGACGATCGCAAAGGCGATTCTCTGCGTGAGATTCCCGTCCGCTTTTCCGGGATAGTTGCGGTTCAGGTTGCGCGCTTCCCATCCCTTGATCTTTTCCGCTGAGCCGGGGGGCGAAAACTTGGGCGGATCCGCCTCCCCCTGATGAGCGGGATTTGTAAGCCTCGCCCCGTAACGGAATCCCCTCTTACCCGCAGGCGTATCGACAAAGATCAGCGGAGGCCCCGGCTTGCGCGCATCCGGATAGCCGACGGCGGAGTTGTTGGCATGCGGAATGACGATCAGCCTCCCCTTCCGCACCAGCCCTCGTTCCACGAGGATCGTCGCGGCGACGATCCCAGCAATTTCGTTGGCATGCGTCCCTCCGGCGACGAAGAGGGTCCCGCCAGGCTCCCTCCCCTCCAGGATATAGACGCTCGTATCCCCCGGCGTCCCCGCCAGGGACGGCAGATAATCGGACAGATGTCTGACGGCCGTCACGCCCGCCCCGGGCCGGATAGCGTCCTCGGCCGTCCCGCCGGAAAGGATCCCCGGAACCGGCATCGCCAGCAGGAAGAGGAACCCGGTGAACATGGAGAGAAGACGTTTCATAGCGTTTCCTTTCCCGGCATGTCAGTATCCGGCGACCGCACCGTCCCGCCGCGGATCGGCGCCGCCGATCTTCTTCCTGCTCTTGGGATCGATCACGATTCCCTGGGCGCCGCCGAAGAAAAGGTCGTAGTCCTTGTATTTCTTCAGCGCATAGCCCATCCGCTCCAGTGCGGCGAGTGTATCCGCCGGCAGGCGGGTCTCGACGTAGAGGTCCTTCGGCTTGTCGCGGGCGAAGAAGCGCGGTGATTCGATGGCTTCCTGGATCTGCATCTTGTGGTCCACTAGGTTGGTGATCAAGATGGCCATGGTCGAAATGATACGGGCCGCCCCGGGAGTTCCCATGGCTGCGTAGGCCTTTCCGTCCTTGAGAATGATCGTCGGGGAGATCGTGGTGCGCATGCGCTTTCCCGGCGCCATGACGTTCACTCCCTTGGCCGAAAAGTTCTGCATTTCGTTATTGAGGATGATGCCTGTACCGCCGATCATCACGCTGGCGCCGAAGAAACTCGATATCGTCTGCGTCAGCGCCACCACATTGCCCTTCCGGTCCACCACGCAAAGGGCCGTCGTGCTGCCGCTTTCGTACCGGGCCGGTTCACCCGCCTGGATCTTCGGCGAGATGGCATCGGCCTTGATCTCCTCCGCCCGGAGCTTGGCGTACTGCGGCGAAAGCAACCCCTTGACCGGTATCTTTTCAAAATCGGGATCTCCTATGAAGGCGGCAAAGTCGGCAAAACCCTTCTTCATGGCCTCGGCCATGAGGTGCACGTTGATCGTGGAGGTCGGGGCATTTTTCGCCAGATCGAAATTCTCCAAGATCTGCAGGATCTGGATGACCGAGAGGCCCCCGACGGGGGGCGGCGCCGAGATCAGCTCATAGCCGCGGTACTTTCCCCGGACCGGCTCGCGGACAACCGCCTTGTAGGAGGCGAGGTCCGATTTGGAAAAGAACCCGCCGTTCGCGGCCATTTCCGCAACCATCATCTCGGCCAGTTCACCCCGGTAGAAGATGTCCGGTCCGAAAGCCGCGATCTTGCGCAGGCTGAGTGCGAGATCCGGATTCTTCAACGTCGCACCGGCCTCCAGCGGCAGGCCGTCCCGGCACGCGACGGCGGCCAGAGGGGGGTTCTTGGCGATCCTGTCGAAGTTGTCCTGGATGATCCCGGACAGCGTCGGCGATACCGTGAAACCCTGCTCGGCCAGACCGATGGCGGGCGCCATCACACGGTGAAGCGGCATCGTTCCGTATTTCTCCAG
Source organism: uncultured Syntrophaceae bacterium (assembly GCA_964506465.1). Taxonomy (GTDB): domain Bacteria; phylum Desulfobacterota; class Syntrophia; order Syntrophales; family UBA6109; genus UBA6109. The sequence continues at coordinate 2,582 of CAZDLM010000080.1, forward strand.
CGCCGTCGTCAGTCCGGCGACGTTCCCCGGGATGGCCGCTGCCGCATGACCGGACGTGGGAATCTTCTTCGGAAACTTGGCCGAAGCCGGCGCCGCCGAGCGATAGTCGATGGCGACGGCCGTCTTGGTGTCCGCCCGGTAGATGACGATCATCCCCTCTCCGCCGAGGCCGCTTGCATTGGGCTCGACGACGCCGAGGGCGAAGGCGGCCGCAACGGTAGCATCGACGGCATTTCCCCCCGCCTTGAGAATCTTCAGACCGACCGCGGAGGCCAGCGGATGCGCCGAGGCGACCATGCCGTGAACGGCCTCGACCTGGACATTCTTCGTCGCGGCCGCGATCGGCTGGCAGAAAACGAGAAGCAGGATCAACGCCGTACCGGCCAGTCTGAACCATCCGACAGCCCGCCTTCCACAATACAGCTTGCTTTCGCTCTTCATAGCGTCTCCTTCCGTTGCGTTCGTTGGTTTCGTGATGGATTCCTCGTTGAGCCGCTGCCCCGCTGCAGAGCCGGGAAGGGATTCTTGCTCGCGATCTAGACGTGCGAGCCCGGGAAAGAATGATCTGGACCTTTTTCGGTTCTGTTTTGTAGCGCCGTCCTTTGAAAAAAACAAGTAGCGGTTTTGCCGGATCGGCGGTCGGATTCGCGCTCGGGCGGCGGGCACAAGGGACTTGACATCGTATAAATTATAAAATATATCCTGCACCGAGGCGGATTCCGACATGGAAAAGAACACAGAAAGAACCTCTGCCCTCACGCCGACAAAACCCCTGAAGACCTACAAGAATTCCACACGAAAAAAACGAGCCGGTTGAAAAAACCTGCAGGAAACACTGGTGTCTGTTTTCCGGACCCGCAAAAGGATGAAGAAGAGAAACGTTATGGCCAAGAAAGTCATCAAGGTCGTGCAGTTCGGAGTCGGCCCCATAGGCGCGGGCATTGTGCGGCTTGCAGCCCGCAAGCCCGGTATCAGGATCGTGGGGGCCGTTGATCTCCTGAATGTCGGCAAGGACCTGGGAGACGTCGCCGACCTCGGCCGCAAGCTGGGAATATCCATTGAGAAGGATGCAGGAGCCGCTCTGAAAAGGACAAAACCGGATGTCGTCATGCATGCGACGGGGTCGTCGCTGAAAGGCATCTTCCCGCAGCTCAAGACCGTGATCGAGGCCGGTGTCAATATTGTCTCCACCTGCGAAGAGATGTCCTATCCCTTCCGGAATCAGCCCTCCTTAGCGGCGAGAATCGATAAACTGGCCAGGACTCACGGGGTCACCGTCATGAGCACGGGCGTCAATCCCGGCTTCATGATGGACGCGTGGCCTCTGGTCATGACCGGCGTGTGCCAGTCCGTCAAGAAGGTGAAGGTCGCCCGCTTTCAGGACGCCACGCCGCGTCGCCTGCCGTTCCAGAAGAAGATCGGCGCCGGCCTGACCGTGAAGGAGTTCAAAGACCTCGTCAAGGCGGGGGGCATCCGCCATGTGGGACTCACCGAGTCCATCGGCATGATCGCGGCGGGCCTGGGGTGGAAACTGGACAAGCTGACGGAAACCATCGAGCCGATCGTGGCGAAAAAGAACATCAAGAGCCAGTACCTCACCGTGAAGGCCGGCCAGGCATCCGGCATCCGCCAGATGGGAAGAGGCTTCCAGGGTAACCGTGAAGTGATCACACTCGAGTTCGAGGCCTGCCTGGGTGCGCAAGACTCCTACGATGCCGTCTATATCGACGGCACGCCCCCCTTGGAGGTCGTGATCGGCGGCGGCGTCCACGGCGATTTGGCAACGGCGGCCATGATTGTCAATTGCGTCCCGCGAGCCGTCGAGGCGCCTTCGGGACTGCTGACGATGAAGGATCTGCCCCTCGTCTGCGCTCTTCCCGAATAGCGGCGCGGGCCGCGAACGGGCGGAAACGGCAGCATCCGACATCCCGCTACGCATTCTTATGCGAGGCGATGCACGTAGGATGCCCGTTGAAGCGGCGTGGAGATCATGACGAAGGCGGTTTCCAAAAGGAGAGGTGCGCTATGAAAGGGAGATGGATGATCGCGGCATGTCTTTTTCTGGTCCTGCCGGCCGTCCTGTCGGCGGCGGGGGAAGAAGTCAAGTTTTCCGCCAAGGAGCCGGTTCTGCTCACGTCGGCCGGGCAGAGCGCCGACGTGCAGATGGTGAAGGTGCTTCTGGAACGGAACAAGATCGCCGTCAAGACGGCCGCTCTTGCCGGTCCGGACGACCTGCAGGGAATCAAGACGCTCGTCGTCGCCGTCGGCGGCAGCGCGAAGGGTCTTGGCGCCGCGGGTGTGGACGCGGACAAGGAAGCGGCGCGCGTCCAGAAAGTGATCGCCAAGGCGAAGGAGCTCGGGGTCCCGATCCTGTCCCTGCATGTCGGGGGCAGCGCCAAACGCGGAGAGCTCTCCGACCGCTTCATCGGTCTCGTCGTGCCGGCGTCAGCGTATGTCATCGCCCTGAAGGACGGAGACAAGGACGGCTTCATCACGAAGACCTCCGCCAAGGGCAAAGTGCCGGTGCTGCTGGTCGAGAAGGTGTCCCAGACCCAAGAACCCTTGAAAGCCGTATTCGGGAAGAAATGAGGAGGTAAGCCATGAGCGCGGTGCGGATCCGTATGCGAAAATCGGTTGTCCTCGTTCCGTTCATCGTATTGTTTCTCCTCGGCGCGACCGCCGCCTGGGCGGACAATCCCGTCCCTGCAAAGCCGGTCGAGGCCTCCAAGGGCATGGTCGCCTCCGCCCATCCGCTGGCCACGGCGGTGGGTGTCGAAATCCTGAAGAAGGGCGGCAATGCCGTCGACGCAGCCGTCGCCACGGCCTTCGCCCTGGGCGTCGTCGAGCCCAACGCATCCGGACTGGGGGGCGGCGGCTTCATCATGTTCTACAATGCCAAGACGAAGAAAGTGGAAGTCATCGATTACCGTGAAATCGCGCCCTTCAAGGCCACGCCGGGCATGTACAAACTGACGCCGGACCGCAAAGTCGTCGATAAGGCGACGACGATCGGTCACCGCGCTGTCGCGGTGCCGGGGACACTGGCCGGGCTCGACATGGCCCTCAAGCGCTGGGGCACGATGAAGCTCAAGGACGTCATGGCCCCCGCCATTCGGATCGCCGAGGAAGGGTACACGGTCAGCGCGACCTTCAACGGCATGATGAAGGACAATTTCGACAAACTGACTAAATATCCCGCCGCGGCCAAGATCTACCTCAAGAACGGTCTGCCGTACGAAGTCGGCGATAAGATCGTCCTCAAGGACCTGGCGAAGACCTATCGCCTGATCGCCCGGAAAGGACCGTCCGTCTTCTACAAGGGTGAAATCGCCGATGCGCTGGTGAAGGAGATGGAGGCGGGCGGCGGCCTGATTTCGAAAGCGGATCTTGCCCTGTACAAGCCGACGCTCCGCGAGCCGATCCGCGGGACCTACCGCGGCTATGAAATTATCTCCATGCCCTCTCCCAGTTCGGGCGGCACGCACATCATCCAGATCCTCAACATCCTGGAAGGCTACGACATGGCGAAGCTCGGCCAGAACACGACGGCCGCGATCCACACCATGGCCGAGGTCATGAAGCATGCCTTCGCCGACCGCGCCAAGTACTCGGCGGACACCGATTTTGCGTGGGTCCCCACGAAGGGGCTCCTCTCCAAGGAATATGCGGCGGAGATCCGGAAGCTCGTCTCGGACGGCGTCGCTGCGCAGAAGGTGCCGGCCGGAAACCCCTGGGCCTATGAGTCCGGCGGAACAAGCCATTCGTCCTACGTGGACAAGGACGGCAACATGGTGGCGCTTACGCAGACGATCAACCTCTTCTTCGGATCGGGTGTGGTGATTCCCGGCTACGGCGTCATGCTCAACGACGAGATGGACGACTTCGTCCCCGTTCCGGGCAACGCGAACTCCATCCAGCCGCGCAAGAAGCCCTTGAGCAGCATGTCTCCTTCGATTGTGCTCAAGGACGGCAAGCCCTTCCTCAGCTTCGGATCGCCCGGCGCAACCCGGATCCTGACGGCGCTGCCGCAGATCTTCATGAACATCGTCGACCATGGCATGGACCTGCAGCAGGCGATCAATGCACCGAGAATCCACTGCATGACGGGCGAGATCTTCATGGAATCCCGCATCCCCAAGGACGTCCAGGACTCGCTCAAGGCCAAGGGGCACAAGGTGACGGTGCGCGGGGCGATGGATTTGTACTTCGGCGGCGCGCAAGGCGTCATGGTCGACGTCAAGACGGGGAAACTGTACGGTGGCGCTGACCCGAGACGTGACGGGTTTGCGGCGGGATACTAGCCCAGCGCATCCCAGGAAACGATCTCCCCATGGAGTCTGAACTTCTTATTCTCGCCGTCATGGTCGCCGTGTTCGCGGGCGGTTGCTTCGGGCTGAAGCTGCCGGTCGCGCTCGGTCTTGTGGCGGCTTCCGTAGCCGGCGCCCTGGTCGCCGGCACCGGCGTCCCCATTCGGCATCTTGTGGAGGGGATGTTCAGTTTCTTCGATTTCCTCCTCATCATCGCCACGGCGATGATCTACATGAAAGTGCTCCAGCACACGGGCGTGATGGACACCCTCGGGCGGCAGGTAACGGAGGCCTTTTACCGGAAGCCCTCGCTGCTGCTCATGGTGCTCATGCTGCTTGTTCTGTTTCCCGGCGCCATCACCGGTTCCTCGACGGCCTGCGTCTTCACGACAGGGGCATTGGTGGCGCCGGTGATGATGAACCTCGGCATCCCACGCGTCCAGACGGCGGCGATCATCGCCATCGGTTCGCTGCTCGGCATGATCGCACCGCCCGTCTGCCTGCCCGCCATGATCATCGGCGAGGGGCTGGACATGCCCTACGTCGGGTTCTTCTGGCCGCTGACGCTGCTCACGGTTCCGCTGGCGATGTTCTTCGTCCTCGCTATGGGGAGGCGCTACGTCCGCCGGGACATCGATATCGCCGAACTGTCGGCTTCCATGCCGCCGTCGCTCTTTGCCGATTACGGCTGGAAGCTGTACCTCCCCCTCGGGGTCCTTTTTGCGCTCATGGTCGCGCCGAAAGCGGCCCCCCAGTATATTTACGACCCAGGACTCTCCTTCGCCTTCGTCATTTCGACGGCAGTGGGCCTCTTCACGGGACGGAAGATCCGCTTCCTGCAGACCGCGAAGGCGGCCATGAAGGAGGCCATCCCGATCATGGGAATCCTGATGGGCGTCGGGATGTTCATCCAGGTGATGACGCTGACGGGGGCGAGGGGCGCGTTTGTCGTGACGTCGCTCACGCTGCCCAAGGCGTGGCTTCTCCTTGCCGTCGCCACGGCGATCCCCGCTTTCGGGGCTGTTTCGGCCATCGGCTCCGCCAGCGTCCTCGGGGTTCCGATCGCGCTCGCTCTCCTGGGGAATGATCAGATCCTTGCCGTGTCGGCCCTGGCGCTCGTTGCGAGCCTTGGAGACCTCGTCCCGCCCACGGCCCTCGCGGGGCTTTTCGCGGCGCAGATCCTGCAGATCGAAAACTATTTCACGGTTCTTCGACGCTGCCTCTGGCCCGCCCTCGTCATCGATCTCGTCGGCCTTGCGGCGCTGGCCTACGTAAACTGGATAGGGAAACTCCTATGATCGACGATATCATGGTCACAATTTATCGTCTGATCGTCCTTTTGGTTTTGGGCCTCACGGCGTGGAGCGCCCTGGACGATGACGACGGATATTTCCAGGCAACGGCGGCGCTCCTCGCCGTGCCGCTGCTGCTGCGCGTACTGATGATAAAATGAAGACTGAAAGGCTGGAAATGCCATGCCCCGGGTCGCCTGGATCTTTTTCGACCCTGCAGCTTCTCGCTGCGCGGCCGATGCCAAACTCGGGCTTGCGCCCTCAGAGTCTTGTTCCCTCCGGCGAAGGGGAAAGCCCCGCAGGCAAGGCGCGCGACTCCGGAGGAGCGAGGCGTACTGGGATGTACGCCGCAGCGACAAGGGAGGAAGCGTAACGCTGCATCCGGGCTTTTGCCTTTGTCGGGACAGTGGCATTGGGGGCGCGGCGTTCCTGCGAAGGCAGGGGCCCCGAAAAATCTCCAAAGCGCGCCCCTACGGCAGGACATTACCAGACCTTAGAAACGGGCAGATCATGTTGAACCTGCGGGATAGGCTGAAAGGAAAACGACTGCGGGGCGCCCTGATGCTGCTGGGAGCGCTGGCTGTGGCCGGGGTCGCGGCGGGTTCGTTTCTGGACCATCGCCGGCCCCTGCCCATCAAGGCCGGTCCCGGTGTCACGGAAATCCGGCATCTCCGCGATTATTTCAAGCCGCTGACGGGGACCCGCGGGGATTCCGAGGTCTTCGTGCTCGCGGGAAAGCAGCCGGGGGGCGCCGTCTTGATCCTCGGAGGGACGCATCCGAATGAGCCGTCGGGCCACCTGACGGCAATCACGATCGTCGAGAACGCCGCCGCCGAGCGAGGCCGCGTTTTCGTGATCCCGCGGGCCAACGCCAGCGGCTTCACCGCCAGCGACCCCCAGGAGGCCAGTCCGCAGGCTTTCAGCATTGACACGCCGTCCGGAAAGCGCTGGTTCCGTTACGGCGCAAGGGGAACAAGCCCCATGGATCAGTGGCCGGACCCGGACATCTACCTCCACTATCCGTCGGGCCAGACGCTCTCCGGCAACCAGACGAGAAACCTGAACCGGGCCTTCCCCGGCCGCCCGGACGGAAACTTCACGGAACGGGTCGCTTTTGCGATCACGGAACTGGTCAAACGCGAGAAGGTCGATCTGGTGATCGATCTTCACGAGGCCTCACCGGAATATCCGGTCATCAATGCCATCGTCGCACATGAACGGGCGATGCCGCTCGCAGTCGCAGTCGTGATGAACCTGGAGCTGCGGGGCATGAAAATCGCCCTCGAGCCGTCGCCGAAGAACCTGCACGGATTGTCCCATCGTGAACTGGGGGATCATACGCCGGCCCTGGCGGTTCTCATGGAGACGGCCAACCCCGCCCAGGGAAGGCTCCGGGGCAAGACGACCGAGGCTTTGATCGTCTCCGGTCGGGACGATATGTATGTAAAGGCCGGAAAGGCAGGACGGCTCTTTGTAGAATACGACGAAAAAGGCCATCCCCTTGAGCGGGAACGCGTTGCGCGCCATCTGGCGGGCATTGAGGAACTTCTGAAGGCTTTTCAGGAGGAAAATCCGGACAAGCCCATCGAGCTGAAAAACTTCCCGGTTCCCGAGGAGATCGCCTCCGGCGGCCTCGGTCCCTATCTGAAATAGCGGTTCTTCCAGCGGCGGAATCCTCTGCCCGTGATGCGGAACAAAACGAAGATTGACAGGGGGGAAACCCTGTTCTAGTATGGCCGCCTGTTTCCCACTTCTTTCCGCGGCCCTTCGCTTGAGGACCGCATTCCGCTGAAGCAGCGCGTCTGCAAACGAGCGTTCATCACGAGAAAAGGGATGGCATGCCATGAAAGAAGGCACACTCCGAAGGATTCTCCTGCCGCTTGCGGCTTTTCTCCTCTTGTCCGGATGCGACGCCGCCCTGACCGTGGGCAGCAAGACCGTCGGCGTCCGGTCGGGACATTTCATCTTTACGGACGGCTACCTTCGCTCCACATACCATGCGCCCTTCGACGTCGTGTGGACGGCCGCGGAAAAGACGCTGCAGGACCTCAAGGCGAAGGGCATCGAGAAGAAACGGGAGATCGCGACGGGCACGATGAAGTCGGTCGTTCAGGATGAAACCGTCGTGGTCCAGGTCGAGTACGTCGAAAAGGATTCAACCGCGGTCGGCATCCGCGTCGGCATGGCCGGCAACAACCTCGCCTCCGAGCTCATCCACGAGCGGCTCGGAAAACGCATCTCCGGGGCGCTGGCCCCGGAAACGGAAGGTCCCCCCCCGCAAGGGACATAAAGGAGTCATGACCGGACCGCGCGGACCCGATAAACCGACCGTCAAAACGAAGATGAACCCGCGTCGAGGCGGGGGCCTCAAGGCGTCTGCCCTCTCCGGTGAGATGAAGTATCGGCGCATTTTTGAGAATCTCCGGGACGTCTACTATGAGATCGCCCTGGACGGAACCATCCTCGAGTTTTCTCCTTCCGTAGAAAAGATCTTCAAGACCCCCCGGGAACAATTGATCGGAAGATCCATCACGGATCTCTACGTCGATCCGGAGGAAAGAGGATCGCTCCTGAAAATCCTGGCCGAAACCGGCGCCGTCCGGGATTACGAACTGCGGATGAAGGACCGCGACGGGAACGTCGTGTATTGCTCCATCAACTCGAGTCTCGTGAAGGATTCCGCCAGAGGCGGCCAGATCATCCTCGGATCCATGCGCGATATTACGGAAAGAAAACAGGCGGAAAGCGCCCTTCGGGAATCGCAGCAGCGACTGTTCGATATCATTGACTTTCTCCCCGACGCCACCTTCGTCATCGACGACGGAGGAAAGGTCATCGCCTGGAACCGCGCCATCGAAGCCATGACCGGCAGAAAGGCGGAAGGCATGATCGGGAAGGGCAATTACGAATACGCCCTCCCCTTCTATGGCCGCCGCCGGCCGATTCTCATCGACATGGTGGGCTGCCCACGCAACGCGGAAATCGAAAAGCCCTACCCCCTGCTCCGCCGCGAAGACCAACGGTTGATCAGCGAGGCCTATGTCCGGGTGGCTTACCGGGAGGGCCTGACGTACGTGTGGGCCATGGCGGCGCCCCTGTACGACGGGGATGGAAAGATCGTCGGCATGATCGAGACGATCCGCGACATCGCGGACCGCAAGCAGGCCGAAGAGACCCTTCGCCAGAGCGAGGAGCGATATCGGACGATTCTGGAGGATATCAACGAGGGATACTACGAGATCGATCTGAACGGCGCGCTCCTCTATTTCAACGATTCTTTCTGCAGGATCAGCGGCTTCGAAAAAGAGGAACTGGCGGGGAAGAACTATTATGACTTGACGGATGCCGAGAACGCCCGGAAGATGTTTCAGACGTTCCACGAGGTGTTCCGGACCGGGAAAGGGAGCAGGGGATTCGACTGGGCGGTCACAAAAAAGGACGGCAGCCGGCGGCATATTGAATTGTCCGCATCCCTCATACGCAACGCCGATGGAGAACCGACCGGCTTCCGCGGCATCCTTCACGACATTACGGACCGCAAGCGGCTTCAGGATTCCATCGCCCACATGGCCTATCACGACACCCTGACGGGCCTCG
>CAZDLM010000081.1:0-11756 GCA_964506465.1 uncultured Syntrophaceae bacterium
ATGTCTCCCGGAGCGCCGGCCCTCGCCGTGGGGAGAATCACGGTCATGGCCGGCTCGACGGGCAGCCAGATCAGTTCCGATTACGACAAGATGCGGCACGGCCTCTTTACGTACTACCTGCTCCGCGGCATGAGGGGAGAGGCGGACCGGGACAAGAAGGGGACCGTCGAACTCGGAGGGCTGTTCGACTACGTCAAGGCGAATGTGGCGGAGAGGGCCGTCGTCGAGTTCAACCGCGAGCAGACGCCGGTATTGCTGCCCGCCGATCCGAAGAGCGACAAGCTCCGGATCCCGGTGACGAAGACCCACTGATTTCCTGTCATTCCCGCCGGAGCGATGCGATCCCTTGTGTTGTCCCCGCGCAGGCGGGGACAACAAATCTTCCTGTCATTCCCGCGAAAGCGGGAAGCCAGGGTCCCTTCTCGTCATTCCCGCGAAGGCGGGAATCCAGTGTCGTTTCTGTTATCACGAGGCCGGCGGGGCGGCGGCAAACCAGCACTCCGAACACCGGAATAAGAATGGCCCTCGGCGGCAAATCGTGCTATGAGGGCACGGTATCCGAAAACGCAAACGCAGTCGAAAAGCTTCCACTCCGTATAGCCGCACCGTAGGGAGATATGGACTGGCCGACGAGACCCCGTTTCCTACGAAAGAAGAGCGGGGCTTTTTATTAGAGGGTCAGTCCGAGCAGCCTTTTAAACGCGAACAGGACTCTGGGCAAATCAGCCGCCGGTACTTTAGGACCAAGTCGAGATGTGCTTCATCGGGGGCACCAGTAACCATTACGCCAATGACCTCGCAACAAAAGAGACACAGGCATGACGACACAGAACGATAAATCGCGAGGAAATGTTGTTCTCTACCAGACCCCGGACGGCACCGTCGAACTGGACGTCCGGCTGGAACGGGAAACAGTCTGGCTGACGCAGAAACAGATGTCCGAACTGTTCGATACGGAACGGAGCGTCATCACCAAGCATCTGAATAACATCTTTGCTTCCGGGGAATTGGATAGAGAAAGCAATGTGCAAAAAATGCACATTGCTGGTTCAGACAGGCCTGTGGCTTTTCATGCGCTTGACGCCGTTCTCTCCGTCGGCTACCGCGTCAACTCCAAGCGCGGCACGCAGTTCCGCATCTGGGCGACCCGGGTCCTGCGCGATCATCTGCTCAAGGGATACACCGCCAACGAGCGGCGGCTGCGCGACCTCAACCAGGCGGTCCGCCTGATTGCCGGCGTGGCGGACAGGCGGGATCTGTCCGGCGACGAGGCCAAGGCCTTGCTGCAGGTTGTGGGCGAGTACCGCTTTGCCTTGGACCTCCTGGACGATTACGATTACCAGCGGGTGGCTGTTCCCCCCGTGGGCAAAAATGCAGTCCGCACCCTGAGCTACGCTGAAGCCTTGCGTATCGTGGAACGACTCCGGGAACGATTCGGCTGTTCCGCCCTTTTCGGCTGGCAGAAAGACGAGGGACTCCAGAGTGCGCTGGGAGCCGTCATGCAGACCTTCGAGGGCCGCGACCTCTATCCGAGCCTGGAAGAAAAGGCCGCGCACTTGCTCTACTTCCTCATCAAGAACCACGCCTTTGTGGACGGCAACAAGCGCATCGGCGCCGCCTTGTTTCTCTGGTTTCTGGAGAAGAACGGGGCGATCCGGGACAAGAAAGGCGAACGGCGCATCTCTGATGCCGCCCTCGTGGCGGTCGCGCTGCTGATCGCGGAGAGCAGGCCCGAGGAGAAAGAGACCATCGTCCGCATCGTGACGCATCTGTTATGCGAACGCGCGGAGGGAAGCCCGACCTGACCGCTGGATAACCGAGGCAGAAGCCCCGGCCTTGATTCTCAAGAAGCTCTATGACCCCGCCAACGGCGAACTGAATCGCTCCTCAATACCGAGAAGTGTAGCCTCATCGCCACGGTGGAGAACCTCTGGGATAAGTATGCCGCGCCGAGCTGCCGACTGGAGCAGGAGAGGGCCGAAACGCTCGAGGCCCTGAACGGTCATCTGAAGGCCTTGGGCTGTTTGGGAGAAAGTTCATGAATCGAATCCGGATCTTCATCAGCGGCGTCCAGAAGGAATTTGCCGAGGAGCGCAAGGCCCTTCGGGACTTCCTGCGGGGCGATCCTCTCATGTGCAGGTGCGTTGACGTCTTCCTTTTTGAAGACGTGACGGCCAAGGATCGCCGGGCCGATGCCCTATACCTGGATGAGGTGGAGAAAGCATCGATCTATATCGGGCTGTTCGGCCAAGAATACGGCACACCCGATGCCAATGGCCTTTCGCCCACCCACCGGGAGTTCCTGCGGGCCACGGAACTCAACAAACACCGGCTCATTTTTGTGAAGGGCGCCGATGACGCCCGCCGGCCGCAAATGAAGGCCCTGCTCCGGGAAGCCGAAGCCCAGTTGGTGCGTCACCGAATTTCCACAGCGGCTGAGTTGATTTCCGCAGTCTATGCGAGCCTCATCGACTACCTGGCCGACAAGGAGCTGCTGCGCTTCGGTCCCTTCGATGCCTCTCCCTGCGCCGAGGCCCAGTTCAAGGATCTCTCGGCGGCCAAGGTCAAATGGTTCCTGACCATGGCGCGCGCCTCCCGGGATTTTCCCCTGAAGGCCGGGACAGACGCCCGGACCGTCCTTTCCCATCTGTGCCTCCTGAAGCAGGACCGCCCCACCAATGCGGCCATCCTCCTCTTCGGCAGAGAACCCCAGCGGTTCATCTATTCCTCCGAAGTGAAGTGCGCCCACTTTTACGGCACGGAGGTGCAGAAACCGATTCCCTCTTACCATGTCTACAAGGGCAATCTCTTTGACCTGGTCGATCAGGCGGTCAGTTTCGTCCTCTCGAAGATCGACCTGGCCGTGGGCACGAGGGCTAAAAGCATCCAAGCGCCCGTGGCTTATGAGATACCGCCGGAGGTGATCTCGGAGGCCGTCGTCAACGCCGTGGCCCACCGCGACTATACCAGCACGGCCAGCGTGCAGGTCATGCTTTTTGCGGACCGCCTGGAGGTCTGGAACCCCGGCACCCTGCCGCCCGTCCTGACCCTGAAGTCCCTCTTGAAGCCGCACGGCTCCTATCCCCACAATCCCCTGATCGCCGAGCCGCTCTACCTGACGAAATACATCGAGCGCATGGGCACCGGCATCCGGGACATGGTGGGCCGCTGCCGGGCCGCCGGGTTGCAGCCCCCGGAGTTCAAGCTCACCGACGGTTTTGTCGTCACGATTCGCCGCAAACCGGGAATCGCCTTTAAAGCCGTGGGCGGCGCCACTGGGGAAGCGCGGCCCGAGTCACGGCCCGAGTCACGGCCCGAGTCACGGCCCGAGTCGCGGCTGGAGTCAGCCCTGGCAGCAAGGATACTTCTGATTCTTCTAAACAACGAACAAGGCAAGGCCGGAATGGCTTTCGAACTGGGGCACAAGACGGTATCCGGTGAACTCAAGAAGCAGGTTACCCGTTTACTGGAGCTTCAATTGATCGAGATGACCCTGCCCGAAAGGCCCAACAGCCGTTTGCAGAAATACCGGCTGACCCAGAAAGGGCGCGCCCTCATCGCGAAGCTGGCGAAGGAAGGGAAATGATATAAGCGCCGTGAAAGGCAGGAAGATAGACTTCAATCGATTATCCAACGGGCTAACGTATGGCGTAAAGCGAAGACCGACGCGGGTATCGTGACGCAACTGCTGTGCGAACACGAGGGTTGAAGCCCTCGCCCAATGCCGATGTCGGCAGAATACGAAAGGAGCGTCAGTGCCATGGACAGGCAATTAGCCATTCGACTGGCGGCTTTCGATTGGCTTGGGCAGCAGACGGCCGTTCATGGGGACGTCTTCCCGAGAACGATACTCGAAAAAGGATTCATCTTCGAGTCCGAAAGAGTTTCCCTCATAGCACCACAAGGAATTTTCAAACCAAAAATGCTGGACTTACCCCTGTCCATCACGACGGCGCCACGCGGTCCCTACGATGACAGTTTTGACGGACAAGGTTTCCTGATTTATAAATATCGAGGATCCGACATCAATCATCGAGACAATGCAGGCCTGCGCGAAGCCATGCAGAAAAAAACGCCCCTGGTATATTTGCACGGCATCGTGCCCGGAAAATATCTTGCTACCTGGCCGGTCTTTATCGTCGGCGATGATACGGATGCCATGGAATTCAGAGTTGCAGTCGATGAGGCCCGGTTTCTGCAACCCTCCGAGGGCGAGGCTCTTGAAACCATGGAAGCAAAGGAAATCCGTCGAGCATATATCACTTCAAGAGTGAGAATTCGTTTGCATCAGCGAAGCTTTCGCGAAAGGGTTCTGGAAGCTTATCAGACACAATGCGCTTTGTGCAGGCTGCGGCATGCGGAACTCCTAGATGCAGCGCACATCATCCCGGATTCTCACCCGCAGGGCGATCCTAAAATCAGCAACGGCATTGCTCTCTGCAAATTTCACCATGCTGCTTACGATTCTCTCATCCTGGCGATCAACCCCGATTATGTTGTTCTGATTAGAAAAGACGTTCTCCTGGAGAAGGATGGGCCGATGCTGCAGCATGGTCTCAAAGAGCTTCATGAGACGAAAATCGTTTTGCCTAAGCATAAGATGGAGTGGCCGGATAGAGACCTGCTTGACATGAGGTATCAGCAGTTCAACAGGGCGGCATGATTTCTCAGACTGTGCAAGTGGGTAGGCAAAAAGAGTGGGGAGATGTGAGATGCGCTTGTATGCAGGGATGTCGCAGCATTTCATCCATGACACGGTGCACAATCAGATTGCCGGGAAGCTTAGTGATGCATTTATCCGGCACTTTCGATACAAGCCTCCGCAGAGCGAAGTGAATTCCTGGCGAAATTCACTTCGAGCAGAATCGGATGTTTTTCAGCTGGCGCATCTGGATGATCACGGCGTTATCCTGGAAATGCAGCTTCCTCTCACATCCAGGCGGCTTGATTGCCTCGTTTGCGGCAAGGACGGGCATTCCCGCGACAGCGCGGTTATCATTGAGCTGAAGCAATGGGACAGGTGCGAAAGATCCGCAGGCGATAACCTTGTTTCCACATGGGTGGGAGGGGCGGAAAGGGATACCCTGCACCCCTCCGCACAAGTGGGCCAGTACCATCAGTACCTGTCGGACAATCACACAGCCTTTTATGAAGGTGCGGCACCTGTTCAATTGAAATCTTGCGCCTACCTGCACAACTATTCCGCAGAAGAGGGTGATCCGCTTCTCCACGATTCGTTCAGGGCTCTTCTTGAACGATTCCCCATTTTCACGGCAGATGACGTACTGAATCTCAAGGATTTTTTGAGCAGCGGACTCAGCGGTGGTTCCGGGCAGCCAGTCCTCAGCAGGATTGAGGAAAGCAGGTACCGGCCCAGCAAGAAGCTGATGGAGCATGTCAGCAATGTCATCAAAGGAAAGAAGGAATATATTCTTCTTGATGAGCAGTATGTGGTTTACAACAAGGTGCTTGCATGCAGTAAGGAAGGATTCCATGACCGTCGAAAGACAGTCATCATTGTCAAGGGAGGCCCCGGAACGGGAAAGTCTGTTATTGCCATCAATCTCATGGGGGATCTGCTGTCACAGGGACTGAATGCACATTATGCAACGGGCTCGAAAGCGTTCACGGAAACACTTCGCAAGATTATCGGTCCGCGGGGTGCAGTCCAGTTCAAGTATTTCAACAGCTACGCACAGGCGCAGCAAAATGAAATCGATATACTTGTCTGTGATGAAGCGCATCGCATCCGCAGGACGAGCAACAGCAGGTTCACACGCCGCGGACAGAACAGCATCAAGCCCCAGATTCAGGAGATCCTGGATGCGGCCAAGACAAGTGTCTTTTTTATTGACAACAAGCAGGTCGTACGACCCGACGAAATCGGCTCATCCGGTTTCATCAGGGAACATGCCGAGAAGAACGGCTGCCGCATTTTTGAATATGAGCTTGAGGCTCAATTCCGCTGCGCCGGTTCAGATGGATTTGTAAACTGGATCAACAATACCCTGGATATTGAACGAACGGCGAACATCATCTGGGAAGGCGATGAGGCATTCGATTTCAGGATATTCCCATCACCGCAGGCGCTCGATGCTGCCATAAGGGACAAGGCAAGGATGGGCAACACGGCTCGAATGACGGCTGGCTTTTGCTGGCCATGGTCTGCTCCGAAGAGCGATGGCACTCTTGTTCAAGATGTTGTGACTGAAGGGTACAGCAAACCATGGAATGCCAAGCCTGATGCCCGACGGCTTGCGGCGGGCATACCGAAAGCATCTTTATGGGCTTACGATCCGAGGGGGATTAATCAAGTTGGATGTATTTACACGGCACAAGGATTCGAATTCGATTATGTGGGCGTCATCGTCGGCAATGATCTTACATATGACTTCGACGATCAGACGTGGGAGGGGCATCCAGAGAAGTCTCTTGACGGGTCGGTCAAAAGGGCAAAGGAAAGATTCCTTGAATTGGTCAAGAATACTTACCGTGTACTGTTTTCCCGTGGACTGAAGGGATGCTACGTCTATTTCATGGACAAGGACACAGAGCGGTTCTTCAAGAGCCGCATGGATCTGGCGGCAATACAGAAAAGGTCATCTGCCGCCTCCGAGGCAACTGCTTCGCTGGAGGAATTGGCTGCCCTTCCGTTCAGACACTTGCCGCTGAATGACGTGAAGCCATTCGTCAATTGTGTACCCCTTTATGATCTCAAGGCTGCAGCCGGCCGCTTTGGCGATGAACAGGAGGTAAAGGAACTGATTCAAGGGAAGTGGGACGAGAATATTGCTGATATCGATTGGGTGGAACTTCCAGACGCTTTCTGCCCAAGGCCCGGGCTATTTGTAGCTCAAGTTGTGGGAGAATCGATGAACCGCAGGATACCAAATGGATCCTGGTGTCTTTTCAGTTTGAATCCTGTTGGAAGTCGGCAAGGGAAGATCGTCCTTGCGCAGCACAAAGACATTTCTGATACAGATACGAGCGGGCAGTACACCGTCAAAAAATATGAAAGCAGAAAGAAGATGCTTGCAGATGGCACGTGGCGGCATGAGTCAATCACGCTCCAGCCAGATACAACGGCGCCGGGTTACAGCCCGTTCATTTTCGATGAGTCACAGGGAAGAGACGTGCGGGTGATAGCGGAACTCGTTGCGGTTCTCGGCTGACGACAGCACAAGTATGGTTCGGCTACTTCCCCGCCGCCTCAAAGGCCTTTCCATCATCTCTCCGGGGAGGAGGGCCGGCTTCATCTGTTCGGTCAGATCCGGGATTCCGAACCATTGGTCGAGGCAGGACGCCGGCGGCGGAAGGATCGGGAATATCGAGCGAAATTTCTCGGTGTGCTGAGCAGATTGCGGACCGCCTCCAGCCCGTAGCTCAGTGCGGCGGCGCCGAAGCCGTCCCGACCGCCGCGGGGGCGTGCAGGCACGGAATCAAGAGAGCGCTCGCCATCGTCACGCAGCCGAGGAGGATGAAGGCGAGTCCGAAGGCGCCGGCATCTCCGGAGACGCCCAACAGTGTCGGGATCAGGCCGGCACCGATCAGATAGGCGATAAAAATCGTCATCGACACCGCCAGGCTCAGTGCGCGCGGCACGACGATCCGGGCGAGAAGCGTGAATCCCGACGTGAAGAAGACGACGGTCAGGATCGGTTGAAGGAAGACCATCGCCAGGACGATCCGGCCGGGAAGAACGGCAAGCAGGATCGCCGCGGCGCCGCTGAAGAGGAGCGCAGCCGTGATGATCGGCTTGGGACCGAAACGGTCGGTCAGCCAGCCGGAGAGCAGCGCCGTCGCGAGGACGGGGACTCTCGAGAAGCTGATCAGCGCGTTGGCCGTGCCGCGGTCGATGCCCCGCTCGACGACGAGGTAGAGCGGCATCATGCTGTACGAACCGATGCTGGCCGCGATCCCCAGGGTGAAGAAGATCGCCATGATCCAGAAGGACCTCTGCGAGCCTATGAGCCGCATGCCGCCGAACGTCGGCGGTTCCCCCCGGAAGTTCCCACCCATCCCGAACCGGTGGAAAGCCATACCCAGCAGCACCGCGACGCCGCCGATCAAGGTGAGGATCTCCCTCCAAGAAAGGAAGGGCAGCAGCCCCTCGACGATGAGCGGCGAGGAGAGGAAGGCCAGCGTCGGGGCCAGTTCGTGGACCGCCATCGCCTTTCCCCAGTGCTCGGAGGGGATCGCCGAGGTAATGATCATCAGCCCCGAGGGGAGGTAGAAACCGCTGAAGATTCCCACGATAAAAAGGCCGGCGTGAATCATCCAGAGCGAGCGGGCGGCGGCGATGACGAAGAAAGCGGCGCCCACGGCCGCAGCCGCCGTAGCGACGGTCTGGCGGTGCGTCAGGCGCGAAGAAACGAACCCCGCGCCCATCAGCCCCGCCGAGTATCCTAGGGCGATGGTCAGGAAAAATCCGCCCGCGCCCGTGTGGCCTAGCCCCAGGTCCTTCTCGATGACCGGCAGAAGCGGCGCGAGGATGACGCGGCAGATGAAGTTGAGCAGAAAAATACCGGTCAGCAGCGAGAGGACCAGAAGCTGGTCCCGGCGGGAGAACGGAGGGCCGCTCACGGGCGCCTCCCTGTCCGATTCATCTCTCCGGCCGGTTGCCCATCACGATGCCGGCGGATGCCGCCGGTTCTGTCGGTTGCAGTTGGCATGATGGGACCTTCTTAAGGTGTCGTAAAGAGGAATGTCAAGGGCCGTGATCAATGAATGACGGATTGCTTCGGCTTCACCTCGCATTACAGAAAGAGACCGGCAACAAAGTCGTGGACAAATTCCTGCGGACATCGTAATTTTTCCCACCAAGATTTCAGATCGATGCGTACGCGGTGGTTCGTAAATAAACAAAGCATCCCCTGCTGCGATTTCACCCCGCAGGGAAAGGGATACCTGCCATGCATCGCAAGAACAATCTCTTCATAGGGCTTCTTCTGTCCGCAGCCGGGTTTCTTTTTCTCAACGCCCCTGCGGGTGCTGCGGATCTGAAAATCGGCAAGATGCCGCCCCCGCCCGAGACGGCAAAACTGCGGGTCTTCGTCCTGCCCGTAACGGCCTCGACCCCCCGCACAGGCTGGCAGGGCTCGCACGAAGAATTTTCCTGGAAATCCCACAGACAGGTCGCCTCCTATCTCGCGCGGACCGGCATCTACGAGGTGATCCGCCGCACGGACGAGCGGCAGGTTACGAAGGGCATGGAAGACGTTCCCCACTGGCAGTGGGCCCGCAAGGACTGGGCGCTGGCCAAGGAGGTCGGCAGGGCGCTGTATGCCGACTACGTCGTGGTGCGCGAGAGGGGCGTCCACCATGCCAAGTATATGAAGATGGTCCTGATCAACCTGGAAACGGAACAGGTGTTCGAAGTCGAAGAGCATGGCGTCAAGGGGCTGCAGGGCATGTTTGACGATGTGAAAGTTGCCGTCTTCAACGAGCTGTTCCGGATCAGCAAGGCAGATCTCCTGGCGACGGCCATCCGCAAGGGGCGCATCGGTCCTCCGGGAGCCGGCGGAGGCGCGGGGAAGGGAATCCCCGGGCTGGGCGCGGCCGGGGATAAGCCGGCGGCGAAGCCGGCCGCTCAGACGCCGGGGCCGACCGCCAAACCGAAAATTCCGGCCGTCGCGGCGGCCGCGAAGCCGTTGCCGCCCGGCGGGGGGGTCCGCACAAAGCTCGTCGTATACGATCTGGACACCAACGAACAGCTTCAGGTCGTCGGCTTGATCCTGGCCGAGGCATTGCGCGAGGAACTCCTGCAGCTAGGCGTTTTCACCCTCGTCAACCGTGAGAATATCGCAAAGGTCATGGAAGAACATAAGCTGCAGCAATCCGGCCTGGTAGACGAAAGCCAGGTCCTTCAGCTCGGCAAATGGCTCGCGGCGCAGCAGGCCGTCTCGGGAAGGATTTCCCTCCTCGGCGAGTCCTTCGTCGTCCAGGCAAAGAGGATCGATCTGGAAAAGGCGGAAACCCTGAAGATGGCCTCCCTGCAGTGCCCCGTGTCGCAGCAGGAGAAATTGCTGGAAGACGTTTCGGGACTGGCCAGGAAGCTCGCGGAGGCGGCGCCGTAGGCCGGATATTCCCCGTGGGCGGAAGAGCCTGAAGACACTGGATTCCCGCTTTCGCGGGAATGACAAAGAAGGGCGCGGGAATGACAAGGAAGAGGTCGGTTCTCTGACGAAAAGAAATTCTTCCGTTTACGCAGCTTCGCGAAAGCCTAGGTAAAATGACATGCCCTGGCGGGCAAGGAGGAGAACATGTCTTCCCTGTTGAAATGTCTCGTGCCGCTGTCGGCGATCATTCTCAGTTCGTGCATGTGGGGCGCGACGACCGTCCCCGAGATCTACCTGAGACAGAGCGACATGAAGATGGAGTTGAACAAGGAGGCCTACGGTCTGGAGGCCATGACCATTTCGAAGGACGGCCGGTACCTCCTCACGGGGGACAACGGCGGGTGGGACATGATGAGGGGCGGATTCGGCACGGGCAAATCCGCGCTGCGGCTCTGGGATCTTGTCCAGGGAAGACAGATCTCGAAAATGAACGCGGGGGACACGATCATTTCCGTTGCCATGTCGCCCGATATCCAATACGCCGTCACCGGCGGACTCACCCCGGACGCAGGGCCCTTTTCGAAAAGGCCGTTCCCCCCGCTGCAGGTCTGGGACATGCAGTCGGCCCGGTTGAACAAGAGATTTGCGCCCTTCGCGGGCTTTCAGGGCAACGAGTTCAACAGCATCAATTTTTCCGCGGACGGGAAGTACTTCCTCGCCACGGACTGGAAAAGCGTCTACATCTTCGATGCCCGGACGTGGAACCTCGTCCGTACCCTGACCGCGGAGGGATACAGCCCGCCCACCGTTACTCCCTACAAGAGTTTTGTCGCGGCGTTCTCTCCGGACGGCAAATACGTCCTTTCCGGAGGTCCCGACGCGATCCTCCGTCTGTGGGATATCGCGAGCGGGCGGCAGATCAGGACCTTTATCGGGCATAAGGCCGGGTTCCTGCACGGCGGCATCTGCTCCGTCGAATTTTCCCCCGACGGCAGGTATGCCGTGACGAATGCCTACAACGACGGCAAGGTCATCCTGTGGGACATCGAGAAGGGTGCGGAGGTACGGCGGTTTGAGGGCTTTGAAAGCGTGATGGGCATGTATTTCCTGGACAAGGGCCTTTCCTTTTCTCCCGACGGCAAACGGGTGTTCGTCGTCGGCGACACGATATGGGACGTGGCGACCGGCAAGATCACGACCGATCTGCGCTATGCCTGGAAAGGAATCAAGATCGCCGGACGGAATCCCGTTTCCGGGGTCTATCATCCGAATGGAAAATTTGTCCTCATGACCATGGATGACGCCGCCGTGCGAATCTACGACGTGAAGACGGGAGACGAGGTGGCGGTCCTCATCGCCTTCGAAGACGGCGAGTGGCTGACGATCACCCCCGAGGGCTATTACAACGCCTCGGAAAAGGGCGCGCAATACCTCAGCGTCACCCTGGGAGAGACTTCCTACAGCGTGGAGAGGTTCTACGACGTCTTCTACCGGCCGGACATCGTCACGGCGAAACTCCGCGGCGAGGACATCCGTGATCTGATCACCATCACGATGATGGACGCCATCAAGAGTCCGCCGCCCGTCGTCGCCATCAATCCTGTAGCGGTCTCTCCTGCCTCCCCTAAGGCGAAGGTCTGCTATAGCGTGAAGAGCGCGGGGGGAGGGATCGGCGAAGTCCGGTTGTTCCATAACGGC
>CAZDLM010000082.1:0-11081 GCA_964506465.1 uncultured Syntrophaceae bacterium
AGGCGCCCTACGCGTACCGCTGGGCAGACGGTGTGGAGGGCAAGGGGGAAACGGCCAATTTTTCCCCCAAGAAGTCCGGCTCGCAGAAGATCACCGTCGAGGTGACGGACGGGGCGGGAAGCAAGGCCTCGGCGACCCTCACGATCAAGGTGGAACGGGCCAAGTTGGAAGTGATCCTCAAGGCCGCGAAGACCGAAGCCAAGCTGGGTGAAACGATCGAGATCAAGGCGGAGGCGAAAGGCGGCGAGGCGCCCTTCACCTATGCGTGGGGTCCGGGGTTGGCCGGAAAGGGCGACAGCGTTCCCTTTGTTTCAAAGAAGGGCGGCGCCCAGACGGTATTCGTGGAAGTGACGGACAAGGCCCGACAGAAGGCCAAGGCGACGGTCGAGATCAAAGTGGAGGTCCCGAAGCTGGAAGTCACGTTGAAGGCGGACAAGACCAATATGAAGACGGGGGAAAAGGCCCTGATCCAGGCCGTCGTCAAGGGGGGCGTCCCTCCCGTCACCAGCAAATGGGGCGGCGGAGCGGACGCCAAGGGCGAGGCGGCAAGCTTCGCCCCCAAGAAATCCGGTGCGTACAAGATCACGGTCGACGTCACGGACAGCGCGAAACAGACGGTAACTGCAGCCGTCGATCTCAAGGTGGAGGCGCCGAAACTGGAACTGACGCTGAAGGCGGACAAGACAACCCTGAAGCTGGGGGAAACGGCGGCGCTCCAGGTTGTAATCAAAGGAGGGCAAGGGGGAAGCGGCGCGCTTCGTCGCGGACAAGCCGGGAATGCAGAAGGCATCCGTGGACGTCAGCGACCAGGCCGGTCAAAAGGCAACGGCCAGTCTGGATCTGAAGGTGGAAGTTCCGAAGCTGGAGGTCGCGCTGACGGCGGACAAACCAGTCCTGAAGGTAGGAGAAAAGGGGTCGATCCAGGCCAAAGTCAAGGGGGGCATGCCGGATTACACGTACCAGTGGAGCAGCTTCGTCTCGGGGAAGGGAGAAACGGCGGCATTCACTCCGAGTAAAACGGGAATCTACAAGGTCTGGCTGGAGGTGCGCGACAAGATGGGCACCAAGACCACCGCCAGCCTGGACTGGAAGGTCGATGCGGAGGTGGTTTCTTCGTCGAAAACCACCGGTCCGACGACTCCCGCAACGACCGCTCCGGCCCCTGTCGCGACACCGCCGACGGTTTCACCATCACCGCTCCTGGTCCTGGAACCGGCCAGCCTGAAGATCCCGCCGGGCGGCAGCGCCGGCTTCCGTGTATTCATGCAGGAGAAAAGCGGCAAGCGCATGGATGTGACGAACCAGTCCACGCTGACCGTGTCCCCCGGATCGGGCATCAAGATCGACCGGAGCGGGCGGGTCACCATTGAGAAAACAGCCGTACCGGGCGCGATAGAGCCTGTCCTGGCCACGCTGAAACAGGCATCCGGCCAAACCTTGCGGGCGGACGGCATCGTCCGCATCGAAGGGGATGGGAAGCTTTCTTCCGGCGGCGGGTATGACCCCAAGACCGATCCCGGCCGCAATCTCATCACCGTGAAGCCCGAAGATCTGGATAAGGCGAACAAGATCGCCGGCGA
Organism: uncultured Syntrophaceae bacterium; assembly: GCA_964506465.1. Lineage (GTDB taxonomy): Bacteria > Desulfobacterota > Syntrophia > Syntrophales > UBA6109 > UBA6109. Next base: position 1,581 of record CAZDLM010000082.1, read on the forward strand.
TTTCCAGAAAGGTCAATGGACAATCCTGGATGATCGGACTCAGAAGATCAAAGACCAGCAGCCGGGCCAGACGCAATCGCCCGAATATCTCGGCACTTCCACCCCATCCGAGACCACGACGGGTTCCACGGGAAACACAAACACGTCGACTCCTTCCGACGGCACGACCACGACCGGTTCATCGACGGGGTCATCCTCGACGGCTCCGCCCACGACGACCGTTTCATCGTCGCCCAAAGACCTGACGGACGTTACGGTCGGTCGGCGGGATGTCACGATCACCGTCTGGGACCACCAGAACGAGGACGGGGATATCATCAACATCTATCTCAACGGGAAGGTCCTGAAGAGCAAACTGCGGCTGACCAAGAAAAAACAGTCTTTTCGGGTCAATCTGTCCGGGGGACAGAACCGGTTCGAAGTCGAAGCGGTCAACGAGGGCTCCCAGCCCACGAATACCGCGACGGTGGAGATCTCCAATGTCACGAAGGGGAAACCGAGCCAGGTTTACGAACGGAAAAGCGGGCAGAAAACCAGCATGAATCTGACCGCTCCGTAAAAAGGGGGAAATGGGGGGCAATGAACCCTCGTATATCATTTTATTTGAGGTGAGTCTCATGAGAAGATTGCAGGGTTGGGCCATTTTGTGTGTCATACTGCTCGCGCTATCCGGCTGCGCCACGCCGGGCCAGGAAAGCTTTAACGAGGCGCAGACGTTCCTCGCGCAGAACCGCCTGGAGGAAGCGATCGCCCGGTTGGAACAGGCCATCGTCAAAGAGCCGGATCAACCGGAATACAAAAAGGCGCTTCGGGAAGCCAAGGCGCTCCTCGAGAAGAAGCGCCTCGAAGAAAAAAAGCGCCGAGCGGATCTGCTTCTCGCGGATGCAGTGAAGGCAGAGAGTTCGGGAAATTGGGCGCAATCTGTAAAATTGCACCGAGAAGTCAAATCCTTTTATCCCGAGCATCCCGATCTGGTCAATCGACTCAACCGGGTGGAGTCTCAGGGGATAGACCGTTATCGAAGCAAGGCCGATCAGGCGGGGAAAACGGAGGACTGGGGCGAGGCGATCCGGAACCTTGACTTCGCGCTGGAAATTTCCCCCAACCGACCGGATTTGATCTCGGCCCTCCAGGAAGCCAAGAAAAAACACACACCCGCCTATTATCTTTCCCGCGTCAAAACTTTCTCCCGGCAGAACGCTTGGGATCGGGCGTTGGTCTTTGTCCGCAAGGCGAAGGCCATTAACAAGGACGGAGATCATGCCGAGCAGATCCTGAGTTTCAACCTGGCCGCCGCGCAGTTTTATGTCAACCGGGCAGCAAAGGAGAAACGCCGGCTCTATCCCGCCTATGTCGCCGTGACGATGCTGCAAGACGCCAAGGACGATCCCCAGGTCCGGGTCCTGACCGACCAGTTGCTCACGCTGATGTACGCCCAGGCGGAGGCCTATGAAGCGTCCGGTCAGATCGGCAATGCCTTTACCTGGTATGACCGGGTCAGCCGGATCAATTCCGAATACAAGGAGGTGTTTACGAAGAACCAGAACCTCCGGGACCGCCTCCGGGAACGCGTCGTCAAAAAGATCGCCGTGATGGACTTCACCAGCCCCTCCAGCAACGCCGAAGCGGGAAGAATCGTAACGGACAGTCTGCTTTCCTTTCTGACGACCAACGCCACCAGCGACGTGAAAATTCTTGCCCGGGACGTCATGGGGGCGATCCTCAAGGAGATCGAAATGGGGCAGGCGGGCCTGTACGATATTGAAAGCGCCAAAAAAGCGGGCAAGCTGAAGGGGACCGATGTGTTCATCTTCGGCAGCGTCCTCCAGTACAACGTGGAAAAACAGACCAGCGAGGGGCAGAAGACGGCCAACGTGGTGGTAGCGAAAAAGTCGGTGCCCAATCCCGTCTACCAGACGTGGATGACGAGTCGGAAGGAAGGCTCAGCGGAAGCGGATATGAAGAATGCCCCGCCGGCAACGATCGAGGAGGAGATCCGGGAGACGGTGAAATACAAGGTCGGAACGGAAAAGAAAAGGGCCTTCATCCGGATTTCCTACCGGCTCATCGACGTGGAGGGCGGCGAGGTGATTGCGACGAAAAACCTGCAGAAGGTGAAGGAGATTTCCGACGATTTCTCCGAGGGAGTCGCGCAGGCCGTTCCTTACGACCCGCTGAAGCTCCCGGCGGATACGGAGCTGCTCGATCAGGTTACCCAGGAGGTTGTCGCCGATTTGGGAAAGCAGGTCCTCGATTATTTCTCGAGCCCCCAGACGCTCTACAGCCGAACGGCGGAGTCGCTGGCCAAGAAGCGGGAATACGAAAAGGCCGTGGAGAGGTATGTAGATGTCTTGACGCTGGAAGAAATGAAAAACATCACCGGTCCGCTCTCGGCACAGGCAGCGCGGGAGATTGACCAGGCTCAGGACCTCCTGGCCAAATAAGCGCATCCTGCCCGAAAGGGAAAAGTCCGCCCGGAGCGTTTCCTGCCGGCTTTGCCTCAGGGGGATCCGGTGGGAAGGCCCTGTTGCGGTTCGCCCAGCAGGAAGTCTCCCCGCTCGATCCACTCCTTGAGGATGTTGGCGATCTCCCGCGCCTTGAAGTAACTCGACAGCGGCGCGGTGGAGATTTTCTGTCCGTTCACCGCAATCGAGCCGCTCCGAAGGTCGCGGTAGTTCACCTCTCCGAGAGACTTGGCCACCCCTTTGGGATAGTCCATGCTGTAGTCGTAGATCTGGGTGAAGATATCCTCGTCCTTCACCGCCGTGTAGCGGGCCATCTCCTCGTTCAGGATGGGGATCGGTATCCCGATCCCGACGTAGAGCGAAACGCCGTAACCGAGGATGCTCGCGCCGGCCAGCCACTCCGGACTCATCTCCTTGAGATTGCCGATCGTGGCGATCGTCCCGGCCCCTTCCTGCGGCACCCCGTTCTTGCCCCGACGGGCGTTGGGATTGTGCTGCGTCCCCGGCCAGGCGACAAATCCCTGGGCGCCGCCGAGGAAGATCCGCGTCCCGATGCCGATGGTCTTGTAGTAGGGATCGTTGAACAGCGGACTCAACTGTCCCGACGTCGCGAAATTGGCGTTGGCCATCCGCGGCCGGAGCACCCCCATGTAGGTGTAGATCGTCTTGTCCGATACGTTTACGGCGCAGTTGTAGTTCTGATAGGCGTTGCGGGGATTGAAGAGCATCGCATCGCGGAGATCGTGGAGGGTGATGTTCCGCTCGTGGCGTCTCGCCGGATAACAGTCGGTCCCGTAACTTTCCGCGCGCAGACGGATCACGTTTCCGGCCACCAGATCCTGCAGGACATGACCGCCCCCGTAGTTGAATTCGCCGGGATAGACGCTGTTGAGGGGGTCTTCCTCGACCACCTCCGTGGCGCCGAGATAACAGTCCACGGCGGCAACCCCGCCGTAGGCCGGCACGTCGTTGAGCCAAACCTTCGAGGCGCGGATCTTGGGCGACGTATGACCGAAGTTCAGAAAGGCACCGGAGGAACACATCGGACTGAAGGTGCCCGTGGTCACCACATCGACCTTCCGGGCCGCCCCCTCGTTTCCGTGCCGCTCCACGATGTCGATCATCTCTTCGGCGGTCACGATGACGGCCTTCCCCTGCCGAATCTTCTCGTTGATCTCCTGAAACGTCTTGCCGACCCGGTTTTTCTTCATGCAAAACCTCGGGGTAAACAGCGACAGCGCCCTATTCAACAAATAAGGCGCTGTCGCTATTTTGTGTGGCCGAACCCTCCGTCGTCCCGCTCCGTCGCGGACAGCACCACGCCACCGTCCCAGGTCACGCGGCAAACCCGATGCACCACCATCTGCGCGACACGATCCCCTCGCCGGACGATGAAAGGCAACGAGCCGTGATTGATCAGAAGCAGCCCGATCTCGCCGCGGTAGTCCGCGTCGATCGTTCCCGGCGCGTTGACCAGCGTCACGCCGTGTTTCAACGCGAGCCCGCTCCGGGGCCGGATCTCGGCCTCGTACCCTTCCGGAACCGCCACAACGACGCCCGTCGGGATCAACTTTCTCTCCCCCGGGAGAATCGCCGTCTCTTCGGCAACAGCGGCCGCAAGATCCATCCCCGCCGCCTGTTCGGTCATATACCGCGGGAGCGGCAAATCTTCCGTGCCCGGAAGCCTCCGGACGGACACGCGGATCTCTTCCATCATGACATCATCTGTTTCAAAATGTTCTGGAAGGAGGCGCGTTCCTTTCCGGATGGAACGCCGGACAGACTCCTTTACGGATGGCCGTTCTCGGCCAGCGCTTCCTTCCGGCTGAGACGGATCTTCCCCTGCTTGTCCACCTCCAGCACCTTCACCTTGACCTCATCCCCTTCCTGGAGGATGTCGGTGACCTTGTTCACGCGCTCCTTGGCAAGCTGCGAGATGTGCAGAAGTCCTTCCGTTCCCGGCAGGATTTCGACGAAGGCCCCAAAATCGACGATCTTCTTGACCGTCCCGTTGTAAATCTTGCCGACCTCCGCGTCCTCGGTCAGCCACTTCACCATCGCCACGGCCCGCGCGGCGGCTTCCGCGTCGCTGGAGGCGATGGTCACGGTGCCGTCATCCTCCACATTGATCTCGACGCCCGTCTCCGCGACGATCTGGCGGATATTTTTCCCGCCGGAACCGATCACGTCGCGGACCTTCTCGGGCCGCACCTTGACGGTCGTGATCCGCGGGGCGTAAGCGGAGATGTCCGGCTTCGGCGCCGAAAGGGTCTCGCGCAGCTTGCCGATGATGAACAGCCGTCCCTCGCGGGCCTGGCTGAGCGCCTTGCGCAGCACGTCCCCGGTCAGGTTGTCGATCTTGATGTCCATCTGCAGCGATGTGATGCCTTTCTCCGTTCCGCAGACCTTGAAATCCATATCGCCGGCGTGGTCTTCGTCGCCGAGGATGTCGGAGAGAATGACCACCCGGTCTCCCTCTTTCAGCAGACCCATCGCGACCCCGGCCACCGTGTCCCGGATCGGAACGCCGGCATCCATCAGCGAGAGGCAACCGCCGCAGACCGTGGCCATCGACGAGGAGCCGTTGGAGGAGAGAATGTCGGAGACGACCCGGATCGTATATGGAAACGCCTCCTTGGAAGGCAGCACGGGCAGCAGCGCCCGCCGCGAAAGGCCGCCGTGGCCGATCTCGCGCCTGCCCGGGCTCCGGAGAGGCTTGGCCTCGCCGACGCTGTAGGGCGGAAAATTGTAGTGGAGAAGAAAGGAACGTCTCTCCTCCCCGGCGATATAATCCATCCGCTGCTCGTCATGGGAGGTTCCCAGCGTGACCGTCACCAGCGCCTGCGTCTCGCCCCGATTGAACAGCGCCGAACCGTGGGCGCGGGGCAGCAACCCGACCTCGGAGCTGATCGGCCGGATCTCCGTGGTGGAGCGGCCGTCGATTCTCCGGTTCTCCTGGAGTATCATCTCCCGAAGGATGCGCCTTTCGAGCGATTCGATGATCTCCAGGACCTTGGGCTTGACGGAGGAATCTTCGGCCGTCAGGGTCTGGACGGCATTTTTCCGCACCTCGTCGAGCTTGGCATACCGCTCCATCTTGCGCGCCATGCCGTAGCCTTCCTGAAGGCCGGCCAGGGCCATTTTGGAAACCTTTTCCGCCAGGGCCTCGTCTTTCTCCACCACCGGCACGGGCCGCTTGGCCTTGCCCGCCTCCGCCCGCATGCGGTCCTGGAGGTCGATCACCGGCCGCATCTGCTCGAGGCCGAAGTCGATCGCGTCGACGATGACATCCTCCGCGACCTCCTCCGCCCCGCCTTCCATCATGACGAGGTTCACGTCATAGGGCCTGCCCTGCGTCCCCGGGACGATCTTTCGTCCCACGAGGAAGAGGTTGAGATCGCTTTTTTCCTGAAGCGCCTGCGACGGGTTGCAGACAAAGGCGCCCTCCACGCGGCCGACCCGGACCCCGGCAATGGGCCCCTTGAAGGGGATGTCCGAGATCTCGAGCGCGGCGGAGGCCGCCAGCATCGCCGTCACGTCGGAGTCGTTCTCGTTGTCCAGCGAAAGAACCGACGCCATGAGCTGGGTCTCGTGGAAATAGTGTTTCGGGAACAGCGGGCGGACGGAGCGGTCGATGATCCGCGACGTCAGGATCTCCTTCTCGTTGAGCCGTCCCTCCCGTTTGAAAAAGCCGCCGGGAATCTTTCCAGCGGCATAGGTCATCTCCTGGTAATCCACGGTCAGGGGAAGAAAATCGACCCCCTCCCGGATGGACTTCAACGAAACGGCGGTCACCAGCACCACCGTCTCCCCGTATGTCGCCAGGATGGCGCCGTCCGCCTGCCCCGCGACATAATCCGCCTTGAGGGAGATACTCCTCCCCGCAAAATCCGTACTGAATAGTTTACTCATACTTTCCTCTCTCATAGTGGTTTTGCGGCGCAGGGCACAAAAGGAGTAAGGAGTAAGAAGCAGGGAGCAACGCGTCCACGAGAGGCCTTCGCCAGCTCCTCGCGCCTTGCTCCTTCCTTTTTACTTCCTACTCCTGATCAATCCCCCGCACCTTGCGCCCAGGTTACTTCCTGAGCCCGAGACGTTGAATCACCGCCCGATAGCGCTCCACGTCCTTGTTCTTCACGTAATCCAGAAGCCTCCGCCGCTGGCTCACCAGCTTCAGCAGACCCCGCCGGGAGTGATGGTCCTTCTTGTGGGCCTTGAAATGTTCCGTCAGATACTCAATCCTGGCACTGAGGAGGGCAATCTGGACCTCCGGAGATCCCGTATCCTTTTCGTGCAGCCGATATTTTTCGATGATTCCCGTTCTCTTTCCTACATCCAACACTTGTCTCATCCTCCCTTGCGTCAATCGCTCAACGATCGAGGTCTTTTCGCTCCTCGCTCAACCGTTCAAAACCCGTAAGATCCTGACCGCCTGTTCCTTCCCCGCCCGGAAAGCCAGTTCATCGGATGCGCAGAGCATCCGGGCGACGGCCACCAGTTGTTTGCCTCCGATTGTGAACTTTATCACATCTCCGGCAACAAGAAAAGGAATATGATGGCGCATCAGGGACTCGCCGTCCGGCTGAAAACCGTTCCGCAGCCTCTCCGCCAGCGGCGGATCCACATCGATGACGGCGACATCGGGCAGCAGTTCCGCCGGCGACAACAGGCGCGCCGTCAATCGTTCCCACTTTTCCGCCTCCGTCAATCCCGCCAGCGCGACGGCCTCCTCCTCGCGGAAGGGTCCGCTGCGCGTCCTGCGCAGGGCCGCCATGCACCCCCCGCACCCCAGGGCGTCGCCCGCCTCCGCGCAGAGAGAGCGGATGTAGGTGCCCTTCGAACAGGAGACCGCAAAGGTGACGTCGGGGAAACGGATCTCCTCGATCCGGATCCGGTAAATCTCGACCTCCCGCGGCGGCGCTTCCACATCGATCCCCCGGCGGGCCCAGTCGTAGAGAGCCTTTCCCCGAACCTTCACCGCCGAGTACCGGGGCGGAACCTGCTCCCGCCTTCCCGTCAGCCCGCCCAGCGCCGCTTCCACCTGCTCCCGGGTCACGCGAGGCTCCTCCCGGGTGAGGACGCTGCCCTCGGTATCGAGGGTATCGGTCCGAATCCCCAACCGAAGGGTCGCCCGATACTCCTTGTCGTCAAGCGCCAGAAACTGAACCAGCTTGGTCGCCTCTCCCACGCAAACCGGAAGAACGCCGGTTGCCAGCGGATCCAAAGTCCCCGTATGGCCCGCTTTTCGGACCCCAAGGGCCCGCCTGACCTCCTCCACCACGTCCCGGGAGGTCGGCCCCGACGGCTTGTCGACGACAACGGCCCCGTTCATGATAGACCTTTATTGGAAATCGCGCAAAGATCTCTCATGCTTCCGCGGCGGCGAGCCGGATCTCCTCGATCACCCGCCGGCGGATCTCCGCCAGATCCCCTTCCATCCGGCAGCCGGCGGCGTTGATATGGCCGCCGCCGCCCAACGCGCGGGCGACCCTCTCCACGTTGACTTTCCCCTTCGAACGCAGGCTCAGCTTGAACCGCCCGTCCGGCAGCTCCGCATACACCACGGAGATCTCAACCCCGCGGATGGAACGGGGCAGATCGACAAACCCCTCGGTGTGCTCCGCGAGCGCCCCGGCGTCGGCGAGCGCCTTCGTCGTCACGACCAGCGAACCGACCCGCCCCCCCTCTTCCAGCGTCAGCGTGGGGAGAACGGCCGCCAGCAGCCGGATTCTGACCGGGGGGTCGGCATCGTAAATATTCTCCGAAATCCATTGGGGATCGGCGCCGCCGTCGACGAGGTCCGCCGCGGCCAGCAGCGCTTCGCGGCGGGTGTTCCGGTAGCGGAATCCACCCGTATCGGTCAGAATCGCCGTATAGAGGCAGGTCGCAACCTCGCCGGTCGCCGCGCGCCCCATTTCCCGGATCAGACGGAAGATCAGTTCGCCCGTCGAGCTCGCCAGCGGATCGATCAGCCGTGTTTCGCAAAAACCCCCGTTGGAGACGTGGTGATCGATGTTGATGAGGTTCGGGATCTTCCCGATCCGGGACGCCTCTTCCCCGGTCCGGTCGAGGTCGCCGCAATCGAGGATGAAGGCCGCATCGAAGCGCTCGAGAGGAGGGAGTTCATGGACAATCCGGTCGCTCCCCGGAAGAAAAAGGTAATTTTCCGGCGTCCGGTCCTGGTTGTAAACGACGGTCTCTTTCCCCAAATCCCGCAAGATCCGGCAAAGGGCCAGCTCGGACCCGATGGCGTCCCCATCGGGTCGCTCATGGGACGTGATCAGAAACACCCGGCGTCGGCCGATCTGTTCGCTAATCCTCTTGAGCATGCGCCTCCTCTTCCCGATGGATCTCCGAAATCAGTCGCTCGATCCGATTCCCATAGGCAAAAGAGGGATCGTAGGAAAACAAGAGTTCCGGAACGCAGCGGAGCTGGAGTCGGCGTCCCAGTTCCCGTCTCAGGAAACCCGTCGCCTTCGCGAGCCCGGTCTTGACCGCCACGCCGCACTCATCCTTTCCCAGCTCGACGAAAAAGATCCTCGCCGTCCGCAGATCGTCGGAGACCTTGGCGCCGGTGATCGTGACGGCGCCGATCCGCGGGTCGCGGATCTGCTTGTGCAGGATGTCGGAAATCTCCATCTTGATGAGGTCGGCCACGCGGTCCGCCCTTTTGAAACTATTCATATTTCTATAATTTTCGCTCGATCCGTTCCTTGATGTACGCTTCGATGACATCCCCCACCCGGATGTCGTTGTACCCCTCGATGCCGATGCCGCACTCAAACCCGGCGGCCACCTCCTTCGCATCGTCCTTGAACCGCCGCAGCGAGGCCACCCGGCCGTCATAGAGGACCACGCCGTCCCGAAGCAGCCGAAGGGCCGATGCCCTGGTGATCTTGCCGTCCGTGACGTAGCTCCCGGCGATGGCTCCGATCTTGGGCACCCGGAAGATCTCCCGGACATCGGCGCGTCCCTGGACAACCTCCTTGTAGATCGGATCGAGCAGGCCTTCCATGGCCGCGCGAACGTCGGCGAT
>CAZDLM010000083.1:0-11054 GCA_964506465.1 uncultured Syntrophaceae bacterium
CCCGTTGCGGCCGCCCCAGCCTCCCCGAAGGCGAAGGTCTGCTACAGCGTGAAGAGCGCGGGGGGAGGGATCGGCGAAGTCCGGTTGTTCCATAACGGCAAACTCATCGAATCCGACGGCTACTACAAGGAATCGGCAAAAGCAGCCGCGGGAAAGACGCAGCTTGCGGCCATGGACGGCAGGGCGATCTACGCGGAGATGCGGAGCGTGAAGATCAAGGACAAGGCGGAGACAAGTCCGGCAGCCGCCAAGCCGAAGGGAGAGGAATTCAAGGACTGCAGGGAAGTCGATGCCGTCCCGGGAGAAAATGAGATCAGCATCGCGGCATTCAACAAGGACAACACCGTCCAGAGTTCTATGCAGACGGCGAGGTTCTCTTCCGCACTAAGGCCGGAAGAACCCCACCTCTACATCCTTTCCGTGGGTATCGACCGATACAAGGACGACGCCATCAACCTCAAGTACGCGGTGAAGGACTCGATGGATGTGAAAGAGAAGCTGCTGAAGCAGGCGCAGACCCTCTATCAGCCTCAGAATATCCATCACGAGCTTCTGACGGACGGCGATGCCACAAAGGCCGGCATCGTCGCCAAACTCGCAGCGCTGTCGCAGAAGATCAAACCGGCGGACAGCTTCATCCTCTTCGCGGCGGGGCACGGCGTGCTTCTGCAGAACCAGTATTACATGCTCACGGCCGATTATGACGGCAGGGTGACGGACGCCAGCCTCATCAGCTCGAACGAGATCGTGGAGATGTCCAAGAAGATCAAGTCCCTGTCGCAGCTTTTTATCTTCGACACCTGCCACGCCGGCGGAGTCGACACCATCGTCAGCGGCCTGTATGACGCACGGATGTCCGTGCTGGCCAAGAAGATGGGGTTGCACATCTACGCTTCGGCCAGCGACAAACAGACGTCCCTGGACGGCTACAAGGGGAATGGACTTTTCACCTATACGCTGCTGGACGGGCTGAACAACAACCGGAGCGCCGACCGGGATGGAGACGGCAAGGTCTCCGTGGTCGGGCTCGGTGGTTATGCGAAGGAGAGGACAACGACCCTTTCGCGGGAGATCGGCCATTCCCAGACGCCGCTCATCATCAATTTCGGGAAGGACTACCCGATCTATCGGATCCGGTGAGGGGAGACGGACGGAGGAACCCGCAGGGAGAGTTGATGACAGCATCTGAACGCATCCGTCAAACCGCGGGGTACGCGATGATCGTACTCGCGACTTTTGCCGTCCTGCAAGCCGTTGTCATCCTCATGCACGAGTTCACGCACAGCACGATCGCCTGGCTCCTCGGCCATATGGAAAGTCCGCTCGACATCGTATGGGGCAATCCCCTGACGATGACCGGCTGGGACGAGGGAGTAGATTATCGCGGGCTCTTCGCCTCGGGCCGCCGCGTTGACGCGGCGATCATCGGCGGAAGCCCCCTCGTCATGCACACCGCCGTCGTGGCCGCGGGCCTCGTCTTGATGCAGCGCAGGGCGATCGCGGAGAGGAAGGCGCTTCTTCACGGCCTCTATTGGTTCGTCATCGCCCACTTCATGGAGCTGATCGCCTACATCGTCATGCGTCCCTTCGCTGCCAACGGGGATACCGGCAATTTCAACCGCGGGCTGGAGATCCCCCCCTGGTTCCTCTTCGTCGCCGGGTCGCTGGCCATCCTGGCGGGTCTGCGTGTCCTCTTCGGAAAGGTCCTTCCCCGCATGAACGCCGCCTTCGCCGGAGGAAACCGCTCCCTGGAATGGACGATCCTCCTGCTGACAGCTTTCTTTCTTTTCCTGTGGGGAAGCGGGCTGCGCGTGATGCTGTACGTCTATCCCGATCCCCAGTGGATGTTTGGCCTGCTGGGCTTCGCGGCGTTCTTCACGGTCCTTCCCATGTATGGCGCGGGGAGAAGGAGGGGGTCATCCTGATATGGGCGCTGCCATGCTGAAGAGATGCGGGTGGAGCGGCACGGATCCCCTCTACCGGAAGTATCATGACGAGGAATGGGGGGTACCCGCCCACGATGACCGGCGCCTCTTCGAGATGCTGATTCTCGAGGGCGCTCAGGCGGGCCTGAGCTGGCTGACGATCCTCAGGAAGCGGGAGAACTACCGGCGGGCCTTTCACCGTTTCGATGTGGCAAGGATCGCGGCCTATGCGGAAGCCGACATCGGGCGTCTCCTAGCCGATGCCGGCATCGTCCGCAACCGCCTCAAGATCGCGGCAGCCGTCAAGAATGCGCGGAAGGTTCTGGACATCCGGGAGGAGTTCGGGTCGTTCGATGCGTTTGTCTGGCGCTATGTCGACTTCGTCCCCAGGCAGAACGCGTGGCGCTCTCTTTCTGAGCTGCCGTCCCGCACGGAAGAGTCGGACCGGATGAGTCGGGATCTGAAGAAGCGCGGCTTGAGCTTCGTCGGGTCGACCATCTGCTACTCCTTCATGCAGGCCGTCGGCATGGTGAACGACCATGTGGTCGACTGCTTCCGCTACAAGCAGGTACGCAGGCTGGCCTGATCGGAGGCGAAAAACACCGTCAGTCCGCTATCTGGAAATCCTCCGCAGGATGAGCAACCCTCCATAACCATAGGCTGGTGTCCGGGCGCTCAGGGCGTTCAGCAGGCGTTCAACGCTGACCCAGCGGTAAAGAGAAAAGATCTCAATCGGCATAACGGAAATACAACTCCGTCTCCGGAAGATATTTTTCTCCTGGAGGAGGATTCGGGAGCACAGGAGCGAAGCGTGGAAGGACAGAGCCGATCTGACATTTCCGCCGGCATGCGGGTGAAGGTGGTCCGGAAAGAGGATCAGCGAACCGGTGCGCTTACGGAAGGCATCGTCCGGGATGTTCTCACCAAATCTCCCCGTCATCCCCATGGCATCAAGGTGCGCCTGGAGAACGGGTCGTCGGCCGTGTGAAAGAGATCGTGAAGTCATGAAGGGCACACGCCCCGGTTCTGGAAAGGGACAGGCATGCGGATCTACGTCGATGCGGACGGTTTCCCGAGGCCGGCGAAGGACATCCTGATCCGGGCGGCGCAGCGCCTGCGCGTGCCCGTGGTCTTCGTGGCCAATAAGCCGGTCCACCGCGAGCCGTCGGAATGGATTTCCAGCCTGATCGTTCCCGAAGGCCCGGACATCGCCGATGACCGCATTGCCGGACTGGCGGCACCGGGCGACCTGGTGATTACGGCCGACATTCCCCTGGCGGACCGGGTCATTACGAAGGGCGCCGTCGTCCTCGATCCCCGGGGCAATCTCTACACGGAGGAGAACATCAAGGACCGGCTCGCCATGCGCGATCTGCTGAGCGAACTGCGGGACGGCGGCCTGATGACGGGCGGACCGCCGACCTTCGGCCGGAAGGACTGCCAGGCCTTTGCGAATCAACTGGATCGTCTGCTCACCAGGTCATTGATGGATGCAGGCGGAAGTCTGCGGGGAACGATTCGAAAACCATGACGCTGATTGCCTAGGATGGATGGGTTTTCGCAAGATGGACCTGCTCCGTTTCATTCGAAAATGATCAAGTCACGGGGATGAAAGTTTCGTTCATCGATCAGGTTTTCCAATGGCGCCGCTGTTTCAGGCTTACATCATTTTCTGGATGGCCGCGTGTCTCGTAGCGCTCTTTCTTTTTATGAAAGACAGGAAGAATATTTCCCTGTCTCATGCAAATTACTGGCGATTCCTATTCGAACCATGGCGGCTGATAACCTTTGCAGTGGCCTGCTCGATCATGATCCTCATCGCGCCCTACACGGGAGATCCTACGTGGGATTATTTTGATGCTTTTTTCATGTCATCCCTGGCTTATCTGACGTCGCCCTGGGCAACAGGCACCTTGTACAATATGCGGAAGAGAAGACGGAAGCTGACGCACGGGTATATTGCCGTTTGCGTATGGATGTTCTCGGCAAGCTGGTCGTACGATATCTATCTTGTCTTACGAGATGGAAGCTATCCGGTCACCTGGTTTGCGAATATTCTTGCCTCTTCGGTTCTATATGTTTTGGCGGGCCTCTTTTGGAGCTTGGACTGGATTCAGGACAGGGGAGTCACCTTCTCTTTTCTGGAGAACAACTGGCCTTATCGTCCACAGAAGTCGCCGTTCTCGAAACTGGCGTGGTATGCACTTCTCTTCATGGCGCTTGTTTCGTTCCTGATACTGTATTTCTTCTGGTTCAAAGCGGGAGTCTGAAGTGACGGCAGAAAAAGGAGAAAAACCATGAAGCGGACGTTCTTGAATAAGATGGCCATTCTTTTTCTCGTGATCCTGTCTTCGACCTCAGTATTGGCCCAGCAATCTCAACCTCCCGCCGCTCCCGCACCTGTCCTATCGCAGCAGGTCGCACCGAACATCTATGTGTTCACCGGCGGACGGGGCGCGAATACCGGCGCGTACATCGGCGAAAAGGAGGTGCTGCTCATTGATTCGAAACAGGATGAGGCATCTGTGGCGCAGGTTCTCGCGTCAATCAGGAAACTCACGAACAACCCGGTCACCCGGCTGGTGAACACCCACGCGGATGGCGATCATGTGTTCGGGAACCGGTTCCAGCCCGCGGGCGTGGTCTTCATTGCGCACGAAAACTGCCTGAAAGAGTTCTTCCTGCCCTCCATGAACGGCACCCCATCCGACTGGGGCAACCCCGCGCTCAAGGCCTTCCTGCCCTCGGTCACCTACAAGGACCGAATGGATCTGCAAATGGGTGCGGAACGCATCCAGCTCCATTATCTCGGAGTTGGTCACACCACCGGGGACACCGTCGTCTATTTTCCGGATGAGAAAGTGGCGTTCATTGGCGACCAGGTTTTCACCAAGCGGGTACAATTGATCCACGCTTACAAGGGCGGGAGATCGTTCGGCGAGGTGCAGGTATTGGAAAAGATGCTTTCTGCCCTGGATGCCCGGAAGTTTGTCTGCGGTCACAACGATGTCATCGATCGGGCTGCGGTCGAAAATCATATCCGGCAGATGAAGACCCTGCAGGAGAAGGTGCGCAGTCTCAAGGCGAAGGGCCAGGGCATCGAGCAAGTGCAGAAGCAGTTCGAACGGAACGAATCGGCGCTGGTCCAGGCGATTTATAACGAAATAAAATAACGATTCACCGGGGCGGTGCATCCGTCCTGCAAGCCTCAGGAACGGGCTTTTCTTATTTCTCGGTAGATTTCAAACGCAGATCGCAATATGATGCTTTCACTCAGCGCGGGGCACATCGCAGGAATTGTGGTAACCCTCGTCGTCATTACGATGGTGGGAATCTACGCGGGGCTGAAAGTAAAGACCGCCGAGGACTTTTCCGTCGGAGGGCACAAGGCAAACAGTGCCGTGGTTGCGGGAACCATCATGGGCACTCTGGTCGGCGGAGCGTCGACCATCGGCACAGCCCAGCTGGCTTTTCAATTCGGCGCATGCGCCTGGTGGTTCACACTCGGCGCCGGTATCGCCTGCGCCTTGCTGGGACTGGGGATGGCCCGGCAGTTCCATGATAGCGGCCTGGAAACTGTGCCCCAGTATCTGGCGGGAACTTACGGCGGCAATATCGGTCCCGTTTCCAGCATTTTTTCTTCGGTAGGCATCTTTCTGAACATCGTCGGCCAGGGACTTGCCGCAGTTGCGCTCCTGACCTCCATGTTCCACATCGGTCCGCTCACTGCAACCATCATCGGCATATCGCTCGTTCTGGGATATGTATTCTTCGGCGGAGTATGGGGTACAGGCCTGGTCGGGGTTGCAAAACTCGGCTTGCTTTACGTCGCCACAATTGTCTGCGGCGTAATGGCCTACAACCTGGTTGGCGGCTATGCGGGTCTCGCAGAGAAATTTGCCTACGACCCCTGGTTTTCCCTTTTCGGCCGGAGTTTCAATCTTGACGCCGCGGCCGGCTTCTCGCTGATCGTTGGCGTCCTTTCCACCCAGACCTATATCCAGGCCATCTATTCCGGGAAAGACGCGAAAACCGCCCGCAGAGGGGCCATGATATCCGCGTTCATGATTCCACCCGTCGGGATCGGGGGGATTCTCGTGGGGCTCTACATGAGAGCGTATTTTCCGTCTACGCCTTCCAGTGAAGTCCTGCCAGTCTTTGTCATGAAGTTTCTCCCGCCGTGGGCAGGCGGGGTGGTGCTTGCGACATTGCTGGTCGCAGTCGTTGGCACCTGGGCTGGACTGTCCCTGGGGATTTCGACAATGATCACGAAGGATATCTACAAACGATTTTTCCGGAAACTGGCGGCGGACAGGGAAATCCTGTTCGTTCAGCGCCTGCTTATCCTTGTAATTTGCGCGCTCTGCGTGTTCTTCGTTGCCGGAAACCTTAAATCCCTGATCCTCGGATGGAGTTTCCTGTCCATGGGACTGAGGGGCTGCACGATTCTCTTTCCACTGCTGGGCGCAATGTTCTTCCCGCGCCTCGTCTCCCCTATGGCTGGCATTCTGGCGGCGTATCTGGGACCCTTGGCCAATCTGGGTTGGCACGTGCTTTACCCGCAGGGACTCGATCCCCTGTATCCGGGCCTCATCGTGAGTTTTGTGACATTGGTGGTGATCAGCATGATTTTCCCCCGGCGGGGCGAACAGGCGGCAACGAAGACGGCATCGTAGACAAAACGCATTCTGCTTGGATCGTCAACGCGAGGAATAGGCAAGAAATGGGCAGAGTCGTATCGGCCATTCGGATTCCGGCAGCGCTATATATTTTGCCACGGAGAATCCGAAATCACGCAGCAGAAGAGATGACCGCTGCCGGAGAAAGGTACTGTCATGAACAATGAAACGAAAGACGCAGACAAGATTGACCTGTCCAGACGCGCCAGCGACGTGGTCATGAAGATCCTTTACTGCGGCGTATGTCACTCGGACTTGCATCAGGTCCGCAATACCGCATTTCATCCTTCCCGGATGGCGCTTCTGCTGTTGCCCGGCCGCCGTCAATTGCCGTACTTCGCCGCCAGCGTCTCCAGCTCGTCCCAGCGGACGTAGGCTTCATCGAGCTCCCGATCCAGGGCCTCCAGGCGGTCGCTTGCGGCCCTGACCTTCGCGCCGTCCTTGTCCGCATAGAACGCCGGCGAGTTCAGCGTTTCCATGAGGTTCCGTTTTTCCGTTTCCAGAGTTTCGATCCGCTGCGGCAGCTCTTCGCGTTCCCGTTTTTCCTTGTAGGAGAGCCGGGTCTTTTCCCGCGGTGCCCTTTCCCTTTTCTGCCTCTCAGGCTTCGCTGCCGCTGCGGCAGGCACAGTGTCTGTCTGGCGCTGCCGGAGCCAGTCGTCGTAGCCGCCCACGTACTCGGCCAGGCGCCCGTCCCCCTCGAAGACAATCGTGGAGGTCACGACGTTGTTGAGGAATTCGCGGTCATGGCTCACCAGCAGAACCGTTCCTCCGTATTCCAGGAGGCGCTCTTCCAGCAGTTCCAGGGTTTCGGCGTCGAGGTCATTGGTCGGCTCATCCAGAACCAGAACGTTGGCAGGGATGCTGAAGAGCTTGGCCAGAAGCAGGCGGTTCCGTTCACCCCCCGAGAGCGATCGGACCGGCGCCATGATCTGCGCCGGAGAGAAGAGGAAATCCTGCAGGTAGCCGACAATGTGCCGGGGTACGCCGTTGAAAAAGATCGTGTCGTTCCCGCCCGCGATGTTCTCCTTCAGCGTCCGGTCTTCGTCCAGCTGAGCGCGGAGCTGGTCGAAGTAGGCGATCTGGATTCTCGCGCCGAGGCGGATCTTGCCCCGCTGGGGTTCGAGTTCTCCCAGAAGGATCCGGAGGAGGGTGGTCTTGCCGACGCCGTTGGGACCGATGATGCCGACGCGATCTCCCCGCACGATGACGGAAGAAAAGTCGCTGATGATCTCTTTCCCGCCGTAGGAAAAGCTGATGTTCTTCACCTCGGCCACAAGGCGGCCGCTCTTCTCCTCTTCCTGAATCGCCAACCGGACGTTGCCGTCCCGTTCCCGCCTTGCCGACCGTTCCTCACGCATCTGAACAAGAGCCCGGACCCGGCCCTCGTTCCGGGTGCGCCGGGCCTTGATTCCCTGCCGTACCCAGATCTCCTCCTTGGCCAGCTTCCGGTCAAAATCCTGCCACTGCTTGTCTTCCGCCTCCAGCATGGCTTGCCGCCGCTCCAGATAGGCCCGGTAGTCACAGGAAAAGGAGAGAAGGCGTCCGCGGTCGATCTCCACAATCCGGGTTGCCAGCCTCCTGAGAAACGCCCGGTCATGGGTGACGAACAGGAGGGTCTTCTCGTACTTCAGGAGAAATTCCTCCAGCCAGAGGATTGCGTTCAGGTCGAGATGGTTCGTGGGTTCATCCAGGAGAAGGACATCGGGATCGCCGGCCAGCGCTCTGGCAAGAAAAACCCGGCGCTTCATCCCTGCGGAGAGGTTCCCGAATACGGCATTCCCGTCAAGGCCGGTTCTGGAGAGCACCGTCTCGACCCGCTGGTGGTAATGCCAGGCGCCGGAAGTCTCCAGCTGATGCTGGACGCGCTCCAGTTGTTTGAGCGGCCCGCTGTCAGCATTTCCGCCGACGCGGCGGGCGAGTTCGTGATATGACCTCAAGATCGCCAGGTGCTCCGGGCGTCCCGAGGCCACGACATCATAGGCCGTTCCCGGAACATCGTCCGGCACTTCCTGCGGCAGCATGGCGGTGCGGACATCGCCGCTGCGGATGATTTCGCCCGCATCGGGAGGGATTTCGCCGCCCAGCATCTTCAGCAGGGTGGATTTTCCGGAGCCGTTCCTCCCGAGAAGCCCGATCCGCTCCCCGGCCTCGATCTGGAGTTCCGCCCCGTCGAGGAGCGTCGGCCCGCCAAAGCTGACCGACACACTGTTGATCCATATCAAAGCCATATCATCCCGTTTCCCGACGGTTCATGGACAGACAAATCCGGCGTCCGCTCAACCAGTTCTTCTCTTTATACTTCCCGTTCTTCCGCACCCTGCACATGCCGCCGGATCTCGGCAAGAAATGGTTCCCCGTAGCGCTTGAGCTTATGGGCTCCGACGCCGTGGACGTTCAAAAATGCCTCGTCATCCGTGGGCATCCCGGCGGACATCCCCGCCAGGGATTTGTCGCTGAAGATGACAAACGGCGGCACGCCGGCGGCATCAGCCAGCCTCTTCCGCAGATCCCGGAGTTTCCTGAAGAGTTCCTCGTCGTATTCCGCCTCGCCGTCCCCGCGGCGGGGCGATTTCGATGAGCCGGCAGGCTTTACGCGGGGAGCCGCCATGGTCAGGGTCCGCTCCCCCCGCAGGACCGGCCGGGCCGCATCGGTCAGGGTGAGGACCGAATAATTGCCCACATCCTGCCGGAGAAAGCCCCCGTAGATGAGGTGGTGGAGAAGCCCGCCCCAGTACTCCTGGCTCTTGTTGGCGCCGATGCCGTAGGTGGAAAGGCCCTCGTGGCCCAGTTGCACGATCCGCTCTTTTTTGGAGCCGCGCAAAACATCGATCACATGGCCCATGCCGAAACGCTGACCCACCCGGTAGACGCAGGACAGAGCCTTCCGCGCATCTTCCGTCACATCGATCATTTGCGGCGGGTGGAGGCAGATGTCGCAGTTGCCGCAGTCCTTCTCCGTGCGTTCATCGAAATAGCCAAGGAGGATCCGGCGGCGGCAGCCCGATGCCTCGGCGAAGGCGACCATGGCGTTGAGCTTGTGAAGCTCGATCCGCTTCCGTTCGGGATTGTGCGTATTTTCGATCAGGCTGCGGGCGACGGCAATGTCGCCGTAACCGAAGAGGAGCAGGGCTTCCGCCGCCAGCCCATCACGGCCGGCGCGCCCCGTTTCCTGGTAATAGCTTTCGACGTTTTTCGGGATGTCATAATGGACGACGAACCGGATGTTGGATTTATCGATCCCCATGCCGAAGGCCACGGTCGCGACCATGATCCGGACGTCGTCCCGCAGGAAATCGTCCTGCACCGCCTGTCTCTCCTTCGTCGGCAGGCCCGCATGATAGGGCGCCGCATGGAAACCGGCCGATTTCAGTTTTGCCGCCAGGCCGTCCACCCTTTTGCGGCTCAGACAGTAAACGATGCCGGCCTCGCCCGGGCGACTTCTCAGAAAGTCCGTGAGCTGTGAAAAGGGTTTGATCTTGCCCAGAACGGTGTAGCGGATATTGGGGCGGTCGAAGCTCGCGACATAACACCGGGCCTCCCGGAGGTGGAGCCGGTCAAGGATGTCCCGGCGGGTATGGGCTTCGGCCGTCGCCGTCAGGGCGATCATCGGGATCCCGGGGAATGCCTTGCGGAGGCGGCCGAGCTGGCTGTATTCGGGCCGGAAATCGTGGCCCCACTGGGAAATGCAGTGGGCCTCGTCAATGGCGAACAGGGAGACGGGGATATCCTTGAGGCGCTGGAGAAAGTTGTCGCCGATCAGGCGCTCCGGGGCGATGTAGAGGAGGTCCAGTTCTCCGGCATGGAGCATCGCCAGAACCCGGCGGGCCTCGCCGCTCTTCAGGGAGGAATTGTAAAAGGCCGCCTTCACTCCGCAGGCCTGGAGCGCATCAACCTGGTCCTTCATCAGGGAGATGAGGGGAGAAACGACGATCCCGACGCCCGGGCGGTGGAGGGCGGGGATCTGATAGCACAGAGATTTTCCGCCTCCCGTCGGCATGAGGACAAAAGCATCCTTGCCCTGGATGAGTTCCTCGATAATCTCCTGCTGCTGGGGCCGATAGGTTTCGTATCCGAAGATTTGTTTAAGACTCTTCAGCGGGTTGCCGGTCATAGAACTCCATTCCAGTCTTGCTTCTCTGTAATCGAAGATACGGCCGTCACGTCTCGATCTGACCTTTCCGTTCAACGAAGCCCGGGGACCGGAGGGATGGACTCAAGAAGAAGCCGAGGCGTATATTCGTTCGGACAGATGGGTTCTTAACGTTTTTTCACGTCGGTGTCTACCAATGGATTTTCCTGCAGGCGTTCATGGATTCCTGCACCGTTTCAGGGTCATCTCGGAATGTTTCAGCTTTTCCATCGAGTATTGCAGAGTTCATACGGGAATTGTGATAATAGCCTGGAATCCGGCAGCGAGCGCATCCCCGCGGCTTGCCGCGGGGTAGGCGAG
>CAZDLM010000084.1:0-10512 GCA_964506465.1 uncultured Syntrophaceae bacterium
TGGAGCTGGGGGCGGAACTGGTGAAAGATATCCAGGTGTACTGAACGGGGCGATTGAAGGAGCGTTCGAGGACCGGCGCGTCATGGCCCACGGAAAAGAAATGGACGGCAACGGATCGATCGATCCTGAAGGCCGCTCGTTTGGGCCGGGACTACTGCATAATGAAGGACAATTCATGAAAGCTCAACTGTTTGTCACCTGTCTGGGTGAGAATTTGCTTCCGGACGTACTTCAGAAGATGGTTATGCTGCTGGAACGTCTGGGGGTGGAGTGCGGGTTTCCCGAAGAGCAGACCTGTTGCGGCCAGCCGTTTTTCAACACTGGATTCCAAAGCCAGGGGAAGGAAATGGCACTGAAGTGGATCGATGCCTTCGCGGATACGGAAGGCCCGATCGTGGCGCCGTCGGGTTCCTGCGTGGAATTCGTCAAGCACCGCTACCCGCTGATGTTCGATGCGGGGACTCGAGAGCGCGAGCGGGCCGCCGCAGTGGCCGCGCGCGTCATGGAAATCAGCCAGTTTCTGGTGAATGTCCTGAAGGTAACGGACGTAGGGGCGGTTTTCCCACACCGTGTCGCCTGCCACTATCCCTGCCATCTGACGCGAGGTCTCGGTGTTCGCGGCGAGCCGGAGGCGTTGCTACGGGCGGTGAAGGGCCTGCAATGGGTTCCGCTGAACGAAGCGGATACGTGCTGCGGTTTCGGAGGGATTTTCAGCGTCGTCTACCCCGAGGTATCGAAAAAGATGATGGAGGCCAAGCTCCGCAATGTCGAGGCCTGCGGTGCGGAAGCCGTGGTGGTCAGCGAACCCGGCTGTCTGATCAATATCCGGGGCGGGCTAAAGAAGATTAATTCAAAGGTCAAGGCGATGCATCTCATCGAGGTCCTGGCCGAGGGAGGTAAAGCTTGAAATCGGTGCATCAGAGAATCGATTTCCGCGCCAATACACGATCGGTTTCGCCGAAGATCGCGGCGGCGACGCAGAAGAACGCGCAAACGGCGCTGCGCAAGCGGGCCGAGGTGGTGGCCGCGATGGGCGAGGAGAACTGGGAGAGCCTCAGGAACATCGCCCATGATATGCGCATGCACACGATCACCCACCTGGATCGGTATCTCTCCCTCGTGGAAGAGAAAGTGACGGCTGCTGGAGGAATCGTCCACTGGGCGCGCGACGCCGAGGAAGCGAACCGCATCATTCTCGACATCGCCCGCCGCCGCAACGTCAAGAAGGTGGTCAAGGTCAAGAGCATGGTGTCCGAAGAGCTGGAAATCAACCATGCCTTGAAAGAGGCGGGGATCAGCGCCTTCGAGACGGATCTGGGCGAGTACATCGTGCAACTGGCGGGGCAGCGGCCGTCGCACGTGACGAATCCGGCGCTGCATATGACCAAGGAGGATATCGCCGAGCTCTTCCGCGAAAAACTGCGCGTGGACGTGCAGCCGGACCCCAAGATGTTAACCGAAATCGCCCGCGAACGCCTTCGTGCGGAATTTCTGACTGCGGACATGGGAATCTCCGGCGGCAATTTTCTCGTCGCGGAAACGGGGACGCTGGTGCTGGTGACGAACGAGGGAAACGGGAGGATGTGCACCTCCCTGCCGTCGGTGCACGTTGCCGTCGTAGGCATCGAAAAAATCGTCCCGGATTGGCAGAGTGCCGGCATTCTGCTCAAGCTCCTTGCCCGCAGCGCGACCGGCGCCAAGATCACCGCCTACAACACGTTCATCACCGGCCGGTGGGAAGGAGGGCCGGAGGAATTCCATCTGGTGCTTCTCGACAACGGGCGCACCCGCGTCCTGGCGGATGAAATGACCAGGGAAACCCTTTTCTGCATCCGTTGCGGGGCCTGCATGAACATCTGTCCCGTATTCAATCAAGTCGGAGGCCACGCCTACGGCGCGACCTATCCGGGGCCAATCGGCGCGATCCTCACGCCACAGCTCCTGGGGACTGCTGTTGCGGGGGGACTTCCCTTCGCCTCGACCCTCTGCGGCGCCTGCGCCGAGGCGTGCCCGGTGAAGATTCCGATTCCCAACATCCTGCTCCACCTGCGCGGGCGCGTGATGGAAGGAGACCGCATCGAGGCTGCCGTCGCTTCCGCCTGGATGAGGGTTGCGGCAAAGGCCCTGCGCCTTGTCCTGGGAACGAAGGGCCTGTACCTCCTCGGAGCCCATCTGAACAAGGTCCTCCAGACGCCGCTACGGCGCGGGGACTGGATCCCCTGGATGCCGCCGCCTCTAAGCCGCTGGACGATGGCAAGGCCCTTCCCCGCTTTCCGCGGCGATTTCCGCAGGTGGTGGCGGAATCGAGAGGCGGGGGATTCGTCGTTGCAGGAGAAGAGAGATGAGCGATAAGCGAACAGACCGGGAAATCATCTTCAAGAAGGTGAGAGAGGGGCTTGCCGGAGTCAGCCCCCAGGGCTTTCCCATGCCGGATACGGCCAAGGCCTTCTTTCGATCGGGCGCGGACGGTGAGAGGGAAATCGACCTCCTTCTGGCCGAAGTCGTCAAGACGGGCGGTGCCGCCCGAAGGGTCCGTGGGCGTGATGAATTCGCTGCGGCGCTTACGGAACTGGTGGAGCAGGAACAGGTGAGGAAGGCCGCGGTATCCCACTGCGGGATGACCGGGAGCCTGCAGGTCGGCGGGATACTGGAAAGCCTGAACGTCGAACTCCTCCGTACCGAAGGAAGAGGCCACAATCTCTCGGCATGCGACCTCGGGATCGTCGCCGCGGACGCCGTTCTTCCGGAGACGGGCACCGTTCTCCTGCGCACGCGCCCGGAGCAACCGCAGGCGCTGTCGCTCCTGCCGCGCATCTGTCTCGTGCTGGCGGCGCCGTCAGCCTTGCGGAGGGATCTCCACGACGCGTTCGCTCTGGCCGGCGGCGGTAGCCACTTTGTTCTCGTCAGCGGACCCAGCCGCACCGCGGACATCGAAAAAATCCTGACCTTGGGTGTCCATGGGCCGAAGTTCTTTCACCTGTGGGTCTGCGAATAAGGGGGAAGACCGCACCGCTTGACAGGAAACGGGGGTATCTGCTAGGGGGTCTCGCAGACTGGCTACCTGTCTGCTCGCGGATGTGCGGGCGGCGGACATGCGAGAAGGGGATTACCTGAATTTTTCAGAACCTTGCGGAGCGTCAGGAGGCAGAGTGGCCAACAAGCATCTCGAGAAATCGGTCCGGCAGGACATCTATGAGAAGATCCGGGACGACATCACCTTCGGACGTCTCATGTCCGGCGAGCGGCTGACGGAGAAAAAGCTGTCGGAACTGTACAAGGTCAGCAGGAGCCCGATCCGGGAGGCCCTGAGGCAGCTAGAATCCGAAGGCTTGATCAGCTTCGAGAGAAACAAAGGCATCGAGGTCGCGAAACTTTCCGTCAAGCAGGTGCAGCAGATCTACGATCTCCGGGAATTGCTGGAGAGCTATGCGGTCCGGATCGCGATTGATAAGATGCTGAAGAAGGACGTCGCCTACCTGGAAGACCTGCACAGGAAGATGATCAAGGCGGCCCAAAACAAGGATACGCAGTCTTGGCTCCACAACAATGCCCTGTTCCACGGCTTCTTCCGCGATAAGGCGGACAGTGAGAGCCTTTCCCAGCTCATCGTCATGCTGAAACGACAGATCTATCGATACCAGTACATGTCGGTCGGCTATCCCCGCTTTTTCGAAACTTACATTGAGCATCACGCGTCGTTGATCGAGGCCTGCAAGAAGAAGGACGCGGCCTTGGCCGAGAAGACCATGAAGATCCACATGCGGAAGGTAAGAGACGTCATCGCCGATTCCCTGGCGACGGGCACGGATCGGCTGATTTAGTGATCGAAGGCGGTACGGTATTCCATCTCCGGCAGTTCCCCGCGGTTCGCGGCCATGGTTGTCGCCGAAGCGCATCAGTGGGGTCATCCGGACCAACCGGCCAAAGATATTTTCACGCGAGGAGCATTTTTTTGTTGACAAGGGAGCAATCCTTTACTAAAAGTCATGTCGAATATGATGTATACAATCAATGCCTTATGTATTCTTTGACATAAGGTGGGATGCCTGCAGCAAGTTCCCGACGCGGACGTGATGTCGCTCGGGGTGGCCGTCGGAGTTTTGGTAGGCGGCCGTCGAGTGAGTCCAACCCAGTCAGAGGTCATTTTTTAAAGAGAGTTTTTTCCGAAGTCAGAGAGTGTCTTGCGGCGATGTTGTGTCGAAAAAAGTGTATACAAGATTGACCGTCAATAATATCAACATAGTTTACTATTTTCCACCGAAAGGAGTCCTTCGATGAACCAAATCCTCAGTTTCCGCTCACCCAATCTCATTCTTGCGGGCTTCGGCGCCGCAGAGAAACTCGGACCGGAAGCCAAGGCCATGGGGGCCAAGAACGCCCTGCTTGTGACGGATAAGGGGGTCGCCGATTCCGGCATTGCGGACACCATCAAGAACATTCTCGCCAAAGAGGGCATCGGCGTGGCGGTCTTCAGCCAGGTGAAGCCCGAACCGGACCTGGAATGCCAGGACGCCTGCATCGCCGCCGCCAAGCAGGGGAAATACGATCTCATCGTCGGCCTGGGCGGAGGCAGTGCCATGGACGTCGCCGCCGTTACCGCCGTCATGCTGACGAACCCCGGCAAGGTGACCGATTATGTCGGCGCCGATCTGATCAAAACGCCCGGCGTACCGACCATCCTGCTTCCGACGACGGCGGGGACCGGTGCGGAAGTCACGCCGAACGCCGTTCTGTCCGACCCGGCCGCCAAGGGGAAAAAGGTCCTCATGAGCCCCTATATCCTGCCCCGGGTCGCCATCATCGACCCCTGTCTGCACGTCTCGATGCCGCCTTCCGTGACCTCTGCGAGCGGCATGGATGCGCTGGCCCATGCGGTCGAGTCCTTCACGCATTTTACGAAAGCGACCGTCATTACGGACGTCTTTGCCAAGGAGGCGATGGTCATGATCAGCCGCAGCATACGCACGGCCGTGGCCAAGGGGGAAAACATGCAGGCCCGCTATGACATGGCGATCGGCAGCCTGTTTGCCGGGATCGCCCTGGCGAATGCCGGCGTCAACGGCGTGCACGCGCTCTCGTATCCGCTGGGCGTCGAGTATCATGTCCCCCACGGCGTCGCCAACGGGCTGCTCCTGCCCTACGTGATGGAGTTCAACGCCATCGGCAACATCCCGAAATTCGCGGAAATCGCCCGCTGCCTCGGCGAGGACGTCGAGGGCCTGCCCCTCGTGGAACAGGCCTACGCGGCGGCGGAGTCCGTAAAGGCGATCCTGAAGGACATGAAGATGGCGCATTCCCTCACGGATCTGAAGATTTCCGCCGACGCGATTCCCGCCATGGCGAAGGCGGCCGCGTCCAATACGCGCCTGCTGTCCGTGAACCCCCGTGCAATGACGGCGGCGGATGTCGAAGGCATTTATCGGAACTGCCTGTAACAGGCTTTTTTTGAATGCCTGCGAGAATCGGCAGGCATTGGAGGATCTATGTACGGTTATTGCGGGCGCATGCTGCGCGTGAATCTAACCGGCCGCAAGGCCGAAT
Organism: uncultured Syntrophaceae bacterium; assembly: GCA_964506465.1. GTDB lineage: Bacteria > Desulfobacterota > Syntrophia > Syntrophales > UBA6109 > UBA6109. The sequence goes on from CAZDLM010000084.1 coordinate 5,542, forward strand.
CCCAGCCACTCGAGGAAGAGACGATCCGCAAATATATGGGCGGCCTCGGTCTGGGACTGAAATTTCTCCTCGAGGAAACGGGTCCGGAAACGGATCCGCTCTCGGAAAAAAATATCCTTGCCGCCTTCACGGGGCCTTGTACGGCTTCGGGAGTCCCCACTTCGGGACGCCATCATCTGGTGGCGCGCTCGCCGCTCACGGGCCTGTTCGGCGGCTCCAACGTCGGAGGTTCGTGGGCCGTCGCCTGTAAACGCGCCGGTTTCGACGGCGTCGTCGTGAATGGCAAGGCGGACAGCCCGGTATACCTGTGGATCCATGACGGCGCAGCCGAGATCCGGGATGCACGGCCGATCTGGGGAAAGGGCACCAACGAGGCGGCCGACTGGCTGAAGAAGCAGACGTCGGAAAAGGCGACGGTCGCCGTCATCGGCCAGGCAGGGGAGCGCATGGCGGGAATCGCCGGCATTCCCCACATCGGGACCGTCGTCCGCGCCGCCGCCAGAACGGGACTGGGCGCCGTGATGGGGTCCAAGAACCTCAAGGCGATCGTCGTTCACGGGACGGGCAGACCGGAAATCGCCCGGCCGGACGAACTGAAGGCCTACATCAGGAAGCTCACGCCGCAGATCGTCAAGGCGACGGAGGGGTTCACAAAATACGGGACCTCGGGCGGTCTGGAGAACTACGAAAAACTGGGTAACTTCCCGCTCCAGAACTGGCGCCTCGGACGCTGGCCGGGAGTCAAGAAAATCTCGGGCATCACCATGCACGATACGATCCTTGTGGGCCGGAAGGCCTGCATGAACTGTCCCATCGGCTGCGGACGGCACATCAAGATCGAATCGGGGCCGTACGGCCCCATGCATTGCGAGGGTCCGGAATACGAAACGCTGGGCACCTTCGGAGGCGAATGTCTCGTCGACGACCTCGCCGCCATCTCCAAGGCGAACCAGCTCTGCAACGACTACGGAATGGATACGATCTCCGCCGGCGCCACCATCGCCTTCGCCATGGAGGCCTACGAAAAAGGGCTGATCACGAAGGCGGACACGGACGGTGTCGAGCTGGTCTGGGGCAGCGGTCAGGCCATCGTCGAGATGACCCACAAGATGGGTAGAGGCGAGGGTATCGGGAAGATCATGGCCGAGGGTTCGAAGAAGATGGCGGAGTCCCTGGGGCGCAATGCGATCGAATTCTGCGTTCAGGTGAAGGGGCTGGAACCGTCGGCGCACGATCCGCGACGTTTCTGGAGCCAGGCGATCAACTACGCGACGGAAGCGCGCGGCGCCTGCCACAATGCCAGTTGGAGCCATCCCTTCGAATTGGCGATGACGATGCCGGAAATCGGCATCAAGGAGCCGCACAAATCCTATCAGATCGAGGGCAAGGCCGCCATGGGAGCGACGATGCAGGACCTGATGAGCGCCATGGACGCCATGATCCTCTGTCGTTTCTCTCTGGTCGGAAAGGCTGTCAACGTCGAGAACCATGTCGATTTTCTCAATCTGATCACCGGCTGGGGAATCGACGTCGCGGGATATATGAAGATCGGCGAACGGCTGACCAACCTGAAGCGCATGTACAACGTGAAGATGGGAGCCAGCCGGAAGGACGACATGCTGCCCTACCGCTTCCAGACGCTGAAGCGGACGGGCGAAGAGTTGACCAACGAGCTCCCGCCGATGGGCCGCCTGCTCAGCGATTACTATGAACACCGCAAGTGGGGCGAGGAAGGGATCCCGACGCCGGAGAAACTGAAGGAACTGGGATTGGATCATCTGGTTTCCCGGTAAATTGCATCGGGAAGCTGTAAATCGGCTGCGGGCGGACTCGGCCCGACGAGAATATCAGGAGGTGTTTCAGGAATGATACTGGACAAATTTCAACTGACGGGAAAGGTCGCAATCGTGACCGGGGCGAGCCGGGGCCTTGGACAGGGCATAGCCATCGGACTTGCCGAAGCGGGGGCGGACGTCGCCTTGGTGGCGCGGACCAAGGCCGCGCTCGAGCAGACAGCCGCCGCGATTCAGAAGGTCGGCCGGAAGGCCCTGGTGGTTCCGGTGGATCTCAAGGGCGCCGCCGAGGCGGACCGCGTCGTCCAGGAAACGCTGAAGGGCCTCGGTCGTGTAGACATTCTGCTCAACGTGGCCGGCACGCAGGTCCGGAAGCCCTTCTTCGAGATGACCGAGCAGGATTACGAATATCTGATGAGCGTCAATCTGAAGGCCCTCTTCTTCATCAGCCAGGCCGCCTCGAAGGAAATGGCCAAGCAATCCAAGGGAAAGATCATCAACATCACGTCACTCACCAGCTTCATCGGCATCAGCAACATCAGCCTCTACACCGCCAGCAAGGGCGCCGTGGCGTCCCTGACGAGGCAGTTTGCGGTCGAGCTGGCCAAGTACAATATCCAGTGCAACGCCATCGGGCCCGGCTACTTCCGGACGGAACTGACGGAAGCGCTTTTCCAGGACCCGGAAAAAGCGAAGTGGGTTTTGAGCAAGATCCCGATGGGAAGAACGGGTGTGCCCGAGGATCTCGTCGGCGCGGCGGTCTTTCTGGCCTCGGCGGCGTCCGATTACATCACGGGCCAGATCGTGAACGTCGACGGCGGTTGGCTGTCGGCATAAGGAGACGGACGGAAGCGAAAAGAACACCGGAACGAAAGGAGACACGAAGAAGATGAAGAATTACAAGGCCCCGCTGTTGCTGGGGATCGATGTTGGAACGACGGGGTGCAAGACGGAGTTGCTCGACGTGGACGGCAACACCCTCGCCCGTTCGTATCGCGAATATCCGCTGATCTATCCGCGCACAGCCTGGGTCGAACATGATGCCGAGACGGGATGGTGGCAGGCGGCAGTCGACACGACGCGGGAGGTCTTGGCCAAGAGCGGGGTCGATTCGAAGGAGATCAAGGGCGTTTCGATCAGCTGCACGAATGCGCTCGTGGCCGTCGATAAGAACGGCAAACCTCTGCGGCCGGCCATCATGCAGTTCGATAAGAGAACCATCTCGCAGGTGAACTGGATCAAGGAGAAGGTCGGTGACAAGGTCATCCGGCTTACCGGAAACCAGCCGGCGGCGAGCGGGACGAGCGCCCCGATCATCCTCTGGATGAAGGAGAACGAGCCGGAGCTTTTCGAGAAGACCCACCAGTTCCTCTGGCCGGGCGGATTCGTCATTCATAAGCTCACGGATCGTTTCACCATGGAGTGGTCACGCGCGAGCTGGACGTGTCTTTTCGAAACGGGCGGCAAGCAGAAATGGTCGGAAGAGTTGTGCAATGCCATGGACATTCCCATGGACAAGCTGCCGCCGCTCTTCCCCTCCTGGGAAGTCGTCGGCCAGATCACGGAAAAGGCCGCGGCGATTACAGGGCTGGCGAAGGGGACTCCCGTTGTCGGCGGCATGGCCGATACGCCGGCGGCGGGCATCGGCACCGGCGCCGTGTCGCCCGGGTCGACCTGCCACGTGATCGGCACCACCGCGCGCCCCTGCGTGGTCCTCGACAAGCCCATCTTCGATTCACGCGTCGTGAATTGCTGCCACGGTGTGCCCGGTTGCTGGTTCTCCCTGGGCGTGCTGGAAAACGCCGGCTCGTCGATCAAGTGGTTCCGTGACCTCTTCGGCCAGCAGGAGATCAGCCTGGCGTCGCTCACGAAGAAAAACGCCTTCGACTATCTCGACGATCAGGCCGAGCAGTCCCCTCCGGGCGCCAACGGCATCATCTACCTTCCCTACCTGAACGGCGAGCGTTCCCCGATCTGGGATCCCTACGCCAGAGGGGTGCTTTTCGGCCTGTCAGGAAGCCACAAACGCGCCGACGTCATCCGTGCCATTCTTGAAGGGGTCGCTCTGGCCTTCGCCCACAACCTCGAACTCTTCGAAACGGCACTGGGGGTGAAGATGAAAGAGGTTTCCCTGAGCGGTGGCGGATCGAAGAGCCGCGTCTGGCAGCAGATCCACGCGGATGTCTCCGGCAAGCGCATGAACGTGGTCCAGGTCAAGGAAAGCGAGGCGATCGGAAACGCCATCCTTGCCGGGTACGGCGTCGGAATTTACCCGGACATGGTGAAGGCCGCCAAGCAGGTCATCAAAATCGAGAGAGTTGTCGAGCCCAGGAAGGAATTCGCCCAGCGCTATGCTGATCTCTTCGGGCTGTACAAGAAAATCTATCTCCATACGAAAGACGATTTCGCGGAATTGGCGAAGATCCAATAAGGTCCTGACGGCCCGGGGGGCGGGGGCCTCCCGGGCATAAACCTGTCCGGGAAAAAGGAGTGGCGAATGAAGGTGGATGCTTCGATGCTTTTGTACGTGGCGGTGGGAATTCTCGGCGGCGTTTGCGTCGGCCTCGAAGGGAGCCTGAACTCGCTTCTCGGGAGACATGTCGGCGTCCTCCGGGCGACGATTGCTCCTTTTGCCGTCGGGCTTGTCACGATCTTGATTGCCGTCGCGGTTCTGAACCCCGGGAAGTGGGGGACGGCGCAGGAATGGCTGAATGCCCCCTGGTATGCGTATCTGGGAGGGGTGGCCGCGGCCGTCTTCGTGGGCAGCATCATCTACGTCTGTCCGAAAATCGGACTGGCGGCGGCGTTTTCAGCAATCCTGGTCGGGCAGTTCGCCGCTTCGCTGATCGTGGACGCTACCGGTTTCGCAACAGGGGAAAGGATTCCCATAACGCTGTGGCGCGTGGCCGGCCTCGTATTCGTCATCGTCGGCATGAGACTATTCTTCATGAAACCGACATCATAACCGGCGGGGCCGTTCCGCTGTAAAGGTGCGGCGACACTTTTCGCATCGCCGCGATTTCATACAACGATGATCAACAGAAAAAACAGGAGGACGGGATCATGGAATGGAAGGAACAGGAAGTGAAAAAGGAGAAGGTTTATAATCTGTTTCGGTGCACATACGTGGAAGTGCGGGAATGGCTGAAGGAGACGGACATCGTCATCATTCCGCTGG
>CAZDLM010000085.1:0-9922 GCA_964506465.1 uncultured Syntrophaceae bacterium
GGCGCGGCAGCTTTTCCCGGAGCGCCATTTCCGTCTGGTCCGGTGTTGAGGTCTGAACGTAACCGAGCCGGTTGGAGATGCGATGGACGTGCGTGTCGACGCAGATCGACGGCTTCCCATAGCCCAAGCCGACGACCAGATTGGCCGTCTTGCGTCCGACGCCTTTGATGGTCAGGAGTTCCTCGATCGTATCGGGAACGCGGGAGCCGAAGCGCTCGATCAGAACCCGGCAGGCATCATGGATCGTGCGGGCCTTGTTGCGGTAGAAACCCACGGGATAGATGGCCTTGATGATCTCCTTTTCCGGGAGGGCGAGCATCTCTTGCGGGGTTGATGCAAGCCGGAACAGGCGGTCCGTCGCCTCGGCCGTGACTTCGTCCTTGGTGCGGAGGCTCAGGAGAGTCGAAATGAGAATCGCGAACGGATCGGCCTCGCGTTCCGCCAGGGCCGTGACGATGGGAAGTTTTTCGGCGCCAAGATCTTTCTTGAGAATGCGAACGACGTCGTGGATGTGTCGATCATTCATGAGGAAGCTATTCGTAGCCCTCGTCGTTGGCGAGCATATCCAGGTGAAGCGTGGCGATGTCCTCGACGTCGAGATTGGGGCTCTCCTTGCTTTCCCGGAAATCGACCATCTTGATGTAGCGCTTGCAGGCGTTGCAGACATCCACGCGATAACGTTCGTCGTCTTCCACGGTGAAATAGGCCAACTCCTGCTGGTCTTCATTTCCGCAGAAGGGGCAGCGGATCCTCATGAAACTCCATTCGAAACCGCACTGGTTGCAGAACAGGTACCGCCGGTTCTCGTCGTCCTTGATCTGTCCGATTTTCGGTTCTTTCCCGCAGACGGGGCAATAGCCTTCTTCCCAGGACGAGGCTTCGATCTGGTCGCGGTACTTGTCGGCCACCTTTTCCAATTCGGGACGCAGGCTCTCTTCAAGAAAGAGCTCAACGAGGTCGAAAGACTCCTCGTCGCCTTCCTTTTCGTCTTCGTCCTGCTCCTCCTCAAGGGGCTGAAACATCCTGCGGATCATCTGTTCGTACTTCAGCGTTCCATCGATGATCTTTCTGGCGATGTCCTTTGTCTCCTCCGGCGATCGCTTCTCGGCGATCCGCATCAGTGAAAAGAAATACTCGCGCGGGCGTGTGACGTCGAAGGCGACGGTGGAGAAGTCAAGAAGAGGAAATCCCCCGGCCAGCTTCTCCCGGATGTGGTGTTCAACGATGGGGAAGAGAATCTCCGGGAAATTCCGTTTGTAGTCCTCCCGCAGGATCAGGATTTCTTCGAGCACGTCCAGCAGTTCGGAATAGTGGGGACTCTGGCGTCTGTGGTGCTCGATGGTCTTCAATGTTTCTGCAAGTCTTGCCATCTAAGGTTGCTCCATTTTTGTGGGCTCTATATATCCTTTCCGGACCAAGTTCAAGCGATTATTATTTTATCATCGCAACGCAATACAGGCTACTAAAATTCCGATATCACGGGAATCTTGGTCTCCTGCGGAACGGGCTGGAAAAGAAATGCCGAAGAACGCATCAAAAAGGCAAAATATTCTTGCATTCGCGGAGGACTTCCATTATAAGGCGGCAGGGTAATCAGACTGCCGGTCACGTAGCGTAATATCCCGATCTTTCTCAGGTCCTTCTCCACTATTCATTGTGATCAACTGTTGACTATTCGTTGTCGAAACGCCGGCAGGTGCCGGATGAAAGGTTTCATCGCAATCGCATCGATCGCCGCTTCCTGCGGCGCGGATAATGTCAGGATGGAAAGGGGTTCTTCATGGCTAAGACAATTGGAGACATCACGGCGGAACTGAGCGAAAGGGTTCTGGGCCCGGCAAAAACCGAAGCCGAGAAGCTCCTGGCGGACACGTCCGCAGAGGCCGGGAGGATTCTTGCAGCAGCCCGCGAAGAAGCCGCCCGGGTGCGGGCAGCAGCCGCGAAGGATGCCGAGGAAGTTCGGAAGCAGATGGAGATCGACCTCCAGATGGCCGCCCGCAATTTTATCCTGACGGTTCAGGAGCGGTTGGAAAAAACGATCGTGACGCCGACTGTCTCGGAAGCCGTGGAAGGCGCCCTGAGCGATACAAAATTCATGGAGCGCGTCATTGAATCACTGATCGTCGAATTCAACCGCCGGCAGGGAGGAGATCAGCCCGTTGAAGTCCTCCTGCCCGAGAAACAGAGGAAGGAACTGGAGGCCTGGTTCCTGACCAAATTCCGTGAAAAAGCCATTGCCCCCCTCATCATCCACTTCACGGATAAGATATCGTTCGGCTTCAAGATCGGCATCGCCGGACAGGGAAGTCACTTCAATTTCGGAGACGGACTCGTGGAGGTGCTGGCTGAATTCTGCTCCCCTCGCTTCCGGAAATCTTTTTTCGCGGCGAAGGAGCAGTAACCTCGGATGGGCGCCTATTATTTTCTGGCATGTCTTCTTCCACCCCTGCCGGGAACGCTTGGCGAAAAGCTGGGCGTTCCCTTCTCGGAAACGTCCGCCATCCTCAAACGCAACATCCTTCCCGGCGACGAGTATCTCCTGAGGGCCCTTCTGTATTCCGTCGATGCCGCCAACTGGGAAAACCTCGATCAGGGAAAGAGCCTCTTCATCGAGGGCGGCGTTCTTTCGAAAGCGGATTTCGAGAGCCGGCGCGAGCTTCCCGATTTCATCACCGCCTTTCAGGAGGAAAGGGAAAAGGGGATCCGGCGGTCCTATGCCTTCGACCGTCTCTGGGAAATTTATTATGAGGATCTGCTCGAACAGGCGCGGCGGTCGAACTGCCGATACCTGCTGGACTATGTGCCCTGGGAGATCGAGCTGCGGAATAGCCTGGCGGCTCTCCGCGCCAGGGAGGTCGGAAGGAATCCCGAGGACAGCACGGTGCTCGGACAGCTCCGGGACTACGATTTTTCCTCGATCCTCACGCAACTGAAGACCCAGAAAAATCCTCTCCTCACGGAACGCTATCTTGACGAGGAGCGCCTGCGGCGCATCACGCACTGCGAGGGCAATTCGGTCTTCGCGCTGGACGCCATCCTGGCCTACCTGAGCAGACTGATGATCTTCAGCCGCTGGGAAAAGATGAGCGCGGCCTTTGACTTTGACAACTTCTTGTATGGTGGAGGTACAACGTGAGCGGTTCGGCGAAGGGTCGTGTCGTTGCGATCAATGGTCCGCTGGTTACCTGCGAGATTGACCAGTCGATGGATGTCATGCAGAACGAGGTGGCCTTTGTCGTCTGCAAAGGGGTGTCTCTCAAGTCGGAGGTCATCCGTATCCGCAATCGCCAGATCGACATGCAGGTTTTCGAGAGCACTGCCGGCCTGCGCGTGGGCGACACCGTAAATTTTACCGGCGAACTGCTCAGCGTAACGCTGGGCCCCGGTCTGCTGGAGCGCATCTACGACGGCCTGCAGAACCCTCTAGCCGAACTGGAAAACGATTCCGGCTTCTTTCTCAGACGAGGGCAGTATCTGCCGGCCCTCGACGAAAAGAGGCTCTGGGAGTTCACGCCGAGGTCGGATGCCCAGCCCGGCGTCATGGTCAAGGCGGGCCACTTTCTCGGCAGCGTGCCGGAGAAGCTCTTTACGCACCATATCATGGTTCCGCTCCGGCTCCAGGGATCGTGGAAGATCGTCTCTATCCGCGCCCGCGGCCAGTACACGGTGAACGACACGGTCGCGGAGATCGAAAACGACGAGGGCCGCCGGGTGAACGTCACCATGAAGCAGGAGTGGCCCGTGAAGATGCCGCTCCGCGCCTATCAGGAGCGGATCATTCCCAACCGGCCGCTTCTGACTCAGTGCCGACTGATCGACATCTTTTTCCCCCTGGCCGAAGGCGGGACCGCCTGTATTCCGGGTCCATTCGGCGCCGGGAAAACCGTCCTCCAGCAGATCATTTCCCGCTACGCCCAGACCGACATCGTCATCATCGTCGCCTGCGGCGAGCGGGCGGGTGAAGTCGTGGAGACCATCCGCGAATTTCCCCACCTCGAAGATCCCAAGACGGGCCGCTCGCTGATGGAGCGCACGATCATCATCTGCAACACCTCCTCCATGCCCGTTGCCGCCCGCGAGGCGTCGATCTACACGGGCATCACCCTCGGCGAGTATTACCGCCAGCAGGGACTCAAGGTCCTGCTGCTGGCGGACAGTACATCGCGATGGGCGCAGGCCCTGCGCGAGTCTTCGGCCCGCATGGAGGAAATCCCGGGCGAGGAGGCCTTCCCGGCCTATCTCGAGAGCCGCATCGCGGCCGTCTACGAGCGGGCCGGTCTGGTGAGGCTCTACAACGATGAAACCGGTTCCCTGACCGTCATCGGGAACGTCTCTCCCGCCGGTGGAAACTTCGAGGAACCGGTCACGCAGAACACCCTCAAGGTGGTGGGCGCCTTCTACGGTCTGTCCCGGTCCCGTTCGGACCGCCGCCGTTACCCCGCCATCGACCCGCTGATCTCGTGGAGTCTCTACCTCCGCCAGATGAAAGACATTCTCAACGAACGCGATCCAGGCTGGGTCGAGGCCGTTCAGGAGGCCCACAAGCTGCTCTTCACCGGCAGCGAGATCCACCAGATGATGCTGGTCGTCGGCGAGGAAGGAATCGGCGTCGAGGACCTCGTGACCTACCTCAAATCGGAGATCGTCGATGCCGTCTGCCTGCAGCAGGATTCCTTCGACGCCGTGGACCGGGCGACGTCGGTCGAACGGCAGATCGCCGACTTCCTGCTCTTGATGGATATGGTCCGCCATCCCTTCTCGTTCCAAACGAAGGAAGAGGCACGGCAGCAGATGACGCTCATCCAAAATCTGTTCTTCCAGATGAAATACTGCCCCTATGAGGGAAAGACTTACAACAAATACCGCAACCAGATCGAATCCATGCTGGGAAAGGGTGCCGAGGCATGATTAAGGAACACTGCTGCATCTCACGGGTCCAGGGCGATATCGTCACGGTGCCGGCCGGTGGCGTACAGAACGGAGAGCTGGCCACCGTCAAGAGCCGTCACGCTAGTTCACTCGCACAGGTGATCCGCATGAAGGGCGACGAGGTCTTTCTCCAGGTCTTTTCAGGCTCGCGGGGCGTATCCACCGGCGACCAAGTGCGTTTTCTCGGACATCCGATGCAGGCGGTCTTCGGAGACGCGGTCCTGGGGAGGATCTTCAACGGTTCGGGCGAACCCATCGACAGGGGTCCGGCGCTGTCCTCCCTCCCGCGGATCGATATCGGCGGCCCTTCCGTCAACCCGGTGAAGCGCATCATCCCGCGCAATTTCATCGAAACGCGCGTGCCCATGGTCGATATCTTCAACCCGCTCGTCGAGAGCCAGAAGCTTCCCATTTTCGCGGCGGCCGGTGAGCCCTACAACGACCTGCTGGCGCGCATCGGGATGCGGGCCAACGCGGACGTCGTCATTCTGGGCGGCATCGGCCTCAAGTACGACGAGTACCTCAAGTTCCGCAGCGCCTTCGAGCAGGCCGGCGTCTTGTCCCGGACGGTCATGTTCATTCACACGGCATCCGACCCGGTCGTCGAACGTCTGCTCGTGCCCGACATGGCGCTGGCCGTGGCCGAGCATTTCGGGGTCCAGGGAAAGAGAGTGCTTGTCCTCCTGACGGACATGACGGCCTTCGCGGATGCCATGAAGGAAATCGCGATCTCGATGGACCAGGTTCCCTCGAACCTGGGTTACCCCGGGTCCCTGTACAGCGATCTTGCGGCGAGGTACGAGAAGGCCGTCGACTTCGACGGCGCCGGCAGCATCACGATCCTCGCGGTGACCTCGATGCCCGGAGACGACGTGACCCACCCGGTTCCGGACAACACGGGCTACATCACGGAAGGGCAGTTCTATCTCCGCAAGGGCGTCATCGAGCCGTTCGGATCTCTCTCGCGTCTCAAGCAGCTCGTCATCGGCAAGGTCACCCGCGACGATCACGGGTACATCATGAACAGCATGATCCGGCTCTTCGCCAAGAGCCGCGAGGTGGAGCAGAAGCTCGCGATGGGCTTCGACAAGACGGCGGACGACGATCGCTATCTCCTCTATGGCAAGCTTTTCTACGACCGCTTCATGAACCTCGAAGTGGACCTGGGCCTGAACGACGCCCTGGATCTGGGCTGGAAGACGCTGGCGGAGTGTTTCCGTCCCGATGAAGTCGGCATCAAACAGGAGTTTATCGACCGGTACTGGCCGAAACAGTAATTACGGGAATTTATGGCGGAACGAGTCAAGCTCAACAAGATCTCCCTCCGGGAGCAGAAGCAGAAGCTGGGGATGTACCAGCGGTTTCTTCCCGCGCTGGAGGCCCGCAAGCAGCAGTTTCTCCTCGAACTGGCGGGCGTCCGTCAGGCGATCCGGGAGGAGGAAGCCCGGCTTCGCGATTTGCTGGAGCGGATTTCCGCGTGGTCCTCGCTGTACTGGGATCTGCAGGACGCGATCGCCGGTTCGATCCGGATCCGCGAGATCACGCTGGGCGTCAAGAACGTCGCGGGTTTGAAGGTCCCCCAGTACTGCGGCGTGGTATTCGAGGATCCGCCCTACAGCCTCTTCGCGACGCCCTATGCCTTTGAAGAAGTGATTGCTTTTACGCGCGAGGCCATCTCGATGCGCGAGGCCATCCGGATCCTCCGGGACCAGGAAAAGGTGCTCTGGGACGGATTTCGCAAGACAAGCCAGCGGATCAACCTCTATGAACAGGTCCTCATTGTCGACTGCCGGGAGAACATCCGCAAGATCACCGTGTACCTGCAGGATCAGCAGGCGGCGTCGGTGGGCGTTGCCAAGGTCGCGAAGAGGCTGAACCAGGAATTGTAGAACCCCGATCCGCGGGGTGAAAAAAAGGAGTTCGAGCGTTGGCCATTGAGAAAATGACAAGGGTCTTTGTCACGGGCCCCTCCGACCGCCGGGAAGATGCCATCCGCTTCATGCAGCGGCTCGGGCTTGTTCATGTCGAGGCCTCTGTGCCTCTGGCCGGCGAATCGGAAAAGAAGACGTCAGCGGCTCTGCTCAAATTGAGAAAGATCCATCAGGTCTGCGAGGAGATCTTCCGCTTCAGGGGCCGGCCTGGTGCGGCACCCGTCGGCGTTCCGGAAGACGCCCTCCTGGATCATGCCGAGGAACGGCTCACCGCCCTTCAGGAAATCGACAGCCGCAAACAGGTTGTCCAGCGTCTGGTCGCCGATCTTGCGCCCTGGGGGGACTTCGACAACGGCCGAATCCGGGCACTGGAAGAGAAAGGGATCTTCGTCCAGCGCTTCAGCATGGAAAAGAGGCATTGGGAGGTCTTTACGCCTCCAGAAGAAGTTCTTCTGGAGGTGGTTGCCCTTCGCCGGGATGTCCTTTTCTTTACGATTTCCACGGGGAGCCCCGTGACGATACCTCATGCGAATGCGCTGCCGCTGCCGCCTTCGAGCCTCGCGGAGGCCCAGAGAGAACTCGGAGAAATCCAGGAGAAATTAGAAGCCATCGCGGCGGAACTGGCCGGGATCGCGGAAAAAGCGGAGCTGCTCAATGACCGCTACCGCGATGCCCTCAACGAGGCGAGCTATACGGAGAAGCTGGAGACCCTGTACGCCGAACCCTACCTCTTCGGCGTCCAGGGGTGGATCCCCGCCGACCGGGAAGAGGAATTCCTTAAGGCCGTCTCGGCGAGCGAATTGCCTCTGCGCGTGGATATCCGTGAACCGGGTCCGGACGAGGAACCGCCGGTCCTGCTCAAGAACAACTGGTTCGTCCAGCGCATCGAACCCCTCCTGGGCCTTTACGGGAGCCCGAAATATCGGGACCTGGACCCCTCGTATTTCTTCGCGCCCTTCATGGTGCTTTTCTTCGGTTTCTGCCTGGGCGATACCGGCTACGGTCTCTCCATGTATCTGCTCGCCCACTGGATGGACAAGAAATTCGGTTCCAGCGTCGAGGGCCTCTCGCGGGTGATGCAACTTTCCAAGGCGTTTGCCGTTGCGGCCATGATCATCGGACTCCTGACGGGCTCGATCTTCGGCTACGATTTCGTCAATCGGGACTGGATCCTGCTCGATGTGTCCGTCGGCCCGGGCAACCCGATGCTGCTTTTCTATCTCGCCCTGGGACTGGGCGTTGTGCACCTGTCCCTGTCCTACATCCTGGGTGCGATGCAGGCGAGGACCCGGCAGGAAGTCCTGTTCAAGATGGGGCTGCTCGCCGTTCTGCTGGGAGGCGTGTCGCTGGTGGCATGGAATATCTGGTTTTCCGCCCCCGGGACCGCGGCCCATGGGCTGTCCTATTACGGCGGCATTGCCGCGCTCTCGTTCGGTCTTCTGCTCATTCTTTTTTTCGCCTCCGATCACCACAACTGGTTTGTGCGGCTGGGGCTGGGCGTCTGGAGTATCTACGGATTGACGGGCCTGATGGGCGATCTGCTCTCCTACGCCCGCCTTTTCGGCCTGGGGGTTGCCACATCGGCGATCGCGGCCGTCATGAACCAATTGGCCGGAATGGTCTACCAGGCCATGGGGCCCGTTCTGGGGGCAGTTGCGGCGGTTTCTGTAATCATCATCGGGCACGCGTTCAACTTTGCCCTGTCGCTCCTGGGGAGCACGGTTCATTCCGCCCGTCTTCATTTTGTGGAAGCTTTCAAGAGTTTCTTCGAGGGCGGCGGCGTTCCCTACAAGCCGTTTCGTATCGAGAAGGGTTGACATCACAGAATTTCGATATCAAAGAAAGGGGTTCGATATTATGAAGAGGAAGCGCATCATCATGATGGGGGTGTTGACCGTCTTCTTGCTGCTGGGATTCACTGCGCCGGCGCTGGCCCAAGCCGCCGCGGGCGAAACGAAGGATTGGGCGCCGATGATCGCCAAGATCATCATGGGGCTCAGCCTGTCTCTGGGCCTGACGGGGTCCGCCGTCGGGTTGGTCATCGCCTTCCAGGCCCTGCTCGCCGGCGGCGCGGAGAACTTCTACAAGAATATCGCCGTCGCCCTGATGCCATCATCACAGGGCATTTACGCCATGGTCATGTTCTTCACGAATATGAACAGCTTTGCCTCCGACCCCTATACCGTTGCCGGGAAGGCCGCGATCGGCGGCATTGCCTTTTTTGCCAGCGCCTGGTACCAGGGCATCGTCTGCGCGGCCGGCATCAAGAGCATCCTCGAAGGGAAAAACACGATCGCCAACGCGCTCGTTTCCGGCGCCATGCCGGAAACCTACGCGGTCTTCGCCCTCGTCATGACCTTCATCATGAAGTAGAAAACGCCGCAGGCAAGACCCCCGCAGCCTCTTTGGCAGGGGCGGGGGTTTTTTATTTTCGAAAATTCAGGTAAAAGACCTGAAGAAGGATGTCTGGGGAGGGACCGGCGATGATTCCGATTGTATCCATCGTGGGGCGGTCGAACTCGGGGAAGACGACGCTCATCGAACGGCTGATCGCGGAGCTGATCCGGAGAGGCTGCCGCGTCGGGACGATCAAGCACAACCGCCACGGCTTCGAGATCGACCACGAGGGCAAGGACAGTTGGCGTCACCGGAAGGCCGGGGCCGCCGTGACTGTCATCGCCTCCCCCACTCAGGTGGCCGTCGTCGAGGACGCCGACCGCGACTACGGGATCGCCGAACTGGCGGAACGTTACATCCGGGGCGTGGATCTCGTCATCTCGGAGGGCTTCAAGAAGAACGAGCTTCCGAAGATCGAGGTCTGGCGGGCTTCGGAGCGGCACGAGTTCCTCTGCGAACCTGCGGACAACCTGATCGCCATCGCATCCGACGTGCCCGTCGAGCGCGGAGTGCCTCGCTTCGACCTGAACGACATCCCCGGGATCGCGGACCTCATCGAGAAAAATATCCTGAAAAGGAACGCACTGAAAGCCTGAAAATGTTCGCCCCTCCGGGCCGCCTGGATCTTTTTCGACCCTGCAGCTTCTCGCTGCGCGGCCGATGCC
>CAZDLM010000086.1:0-6660 GCA_964506465.1 uncultured Syntrophaceae bacterium
CAGCCCTGTCCGGCTACTCTAACCCTCTCTGTCTAACCGGAAGGGTGCAGTCCAGTTCCTCTCCAGAGATGCTATTTCTCCACTGGAATGTTCCCGACACACAGTTGCTTGCGTTCGGTGAAAAATCGGAAACGCTGAGGGAAAGGCAACCCGCTATCGTTGTTTTCCGATTAGGTCTTTGCCATGTTCCGCTGCCATGCCCGCCCATTGCATTTTCACCAAAATCATTTAAAAATATCAAAAATAACGATCACAACGATAACAATTGATTGTTACCATTGTTATCATTATTACCATTGATATCATTATCATCGCCGTTATCATTATAATCCATATCATCATTTGATACTGTATATGCACCACGTCCAACACAGTCAACCTCCCCATCGTCCAGCATCTTAAAGAGGAGCTGCCTGGTTGCGTCGTATTTCTTTCCTAAAGTATCTGCTATCTCCTTAGGACTCAGGGTCCTATCATCAGCTTTGGCTTTTTGAAGCAGCTCCACAATCTGTCGGCGTTCTGGACTTAGAGCCTCAGTTGGACTTGTTAGACGCCAAGACACAGTGTCATGATCAAACGTGAGTCCAATTTCTTGTCTTTCTATATCTCGACCCTCTACATACATAATCGCACTATAACTTTTTCTGTCCCTCATTAGCGCGATGTTTGCGTCTGTCGCGGCAGTGATTCCTGTAGTACCAGAAATGTTATCGAGGGGATCTTCTTTGTTGTCAAATTTTCGCAAATGATGGATGATGAGCATGGTAATCTCATGATTATCTGCAATCGTCTTAAGGCCTGCAATCGCCTTATAATCTTCCTGGTAACTATTCTTGCTGGAGTTCGGAACATCCCTAAACCTCGCGAAAGTATCAATGATTATCAGGCCCAGATCTTGATACGATTGCCTGAAGCGCTCCACTGCTGCCAATCCACCAGCGGACGCACGAGGACACTCCGTTTGAAAAAAAAGATTTGATGGATGCTCTTGTTCCTTGAGGGTCATCGAAAGACGTTTTCGAATTCGCCGAGGAGTGTCCTCCAAAGCCAAGTAGAGTACCCCCGTTTTCTGTACCATTTTACTGCCGAATAGTGGTTTGCCGAGGGATACGGCAATGGCGAGCTGGAGAGCCAACCAAGACTTTCCAATCTTTGCTTTTCCGGCAAGCAGATTGCATCCTACCGCAATAAGCCCCTTTACTAAATGCCGCTGCGGAGGGAACTCCATTTCCATAATTTCCTTAGCGGACAAAACTCCTTCAGACGTGCCTCGGTGCAATTGTGCTCTTAAATTATGTGAATTATGATCCATAACAAGAGGACTCCTTTTACTTATCATTATCGTCATCTGCATTATGTAAAGTGTTGCTGCTATGGCAGCTCCGATTCTCATTTAGTGAGCTGCCATCACCATTCAGAATATCTAGTAATCGGTAAAGCTTAATTTCTAAATCAGAAGGCATATTATCAATGTTGTTAAAGTATCTCGACAATCTAAACTCTGAAACTGTCGTACATTTTCTTAAGTACCAGAGAGGAATTTTTCTTTTCTTAAATTCCTCTTTTAGCGGGTGAGGCAGAGGGAATCGTGAAGGATTAGCTGCAATAATATTTTTCATAAAAGGCTCCTTTATGTTGTAGGTCGAGAGTAGCTAACATATTGTAATCATTGTTATAATGGCATATAATCATAAAAATAATGAGATGTCAAGCACTCGGCGAGGGTGCAAACGGTAGATGTGTTTGTTGTCTATATAAATATACGGATAGTATGGGTGCTAACTGATAATGTATGATGGGATTCCAACCTATGGTAAATAAATTACCAAAGTAAAACAATCATGAGTAAGGGAATTCTTTTTACCTGTGTGTGTCGTAGACGGCTCTCGCATACTTTACTTGACATAGAGCAAGACTGTTTATTTATGTCTGCTTGGGGGCGAAGTCTATTGAACGTTAAAAAGGCATCTCTATTTATTCTGGAGGAAGTTATAGATTACGTGAAGGACGGAAGGAGAAGTGTTTTGTGTATGGTTTAGCGAAGCTATCTCATAACGTAGGAATAACTATGCAATAGTTGCCAAGATCGCATTCTTCGGTAAAAATTTTACCATAGCGTTTATAATGTGATATTTCCCACCATTGCGATTCTATTACATAGTTTATTAATCGCTTTCTTATGCGTGCGAGACTCGCTTTCCCCTAGAGGCGCCCCCATTTCTTGACTGTGATTGTTCTTCAAATAAATCAATGATCCTTATGCCTAGTGCTTCTGCTATTGCTTCAAGTGTTTCCAGTCGACAAAACCGTATTTCAGAACCCCTTGCCCGTCTTATCGTTTCAATGGCTATGCCAGAGTCCGCAGCAAGCTTCGCCATCGTCACACCTTTGGATGTCATCAATTCTTTCAAGCGACTGTTGATCCGCACTTGATGCCCCTTTCTGCCCCGCAAGATGCTAATACATTAGCATAATTGCTTGACTTGGCAATGCTAATATATTAGTATGTACATCAAGAATCCTCTGTGTTGGAGGCAGTATGCCGTTCAGGGATCGGGGCAAGTGGCGAGGGGTTGTAAAGATTCACGGAAAACGATTTACAGACTCCTTCACGACAAGACGCGAAGCTATCAACTGGGAGAATGAATTCCGTAAGGATGTTTCTGCCAGGAAGCTGGCAAAACTTACCTTCATGGAATTTTCGGCTCAATATCTTGATTTTGCGGAATCGAGATTCTCCAAACATACCCATGATGAAAAGGTATCGCTGGTGGATAGATTCAAAAACTATCTTGGTTCCGATCTCCCGCTTGACGAGATTCTTTCGAGCCACGTTCAGGGCTATCTGCTGGAACAGGCCAAAACCCGAAGCAACAATTGCGCTAATCGAGATCGGAAGAACCTTCTGGCAATGTGGAACTGGGGGCAGAGGATTTTGGATTTAACCACTAATCCCGTAGCAAAGATGGACCGATTCCCCCACGACAGGAAAACTCAGTACGTCCCACCAGAACAGGACATCCTTCGCATTATGGCCGCTGCCGACAGAAAAGAGCGTGCCTTCCTTGATTGCTACCTTTGTACGGGTGCAAGGCGATCCGAGATATTCAATCTCAAGTGGGACGATGTGAACTTTGAAAAAAGGGAAATCCGTCTTTGGACAAGGAAAACGAGGGATGGAAGCATGGAAGGGGAATGGTTGCCGATGACGAATCAACTGCGAGATTCCCTATGGTGGTGCTGGGAAAACAGGCAATTCAAAGACTCCCCCTATGTATGGGTATGCGAGAATGGCAGGCACTTAGGGCAACCATTCAATTACAGGCGGCACTTTCTGACGGTTCTCTGTAAGAGGGCAGGCGTAAGGTCTTTCGGCTACCATGCGCTCCGCAGATACGTTGCCTCCGTGCTTGCCGATACCCACAAGGTATCTGCCAAGACGATTCAACGCATCCTCAGACACAAGAGCCTTCAGACCACGGAAAGATATATTTTTAACGTCAATCGTGACCTTTCTTCCGTGATGGGCCTTCTGGACGTTAATTTAGGCGAAAGTACCACGGAAAGTACTACCAAAGAAAAAGGGGCTACAAATTGAATTGTAACCCCTCGATTTTACTGGCGTCCCCACCGGGACTCGAACCCGAGTTACCGGCGTGAAAGGCCGGTGTCCTAGGCCACTAGACGATGGGGACGCGCGATCTTTCCGCGGCGATGCCCGGGACGTTTCTTTTTAGGAACCGCCTACTATCCCGTTGTCAGGGTAAATGTCAAGAGGAAAAGCGGCCCCCGCAAGCCCGCGCCCTTCCTCAGGCGGCCATCCATCCTCCTTCGTCGAAATCCGGATTGAAGAGGCGCAGTTCCGGATGCTGCAGGTAGGGCTTCAGATACCCCCGGGTCTTCTTTGGGAGGTCCTTCCAGAACGCGGCCCGCTGCTCCGTCTCCATCCTCGCCATCTCCGCCGCCACGAGCCGCAGCGTCGCCTTGGCAAAGCCCGCCGTCTTCATGGAGAGCCCTTCTCTCCGGGCAAAGTCGAGGTCGTCGTTGACGGCGGCGAACATGATGTCCCGCAACACGAGGTTCCACTGTTCCGTGATGCGCGGCGACTCCGGCTCCCGCAGGATCATTTTGATCCGGTCGCGGAACTCCGGCATGATGTAGCCGTCCATGACGGAGATGTCGAAGGGCGCGCCGTTGATCACCTCCGCCTCGTACCGCCGCCGGTCGTTCTGGTTCCTCAGCCACTCGAAATATGAGGCCGTGACGCCGGCCCCGTTCGCGAGGAAATCGTACAGGACCGGGATGCCCCGCTGGTGCAGGATCATCTCCGCCTTGGAGGTGTTCGTCCCGTTGCCCCCGCAGACGAGGACCTTCGCCTGCATGCGGCGGGCGACGCCGGCGTCGATGACGTTTTCCAGCGCGCAGGGCAGGAGGATGTCGCATGGCTCCTCCAGGATGACCGAACCCTCCCTGGCCCCGGTGACGAGCTTCTTCACCCCCTTGTTCGCCGTGACGACGGACCGCTCCCGCGTGGAGGCGACGGCCTGCAGCATCTCTTCCACATCGAGGTGGTCGCCGAGAATCGCGCCCCCGACATCGGCAACGGCGATGATGTTCACGCCGTATCGGTCGAGTTCGCGCAGGGTGGAGGCCCCGACGCTTCCCGAACCCTGGACGACCACCTTCTTGTCGCGCAGAAGCTTGGGGTAGATCCGGCCGTCCAGCTCCTGCCACTCGTCTTCCGTCAGAAGATCGACGCCGCCCTTTTCCAGGATGAGCTTCTCGCTGATCCCGGCGGCCTTCTTCAGAAGCTCCTTCTCTTTTGCGGAGATCTTCCCGGCGGATTCCCATTTCCCCTCCAGGAAGAGCTTCGTAACGATCGCGAGGATGCCGAAGCGCAGGCCCCTGCCCGTGGCGCCCGTCCGCGCATTGATGCCCATCAGGGGTTTCCCGGTGATCTGCGCGGCGTTCACCAGCTCCAGGTAGCGTTCGCTCGAAATCAGTTCCCGCAGCACGCGCCGGTCGTTATAGTCGACGTCGAAGTTGTGCCAGAGCATCTCCCGCGCCTCCGTCAGGGAGATCACCCGATTGCCGATGTCCGCGGCGCCCTTCTTCAGCCCGTAGGCGATGAGCGCGAGGTCCCGGAGTGCAGACTTGAACCCCTCGAAGAGGATGCCGATCTCGCTCGCCCCGCAGCCCACGTCCCCCGCCGGAACGTCCCGGTTCGGTCCCGTGACCAGGAAAAGCGACCGGCCGAAGTTCGTGAGTGTGTCCACGAAATCCATGCGGCGGTCGAGAAACTCCCGCGGGTTGATGATCAGCCCGCCCTTGCCGCCACCGAAGAGGATCCGCGACTTCGCCGTCTTGAAGGTCATCATGAAGGCCAGGGCGCAGACCTCGTCGAACCGGACGATCGGGTCCAGGCGGAGGCCGCCCTTGCTCGGGCCCCGCGCCGCGTTGTGGGCGAAGCGGAAGCCGGGAAGGTTGCGCTTCCGGTCGCCGTGCTGGCTGGAGACGAAGAATTCGCTCAGGTGCTCGAAGCGCATCACGAGCTCCATGACCGAGGGCTTTTCGGCGATCCCGAGAAACTCCGCCGCCGCGTGAAAATCGCTCACCGCGTTGAGCAGGAAGTTCTTGTGCTCGATTTCGCTCTCCAGGGACCGGTTCTCCTGCACCAGCTCCGACCAGGAACGGAGGGCCTCCTGCTTTTCCTCTTCCGTGGTCTGCGGGGTGCTGAGGGTCCGCACGAGGCCGACCAGTGTCTCTTCCAGACTTTTTCCTTCTCCGGCCGTCGCCAGATCCGGGGCGCAGGAAATCCCGCCCACCTCCCAGGCGATGTCGCCGAAATGATCCACGTCGCTCAGAACGTACAGCGACAGGATGCCCACGCGGACTTTCCCGTCTTTGGATACGAAGGTGTCGAAGTAGGACCGGTGGAGGTTCACGCCTCGCTTTTCGAAGACGCGCAGCACGTTCCACAGGAAATCGCGGCTCGGATTGCGGATCGCGATCCCGACGCGCCGTTCCTTCCTGCCCTGCGCCAGCTTGTCCGAATCCGGCTCCGCCTCGTCTACCATGACGACGGCGCAGTCGCTTTCCATCGCGCGGGCGAAGAGCTCCAAATGACGCCCGATCCGCGACTTCTGCCGGATGATGCTGATCTCCTCGCTCAGGTAGTTCGGCGGCAGGCTCGAAAGGAATTGCTCCGCCCACGCGTGCCCGCTGCCCAGAATCTGCTCCCGGACGGCCGCCATCGCCCGCTCTTCCTCCTCGCCCACCGCAAACTCCTCGCGCCCCCACATCTCCAGCGAGAGGATTCGGATGCCCGAGCGCGTCTTCACGGAGTCGAAGGCCGCAATCTCCATCGCCTCGTTCTCCTCCAGCGTCCGGATCAGCTTCCCCGGGAAGTCCCGACCCACGTTGATGAAGTACGTCAGCATCTTCCCGTCCCGGCTCTCCTGGCGATTGAAATCCGTGTTGGCGGTGAGCATCTGCGTGATGATGAAAATGTGGTCCGCGATCTCCTCCGGCGCCGTGCTGAAAAAATAGTAGTCTGGCATCGCCCCTTCGGCGAAGTAGTTGTCCGTGATCTTCTCCGCCGTGTTCATCTCCATCTCGTACTTCTTCTCCAGCGTCTCATGAACGATCGCCCGAAGCTTC
>CAZDLM010000086.1:6718-9681 GCA_964506465.1 uncultured Syntrophaceae bacterium
GGCGACAGATCCTGCGGAACTCTCTTTTTCATGATTTCCCTCCTTGAGGAAGAAAGAAGTGTCGGCTTCGGGGAGATACGGGAAAGCGTGGGAAGCCTTGGGCCTCACTATAGACGAATCCGTCAGTCAAATGCAACCGGTTCCCGGAGGATCGCCTCCCTTGCCCGCCTCGCCAGATCGGCGATTCCGGGATGGGTGTCCTTCAGGGCCATGAGCTGCCGGAGATTGTCGGCGGTCCGGAGGATCAGCATGGCCAGGTCTCCTTCGGAAAGCCCGATCTCCGCGACGATTTCCTGCCAGTCTTTCCCCCTCGCCCAGGCGAAGACGGCGCAGGCCGTCCACAGGTACAGGGGCCGGACGGGGAAGCCGCCGCCCTCCATCCTCCGGATCAGAGGGCGCAGGACCTGCTTCACGGCGTCCCAGGCGCTCTTGAGTTTTTTGGAAACCCGCTTGGGGTCGATCCAGAGCTCCTGGTCGCCGTCGTAGATGAAGGGCGCCAGGACGCCCGCGAGAAGGCCCTCATCGTCCTTCGGGAAGACGTCGCCGCGCAGGCACTCGGCGATAAGCAGCGGCTGGTCGAGGCGGAGCCGCGAGGCCCAGAGACCGGTTTCGGTGAGCCGGTCGTCGGGGCCGACGAACCCCTCCTTCTTGAGAAAGTCGAGGTGGCGCAGGAAATCCCTCCAGAGCTCGTTTGCCCGTTCCTCCCGGCGGCCGCCGGTGCGCCGGGCACTCTGGAACGTCGCCAGGGAATTCGCAAGGATCGTCCGTATGTCCTGCGGGGTCTGGGACAGGAGGAGGTTCAACGTCATCGAAAAGTCGTTGCGGATCCGGCTCTCGACGGCCTCGGGTTTCCGGAAGAGCAGTTTCCGGACGTGCACGATATCCATGAAACGGCCCGGCACGGCGACGAGGAAGCCGATCTTGTCCAGGCCGCGCCGGCCGGCCCGGCCCATCATTTGGTGGAATTCGGTGCCCGTCAGCGGCAGGAAGGCGTGGCCGTTGAAGAGGTCGGAGTTGACGAGGACGATGGTCCGGGCGGGGAAGTTGACTCCCGCGGAGACCGTCGAGGTCGCGAAGATCGCGCGGAGATGGCCGCGGTTCATCATCGTCTCGACAAGGAACTTCCAGGCCGGGAGCTGCCCCCCGTGGTGGGAGGCGATCCGTCCGAGACGGAGTGCCGCCATCTGCTTGTGCGATTCCAGGTACGGGAAGCGCTGCAGGAGTTCCTGCAGGTCGCTCTCGAAGGTGTCGTCGTCGGCGTCCTGCGGCGCGGCGCAGGCCCTCGCGGCGGCGTCGCAATCCGACCGCGACTTGAGAAAGAAGATCGCCGGGAGGAGGTCGAAGGTTTCCAGTGTCCGGAGAATGCCGCCGAAATGGGGCATCCGGCCGGTTCCGCCTCTGCCCGTCGACGAAAGGAAGGCTGCGACCTTGCCGAAGAGCTTCTCCTTCTCCAGGTACGGCATGAGTCGACCGGAGGGGTGCAGGAAGAGGGGATAGAGGGGGATCGGGCGCTTCTCCTCCTGGACGACGACGCACTCCTTGCCGCGCAGCCCCGAGAGCCAGTCGGCGATCTCCTGGCTGTTGCCGATCGTGGCGGAAAGCATCAGCAGGTGGATGCGGGAGGGGAGGTAGATCATGGTCTCTTCCCAGACGACCCCGCGGTCGCAGTCGCCCAGGTAGTGGGCCTCGTCTAGGACGACGAGGTCGAAGGGAAGGTCTTGCCCCTCGTGCATGGCGTCGTAGAGCTGGTTGCGCAGGATCTCCGTCGTGCCGACGATGAGCGGCGCCTCGGTGTTCTCCCGCGTGTCCCCCGTGAGGATGCCCACGCAATCCGGTCCGAAGATATTGCCGAACTCGACCCACTTGGCGTTGCTCAAGGCCTTCAGCGGCGACGCGTACCAGGCGCGCCCGCCCCGGGCCTTGACGGCCCGGATGGCCTGCTCGGCGATCCACGTCTTGCCCGATCCCGTCGGAGCCGAGACGAGGCAGTCGGTCCGGGAGATCGCGTCGACGGCCCGCAGCTGGAAGGGATCAGGGATGAAAGGTTCAGGTTCGGGCCGGCCGATGCGGCGGAAAACGGATTCGAGCCTCGGCTCGGCGGAGGGTGACAGGCGTGCGGGGAAGGCGCCGCGCTTGGAAGGAGGCTTGCCGCGGCCCCCGCGCTTGGCAAAGGGAGACCTTCGCCGGACGGTTGCAGGGGATTTTCCTTTCGGGCGATGCGCCATGGCCGGACCGAAGTCAGTCTGCTTCCGTCGCGGCAGGCGCGGCGACGGTTCCTGCAAGCAGGTCCGAGAGGCGCTGGTCGAGCTTCGTCATCATCTGGCGGAGCAGCGCCGTGTCCATGTCGGGCCGGTAGCGGTCGGGCGAGGAGTCGGCGTGGTTGAGGGCGCCGACGATGACGCCCTTGACGGTGATCGGCGCGGAGGCGATGGAGCGGATGAAGTATTTGCGGCGGCGCGGCATGAGTTTGTAGAAGGACGTGAGATCTCGGTTGGCCAGAACAGGTTCGTTGCGGCCGTCGAAGAGGGCCCTGAGCATTTCGACGCCGACCGTCTTGACCCGGTGTTTGAGGGCGTCCGATTCCGTCAGTGTCTTCCGGAGACCCGTAAGCTGCGGGCCGTCGGTCAGATTGATCCAGACAAAAGGGATTTGGAATTCGTCTTCGATGCCTGCCAGTAGTCTCTCGAAGAGGTCCCGGAGGTCCTTGGCCTCCTCCAGCTTGGCTTCGATCCGTGAGAATTTCTGCGCAACCTTTTCGTTGTGGAGCCAAATATCCTGGGCTTCCTTCACGTTGCCTCCTTATAACGCTTCGGAAAAAGTCCGGATGCTGCGTTGCGCATCATCCCTCGTCCTTGCGGCGTACGCAACCGGGTACACCTCACTCCTCAGGCTTCGCGCGCCTGGCCTCCGGAGCTTTTTGCGAAGCCGCCTTCCGTCTCACATTCCCGTCGAATTCGGCGAAG
>CAZDLM010000087.1:0-9091 GCA_964506465.1 uncultured Syntrophaceae bacterium
CATTCGCTCGTCCGCCCTAAAGGGGCGGCGCTCGCTGTCGGATTCAACAGCCTAATGGAAGGTGCGTTTTGCCCACACGACCCGCTCCCCCGGTTCGGCAAGAATTCCGGCCGGGATGCGGTCGATCTGCTCGAGACGCTCGCGGAGACCGCGCCCGTTCGCCAGTTGTATGGCGAGGCCGGGGCGGGCGTTCAACTCCAGGAGCAGTGGTCCCCGGTCGCGGTCAAGCGCGATGTCGACGCCGATGTAACCCAGACCCGTCATTTCGTACGTGCCGGCCGCGATCCGCAGCATCTCCTCCCAGTAGGGGACCTGGATGCCGCTCACGGGATTGCCCGTATCCGGGTGGCGGGCGACGATTTGCGAACGGTGCACGGCCGTGACGGTTGTTCCCTTCGAAATCTCGATGCCTGCACCGATCGCGCCGCGATGGAGATTGGCCTTGCCGTCGGACGCCTTCGTCGGCAGGCGCACCATGGACATGGCGGGGACGCCCCGGTAGACGACGATTCGGACATCGGGCACGCCCTGATAGCTCACGGCCGCAAAGGCCGCGTCCGGATGGATGAGGGCCTCCACGATGGCGACATCCTCCAGCCCCGAAAGCGAAAAGATCCCCGAAAGGATGTCGGAGGCGTGGTGGGCGAAATCGCTGAAGGAGATGACCTCTCCGCTCTGGGTCACATAACCCTTCTCCGACTGCTCCCGCACGAGGACAATCCCGCTGCCCCCCGAACCTCGCGCCGGCTTGACGGCGAACTCGGCTCTTCCCTCCAGCAGTTTCCGCAGCGCCGGGAGATCTCCGTGTTTTTCGATCAGCAGGTACACGGGAGGCGTGGGGATCCCGTGCTTTTCCGCCATCCTCTTCGTCAGGACCTTGTTGTCGACCAGGGGAAAGTGCGAGCGGGGGTTCCACCGCATGATGTAATCGGCGTTACGGCTGTTGATGCCCAGGACCCCGGCCCGGCGAAGGCGGTGGAGAGCTTCCCGTATCATGTCGTTCCTCCCAGGGAGCGGAAGCGGAAGAGTTCCGACAGCCGGTACCCGGTGTAACGGCCCAGGAGGATCTGGAGAGCTGCGACGGCCGCCAGCAGTTCCGGATACAGGAAAAACGTCATCTGCAGGGATTCCCAACTGATGATTCCGTAAGCGATGATGGACACGGCGGCGCTGCCCAGGGCCGTCTCGATGCCCTGACGGACGCCGGATTCTTCCACGAGGAGGTAGAACCGCTCGATGACCATCGTGAGAATCACGAACGGAAGGAGCCCGACGGCCATGAACTGGCGCAGGTCGAAGTGCTGCCCCGCGAGGGCCAGGATCGTGAAGCAGGCGATGACGAGCGTCAGCATCACCGCCATCCGGGGGACGAGCAGCAGGCGGAGCCTGTCAATCCAGCTGCGGACGGCGTATCCCAGGAAGACGACGCCGGCGAAGATCCCCAGGCCGTAGAAGAGCCCCGTGTTGCGGAACGCGAGGGCCATGAGCACGGGCATGAAGATGCCGAAGGTGGGGAATCCGACGATGTTCCTCAGGACGCTGATGATCAGCGTTCCGATCGGAACGAGCAGGAGGATGCGGAACGTCCCCTGAAATTCGGCGGGAAGGCTGAAGAGAGACCATCGGTCCAGGAAGCGTCCGGAGCTGCGGAGGCGTTCGAAATGAAGGCCCCAGGCGCTCGTGACCTGCCGCGACATCGACCAGCGGGCGCCGATCAACCTCCCTGGGGAAGCGGCGAGTGCCCGGATGTCTCCGAGGGTCAGGGGGAGCAGCGAGGCCGGATCGGCCTCGATTTCCCCCGTTCCCGGCCAGAGGACCTTCCAGACGCTCCCATCCCATGCCTCGATCCAGCGTAGGGGTTTGCTCCGGACCTCGTCGGCGAGGCGGAGACCCTCGACGGACCGGGCGGATACCTGGGCGGCGCGGAGAAGAATGTGGAGAGCCCTCAGGCCGCCGCGCTTCTTCTGCAGGGCGCTCCAGGCATCGAGATCCGCCGCGGCGGGAACCGGTTTCCATTCTCCCCGGACGGCGGCCGCCGCGGCGCCAATGCGCTCGGCCGGTTTCAGGGCAGTCCAGGGCCGGGCCAGGCGTCCCGCCAACAGGAGGTCCTCCTTATCGATCCAGGCGAAGTCTCCGGGAACCGGCGGGATGCCCTTCGCCGGCGTCTTCTGCGGACGGACCAGGATCGTCGCCTCGTAGGAGATCTCGACGCCTTGCGGCGTAGATTCCCCTTTCCACTGGCAGAAGCGGTTAGGGCCTTCCCGGAAGAGGTTGGCGGTGAGGGAAGACGAGGAAATCTGTTCCTCCATGATCGTCCGTCCGCCGCCTTCTGCGGGCAGTGCGAGGAGGATCTGGATTTCCTCCTCCTGCCTCGGCTGAATCTCGGCCCGGACGGAAAGGTGCCACGACGTTTCAACAACGGCAGGCAACACGGGATAACCCAGGAAGAAGATCCGGTAACTCACGAGCGTCGCCGAAAGGATCAGCAGGAAGACAGCCACGGCAAGGGCGGGGCTTTTCTTCATCGCGGAATCCCCGGACAGGAGGGAGGGGCGCATTTCTCCTTCTTGCAGTCGATGACGAAATCCCGCTGCAGCACGTTGCGCCCCAAGAGAAGCGGATACTCGACGCCCGCCCGGTTGTTGAGATTGAGCTCGGTGCGGATCACCCTGTTTCCGATGCACAGATCCATTTCGACCACGGGCCGGCGATCCCTCGACTCGGAGGAACGGAATCTCATCCATTTCACGACGGGCAGGCTCAGCTTCAGGCCGCCGTACTTTTTCGGCAGGCTGAACTCCGCCACTTCGCCCTGGACCTTCAGCCCCCGGGCGTCCAGGGAGGTCATGGCCGCGCCCGTATCGACGCGCGCCGGAAGCTTTACGCCCCAGGGCATGAGGACGACATCTTCGACCAGCCCGATCTCGACCCTATCCTCCGCAGCCATCGCTTCCCCCCAGAGAAGGCACAGCAGAAGTCCGGCGATCAGCAGGATCGCACCCGACGTCTTTTTTTCGTTCCGGAAAATCATAAGGACATCATCCGTGGCTCGGCGCCATATTCTTGGACGACTCATTATACATGATTTGCATCGTCCGTAGCGAGCCCGGAAAAAAGCGGGGAGACGTTCCACAAATCCGGTGCGGCCGGAGCAAAAACGAACGACTGTACAGGGGAGGATATTTGTTGTATCCAAACGGCATCGTTCGGAGCGGCGGAACCGCTTCCGGCGAGCAGAGAGCGGCGGAACGGCGCCGGCTCCCTCGCCGCCATCGCCTGATCCAAGAGGAGGGACCCGTGAAAGTAATCGCCATCAACGGCAGCGCGAGAAAAGACGGCAACACGAGCATGCTGCTCACCGCAGTAGCAGAGGAATTGAAGAAGGAAGGGATAGAAACGGAATTGATCCAGCTCGCGGAGCACCCGCTCGCGGGTTGCCGGGCCTGCTATTCGTGTTTCAAGAACGTGAACCGCCGCTGCGTCGTGACGAAAGACATCCTCAACGACCTGCTGGTGAAGATCGAAAAGGCCGACGGGCTCCTGCTCGGATCTCCGACGTACTTCTCCGACGTGACTTCCGGGATGAGGGCGTTCATCGAGCGCTGCGGCTTCGTCGCGCGCGCCAACGATTACATGTTCAAACGGAAAGTGGGCGCCTGCGTTGTGGCGGTCCGGCGCGCCGGCGCCATCCCCGCGTTCAATTCCATGAACCTCTTCCTCCATTACATGCAGATGGCCATGCCGGGAGCGAGCTACTGGAGCGTTGCGCTCGGCAGAAACCCGGGGGACGTTCTGAAGGACGAGGAGGGCATGAACACGATGAAAACGCTTGGGGAGAACATGGCATGGCTTCTGAAAAAATGCCGTTCCTGAGGAGGGCCACGCCGGAACGATGAACCGGGGCAGCCCCGGGGGAAGTCCTCATGGAAAAGAAGACCTTGAAGAAGGCGGCGGCCGGCGGCGGAAGATGGCTTCTCCCGGTCCTTGTCCTTCTCGTTGCATCCTGCCTGGGCATGATCCTGGAGAAGCCCATTGTAACCCTACACAAGGTGACGGTCAGCCTGCGCTCTTTCACGGAGGTGGATCTTCTACTCGACCTCGAGGTCAGAAATCCGAACCGCCTCGATATTACGCTTTCGTCCTTCGAATACGCCATCTTCCTCAACGGGGAGACGATCGGCACGGGTCGGCTCGAAAAGGGACTCCTCGTTCCTGCAGCCGCGACAACGCGGCTGCAGGCGCCCGTCGCGGCGAATTTCAAAGATATGGGCGCGATCCTCAAGGCGGCTCTCGCGGGCGGCGGCAAGACGCCCTATGCCTTCGAGGGAAAGGGGACGATCACGACCTCCTTCGGAAGCCGAGACTTCACCTTCACGAGGGAGGAAGACCGCCGTCCGAAAGAACCCTGACGGGATCACGAACGTTGGTCGTGAAGACGGCGGGAGAAGACATCCTGAAGTCCCGCCGCCTCTCCTGGTCAGCGGGAAATTCCTCCTGCCATCGTGCAGAGAGTCCCAAGGTTCGGGTCAATCGGATTTTCGGATCCCCTCGGCGGGCGCCCGAAGAAGGGACCCGCGCAAGCCGGCGCGGACGGGCTTTTCGCGCACCACGTCGCGGGCGTTCTTGTCCTCGCGGAGCCGCAGGAAGGCAGGCTGCCGCAGAAGCCCCTCGCCGGTCCAGCCGCGAAAACCAACCTCGCAGACCAGCGCCGGTTTCACCCACGTGACGGGCCTGTTCGTCTGCGGCTCCACCTTGAAGGGGCACTTCTTCCGGATCAGGGGATCCAGTTTCTCGCGGATTTCCCGGAGCGTCCGGGCGCGAAATCCGCTTCCGGTGTGGCCGATGTAGACCAATTCGTTTTCCCGGAAGGCGCCCAGGACCAGCGCGCCAAAATGCCTTCTGCTGCCGCCCGGATCCGTGAATCCCGCGATCACCCCCTCCTGCGTCAGCTGCGTCTTCACCTTCAACCATTGCCGGCTTCTCCTCCCCATCCGATAAGGGCTTCGGACGTGCTTGGCGACAATGCCCTCAAGCCCCTTTTCCCGGGCGGCGGCAAAAAACAGGATGCCCTCCTTGGGCACGTGATCGCTGAAGCGGATTTTCGGGATGGAGGGGAGGATGTCCTTCAGGATCTTCTTTCTGCGGAGCAGGGGAAGATCCGTCAGGTCACGGCCTTCGAGATGCAGGAGATCGAAGACATAGTAGAGCAGATGGCCGCCGCCGCTCTTCCGATAGTCCTGGAGCATCTGGAAATCGGGAACTCCCCTGTCATCGACGGCCACGATTTCACCGTCCAGAACCGCGTCGAATTCGCAGTCCCGCAGCGCGTCCGCGATGGGAGAAAACTTCCGGTTGAAGGAGATCCGGTTCCGGGAATAGAGGGAGACGGCTCCGTCGCGGATCTCCGCAACCGCCCGGTACCCGTCCCATTTTACCTCGAAGATCCAGTCTGGATGATCGAACGGCTCCTTGGCGAGGGTCGCCATCATCGGTTGGATGCCGTGCGGCATCGGCCGGGCCGGCGCATCCTTCAGATCCTCCCCCTCGAGGGCTTCCCGGAGGCGGATCCGGTCCATCCTCTTCCGCGACGATTTCCGCGGTTCGGCTGCGGCGACTTCCTCCAGCGTTCTTCCGGAGAGGACGGAGCGATTCCGCCTGAGGATGTCTTCCTCGGTTGCATAGCGGTCCCGTTTCTTCAGCAGCTGCCCTCTCTTCCCGCCCGTGCCCCTCCCGACCAGCGCGAATTCGCCGTGAAGTTTTTCTCCATCGAGCATGAACTTGATCGTTCCCTTTTTCAATCCGTCGCGTAGGCGCCTTGCACCCTCCTTTTCCTCGCCTGCGGAGGGATAGCGATAGAAGCCCCTGTCCCAGAGGATCACGTCTCCGGCGCCGTAATTGCCCTCCGGGATCACGCCCTCGAAGTCCCGGTAGTCGAGGGGGTGATCCTCCACCATCACGGCGAGCCTCTTCACGGAAGGATCCAGCGAGGGCCCCTTGGGAACCGCCCAGCTCTTCAGCACCCCTCCCATCTCGAGCCTCAGGTCGTAGTGAAGGGCCCGGGCCGCGTGCTGATGAACAACGAAGGACAACCCGGCGCCCCCGGGCCGCGGGCCGGGTTTCGGTTCGGGCGTCTCTTCGAATTTGCGCTTGGATGCGTAGGATTTCAGATTCATGTCACGGATGGGGAAGCCGCTGCTTCCGGAGAAGCATCCCCCGAAAGAGGTCGCCGTCATTTTCCACCCGGCTCACGGCCTCCGAGTGCAGGACCTGCAGTTTTTCCGCGCCGCCGCGCCGCGCCGCCTTCTCCAGCTCCTCCCAGGAAAGCGGAAACGAAACGGTCGGCTTTTCCCGGGCCCGCAGGGAATACACGCAGATCATCGTCTTTCCGGCATCGTTCTGGGACCAGTTGATGAAGACCTTTCCTTTGCGGTGCTCCTTCGCCATCCTGGCCGTCACCAGCTCCGGGTAGTTGCGCTGGAGGACCTCCGCGACGGCCCGCGCATATCGCTTGGTGTCCGCAAAGGTCGCCTCCCCGCGGTTCAAGGGGACGCAGACGTGGAGTCCTTTCTGCCCCGACGTCTTGACAACGCTTACAAGCCGCAGCCCGGAGAAGAGGTCCCGCAGGATCAGCGCCACCCGTACGCAGTCCGGCATGCCGGCCCCATCGCCGGGGTCGAGGTCGAAGACCGCCGAATCGGGCGTCTCGGGGGAATCCGTCCGGGCCAGCGGCACGTGCAATTCCAGAGAGGCGAGATTCTCCACCCACATCAGCGTATTCAAATCGTTGACGACGCAGAACGTCAGGAGCTCCCCGCCATGGGAGATCCCGGCCGTCTTCACCCACGGGGGCCGGTGAGACGGACAGCGTTTCTCGAAAAAGAATTCCCCCTCCACCCCTTCGGGATAGCGTTTCAGCGTCAGGGCGCGGTTTTTCAGATGGGGCAGGATGAACGGGGCCATCCGGCGGTAGTACGAAAGGACGTGGGCCTTCGTAAAACCGCAGGACGGATAAAGATCCTTCTCCAGGTTCGACAGAACGAGTCTCTTCCCGGCGACCTCCGCGATCTTTTTGCTCATCGGCTCTTCTTCGCCCTGCGCATGCTATCCTCCAGCACCGCGACCAGGTCGGCGGGGCCTTCCTGGTCCTCCTCTTCGGCTGCGGGCGCCTCCACAAGCCCCCTTTCCTTCGCCAGTTTCTTCAGGAGCTTCAGAATCTTCTTCCGCCGCTCGTCGGCATACGGATCCGGATTGAAATCGGCGGCCATGCCGGAGATGATTTTCTTCATGCGAGCCGTCTCTTCGGCTTTGACCGTCTCTTCTCCCGGGGCAAGCTCCTCGTCGGACAGGGTCTCTTCGCTGTAATGGAGGGTGATCAGGGAAAGGGCCGCCGCCATGCTCCTCACGGCGACAAGATACTCCCGTTCGCCCAGGACGAATTTCGCCAGCCCCGCCTTGTTCGTCCGGCGCAGGACCTCCACCAGCAGGCGGTAGGATTTTTCGCCCCCTTTGGCCGGAACGAGATAGTAGGGGTGGTCGTAGTAGATCGGGTCCACGTCCTTCATGTCGATGAACTCGACGATTTCGATGGTGCGGCTGCGCTCCGGCGACACGGATTCCAGCTCTTCGTCCGTGACCAGGATGTACTTACCGGGCCCGATTTCGTATCCGCGGATGATCTCATCGGGAGGAACGATCTTCTCTTCCTTCGGGCAGACCATTCTCCTGACGAGGGGGGAATAATCCCGGCTGTGGAGCATGCGAAATGAGACGCGCCCTGGTTCGACGGCACGGACGAGCTGCACGGGGATCGCCACCAGGCTGAAGCTGATCGTCCCGGTCCAGATGGCCTGCAGGGCGGGTTCCTTCCCCTGGTTTGAAGACGGCTTCGGCATCTACGCAACCTTCTTCAGGCTCGCCTCCAGCGCCTGCAGCAGTTTGTCCGGCGCCGTCGGTTTCAAGCGCCGGGGCCGCAGAATCGCAATCCTTTCCCCGCGGGCCTTCTTGTCGATCAGGTCCTGCAACTTCTTCTGGTGTTCGTTTTCGAATTTCTGCGGCGCGAAGGGGGCCGTCAATTGGGCGATCAGATCGCCGCCGATCTTCAATTCCTTCTCGGCCAGAGGGATGTCCGGCAGATCGAGAGATTCTGCCGAAATCACCTCGTCGGCGTGCCGCAGGGCATTCAGGCGAAGGATCCTCCCTCCCGCCTGCAGCGCCCCGAAGTAGGAGCGCTTCCGCATGGTCCAGGTGCAGACGCCGGCCACGTCCATCTCCCGCATTGCGCCGAGAAGGGCGATATAGCCTTTGAGCGGGATCTCCGGTTCCAGGTAGTAAAGACGGTCCAGGAAGACCGGATCGATTTGCCCGGTCTTCACGAACTGGTGCACCTCGATCGTGCGGCTTTCCTCAGGCTCGGTCCGCTCGATGTCCGCCGGATCGACGAGAAGGAATTTTCCTTCCTCCCATTCGAACCCCCGGGCCTGCTCCTCCGGCGGCACGGGCGCCTTTTCGTAGGCGCAGACCATCTGCTGTCTCAGCTTGACGCGATCGCGCCGATGGAGAAGGTGAAACGAAATCCGCTCTTCCCGGACCGCGGCATGCAGTTTCACCGGCACATCGACGGCCCCGAAAGAGATTGTTCCCTTCCAGAGAGTCCTTCCCGCCATGGAAAATTCTCCCGCTGCTGTTCTTTATACCCGCCGCTGCGCCTGCCGCTTCTACAATCTGAACATGTCACCTTGCAGTGCGCCATGCCATCGGGGTTTGCCTGAAATTGAGATGCGAAAAATCTGAAGCGCCGTGAAAAGTCCTTTACAAGACAGCAGGCCTCCGATTACGATCTAAAAGGTTGTTGAAAAAGTCGCTGAGTGCAGGCTGTTCAAAAATGTCGGGATGCAAGGCTTCTGAAATCCTGAGCCGTGAGGCGTACTTGACGGTGCGTCGAATGGCGAAGGATGAAGAAAACGCAGCAGCCAGGCATTTTGGCAGACATCCGAATTCACGATTCGGATGTCTGCGATCCCCAAGGAGGAGACTGGCCTGTCATTCGCTCCCTTGCCCCGCTTTGCGAGGCGCGCTCGCTGCCGGATTCAAC
>CAZDLM010000088.1:0-8269 GCA_964506465.1 uncultured Syntrophaceae bacterium
GATCCCTTCCTTGGGGATCGAAGATTCTCCGGAGCTTGCTCCGGAGAGCTTCAATTCAGCCGGAAGACGGCCAGATTCAGTGCTCCGGCGAATGTGATCCAGCCCAGGTACGGCGCCAGCAGCCAGGCGGCAGGCTTGCTGCGGCCGGCGAAGAGCGCGATGTTGACGAGGAGAAGCAACCACAAAAGAACCAGGTCCGTCAACGCAAGCCCGGGCCGGTGAAGTCCGAAGAACAGCCATGACCACAGGGCATTGGCCAGAAGCTGCAGCCCGTAGATGGTGAACGGACGGAAACGCCCTCCCGGATCGCCCTTTTCCCAAGCGAGGAAACCCGCTATCCCGATCAGCAGATACAGCATGGCCCAGACAGGAGCGAAGATCCAGCCTGGCGGCGTCCAAGCCGGTTTCCGCAAGGCTTCATACCACGGCCCCGGAAGAAACTGCGAACCGAAGAGGGCCGGCAGATAGGCGACGGCAATAAAAACAACGGCACGTGCAAAGCGTTTCATCGACTCCCACCCGAACAATTCATCATAGCAGAACCGGAACGAAAATCCGACCATCTGTTGAAAACGGTTTAGAGGAACCTTCGTGAGGAGATGGGTTCGGCATCCCCGCAGTTGCCGCTCCATCCGGATCCACATTAACAAGGATGTCATCCCGGCAATCCCAGCAGTTATCCGCAATCGCCCGCGGGCTTCCCGGGAAATTTCAGCCGGAATCCTCCCGAATCCCATGACAGATTTTCCGTGCATCGGCAAGCGGGGATTTCCCTCTTGACAGGCGGCGGCGAGGCCGGTTATAACGGCCTCCATCAAATGATTGAATCGGGGTGTGGAATACGGCGATGGAAACCACCCTCCAGAAGGCGCGCAAGTCTCCCGAATCCATGAAGGCGCGGATCCTCGATGCCGCCCGGCGGATCTTCGGCGAGTACGGCTTCCACGGCACCACGACCCGCATGATCGCCAAAGAAGTGGGGATCGACATCTCCACCCTCCATTACCACTGGGGCGAGAAGAAGGACCTCTTCGCCGCCGTCGTCATCGACATCAACGCGGACCTGCGGCTCAAGCTCATCGAAGTCGAACAGATGATCCACGGCCGGCCGCTCGGCGATCGCCTCGCCGTCTCCATCGATGTCATGACGGACTACCTCTTCGAGCATCCGGAGGTCTCCAATCTCGTCCTGATGCGCTACCTCAACAAGACC
The DNA here is from genome assembly GCA_964506465.1 of uncultured Syntrophaceae bacterium. GTDB lineage: Bacteria > Desulfobacterota > Syntrophia > Syntrophales > UBA6109 > UBA6109. Next base: position 1,214 of record CAZDLM010000088.1, read on the forward strand.
CGCGACGATGTCCTTGTCGATATCAGGGTCCCCGAGTTCACCTGTGAAATCGCCCGCTCCATGGGCCTCGCGGCGGACAAGAAAAACGTCTCCGCGGACGCCAAGATGAAGGTGCTGGCCGTGATGAATTCCATCCACAGTTTCATCTCCGGCGAGAACTTCTTCCGCTCCATCCTCAAGACGGACAGGGAGGCGTACGTCGCCCTGGTCAAGGAAACCCTGAAATTCATCCACGTACCCGCCTTCGCACGGAACGGAATGGCTCCCGGAAAACGGTAAGCGGCGGCGGATTTCCCTTAAGAGGCATTTTCAACCGTTCTCATCTAAACGAATCGTCAAGGGAGGAAAAGCCATGGCGTTAAACATGGACGCGATCGGCAAGAAGCTCGGCCCGCTCACGAAGCGCTACGACTGGAAGGACGTTGTACTCTATGCCCTCGGCGTGGGCGCCGGTTTCGACGAACTGGACTACGTGTATGAAAAGAACCTGAAGGTCATTCCCAGCTTCTCCATCGCAGCGGTCTTCGACATGCTGGGCGAGATGGCCGCCGCCTCCAACATCAACCTCGCCGGCATCCTGCACGGAGAGCAGGAGCTCATATTCCACAGCCCCATCCCGCCTTCCGGGACCCTCACGACGGAGGGAAAGCTCACGCATTACTACGACAAGGGCAAGAAGGGGGCCCTCGTCATCGGGGAGAGCGAAACCTATCATGACAACGGCAAGCATCTTTTCACGAACATCATTACGCTCTTCGGGCGCCTGGACGGCGGTTTCGGCGGTCCCGACGCGCCCGCCAAGCCCGTGGAGTTTCCCGAGCGCGAGCCCGATTTCCGCGTCAAGGCGAATCCCTCCGCCGATCAGCCTCTCCTCTACCGGCTGTCCGGCGACATCTTCCAGCTCCACGTGGATCCCGAATTCGCCAGCATGGTGGGCTTCGAAAAGCCCATCATGCACGGGCTCTGCACCCACGGTTTCTCCTGCCGCGCCCTGATCAGGAGCCTCTGCCCGGGGCAGCCGGAGAAGGCCCGCCGAATGGTCTGCCGCTTTTCGAAGCCCCTTTACCCAGGCGACCCGATCGAGGTCGTGATCTGGAAGACCGCCGAGGACAAGGCGGTCTGGCGCGTCGTCAATACGAAAACAGGCGAACTCGTCATCGACAACGGCATCTTCGAGTACGGAGAGATCCCCAAGGACGAAATCCGCTTCGACGGCCGCGTCGCCATCATTACGGGCGCCGGCGGCGGGCTCGGGCGGGTGTACGCCCTGGGGCTTGCCAGGCGCGGCGCGAAGGTCGTCGTCAATGATCTGGGCGGCGCGCGGGACGGTTCGGGAGGAGGCTCGACCAGCGCCGCGGACAAGGTCGTCGCCGAGATTGCGGCCCTCGGCGGCGAGGCGATCGCCAACTACGATACCGTGACGACGCCGGAGGGTGGCGAAAAGATCGTGCAGGCGGCGGTCGCCGCCTTCGGAAAGGTCGACATCCTCATCAACAACGCGGGAATCCTCCGGGACAAGAGCTTCCCGAAGATGGAGCCGGACACCTGGAAGGCCGTCATCGATGTCCATCTGAACGGCGCATACCACGTGACGAAGCCCGCCTTTCAGATCATGCGTGACCGAAACTACGGCCGCATTGTCATGACGACGTCCGCGGCGGGACTTTACGGCAACTTCGGACAGACGAACTACAGCGCCGCCAAGATGGCCCTCGTGGGCTTCATGAATACGCTCAAGATCGAAGGGGCGAAATACAACGTCAAGGTGAACACGATCGCTCCCATCGCGGCATCCCGCCTCATGGCGGACATCATCCCGCCCGACCTTCTGGAGAAGATGAAGCCGGAATTCGTCGCGCCGCTGGTCCTGTACCTGTGCTCGGAGTCCTGCCCCGTCACCGGCTGCATCTACAACGCCGGCATGGGCTCCTACAACCGCGCCGCCATCGTGACCGCGCCGGGCGTTGTGATCGGCGACGGCAAGACTCCGCCCGCCGTCGAGGACGTATCCGCCAATTGGGCCAGGATCGCCGAACTCGGCGGCGCCAGGGAATACGATCAGCTCAACGCCGTCCTGGGGGACATGCTCCAGGCCTTCGAGAAGAAGGTCAAGCCGGCCCCGGCGGCCGCCCCTCCTGCAGGCGGCCTCGCGACCGTCGGCGCCGTCTTCGAGAAGATGCCGCAGGTGTTCAACGCGGAAAAGGGCAAGGACGTGGACGTCGTTTTCCAGTTCAACATCTCCGGCGAGGGCGGCGGCGAGTGGTACGCGGAGATCCGCGGCGGCGCCTGCAGGATTTCCGCCGGCAGGCACGCCAGACCCAACTGCACGATCGCGATGGGCAGCCCCGATTTCCTCGACCTCATCAATGGCCAGCTTCCCGCCATGAAGGCCTACACTTCCGGCAAGCTCAAGATCGGCGGCGACGTCATGAAATCACAGCTTATTGAAAAGCTCTTTCAATTCTGAAGGACGGCAGACATCGCCAGATACGGAAACGTGCGATAGTGAAATAGGAGATCGAGGCTGCAAATGCACTAGGCTGTTCAAAAATGTCCGGATGCAAAGCCCCCGAAATCCTGAGCCATGAGTCGTACTGGGAGGTAAGTCGAAGGGCGAAGAATGAGGGAAACGCGGTAGACGGGCTTTTTGGCAGAGAGCCGACTCTCGATTCGGCTCTCTGCGATCCCTAAGGAAAGGGGCAGTTCTTCATTCGCTCGTTTATCCCCGTGTTATGACGCACGGGGATCGCACTCGCTGTTGGATTCAACAGACTGCTGAAGGAGGACCCATGATCGGCATCACTTCATACGGCGCCTACATCCCGCGCTTGAGGCTGGGCCGCATGGCCATCTACCAGGCCATGGGATGGTTCGCCCCGGCCACTATCATGGTGGCGCAGGGAGAGCGTTCGATGTGCAATTATGACGAGGACACGCTCACCATGGCCGTCGCCGCAGCCCGGGACTGTCTAACGGGAAAGGACAAGACGGGTGTGGACGCGGGCTACCTCTGCTCGACGACGGCGCCCTTCGCCGACCGCCAGAACGCGGGGATCCTGGCGACCGCGCTGAACCTCAAGCCGGACATCACCACCGCAGACTTCGGAACTTCGCTGCGGGCCGGGACGACGGGGCTGATCGCCGCCCTCGATGCCGTCAAGGCGGGAAGCCGGAAGAACGTCCTCGTCGCCGCTTCAGACCGGCGGGAAACCCGGCCGGGTTCCTTCTACGAGATGTGGTTCGGGGACGGGGCCGCTTCCGTCTTGGTGGGCGGTCAGGATGTCGTCGCCGAATTCCTGGGCGGCTTCAGCGTTTCCTACGACTTCCCCGACCACTACCGCGGCGCCGGCACGCGTTTCGACTATACGTGGGAGGAACGCTGGGTCCGTGAAGAGGGATACGCGAAATTTGTCCCGGAGGCAGTGGAGGGACTCCTCAAGAAAACCGGCTTTGCCATGAAGGACGTCCGCTGGTTCGCGTTCCCCTGTTTCTTCAAGGCCGAGCACCGTGCCATCGCGCAAAAACTGGGTGCGGCCAAGGAGGCGGTCGTCGACAACCTGCACGAGGTCTGCGGCGAAACGGGGGCGGCCCATCCCCTCGTCATGATGGTCTCCGCCCTGGAGCAGGCGAAAGCGGGCGACCTCATTCTCGTCTGCGGCTTCGGTCAGGGCGCGGATGCACTGCTTTTCCGGGCGACGGACGGCATCGCAAAGCTGCCGGCGCGCCGGGGCGTCAAGGGATCCCTCGAGAACAAAAAAACGACGGAAAACTACATGAAGTTTCTGAAGTTCCGTGACCTCATCCAGCCGGAAACGGGCATCCGCGCCGAGGCGCCGACGCAGACGGCGATAACCACCCTCTGGCGAAACCGCAAGATGCTCACGGCCCTCGTCGGGGGAAAGTGCCGGGAGTGCGGAACGCCGCAGTTCCCCAAGGCGGATATCTGCGTGAATCCCAAATGCGGAAAGATGCACACCCAGGATGACTACGAATTCGCCGACGTGCCTGCGAAGGTGATGACCTTCACCGGCGATCTCCTGGCCGTTTCCGTCGATCCCCCTTCCATCTACGGCATGATCTCGTTCGAAGGGGGCGGCCGGTTCATGGCGGATCTCACGGACTGCGAACTGGCCGATGTCAAGGTGGGCATGCCCCTCCGGATGTCCTTCCGCAAGCGCCTCGACGACCAGGGGCGCGGCTTTTCCGGGTACTTCTGGAAGGCCGTGCCGCAGGCCGGCGCCGCCGCGGCGAAGAAGGACCAGACCCGCTTCGACGGCCGCGTGGCAGTCGTGACCGGCGCGGGCGCCGGTTTGGGCCGCGTCTATGCCCTCGAACTCGCCAAGCGCGGCGCCAAGGTCCTGGTCAACGACCTCGGCGGCGCCCGCGACGGCTCCGGCGGCGGTTCCAGCAGCCCGGCGGACAAGGTCGTCGCCGAGATCCAGGCGCTCGGCGGCGAGGCGGCCGCCAATTACGACAGCGTCTCCACCGCCGAGGGCGGCGAGAAGATCGTGCAGGCGGCAATGAAGGCCTTCGGAAGGATCGACATCCTCATCAACAATGCGGGGATCCTGCGCGACAAGAGTTTTCTCAAGATGGAGCCGGAGAACTGGCAGGCGGTCCTCGGCGTCCATCTCAACGGCGCGTACAACGTCAGCCGTCCCGCCTTCCAGGCCATGCGGGAGCAGGGTTACGGCCGCATCGTCATGACGACCTCCGCCGCGGGCCTGTACGGCAACTTCGGCCAGACCAACTACAGCTCCGCCAAGATGGGGCTCGTGGGGATGATGAATACGCTCAAGCTCGAAGGGGCCAAGTACAACATCAAGGTGAACGCCGTCGCTCCGGTCGCGGCCTCGCGCCTGACGGAAGACGTGATGCCGCCGGAGATGTTCCAGAAGATGCAGCCGGAGTTCGTTTCCGGACTGGTCCTCTTCTACTGTTCCGAAGCGTGCCAGGAAACGGGCCGGGTCATCAACGCCGCGGCCGGATTCTACAGCCGCGCCGCTATCGTGACCGGCGCCGGTGCGATCGTCGGCGATGGAAAGACGCCCCCCTCCGTCGAAGACATCCGCGACAACTGGAAGAAGATCAACGCTCTGCATGGCGCCACCGAGATGGGAGACGCCAATGCCGCTGTCATGTCCTTCATTTCACCTCCTTCGCCCGCCCAAGGGAAGCGGGCCGAGCCCGCTTCCGGCGGGACGGACGTCAAGGGGATTTTCGCCAAAATGTCAGGGGCCTTCAATGCCGGTGCCGCCGCAGGCAAGGACATCACCTTCCAGTTCGCGATCTCCGGAGCCGGCGGCGCCTCACCATTGCGCCTCGATGTGGCCGACCACCGTCCCGGAAGGGAAGGCCGAAAAACCCACGACAACGATCAAGATGGCGGACGGCGATTTCCTGGAGCTCATCTCCGGCAGGCTCGACGGCATGAAGGCCTACACGTCGGGAAAGCTGAAGGTGGAAGGGGACATCATGAAGTCCCAACTGATCGGGAGGCTCTTTGCCTTCGACAAGCTGAAATAGGGACTCGGCCTCGCAAAAGGATACGGGAGGTGGATTCATGGCCACGGGAATCAAGGACAAGGTCGCAATCCTGGGGATGGGATGCACCCGTTTCGGGGAACGCTGGGATAAGGGCGCCGAAGAGTTGATGGTCGAGTCCTTCGAGGAGTGCCTGGCCGACGCCGGCATCGGCAAAGAGCAGATCCAGGCCGCCTGGCTGGGCACCTGCATCGAGGAGATCAATACGGGCAAATCGGCGACGCCGCTGGGGGTGACGCTGCGGCTGCCGCACATCGCCGTGACCAGGGTAGAGAACTACTGCGCCACGGGCACGGAGGCATTCCGCGGCGCGGTATACGCCGTCGCCTCGGGGGCCTACGACATCTGCCTCGCCCTCGGCGTGGAGAAGCTCAAGGACACGGGCTACGGCGGTCTTCCCAACGCGGGCTCCGGCTTTGGATCGCTGGTCTGGCAGTGGTTTCCCAACGCCTCGGCGCCGGGCCTCTTCGCCCAGCTCGCCTCGGCCTATGCCGCCAAGCACCATGTCGCCGACGCGGATCTCAAGAAGGCGATCGGGCACGTCTCGGTGAAGAGCCACGCGAACGGCGCGCTCAACCCCAAGGCGCATCTGCGGAAGCCCGTCACCCTCGAGCAGGTCCTCGCTGCGCCGATCATCGCGCATCCCCTGGGCCTCTTCGACTGCTGCGGCGTTTCCGACGGTTCGGCCTGTGCCGTCGTCACGACGCCCGAGATCGCCAAGAAACTTGGCAAGAAGGACTTCGTGACCGTGAAGGCGATCCAGCTTGCGGTAAGCAGCGGTTACGAGGGCGGCTTCAACGAATGGGAAGGCGAACACTTTGTGACGACGAGCAAGTGCAGCGCCGAGGCCTATAAGGAAGCGGGCATCGGCGATCCGCGCGAGGAGATCAGCATGATGGAACTGCACGACTGCTTCTCCATCACGGAACTGGTCACGTACGAAGACCTGCACATCTCGGAGCGCGGCAAGGCGTGGCGGGACTCTCTCGACGGTTTCTACGACCGGGACGGCAAGGTCCCGGCGCAGGTGGACGGCGGACTCAAATGTTTCGGCCATCCGATCGGCGCTTCGGGACTCCGGATGATCTACGAGATGTATCTGCAGCTGCTGGGAAGGGCCGGGGCGCGGCAACTGAAGGATCCGCGTTACGGGCTGACGCACAACCTGGGCGGGTTTCCGCACCAGAATGTGTGCGCGATCTCGATCCTGGGGCGATACCAGCAGTAGAGGAGGTAGAGGCTGTTGAATCCGGCAGCGAGTGCAATCCCGCGCGGTGTTGCGGGATTGACGAGCGAATGGGGGAACAGGCATCTTCCTTGAGGATCGCAGGCAGTCCGGAAAAAGTGTCTTCAGACTGCCTGCAAAAACGCCCGTCTGCTGCGTTTCCCTCATCCTTCGTTGCTCGACGTACGCAGCAGTACGCCTCGCGCCTCAGGATTTCGGGAGCCTTGCATCCGGGCATTTTTGAACAGCCTGTATGGGGTAGCCCGGCGAGAATGATTATCCGGCGG
>CAZDLM010000089.1:0-7747 GCA_964506465.1 uncultured Syntrophaceae bacterium
CGTATTCGTCCGGCAAATTCGTCTCCTTTCGTCGCGCATCCGGATCTCCGGTTGTCTGAAGAAATGCGGGGCACTGCGGCATCCGGCTAGTGAATCAGGCCCACGGCATCCGGCTTGACTTTTTCCAGGGACAGCCAGTCGATGTGCTCCAGGTAATTGGGAATCCCCTGCCCGCCGCTTCGCTTCAAAAGCCATCGGGACTCATCCTCCATGAGCCGCAGGAGGTGCTGGTCCAGGCGGACGTCATAGGTCTGCTGCGACCAGACGGAGGAGGCGTAGGCTTCATTCAGGCCCAGCCGTCTCATGATGATGGCCTGGGCTTCCGCCCTGTGTTCCGACACAAAGGCCTCCGCCTCCAGGAGCGCCGACAGGAATTTCCCGACCATACCCGGATGGGATTTCAGGAATTCGGACGTCGTGAGGATCAGGGCGTAGTAGAATTGCCTCTCCTGAAGCGGCCAGGACAGAACGCGCGATCCCATCTTCCGTTGCGTCTGAAAGGTGTAGGGACTGAAAGCGACCATGGCGTCGGCCGCGCCCGAGACGAGGGCATCGACGGTCTCGCCCGGTTTGAGATTCTCGACGGTTACCGTCGAGAGGGGAACGCCATGCCTCGCCAGAAAATACTCGAGAAAAAATTCGAGGGCTGTTCCGCTCGAGGTCGCAATCCGCTTGCCCTTGAGGTCCGCGGCCGATGCAATTCCCGCGTCCTTGCGGGCGATGATCTCGCAGTCGCTTATCCTCGAGACGGACGCGATGGTGCACAAATCTCTTCCCTCCAGGTTGTGCAGCACGAGATGAAACTCAATGGCCGTCGCCATATCGGTCTCGCCTTCCAGCAGACCGGCGGCGGCAAGAACACCCGCCCCGTACTCCTTGAAAGAAACGTCCAGACCGTGCTTCTCGAAAAGCCCCTTCTCCTGGGCCACGAAGACCAGCAGGGACATGGGCGTCATCGCTACGCCGAACCGGAGCTTTTCCGGCGCCCGGTTGAACGTATGCGACCGCAGAAGGAGGCCCGCAACGGCGGCAAGAAGAATCACCGTGGACAGGGCAAGCCAGCGCTTCTTTGTCATGCCGATCACCTGCAGGTCCGCCGGGCGAATGCCGCGTTATGCGGGCCGTTCTTCATTGCGGCCCCCTTCCCTCTTCCGGGGGATCGTAAAATAGAAGGTGGCGCCCTCATTGATTTTGCCTTCGCCCCAAACCCGGCCGCCGTGGCGGTGGATGCTGCGCTCGACGATGGCCAGCCCGACACCCGTTCCTTCATACTCATCGGGACCATGCAGCCTCTGGAAGACGCCGAAGAGTTTCCGACCGTGGCGCTCGTCGAAACCGGCCCCGTTGTCTTTCACAAAAAACAGCATTTCTTCTCCATCTTCCCGGGCTCCGACTTCGATGACGGCGAGATCCCTGGCTTTCGTGAACTTTACGGCGTTGGACAGGAGGTTCGAGAGGACCTGCCTGATCATCGTCCGGTCGCCGTACGCCCGGGGGAGTTCCCCTTTGCGCAGTTCCATCCGCCGGCCGGGATTGGCGGCGCACAGTTCCCGCCATACCTCGTTCACCAGGGCCTCCATGTCCAGGTCGGCGGCGCCCATGTCTCTTCTGCCCAGTCCGGAATAGGCCAGGAGATCCTCGATCAGTTGGCCCATGTCCCGGATATTGTCCCGGATGATCCGGATCTTGCGCCGGGACTCCTCATCGAAATCCTTCTCGTGCCGTCTGGCCACCAGCGCGGAATAACCATCGATGGCGCGCAGAGGCGCCCTGAGGTCATGGGCGACGGTGTAGCTGAAATTCTCCAGTTCCTGGTTGGCGGCTTCGAGCGCCGCCGTCCGCTGTCTGAGGATCTCCTCCGCCTGCTTGCGCTCCGTAATGTCCTTAAAATAGACGGAGAGAAGGTCCTCCGACGGGTAGGCATGCATTTCCGCCCAGCGGTCGACGACAAGGGAATGTACGTCAAATTCGACGGGGTTCCCCTCGTCGACGGCCCTCCTGAACTGCTCTTCGAAGACGGAGCCCAGGCCTGCGGGAAAGACGTCCCACAGGACCCGGCCGACGAAGGCTTCCCTCTTCATGCCGAAATATTTCAGGGCCTGATCGTTGATCTCGATCACCCGCCACTCCCGGTCCAGGGCGTAATAGCAGTCCGTGATGCTGGAGAGGATGCGGGAGACCTGCCGTTTCGATTCGGAGAGTTCTTTCGTCCTCGCCTCTACGCGGTCCTCCAGCGCGTCATAGGCCTGCTGGAGCTCTTCACGGGAGCGGGCGAGCTTTTCCGCCATCTCGTTGAACGCGGCGGAGAGCTGGGCGATCTCATCCCTGCCTTCTACGGGAAGCCTGTGGTCTAGATCGCCCCCGGCGACAAGTTCCGTCCCCCTTGCAAGCCTGCGGCGCGAGACGTTGATCGTCCTGCCCAGGAAATAGGAGACCGCGCCGGCGATAACCATCGACAGGAGGATGACCACCGCGATCAGCCAGAAGGACCAGGCTTGTACCGCCTTGATTTCTGTTTGGCTCAGCCGGGCCAGCGCATAGGCGTCGCTGATCATGATCTGTGACCGGGCCATGAGCTGCGTCGCGTTTCTTTCGTTGTTTTCGGCAAGAAGGCTTCGCTCGGCCGCGGAGGCCTGTTTCATCTTCCCGTTGTTCGTCATCATCTGTTGAAAGAACTGGGCCGCGTCCTCGTGATTTTCCCCGATCCGACTCACGATGACCCGTTTATCTTCCCCTGAAAATCTGGCGCTCCTGATGAGCCACCACAGAGACGCATGCTTCCGCTCCCACTGCTGTCTCGCCCGTTCGGAAGGGTTGATCAGATAATCGTAGGTGATCGTATTCATATCCGAGACGCCGATGACGATGCGGTTGATCAGAGCGCCTTTATCGACCGCCTCGTCGATCCGGCGGGTCGTGATATTGAGGACGAGAATAATGACGAGGGAGAACCCCACCAGCAGAAGAACGTTGATCGCGAGCTTGCCCCTGATCGTCATGGGTTCCTCAATCGATGATGCTGACCGCTTCCGGTTTTATTCTTCTGAGCGCGTCCCTGTGAACGACGTCGAGATAATTCGGCATCTCTTTCTTCAGACGTTTGTGCCGGATGACCCATTTCGCCTCCGCTTCCATGAGCAGCAGGAGGTCCTGGTCAAGCCGGACCCGAAAGTCGCAGCGCGGCCAGAGGGCTTGGATGGCGGGCGAATCGTGTTCGAGGCGCTTTGCCAGAATATCCTGAACCTCCCGGACGTGCCTTGCCGCATAGTCTTCCGCTTCGATCAGCGCCCGGAGCAGCCGCTCCGACGCCCCGGGTCGCTTCGAAACGAAGGCGTCTCTCGTCATGAGCAGCAGGTAATAGGCCTGCCCGCTTTGTCCCGGCCAGGAAACGACGTTCGCGCCGAGGCGCTCCTTGATCTTCCCGACCATGGGTTCCCAGGCCATCACGGCTTCCACGGTGCCCGCAGACAGGGCGTCCGGCAACTTCGGAGGCGCCATGTCCAGGATCGTCACTTCTCCCACCGGGATTCCCTGGTGCGCGAGAAATGTCTCCAGGAAGAAGTCGCCGCTTGACTCGCCGGTCACGCCAATCCGTTTGCCTTTCAGATGGGCGGGCTCGGTGATCCCGCGGTCCTTGCGGGCAATCATTTCGTGCAGATCCGGCTTGGCGATCGACGCCAGAACGCGGATATCGGGGTTGAGGAAATGTTTGACAACAACCACAAATTCCGTGGCGATGGCGACGTCGAGGCTGCCCTGCAGAAGATCGCCCACGGCCTTCAACCCCGACGAATACCCGACTGCCTCAACATCCAGGCCCTGTGCCTTGAAAAAGCCGCGATCGGCGGCGACGTCGAATAGGGCCGTTGATACGATCTTCGGCACTCCGACGATGATTTTTTCGACGGGCCCTTCATATTTCTTCTCCGCAGCCTTGGGCCAGAGAAGAAAAACGAGGGCGACCGCGCAGATGGCGGCAAAGGCGATGGCAGCGGTTACTCGTCCGGATTTCGCCATTTCTTTTTCGTCCTGCGCGAGGGAACCTCTGAGACCCTGATTCCCGTCCGTTTAGGGGCCTCGATACGGCCTGCTTCCGAATGAAGAGGAGCCTGCTGGATATTATTTCACAGATCAACGTGCATATCCATCGTCTATAGGACGTTGCTTGCGAATTTTCTAACGGAGGAATGCCGCCGGCGTGCCCGGCGCACCGTGGACGTCCACATCGGCCGTCTGGGAGCGCAATCGAGCCCGATCCCTCGAAGCCGCGCTACATCCTCACTGCGAGGGACAAAGACACTGGATTCCGCTTTCGCGGGAATGACGCCCTTCGACTGGCTCACCCTTGGACAGACTCACCCTTAGACAGGCTCAGGGTGACAAGATGGAGATTGCTGCGGCCCGGAGTTCATCCTGAGCCCCGCCGAACGGCTCGACGCAATGACGTCCAAGGACAAAAGCACTGGATTCCAGCCTTCGCGGGAATGACAAGAAAGGCAACGACGCTGGACTCCCGCTTCCGCGGGAGTGACAGAAAAAAGACAGAATGACAAGGAAGAGCCGCTCTCCTAAGCCGACTTCCCGGTATAGGCTTCGCGGAGCAGGCGGGCGAGGTCCTCGATGGGCGTGTAGCTCGGGTTGGCCCCCATGCACTGGTCGTCGAAGGCGATCTCGGCCATGCGCGGCACGGCGTCCTCGAATTCCTTCTCGGGGATTCCCGCTTCCCGGATCGCGGCGGGAATCTTCAGTTCCGCATTGAGCTTTGCCACGGCCTTCAGGAGACTCTCCAGGCCCGCTGCCGGCGTCGCGCAGGGGAGCTTCAGGGCCGCGGCGATTTCCGCGTACCGCTCCAGGGCCTGGGGATAGCGGTAGTTGGGATAGGTCGCGAATTTTTTCGGCAGCGCGGCGTTGTACCGGATGACCGGGGTCATGACCAGGGCGTTGGCCCGGCCGTGGGGGATATGGAAGGTCGCCCCCAGGATGTGGGCGAGGCAGTGGTTGATCCCCAGGAAGGCGTTGGTAAAGGCCATTCCCGCGATGGTGGAGGCATTGTGCATCTTTTCCCGGGCCAGGGCGTTGTTCCCGTTCCGGAAGGCCTGGGGGAGATATTCGAAGACGAGCTGGATCGCCTTGAGGGCGAGCGGATCCGTGTAGTCGGAGGCCAGGACCGAGACGTAGGACTCGACGGCGTGGGCGAGGACGTCCAGGCCCGTATCCGCCGTAACCGAGGGCGGCACGGAGAGGGTCAGGTTCGGATCGACGATCGCCACGTGCGGCGTCACGGCGTAATCGGCCAGCGGGTACTTTGCACCGGTCTTGGCGTCCGTCACGACGGTGAAGGAGGTGACCTCCGATCCGGTGCCGCTCGTCGTGGGGACGGCGATCAGCCTGGCTTTCCGCCCCAGCTCCGGGATGCGGACGATCCGCTTGCGGATGTCCATGAAGCGCATCTTCAGGTCTTCGAAACGGCTGTCGGGATTCTCGTAGAAGAGCCACATCGCCTTGGCCGCGTCGATCGGCGAGCCGCCGCCCACGGCGACGATCAGGTCCGGGCCGAATTTCTTCATGGAGGCAACGCCGCGGAGTACGGTCTCGACGGTGGGGTCGGCCTCGACGTCGGAAAAGACGGCCGTCGCGATTCCTGCCTGCCGGAGATAATTCTCCAGTTTCTCCGTCACCCCCTGCCGGATGGCCGATCCGGAACAGACGATGAAGGCGCGGTGCGCACCCATCTCCCCAATCTCTTTTGTGAAGAATGCGTCGAAGGCGCCCGCCTCGAAGAAGATCCGCGGTGGAACCCGGAACCATTTCATGTTGACCATACGCTTCGTCACCCGCTTGATGTTGATGAGGTTGTCAACGGTCACGTTGTCCGTGGTGCTGTTCTGCCCGCCGGCGCCGCAGCCCAGGGTCAATGAGGGGTGAAGCCGGGTATAGATGTCGCCGATGCCCCCCTGGGCCGACGGGGAGTTGACGAGGATGCGCCCGGCGTTGACGGTCTCACTGAATTCCCGGATGGCCGCAGGGTCCTGCGAGGCGATGGACGCCGTGTGGCCGAGGCCCCCGAAGTAGAGGATGTCCTGGCAGACGTTCACGCCCTCCTCCAGGTTGCGGACCGTGTAAAACCCGAGGACGGGGCAGAGCTTTTCGCGGGAAAGCGGGTAGTCGTCGCCCACGCCCTTGAGGGGCGCCATCAGGAGGCGCGTATTGTCGGGCACGGTGATCCCCGCCAGCTCGGCGATGCGCCGGGCGCTCTGTCCCACCACCTTCGGGGACATGCTCTGCCGCTCCGCGTCGATCACCACCGCCGCCACCTTGGCCGTCTCGGCCGGAGTGAGAAAACAGGCGCCCTGCGAACGGAACCGGTCCACAACCGCGCGGCGGATTTCGCGGTCCACGACAACGGCCTGCTCGGAAGCGCAGATCATCCCGTTGTCGAAGGTCTTGCTGAGGAGAATGTCGTTGACCGCGGCTTTGACGTCGGCGCTCTTTTCGATGTAGACGGGGACGTTTCCCGGTCCGACGCCGATGGCGGGCGTTCCCGATCCGTAGGCCGCCTTCACCATGCCCATGCCGCCCGTGGCCAGAATCAGCGAAAGGCTGGGGTGCGACATGAGGGTGTGCGTCATTTCGCGGGACGATTCCTCCACCCAGCGGATGCAGTAGTCGGGTGCGCCCGCCGCCAGCGCCGCCTCGTAGATGGTCTTCGCCGCTTCGATCGTGCTCTTCAGGGCGTTGCGGGCCGCGCTGATGATGATCGTATTGCGCGTCTTGAGGGCGATCAGGCACTTGAACATGGCCGTCGAAGTGGGATTGGTGACGGGGGTGATGCCCAGGATGACGCCGAGAGGTTCGGCGAATTCCATGATCCCCGTCTCCCGGCAGTCCTTGATCAGGCCGACGGTCTTGCGGTCGCGGATGTCGTTGTAGATGTATTCCGTGGCGAAGAGGTTCTTGATGACCTTGTCCTCGATCAGGCCCATGCCCGTCTCTTGGACCGCCATGCGGGCCAGTTCGATCCGCCGCGCGGCGCCCGCCCTCGCGGCGGCGGCGACGATCTTGTCCACCGCTTCCTGATCGTACTGCGTGAAGAGGGCTGCGGCCTCCCGGGCCTGCCCGACCAGTTCATCGGCCTTTGCCCGGACGTCCGGCGTCTGTTCGGCGTCACTCTTGCTTACCAAGGGGATCCTCCTTGCGTCTCCGCTGCGGCATGCCCGGCGGTATGGGGAAGACTACGGCCACAACTGGCGGACAGCCTCGCCGTCGTCTTCGAAGAAGCGAAAGAACTTGTCCATGGCCGAGACCTTGAAGATCTTGTAAATCGCCGGCTGAACGCCGACCAGGGCGATCTTCTTTCCGTCGGCCGAGGCCTTCTTGATGAGCATGATCATGATTCTCAGCCCTGCGCTGCTGATGAAGTCCAGCGACGCCATATGCAGAATCACGCCGTCGGCGCTCTTCTCCAGCGCATCGAGGATGACCGGCTCCGCCGCCGCGCAGGTCGCCGTTTCCAGGCGGCCCGTGATCCGCACGATGTTCACCCCAGGCTTTCCCGCAGCAGATGCAACCCTGATATCCATAGATGTCTGTCCCCTTCCCTTCTGCAGATGCGAATCCTGCGTCTGAACCGCTCGCCCTGTTGCAGCCCGGGCGGTGGAACGATCTTGCCTTGAACGGATGAGAACCGGAAATGATTGTTGCGTGAATGCGGAGAATCTATCACAAATTTCTCGTTTTCAAAAGAAAT
>CAZDLM010000090.1:0-304 GCA_964506465.1 uncultured Syntrophaceae bacterium
CCTTTCATCGATCCCGAGAAATGCACGGGTTGCGGCAAGTGCATCGCCGTTTGTCCGCGCAAGATCATCTCGCTCCGGCCCTATGATTTCAAGATCGCCGTCGCCTGTTCCTCGCGGGATTCCGGAGCCGTGGTGCGGAAGATCTGCCCCGTGGGCTGCATCGGCTGCAAACTCTGCGTCAAGCAGGTTGCGGACGTCTTCAAGGTGACGGACAACCTGGCCTCAGTCGATTATGCGAAGACCGGCGTGTCTTGCGAACCGGCCATCGAGAAGTGCCCGACGAAGTGTATCGTGCAGTCGTAGG
>CAZDLM010000090.1:314-7637 GCA_964506465.1 uncultured Syntrophaceae bacterium
AAGACCCTCGTCCGCCGGACAGAGCACGGCGGCGGGGGCGAGATAACACAGAAGCGAAGATCGCCCTCGACCACTGGGAGCGAAATGGGCTCGGGAGGTTGAAGGGGATGAGGAGGATCGATTGATGATAACGCGCCGCGATTTTTTCAGGATGACGGGACTCGCCGCCGCTGCATTGGGTGCGGGCTATACGACGGGAAAATGGACGGCTCCCGCAGAGGAGGACCATTTCTCGATTTCCGGGTTCCTGCCGGCGGACCGGGAGACGGTCACGGATCTTGCGACGATTTTTTCCCGGAGGGCTGGAGTTGCGGGCCAGCCGGTGGTTCTGGCGGCGTCGCCCTGGAAAGAGAGCATTCTGGCGGGCAGCCGGGCGGCCGTTGCCGACGAGCGTTCGGGAAAGCGTTTTGAGGGGCCCGTTGTCTTCCGGATGACTTCGCTGTCTCAGGGAGTGCCGGCGGATATCCTCGTGGCGGATGCGCGGACCGGCGTCTATCGGCCGGATTCCGACTTCACGGTGGCCATGGCGGAGTTACGCAGCAGGCTTCGTGGAAAGACGGCGACGCACTTCTTTTCAGCGGAGGGCCGCCTCCGCGGGCCGGTGTCCCTTTTTGCAGGAGCGGAACGCTTTGTCGTGATCGAGAGTGAAAAGGGGATCTTCGACCGGATGCCCCTTACGGCCTCTTCCCGCACCATCGCGGTGGAAGGCGCGCACGGCAAGACCGGCATCACGATCGCCGATGGGATGGTCTCCGTGCATTCTGCAAGCTGCCGGAACCAGCTTTGCCGGCATCTGGGCCCCATCTCGCGTGAGGGACAGTTGATTGCCTGCGCCCCGAACCGGGTTCTGATCCGCGTCGAGGCGGCCTGAGGCGCTTGTCCGGATTCCCGGTCCGACGCCGGCCATGAAGAAATTTTTCCTCGGCATCACGATTTTTGCCGTTCTTTTCGCGGTTGGATTTTCCCTCTCCCGGAAGGAGGCGGCCCGGCCCCAGACGTTGAAACAATCGTACTTCGCGCTGGGCACGGTCGTCGAGATCCAGGTACGGCACGCGGAAAGGGGAAAGGCCGAAGCGGCCATGGCGATGGCCTCCGCCGAAGTCCGGCGGGTGGAGGCCCTTTTCAACAGTTACGACCCCCAGAGTCCGATCGGGATCATCAATTCGTCAGCATCAACGTCGTTTCCAGCTTCACCGGAAGTCTACGCCGTCATGCGGCAATGTGATGCGTTCTGGAAGAGCACGGCCGGGGCTTTCGATGCCGGTGTGGGTGCGGTAAGCGATGCCTGGGGATTCCGCGGCGGGAAACCGGATGTGCCTCCGGCGGGGAGGCTCCAGCAGTCCATGAAGAGATCCGGATGGCGTCACGTCCGCCTCCGGGAAGAAGGCCGGGTTCAGAGGGCGGTTCCCGTGCAATTCGATTTCGGGGCGATCATCCCCGGCTATGCCGTGGATTGCGCTGTGGCGGTTCTGAAGCGGGAAGGCATAACGGAAGCCCTGGTCGACGGAGGCGGCGAGATCCGGTCGACGGGCGGGGAGTGGACGATCGGCATTCAGCACCCCAGGAAAAAGGGCGAAATTCTCCGTCGCCTGAGACTCCAGGGGGCGGCGGTTGCGACCTCCGGCGATTATGAACAATATTTCGAAAAGGATGGCCGGAGATACCACCATATTCTGGATCCGCGCACGGGATTCCCTGCAGCGTCCTGCCAGAGTGTGACGGTCCTTGCGGCCGATGGCGTCACCGCAGACGCCCTTTCGACGGGTTTCTTTGTATTGGGACCGCAGGAAACGATGCGCCGCGTGCGGGAGATGCCGGATGTCCATGCCATGGTTGTGGACGCGGCCGGTGCTGTCCATGTGTCGGAGGGATTTGCCGCGCATGTCGTAGAGTAAAAAAAGTATTGGCACAGGGGCTCGGTTTCGGGTAGAAGAACGGGACCTCAAATTTGAACAGGAGATGCGAACCTTGAATAAGATTCTTGAAAAAACGGATCTTTCGGACAGCGTGGTCAAGATGGTGATCGAAGCGCCGGAAATCGCGAGAAAGCGGAAGGCGGGCCAGTTCATCATCCTGAAGGTTGACGAAAGGGGAGAGCGTATCCCGCTTACGATCGTCGATTCCGATGCCGGGAAGGGAACAATCACGATCATCTACCAGGTGGTGGGAAAGACCACTGCGGTCATGGCCCGGATGAAGGCGGGCGATGAGATCATGGATGTTCAGGGCCCGCTCGGCAATCCCACGGAAATCGAGAATTTCGGCCAGGTCATCTGCATCGGCGGCGGCGTAGGCGTCGGCGTCGTCTACCCTCTGGCGGTCGCACTGAAGAAGGCGGGAAACCGCGTCATTTCCATCATCGGCGCCAGGACCAAGGATCTGCTGATTCTGGAGAAGGAGATGAAGGAAGCCAGCGACGAACTTCATGTGGCGACCGATGACGGCAGCTACGGGTTTCACGGCTTCGTCAGCACCGTTCTGCAGAACCTCATCGACAAGGGAACAAAAATCGACCGGATCTACGCGATCGGCCCCGTTCCCATGATGAGGGTGCTCAGCAACCAGACGAAGCCCTACGGCATCAAGACGATCGTCAGCCTGAACGCCATTATGGTCGATGCCACAGGGATGTGCGGCGCGTGCCGTGTGGCGGTGGCCGGGAAGACAAAATTCACATGCGTTGACGGACCGGAATTCGACGGCCATGAAGTCGACTTTGATCTGCTGACCAAGCGCCTGCGGATGTACTGCGAGCAGGAAAAACAATGCTATGACGCATACAGGTGTGAATGCCATGGAAAATAAGGAAAAAAAAGTGAAGGTACCCCGACAGAAAATGCCTGAGCAGGCCCCGAGGGATCGGGTCCGGAATTTCAATGAAGTGCCTTTCGGCTACACGGAAGAACTGGCGATTACCGAAGCCAAGCGCTGCATCCAGTGCAAGAAGCCTGGTTGCGTGGCCGGCTGTCCGGTGGACGTCGATATTCCCGGGTTCATCCGGAAGATCGTGGAAGGGGATTTCGTGGGTGCGGCGCGCGTCCTGAAGACGACCAACAGTCTGCCGGCGGTCTGCGGACGTGTGTGCCCCCAGGAAGATCAGTGCGAGAAGGTCTGCATTCTCGGCAAAAAGGGGGAGCCCGTGGCGATCGGAAGGCTGGAACGCTTCGCTGCGGACTATGAGAGGAATACAGGCAAGGTCAGCATCCCCGAGCCGGCTCCGTCCAAAGGCCAGAAGGTCGCCATCGTCGGCGCGGGTCCCTCGGGACTCACGATCGCGAGCGACCTCGTGAAGCTGGGATACGGGGTGACGATCTTCGAAGCCCTGCACAAGGCGGGCGGCGTTCTCGTATACGGAATTCCCGAATTCCGGCTTCCCAAGGCCATCGTGGAAGCGGAAGTCGATTACCTGAAAGGGCTCGGCGTGAAGATCGTGGTCAACGCCCTCATCGGCCGCTACAAGACCGTGGATGAATTGTTCGCGGAAGGGTACGAGGCGGTGTACCTGGCGGTCGGCGCGGGGGCGCCGGTCTTCATGAACATACCGGGCGAGAATCTCAGCGGCATCTATTCGGCCAACGAGTATCTGACCCGCTCCAACCTGATGAAGGCCTATCGCTTTCCGGAGTATGCGACGCCGATCGTGCGCGGCAAGAATGTCGCCGTCATCGGCGGCGGCAACGTCGCCATGGATTCCGTCCGCACGGCGCTCCGTCTGGGGGCGGACAATGCCTATATCATCTACCGGCGTACGGAAGTCGAGATGCCGGCCAGGATCGAGGAAGTCCATCATGCCAAGGAAGAGGGCGTGCAGTTCAAGCTCCTGACCAACCCCGTCGAATACATCGGCAACGAGCAGGGCTGGGTGAAGGCGATCAAATGCCAGAAGATGGAACTGGGTGAACCGGATGCCTCCGGGCGCCGGCGGCCTCTTCCGATCAAGGGATCGGAATTCCTCATCGATGTGGATACGGTCGTTGTCGCGGTCGGGACGAATGCCAACCCCATCGTCCCCGCCACGACCCCGGGACTGGAAGTCAACAAGTGGGGCTACATCATCACCAAGGGTGAAAGCGGCGAGACGAGCCGCTCCGGCGTTTACGCCGGCGGAGACATCGTCACCGGCGCCGCGACGGTCATCCTGGCCATGGGGGCGGGACGGAAAGCGGCCAAGGCGATCCATGAGTACCTGAGCGGCAAGAAGAAGAAATAGCCGGTGGCTTCGGGAAAAAATGAAGGGGCGGAAGAATTTTCTTCCGCCCCTTTTTTCTTTTGAACCGAGCCGGCCCGTCGCCGGGATCTTCGTTCCTAGTGATGTTCCTCCATGGCGCCGGCGATGTACATCATGGCCAGCAGCATGAAGACGAGTGTCTGGATGACGGAGGTGAAGATCATCAGCGCGAAGACCGGCAGGGGCACCAGGAGCGGGACCAGAAGAAGAACGACGGCCAGGACGATATCCTCACCCATGATGTTTCCGAAGAGTCGAACGGACAGGGAGAGCGGCCGGGAAAGGTGGCTGATGATCTCGATCGGCATCATAAGCGGCGTGAGCCACCAGACGGGCCCCATGAACTGCTTCACATACTTCATGCCGTGGACGCGGATGCCCACGATGTGAGTCATGACGAAGACGACGACCGCCATCGAAACCGTGGTGTTGAGATTGGCCGTCGGAGATTCGAACCCCGGAATGAGTCCGATGAGGTTCGACGAAAGAATGTAGAGCCCCAGCGTCGCGATCAGCGGGAAGAACTTGCGCCCGTGGGGTCCCATGGTTTCCGTGAGCAGACCGTCGAAACCGCTCACGATCACCTCCATGACGTTCTGCATGCGCCCGGGGTAGAGGCTCAGGCGGCGGGTGGCCAGGTAGGAGCACAGCGCCAGAATAACCATGACGCACCAGGCGTACATGACCTGAGCCGGGACATAATGATTTTCGAGAAACAGTACGGGATGCATCAGTCTGTCGGGACCTCCTCAATCGAGTTTTTTTTTGACAGCAGCATCATGACGACGTTCAGGACGATATTCATGATGACCACCGAAAGACCGATCAGAAGACCGATCACGTTGACAAGATCGCCCGTGATGATGAAGTAGAGGGCCACCCCGGTCACGGCGAAGCGCACATAGTATCTCCACAGGACGGACGACCGGGACGCCGCGCCGGATCGGCTCAGAAACACCTTCTTCAAGTCGCGATGGAGCCAATGGAAATTGACAATGCTGATAAGACCGCCCAGAAGAACGCCGAAGGCGAACCTTTCGGAAACCAGGATCAGGCCGGCAAGAAAACACAAGCCCAGGACGAGCCAAGCGGTCCATTCAAGCCTTTTTTGGAGCGGGTCTTTTGGGATGCGGTTCATTTCGTAAGCCCGTGATGAGGGGCTGATCGTCCGCAAAGTACCTCTTGATCAGGACGTAGACGTTCCGGAACCCTGCAGCGATCCCAAGGATCAGGAAGATCAGGGTCAGGTACGGACCCGTGCCGAACTTTCCGTCCAGGTAAGCGCCAAAGTACAGCCCTCCGAAGACCATCAGGACCATGGCGATGCCCACGCTGCTTGCGTAGGCCAATTGGACGAAAGACTTCTTCGCGTCCTTATCCATCGGATGGGCGCCCCTGTATCATGTGCGGTGCCGAAAGTCAACGAAAAACGATGCCCATCAAGGCTGACCGGAGGTCATCCGCCGGGAATTCCTGTACCAGGCGATCGTCTTTTCCAGTCCCTGCCGGAAATCCGTCACCGCCTTGAAACCGAACTCCCGGAAGGCGCGCCCGGTATCCAGCATGCGGCGCGGCTGGCCGTCGGGCTGCGTCGCATCCCATTCGATCCTGCCGCGGAAACCGGTCAATTCGGCGATCAGGGTTACGAGGTCACGGATCGAGATCTCAAAGCCTGGACCGATGTTGACCGGATCGCTCTTGTCGTACCTTTCCGCTGCCAGCACGATCGCCTCGGCGGCATCCTCGACGTAAAAGAACTCCCGTGTTGCATTTCCCGTTCCCCAGACGACGACGCGGTCTTCCCTCCGGTCCACGGCGTCGACGCATTTCTTGATCAGGGCGGGGATCACGTGGGACGAACGGGGATCGAAGTTGTCGCCCGGCCCGTACAGGTTCACGGGCAGAAGAAAAATGGCGTGAAATCCGTACTGCTGCCGGTACGCCTGGGCCTGGACCAGCATCATCTTTTTCGCCAGTCCGTAGGGAGCGTTCGTTTCCTCCGGATAGCCGTTCCAGAGATCCTCCTCGCGGAAGGGGACCGGCGTAAACTTCGGGTAGGCGCAGATCGTGCCGATCGCAACGAACTTGTCGATCCGGTGGAGCCACGCCTCGTGCATCAACTGCGTCCCCATGATGAGGTTGTCATAGAACAGCGTCGCGGGGTTCTCGCGGTTGTATCCAATGCCGCCGACCTTGGCTGCCAGGTGAATTACGATGTCGGGTTTCTGCTCGTCATACAATCGCCGGATGTCCTCGATCCGCGTGAGATTGAGCTCCGGCAAGTCCGCCACGGCGATATCGCTGAAGCCGCGGTCCCGCAATTTCTTCAAGAGGTGCGTGCCGAGGAATCCTTTTCCCCCCGTCACGGTGACGCGTTTGTCTTTCATCGAGAATCCCCTTCCTGTTGGTTCCGGCGGCCGAGGCGCGCGCGGCGGCATCGTACGAGGCTACAGCACGCGCCGGCTGCAGGCGGCGCCGTAGCCGGCATCCAGCAGCGTTCTTTCCTTCTTGGCCAGCTCCAGGTCAGCGGCCACCATCATGTCGACCAGCCCGTCGAAGCTTACCTTCGGTTTCCAGCCGAGCATGCGTCTCGCCTTATCGGCATCTCCCAGGAGGACGTCCACTTCTGTCGGACGGAAGTAGCGGCGGTCGATCCGGACGAATTCCTTGTAGTCGAGGTCGAGTTTCCGGAAAACGGCCTCGACGAATTCCTTGACGGAATGGGTTTCACCCGTCGCGACCACGTAATCGTCCGGCTTGTCCTGCTGAAGCATGAGCCACATGGCCTCGACGTAGTCTCCCGCGAATCCCCAGTCGCGCTTGGCGTCGAGATTGCCGAGGAAGAGGCGATCCGCAAGGCCCATCTTGATCCGGGTCGCCGCACGCGTCACCTTGCGCGTCACGAAAGTCTCGCCGCGGCGCGGGGATTCATGATTGAACAGGATCCCGTTGCAGGCGAATATCTTGTAGGCGTCCCGGTAGTTGCGGGCGAGGTAGTAGGCGTAAACCTTGGCCGCCGCGTAGGGGCTCTGCGGCTGAAAGGGCGTGGCCTCACTCTGGGGAGGCGGGGCGGAGCCGAACATTTCGCTGGAGGA
>CAZDLM010000091.1:0-7491 GCA_964506465.1 uncultured Syntrophaceae bacterium
CACAGGCAAGACTCCCGTTCCTTTCCGCACCCCAAAAATCGGGAGGCCTTTTAACCAAAGTTCTCCAGATTCTTCTTGACACAAGGGCGATATCTGCCACTTAATGGCACCCAAATCTTTTGCGAATCTTTTCATGATCCTGCAGAAAGCCGTCGGCTGCATTTCGCAGATTTCACCACCCGCTTCCGACAGCAGGGGGGATGGAAATTTCAACACTCCAGAGACACCCCGAGATGAGCATCGAATCATCCATGGATCCGGAATCGGAAGAAAATTCCACGGGAATTTCATGATCTTCAATAAAAAGGGGGATTTATGAAAGAATTGCTGGCATCGGTCTTATGTCTCGCCATCTTCAGCACAGCAGCGAATTGTGCGGCGGCACAGGCCGCCGGCGTTTCTGCGAAGAGCAGGAATGCAGCGTTTTATCTGTCGGAAGCCTACGCGTGCATGCGGGAAGTAATCGAATCCAGGCAATCTGAAATCAACAGGAATGCCGACGGCACGTTCAAGAGCGACCGCCTGACGCCCTCCAAATTCGTGGAGGGCATCGAGAACGGATTCGCCAAACAGCTTGCTCAGCGCAACATCAAGAGCGATTTCCAGACGACCGATGAAAGGCAAATCGTCCTGTATCTGGCTCATGTCGTCTATGCCGGCCGTGCCGGAATCGCCGGAAACCAGGCGGCTTTCGACAGAGACGGCGATGGAGTTCTGAGGACCAAGGAATTCAAGCTTCTTCCGGCCGTCTTTACCAAGGCCTGGACGGTCCCCTTCATGAAGAAGACGGGGGTCTATATCAAGCAGGCGTCACGCCCCAAAGGCGATTATCTGGCCGGCACGCCGTTCAACATCGCCGACAAGTGGGAGCTCGCCGCCCTGGAGAAGATCAACAAGCCAGGCTATGCGCGGGACGCGGAATTCATCGAAAAGGATCATGGCGCCGTGAGAATCAGCAAACCCGTTTACATCAACAATGTTTCCTGCCTGCGGTGTCATGGCACTCCCATCGGAGAAAAGGGTCCGACAGGAATTCCCAAGGAAGGGTTTGTCATGGACGAGCTCAAGGCGGGGATCAGCGTCATTCTGACGGACAGGCATCCCGAGCTGATTCCGCAATTGACCGGCGAGGTTCGAGACGTTCTCAAAAAGTAACGTGGACTCCTGCAGGAGAATTGCTTTGCGGCCCGCAACCTCCGCGGTACGCGCCGGTGCGCGGCGGCACCGGCAATTTCACTGCCCTCCGTGCAACGCGGCTTTCCCCTTCAGCAGGCAAGAGCGGTGCGACTCCAGCCACACCGCCGTTTCCGCAAACGCCGCAACGCCGCGCATACCGTTCCGCGATCCGGCATAGAGCCCCTTCAGGAAGAACCGCCTCGCCTCGCGCCCGGCCCGGAACAGGAAATGCCGCGCGACCCGCAGCCCCGAGGCGATGTCTTTCAGTGAAAGCGCCTCTCCCTCCGCTGCGCGGCCGGCGGCGGCGCTTTGTTCCACGAACTTTTGGAATCGCTTGAGGGAATGCGGGTACCCGAACACCGTTTCCAGGAGACGCCGGTAACCCGTTTCCAACTCCTCGCGCGTCATGTTGCGGGGAGTGAAGTTGCAGGCGGAATAAAAGTCCCCGTCGTCCCCGTCCGTCAACCGCCCCTCTGCGGACAATCGCTTCCACAGCCGCGTGCCTTTGGACGCCTTGAGCATCGAGATCACCGGGAGGAGCAGGCCCGTCTCGGCGATGAAACGCTCCTGCGCGCTGAAGACATTCCTGTCGTCCGCGTCGAACCCCACGATCATCCCTCCCACGACGTAGATGCCCTGCGCCTGCACCTTCCGCACCGCTTCTGCGAGGGACGTCCTTACGTTCTGCCATTTGCCGGTCTCGATCAGGCTTTCGCGGTTGGCCGATTCGATGCCGATCAGCGTGGCATAGACGTTTGCCGCCTTCAATAGGGAAAGAAGTTCGGCGTCCGCCGTTCTGTCCGCGGTGATCTGGGTGATGAACCGCACCGGCCGCCGCAGCGAACGGTTGACCGCTGCAAGCCGCGAGAGCAGCCTCTTTGCGTGCGCGATGTCGGCCGTGACGTTGTCGTCCGCGATCCAGATGGTGGAAATGCCCCGGCGTATCAGTTCCCGGACCTCCCCTTCCGCAGCTTCAACGGCCTTGGTGCGGACCGCGCGTCCGTTCAGCGCCACCACGTCGCAGAACTCGCAGTCGTACATGCATCCGCGGGTGGTCTGAACGATGCCGCTGGTGTACTGGCTCAGGTCCACGAGGTCCCACCGCGGCGGAGGGGAGGCCGCCATGTCCACGAAGTCCCGCTCGTCATAAAGCGGCGCGTGGCATCCCTGCTCCCACTCCTCCAGGAAGCGGGGCCAGGTCCGTTCCGCCTCTCCCGCAAACACGACGTCGAATTCTCTGCGGCAGGTTTCCGTGTCCGTCGTGCAGTAGGGGCCGCCCGCCACCGCCAATACTCCTTTTTTGCGAAAGGATCGGGCTATTTCCAGCATCCGCGCGGCGTTGAAGGTGTATCCCGCCACACCGACGAGGTCGCAGGGCATGGAAAAATCGACCGGGGCGATCGCCTCGTCGACAAGAGTCACACGGTACCGGGACGGGGTCAGTGCGGCGAGCGTGGCCAGTCCCAATGGCGGAATGAACGCCCGCTTGCCGAGGACATCCAGGGCGAGCCGCATGTTCCATACGCTCTCACGTGCGCGAGGGAAGACCAGGACGATATTCTTCATGAATTGACCCGATAGAACCTTCGCCTGACGACTGTCCGTTTCCTGCAAGCCCTCGGAAGAGTTTCAGAATCCGTTTCCGCCCCGGATGCCCGTCCGGGAGCTCCCGTCGTCGCGACGGCTCATTCGTAGAGCAATCTCCGGCAAATGTCAAAGCAAAGCGGAAGCGCAATCCCAGCGCCGGTGCCGCGGGATTGCGCTCGCTGCAGGATGGGCCTCACCTCCGGGGAAAAATCCGGAGGATCGCCGATCCCCAAGGAGGAGACTGGGTCTTTCATTCGCTCGTCAATCCCGCGTGGTACCGCGGGATTGCGCTCGCTGCAGGATTGGCCTTGAAGATTTTCGGAAGTCCCGATAATACATTACAGTTACCGTTCCTTGTTCAGCACGGGAATGGAACCGGGCTGTTCCAGGCGCAGAGAAACGGCCCGCACGGTCTTCGGCGACGCCGAACGGAAAGAACGATGGAGAGCGAACGCTGCTACGTGGGAATCGACGCGGGATCGGTCAGCCTCAACGCGATCGCCATCAATGCGAACAGGAAGATCCTCTATGAGGCGCCTTACAGACGCCACTTCGGCCGCGTGGAGCAGGAAACCTGCTGCCTGATTCGGAACTTGCAGGAGCGCCTGGGACGGGAGAATATCTCCGCCTTTGCCTTTACGGGAAACCACGGCCGGAAGATCGGCGAAAGGACGGGCGGCTTCTATGAATTCGAGACGATCAGCCAGGTATTGGGCTCGCTCTATCTGAGACCGGATGCAAGAAGCATCATCAGCATGGGCGGTCAGGACACGGCGCTTTTCCAGATCCGTCATGACACAAAGGGATGGGAACTGGACTACTTCAACACCAACGGCCCCTGCGCGTCCGGGACGGGGTCCTTTATCGATCAGCAGGCCCAGAGACTGGCCACCGCGATCTACTCTCCTGAAAAGGATGCCTCGCCGGATGAGATCGACCGGACCTTGAGGGACTTCATCCGCCTCGGCTCCCGGAGCGACACGCCGGCCGGCGTCGCCTGCCGGTGTACGGTGTTCACCAAGTCGGACATGATTCACCTCCAAAACAAGGGGGAGCGGCTGCAGGACATCATCTACGGCCTTCACGTCGGGAACGCCCGGAACTATATGAGCACTATCGTTTCCGGCCGGGTCCTGGAGAATCCGATTCTCTTCATCGGCGGTCTGTCGCTCAACGAACTGCAGGTGCGGGCCTTCCGGGCCTATTTCCCGGAGCTCATCGTACCGCCGCACAGCACGTCCGCAGGGGCGCTCGGTGTCGCGCTCCGCGCGCTGGAGTGCGGAACGAAAAATTCACTGAACCTGGAGGCGCTGGAGGGCAGGAATCCTGCGGATCAGGAAAAGATCCCGGTTGCGCCGAGGCTCGAGCTCCGGAAGACCCGCTTCCCCGAAGACAACTCCCTGGACCGGGCGGCCTTCGGAAGGAACGTACCCGTTTATCTGGGCATGGATATCGGTTCCACGACGACGAAGTATGCCGTCGTCACGGAAGACCGGCGGATCATCGACAAGCATTACGTCCACACCCAGGGGAAACCCATCGAGGTCACCCAGAAACTGCTGAAAAGGGTCGGCGATGTCCTGGGAGACCGCGTGAAAATTCTCGGAGTCGCGACGACGGGCTCGGGAAGAAATGTGGTGGGCGACTTTCTGAATGCGGATCTGGTCCTGGACGAGATCACGGCTCATGCTCGCGGCGCCGTGGAGATCGACTGCACCGTTGACACGATCATCGAAATCGGGGGACAGGATTCCAAGTACATTTCCATCAGTCATGCGAATCCCCTGGACTTCGACATGAACAAGGTCTGCGCCGCCGGCACCGGAAGCTTTCTCCATGAGCTGGCCAACAAGCACGGCATCAACATCGTTGGCGAGTTTCAGGAAATCGCCCTGTCCTCGGACCGGCCCGTGAAGCTGGCGGAGCGCTGCACGGTATTCATGGAGTCGGATCTCGTCTCCTACCACCAGCAGGGCGCGTTCCGGGAGGACCTCATCGGCGGTCTCTGTTATGCCATTGTTCACAATTATCTCAACCGCGTTGTGGGAAAGAGGAGGATCGGCGAGCGCGTCATGTTCCTGGGCGGACCGTCCCTCAACAAGGGCGTGGTGGCCGCCTTTGAAAATGTGCTGGGGCGCGGCCTGATCGTCCCGAAGCACCGGGAAGTGCTCGGCGCCTTCGGGGCGGCCGTCTGTCTCCAGGAACAGTTCACCATGGAGAGACGAAAGACGAGCGCTTTCCGGGGGCTGGCCAGCGCCATCGGCGATCGGATGGACTATACGGAGAAGGTGTGCCGGGCGGATCCCAACTGCCACAATCAGTGCAAGCTCAAGATCTACAACTTCGACGGCCGCAAGAGCATCTGGGGAGGAGAATGCGGCCGCCACGAGGTGATCCGGAGCGGCGGCAGGAAGCGGGAAAACCTCTTCAAGGTCCGCGAGGAGATCTGGGCGGCCGCCATGTCGGGAGCTTTCGAAGAACTCGGCGAAGGCCCGTTGATGGAGGCGGACGGGCGGCCGACGGTGGGGATGCAGAGATCCCTGTACTCGCTCCAGACCGGCGTGTTCTGGGCCCACTTCTTCGACCGGCTCGGGTATCGTCTCGTTCTGACGCCCCCCACCAACAGCCGCATCTCGAGTTCAGGCATTGAATCCATGACGGCGGAAACCTGTTACCCCATCAAGGTGTCGCACGGCCATGTAAAGGAACTTCTGGGAAAGACGCGCTTCCTCTTCCTTCCCAGCATCATCACCATGCCGACGCCGGTGGAACGGGAGACCGGATTTACCTGCCCCCTGGTTCAGGCGAACTTCTACATGGCGCGCGCTGCCCTCGGCATGGATATGGAACGCGTCCTGAATCCGGTTCTCCACCTCAAGCACGACCTTTCCACGCTCGCCCTGGAGCTGACGGAGCAGACGGCAGCCAAAATCGGTCGAAGCCGTCGCCAGATCAGGGAAGCCCTGGAGGTCGCCCTGGAGAAGCAGAATCAACTTCACGTGGCTCTGTTCCGGAAGGGGCGGCAGTTCCTCGAATCCCACGATCCCAACGAACCGATGGTGGTGGTGACGGGCAGACCCTACAATCTCTATGATGAAAGGCTGAACCTGCGGCTGGGGCGCAATCTGGCCGGGATCGGGATCGCGGCCGTGCCCATGGACCTTCTGGACGTGTCTTCCGTCGATCTCAGCGACTTTCCGGACATGTACTGGGGTCTTGGAGCGCAAATCCTGAGGACGGCAAAGTTCATCAGAAGCCTTCCCCATGCCTTCGGGCTTCACCTCACCAATTTCAGCTGCGGCGCCGATTCCTTTCTCGAGCACTTCTACAAGCATGTCATGCAGGAGAAGCCTTACCTGATTCTCGAGCTGGATGAGCACAGCGCCGTGGCCGGGGTGATGACGCGGCTCGAAGCCTTCCGGAACGTGATCGAGCACGCCATGCGGAAACGCGGGGATTCCCTCGCCCGTCGGAAATTGTCGAGCTGAGGCGACCATGGAAGCGGAAAAACGGCAGACCTTTCATTCCCTGTCGGAAAACGTCGGACAGTTCAGACTGAAAGACAAGACCTTCCTCATTCCCCAGATGACGCGGATCGGGGCGAGTCTCCTGGCGGGAACCTTCAGGAGTTTCGGGGTCGACGCCGTGCTCATGGACACGTATCAGGGCCTGGATCTGGGAAAAGCCTTTACGTCCGGCAAAGAGTGTTTCCCCTGCCAGGTGACGACCGGCGATATTCTGCTGTATCTCAAGAAAGAGCAGGAACGGCTGGGCAAGGACTTTGATCCCGACCGTTACATTTACTTCATGCCCGAGGCGGAGGGTCCCTGCCGTTTCGGGATGTACAACAAGTACCAGCGCATCGTGCTCGACTCTTTCCCCGGACTGAAGAATCTGAAAATCGCATCGATCACCTCCAAGGACTCCTATGCCTTCGCCGGAATGTTCGACGCGAAGAAGATCGGGGATTTTCGCAAGGTCGCGTATTGTTCCGTCGTCGTATCGGACGTGCTCGACAGGCTGCTCTGGCGCGTGAGGCCCTATGAAAGGCGGCAGGGAATGGCGGACGAATTTATTGAAAGGGCCGCCGGCGCCATGCTTGAGGCCTTCGAGCGGTACGGAGCGGGAAAGGATTTCAGGCGGATTCTCGACCGGCTGTCGGAGATCGTACGCGAAGGGAAAGAGATCATCGACCCCGGCATAAAACAGAAACCTCTGGTCGGGATCGTGGGAGAAATCTTCCTGAGAACCCATGTGCAGGCCAACCAGGACGTCATCCGGCTGCTCGAAAAGCACGGCGCAGAGGTCGTGAACGCTTCCATTGCGGAGTGGTTCAATTACACGGCCTATGAACGGATGAAAGAGGCCAAGACCGGCCTTCGCCTGGGTCTCAAACAGCTTCGTGCGGACAGGATCGGGGATTGCTTCGGGAAGATGCTCTCCCACGGTGCGAAACTTCTTTATCAGCACTACCGGCAGGACCAGATCTACAAGAGGGCCAAACCTCTTCTGATCCCGGCCCGGGATCACAGGATCCGCCACCTGGACGAGATCCTTCAGGAAGACAACCTCTATTCCTTTGACCTGGGAACCGAGTCCTGTCTCAGCATTTCAGGAATCCTCGAATATGTGCGCCGGGGCTGCAACGGCGTCGTCAATGTGTATCCCTTTACCTGTATGCCCGGCACGGTCACGTCCTCCATCATCAGACCGATCATGAACCGGAAG
>CAZDLM010000092.1:0-7333 GCA_964506465.1 uncultured Syntrophaceae bacterium
TGAAGGTCATCCGTCTGTCGGACAAGACCATGGCCGCATTTGAGGCCGCTTCGGTACCCATTTGGGATGAGGCTGCGAAGAAATCCGCCTCCTCCAAAAAGTTTATCGATCTCTTAAAGGATTACAAGAAGACGGCGAAATAGCCGTATTCCGCACAGATTCCGCTGCGGGTGCGGCAATGCCGATCGAGTTCTTTCGGGCGGTCCCGATGGGGCCGCCCGAAAGAACGGCTGCACGCGGCTGCTGCGCCCGGAATTTTTCAACCGAGGTGACTCATGAAAATCGTAATGCACTTGATGAATGCCATAGAAAAGGCATCGAATCTTGCCGGCAGGGTCGCCATGTACTTTGTCGCTTTGCTGATGCTCGTCGTATCATATGAAGTCGTGGCGAGGTACGCATTCAATGCGCCGACCATTTGGGCCGGTGAGTTGAGCGGTTATCTCATGACCGCTTTTGTCGCCTTGGGAGCAGCTTACACGCTTCGAAAGGGAAAGTTCGTGAACGTTGATATGCTGTACATCCATCTGAGCGACAGGGCCAAGACCTGGATGCGGCTCTGCACCTATCCGGTTACCATACTCTTCCTGTTTTTTTTCCTAAAGTACGTAACCAATCAGCTTGTTCTCTCGATTCAGGAGATGCAGGTTTCCGGCTCCGCATGGGATCCGGTTCTCTGGCCGGTCAAGCTGGCCCTATTCATCGGCGTCGGCCTTACCCTGCTGCAGGTAGCATCGGATGTGACAAGAGACCTTTACATGCTGGCGACGAAGAAGCAGTCTGGCTCTTTCTCCTCCCGTGAGAAGGAGGTGGCAAAATGAGCGTTTCTGTCATTACCCTGATCATCTTTTCACTCCTCGTGATTCTGTTGACGACCGGCATGCCGATCGCTTTTGCCCTCGGCGGAACCATGGTCCTCTTCACTCTTTGGAACATGGGGCCCCAGGGCCTCTACCTCATCGCGACGACCGCCAACGGCGAATGGGAAAGCTATATCCTGCTCGCGATTCCACTCTTTATCCTCATGGCCAAGTACCTGCAATATTCGGGCATTGCAGAAGGCTTTTATGACTGCATGTACAAGTGGATGGGCGGGCTACGGGGCGGACTTGCCATGGGAACGATCATCATCTGCGCGGTTTTCGCGGCCATGTCCGGCATCAGCGGTGCAGCGACGGTCGCGATGGGTCTGATCGCACTCCCCTCCATGATCGGCAGGGGGTACGACCGGAAACTTGCCATCGGAACGGTGATCGGAGGAGGTTCTCTGGGGGTCCTCATTCCGCCCAGCATCATCATGGTCGTTTATGGAAGCATCACAGGCGAGTCCGTGGGAAAGCTGTTCATGGCGGGCATCATGCCGGGCATCATGCTTGCCGGTTTCTTTATCTTGTACGTCGTTATTCTGTGTGCCCTGCGTCCATCCTACGGCCCCGCTCTTCCGCCCGAGGAGAGAGTCAGCTTGAAGGAGAAGATCATCAGTCTGAAAAGCATTGCCGCGCCGCTGGGTCTCGTCGTCATTGTCTTGGGCGTCATCTACTTCGGGGTCTGCACGCCGACGGAAGCGGCCGGTATCGGAGCCTTTGCGGCGTTCCTGGTGGTCTGCCTGAACCGGAAAATGACGTGGGACATCTTCAACCGATCTCTCGAAGAGACCCTGACGACGTCCACGATGATCATGTGGATCGTGGTCGGCGCGAAGTGTTTCGTCCACATTTACACGACGTCGGGTGCGGGGGACTTCGTCTACAGCATGATCAGCGGCCTCGATGTGAACAAATGGGTGCTCATTCTGATTATGATGGCCATCCTGTTCGTGCTGGGAATGTTTCTGGATCCCATCGGCATCATGCTGATCACCTTGCCGGTGTTTTTCCCCCTGATCGTCAACTGGGGATTGAGCCCCATTTGGTTCGGGATTCTTTATACGATCAATCTGGAAATGGCGTATATCAGCCCGCCTTTCGGCCTCAATTTGTTCTACATGAAGAGCATTCTGCCGGACAATGTGGAGTTGAGCGATGTATATTATTCATCCGTCCCTTTCCTGATCATCGAATGGATCGGCCTGCTCGTGATCATCTTTGTCCCGATCATCTCCCTGTGGTTGCCGAACAGGATGTAAAAGACAATGGATACGGCTGGAAGCACAAAGGGATTCAAAGACATGAATCTATTGAAGGGATGAAAGGAATCGAAAGGGCAAGGGGATATCCGGGATGACGACTTATCCGTTTATTTTCCGGCCGGGCAAAATCGGCTCGGTTACAGTGAAGAATCGTCTGCTGATGGCCCCCATGGGAATCGGCGCCCTCACCAACTCGGAGGGTCTGTTTTCCGATCGGGCGATTGATTATTATGAAGAGAGGGCGCGTGGCGGCGTCGGCTTGATTCTCACGACTCTTTGCCTGGCCACCAATCGATATGAACCCTGGGAGGCCGACGGCATCAAGCTTCTTCCCACATTCGATCACCTGATCAAGACAAGAAATCTTAAGCAGTTGACGGAGCGGATACACGATCACAACTGCAGGATATTTGCGCAGCTTACGGCGGGATGGGGAAGGGTTTATCGTCCGTCGTTGGTCGCGATCACCGGCCATCGCCCCTTCGCACCTTCCGAAACCCCTCTCTACTGGACCCCTGACAAAATGGCCCGTGAAATGACCATCGAAGAAATTGAGGGGCTCATCGATGCGCTGGCACATGCCGCTCTCGTCGCGAGAGAGGGCGGATTCGACGGCATCGAGCTCCACGGGCACGAGGGGTACCTTCTGGATCAGTTCAAAACGGCCCTATGGAACAGGCGAACGGACAGTTACGGCGGTGATTTCTGGGGGCGGATGAAATTCCCTTTATCGGTGATCCGGAAGATCCGGCAGAAGGTCGGCAGTGATTTCCCCATCGTCTACCGCTATGGACTGGAGCACCGCATCGAAGGCGGCAGAGAAAGAGAAGAAGGACTGAAAATTGCCGAGGTCCTTGAAGGGGAAGGGGTCGCCGCCCTGCACGTCGATGTCGGCTGCTACGAGAACTGGTATTGGCCTCACCCTCCAGAGTATCAGGAACCCGGGTGCATGGTGGACGTGGCCCGGGCGGTGAAGAAGAAAGTCCGTATCCCCGTCATTACCGTTGGGAGATTCGGGTATCCGCAGTTGGTCAATCAGGTGCTCGAAAACGGGGACGCCGATTTTGTGGCGATCGGAAGAACCCTTCTTGCGGATCCCGAGTTCGTCAAGAAGTGCCGAACCGGACGGGAAGAAGACATCCGCCCCTGCGTCGGTTGCCATGAATGCTTCCGCAGGATTTACCAGTCGAGATATCTCAGTTGCGCCGTCAACCCCGCCTGCGGTGACGAGAGACGGCTGGAGATCCGAAAAACCAACGCGCCCAGGAAGATCATGGTCATCGGGGGCGGCATGGCAGGACTTGAAGCGGCGCGCATAGCGGCGATGAGAGGGCACCGTGTGACCCTGTTCGAGAAAAGCGCAAGCCTCGGCGGCTTGCTGAAGACGGTCGGCAAGCACCGTTTGAAGAAAGACTATGAAAGGCTTCTGAGGTTCCAGATCCGGCAAGTTCGGAAGGAAAACGTCAAGATCAGGCTCGGCAGGGCGGTTACGGTGGAAACCGTCAAGAGAGAGAATCCCGATGTGGTGCTGCTGGCAACGGGATCCGCACCGCTGCAAATCTTCCAGACACCGGTCGGCGGTTCCGTGAAATGTCTCACGGCTTTGGAGGTGCTCGAGAAGGGCCTTGAAATCGGCCCCTCCGCCGTCATCGTCGGCGGCGGTGCTACGGGATGTGAACTCGCCTATGAGCTGGCCGATCCGTCGAGGAGCATCACGCTCTGCGAACAGCTCCCCGAACTGGCGCCGGAACTTTTCCATGCGAACCGGGACATGATCATCGACGGTCTCCGGAAAAGGAATGTCAGGATCCTCACAAACTGCAAATTGGAAACCATCACCGGGGACGGTGTGGTACTGAAATCGAGCGACGGATCGAAGTCCTTTCTGAGAACGGATACGGTCATCGTCTCGGTCGGCATGAAATCCGAAAATGGGTTGCTCGGAGAGCTCGCAGGCGTCGTCGACGAGGTGTATGCGATCGGAGATTGCGTCTCACCGCGCAAGGTAAAAGACGCCGTGTGGGACGCTTACAAGACTGCGGCCTCTCTGTAGAGAGACAATGCGGCCGGTTTTGCCGCCCCGCGTATCCTCCTCTTGACAAGAGTTTCAACGTCGCTACAATAAAGCCTCTTCGTTTCCTTTCATCAGAGGAGGACCCCATGCCGACCTACGAATATCGATGCGCGGCCTGCAACAGGAAATTTTCGGTGACGACAACCGTTTCCGAACACGACAGGAAGAGGCCCGCCTGCCCCAAATGCAAGAGCAGCAGGAAGGTCAGCCAGGTCCTGTCTTCCTTCACTGTCAAGACGAGCCGCAAGAGCTGAAGGAACCTTGAATGAAGGTGCGCATCTGCCTCGCAGCGGCGGTGGCGATCTTCGCAATGACAGCCCTGCTGCACGCCGCCGACCGCCCGGCGGGAAAATCGTGGACCTTCGTCGGTTTCACGAAGTACCGCGATGCCGTTTATCTGGACCCGGACCGCCTGGCAAGAAAATCGCCGGAAGAATTCCTCGCGGTCTGCAGAATTGCGCCTTCTGCGAAGAGCCGCTATCTGCGGCAGATTCAAGCGGAGTTCAGGAAGGTGAAGAAATCCTCTGCGGGTTTCCGCTACGTGGAGATCTCCGCCGGCATCCAATGCCGGAACAAGACCATCCGTTTCGTGGGCGCGAAATATTTCACCGCCGGCGGCCGGCTCCTGCATTCCCATGAGGAACCAGGAGCGCCATGGTCGCCGATCGCATCCGGCAGCCTGTGGGATTCTTTGCGGGGAAGCGTCTGTGGAAAAGGGCCTTTTTGATACGTCGGTGAAATGACGTATCAGCGTCCCTTCATTTTCTTTTCAAAGAAATCCCATCCCCGATTCCTGCCCCCTGCCGGCTTGTTCTCTAAACTGAGCAGCTCCTTCAGCAATTCTTCCTGGCGTTTCGACATCTTCACC
The DNA here is from genome assembly GCA_964506465.1 of uncultured Syntrophaceae bacterium. GTDB lineage: Bacteria > Desulfobacterota > Syntrophia > Syntrophales > UBA6109 > UBA6109. Next base: position 5,071 of record CAZDLM010000092.1, read on the forward strand.
GGCGTTCGCACGTCAAATACGACGATGAGGTCTCCGCGCCCGCGACCCCGGAGCCTGGGGATCCCCTTGCCCGGAAGCCTCAGGAGATCACCCGGCTGCGTTCCCCGCGGCACCGTCACGCCCTCCACGCCCTCCAGCGACGGCACCTCCAGGGCGCAGCCCAACGCCGCTTCAGGAAAGGAAATCCGCACGCGGACGATGACATTTTCGCCCTGGCGCTCAAAATGTTCATGCGCTTCGACCGACAGGAGGACATAGAGGTCTCCCGACGGGCCGCCGCCGGCGCCCGCTTCTCCCTCGCCGGAAAGCCGCAGGCGCATCCCCGTGTCCACCCCGGCCGGTATGTTGACCTTGAGCCGTTTGGGTTGTTCGATCCGCCCCGCGCCGGAACAACCCGTGCAGGGATGGGAAATAACCTGTCCCCGTCCGCGGCATCTCGGACAGGTCGTGCTGATGTGAAAGAATCCCTGAGAGCGGCTGACCTGTCCCCTGCCGCCGCACGCCGCGCATGCTTCCGGCTGATGCCCCGGTTCGGCACCCGATCCTCCGCAGCGACTGCAAGTCTCGAGCTTCGGAACGACAATCTCCTTTTCAGCACCGAAGACGGCTTCTGAAAAAGAAATCGTCAGATCGTACTGAAGATCCGATCCCCGCTCCGCACCGCGGCGCCCGCCGAAGCCCGCGCCGAACCCGAACATGTCCGAGAAGATGTCGCCGAAGGCGCTGAAGATGTCATCCGCACGGGCGAATCCTTGAAAGCCGCTGCTCTTCAGCCCGTCATGGCCGAAACGATCGTACGTTTCCCTCTTCTCGGGATTGTTGAGGACTTCGTATGCCTCCGCCGCTTCCTTGAATCTTTCTTCGGCTTCCCGGTCGCCGGGATTGCGGTCCGGGTGGTACTTGAGGGCCATCTTCCGATAGGCCTTCTTGATCTCTTCTTCCTCGGCGTCGCGGCCGACTTCCAGAATTTCGTAGTAGTCTCTCATGTCTCGGTCATCAGCCGTCTCACAAGAATCCCCATGCCCCCTCGACGGCAGGGACATGGGGTTCGGGAAGGTTCGACGCGGCGGACCGGGTCCGCCGCGTCAACAGCCTGCTAGTAGTCGTAGTCGCCGCCCGGAGGCATCCCGCCCCCCGGCATCGGCGCCGCTTCCTTCTTCTTGGGCTTCTCGGCGACCATGGCTTCCGTGGTGAGAAGCAGTGAAGAAACCGACGCCGCATTCTGAATGGCGAACCGGACGACTTTTGTAGGGTCGATGATGCCTGCCGCCAGCATATCTCCGTATTGGCCCGTTTCGGCGTCGAGACCGGAATTTGCCTTCAATTCCCGGACCTTTTCCACGACGATCGAGCCCTCGAAACCCGCGTTCACCGCGATCTGCCGCAGCGGTTCTTCCACGGCGCGCTTGATAATGTTCAGTCCATGCTGCTCGTCTTCGGGCAGTTTCGCTTCTTCCAGCTTCTTGACCGTGCGCAGCAGGGCCACGCCTCCGCCGGGAACGATGCCTTCTTCAACGGCCGCCCTCGTCGCATTGAGCGCGTCCTCGACGCGGGCCTTCTTTTCCTTCATCTCGAGCTCCGTCGCAGCGCCGACCCGGATGACGGCAACGCCGCCGACCAGTTTCGCCATCCGCTCCTGAAGCTTTTCGCGGTCGTAGTCGGACGTCGTCTCCTCGATCTGCGCCCGGATCTGCTTCACGCGGCCCTCGAGGTCGCTCTTCTTGCCGCCGCCGTCGACGATCGTCGTGTTGTCCTTGTCGATCGTCACCTTCTTGGCGGTTCCGAGGTCGTTGAGTGAAACGCTCTCGAGCTTCAGCCCCAAATCTTCAGCAATCAGTTTGCCACCGGTGAGAATGGCGATGTCTTCGAGCATGGCCTTGCGACGGTCACCGAAACCGGGGGCCTTCACGGCCGCGCACTTGAAAGTGCCCCGGATCTTGTTGACAACGAGCGTCGCCAGCGCCTCGCCTTCGATATCCTCGGCAATGATCAGCAGCGGGCGGCCGCGTTTGGCGATCTGCTCCAGAAGAGGGAGCAGTTCCTTCATATTGGAAATCTTCTTCTCGTGCAGAAGAATGAGGGGGTCTTCCAGATCCGTCACCATCTTCTCCGCGTCGGTGACGAAGTACGGGGAGATGTAGCCGCGGTCGAACTGCATGCCCTCTACGATCTCCAGCGTCGTCTCCATTCCCTTGGCTTCCTCGACGGTGATGACGCCTTCCTTGCCGACCTTCTCCATCGCCTCGGAAATGATGTCGCCGAT
>CAZDLM010000093.1:0-7050 GCA_964506465.1 uncultured Syntrophaceae bacterium
TCAGACAGTGGCATCGAAAGCGCCGCTCCGCTGCGAAGGCAGGGGGCCCGAAAAATCTCCAAAGCGCCCCTGCGGCAGGACATTTCCCGCCTAAAAAGAATTCACTTTGTTTTGCGCTCGTAGCGCTTCTTCAGCTCCTGTACATCCGAGAGGATCTGCTCGCCTTTCAGGCCGAGCGCACCGACGCGCTTGGCGTAGGCATCCAGCATGGGCTGGGTCAGCTTGGCGACGCTGGCCCGGTCCGCCGCCGACAGCGAGAAAACCTGGTGCTTGTACTTGTCCTTCGACCAGGCCAGGGCTTCCTTCACATGGTTATCCACGTAGCTGCCCGTCCACTCGGCCTGCTCCCGCTGCAGATCGTCGAAGATCTTCTTCGTCTGGAGAGGCAGGGCGTCCCACTTGGCCTTGTTCATGACAACGGCAAAGGAAACGACGAAGAGGTTCGCCTCCGTCGCATAGGGGCAGTAGGCGGCGAAATTGAAGTCCTTCAGGATCTCCATCGACGAGACCATGCCCTTGACGATCCCCTTCTGGATGGCCTCCGGCGTCTCCGACTGCGGCATGGCGATGGGAATGCCGCCGAGGAACTTGACCACCTCCGCGCCGGTTCCCGAAACCCGCAATTCCATGCCCTTGAGATCGGCAAGGGAGCGCACGGGCTTGCTCGTCATGAAATCCGCCGGCGGACAGGTGAAGAGCGTCAGGATCTTCACCTTCTCGAATTCCGCAGGTTTGTATTTCCCGATGAGATCGGTGAGGACCAGGCTCGCCTGGCGGGCGCTCGTGAAGCCGAGGGGAAGGTCCACCGCCTCGGAGACCGGAAAACGGCCCGGCTGATAGCTCATGGCGAAGTTTCCGATGTCCGCCGTGCCGGAGATGACGCCGTCGAAGATGTTCTTTGCCGGCAGCAGGGTCCCGCCGGGAAAGGTCTGAACCTTCACGGCGCCTGCAGTGCGCTTCTCCACCTCCTTGGCCCATCGCTCCATCTGTACGGACGGGAAGGTCTGGGCTGGCGGAAAATTGGCGTAGGTCAGTTTCGTCTGCGCCGAACACGGGGCCGCCGGGGCGAATCCCGCGACCAGTAAAACGGCGAGCAAAATCAGCATATGCCTTCTCATGAGTTGTTCTCCTTTCGTGGTTCTGCTGCAATCTTTCTTCAATGCCGCCCTTCGACAGGCTCCGGGTGACATCGAGTGTCGTTTTCTTACCGCCCCCCCTCATGGCGAAGGCCCTCATCGAAGGCCTTCAGATTCAGTTCCCGCTGACGGCACGACGAAATGCTTTCGACGACGGAGCGCAGGACGTCGGCTCCGCAGAAGAGACGCCCCGACCGCGCCGCAAATCCGAGCAGGACGAGATTGAGGATGACGATGTTGCCCAGGGCGTTGGCGATGGCGGCGGCATCCAAGGCATCCGCTCCTCCGGCGTCGGGGGCGTTCACGAAGGCGCGGCCTTCGGGCCGGAGATAGACGCTGTGCGCAGGAAGATTTTCCCTCGCAAGAAAGAGCCCGATATCTGCCTGTCCTCTCCGGATCAGAGGGCTGCGGAAATCCCCGATCTTCACGTGCGAGATCACGGTGCCGCCCCTCATGGCCATGCCGTGGGTCTCCGACGTCAGGACCGGATGCCCTTCGCGGAGCGCCGCTTCGGCGATGACCCGCGTGATGAAGAGCACTCCCTGCCCCCCGGTGCCGCTGATGACGATCTGCTGTTTCATGACCTTCTCCTCATGCCTCGACGATCGCCCCGGCGGGACAAACCTTCAGGCAGACGCCGCAGCCGATGCAGAGATCCCGGTCGACGCGGACCCGATCGGTCTCCTCGTCGTACAGGAGGGCCGGGCACTCGAAATCCTCGATGCAGTGCCGGCAGCCGGTGCAGTCCTCCGTCACGAACACGGGCACCGCCGCCTGAGCCTTTCGCACCGCCGCCGGAAGGATGCAGGGGTGCTTGGACACGACCACCGCCACGCCGCCCTCGGGACTGCGGACATAGCGGTCCGCCTCTTCCAGGATCCTCCGGAAGGCATCCATGTCGTACGGATCGCATTCCTGCAGGAAGCGTACGCCACAGGCCTTCATCAATCCCGGGATGGAGATGGGCGGACCGGCGCTGCCGTCGCCGCGGACGCCGTTCTGGGGCGTCGCCTGGCCGCCCGTCATGGCCGTCGTCCCGTTGTCGAGGAGCACGAGGATGAATTTCGCCCCCTGGAAGACGGCATTGACGAGGGCGGGAATGCCAGCATGAAAAAATGTGGAATCGCCGATGGTGACGACGATCGGCGGGACGGGACCGCCGTCCTGGGCGTAGGCGTGGTAGAATCCCGCCCCCTGGCTGATGCAGGCTCCCATGACGTGGCACGTATCGATGGCTCCAAGATTCATCCCCAGGGTATAGCAGCCGATATCGCTGGGGAAGATGCCCTGGGGAAAGGTCTGGCGGATGGCGTAGAAGGCGGCGCGGTGGGGACAGCCGGCGCAGAGGGTCGGACGGCGGCCGGGTGAAGCCGCCGCCTTGGTTTCGACTGGCGGCAGATCGAGGAACCGCCGGAGGACGTCTTCTACGATGTCGGGCGTCAGTTCCCCCTCGCGGGGGACATCGCCCGAGATCCGGCCGCGGACCTTCCCGTTCCGGAGTTGGAGCTCGATGACGGGATAGGTCTCCTCTAGGACGAGAACGCGTTCGTAGCGGCTGCTGACTTCCTGGATAAAGGCCCGATGCAGGGGATGGGGCAGAAGCACCTGAAAGAGATCGACGCGGCCCATGCAGCCGAGATCCTCCAGCACCTCGCAGGCGTGGCTGAAGGCTACCCCCGACGCAATCACGCAGGGCCTTCCCCCGGAACCGTCGCCGGACAGCCGGCGGGGCGCCCAATCCGGATCGGCGGCAATGGCATCAAGTTTTTCGTTGAGGATGCGGTGCAACTTGGGGAGGAAGGCTGGGGTGGCGATCCAGCGACCCGGGTCCTTGCGGAAATCGGCCTTCCGGTCGAGTCGGACTGGCTCCCCGCAGGGCACATCCTGCCGGGCGTGGCAGATGCGCGTCGTGGGGCGGATGACGACGGGGATCAAATATTTTTCCGACAGGGCGAACGCCGGTCCGATCATCTCCTTCGCCTCGCGGGGACTCGCCGGATCGACGACGGGAGCCTTGGCGAAGTGGGCGAAGAAACGGCTGTCCTGCTCGGTCTGGGAACTGTGGGGACCGGGGTCGTCGGCGGCGACAACGAGAAATCCCCCCACGACGCCGAGATAGGCGGAGCGCGTGAAGGGATCGGCCGCCACATTGAGGCCGACCTGTTTCATGGCGACGGCGGCCCGCTTTCCCGTATAGCTCGCCGCCAGGGCCGTCTCGAAGGCCGCCTTCTCGTTCACGGACCACTCGATGTGCATCGAGGAAGACGTCTCGCCGGCAAACCGGAGAACGGCGGGCAGGATTTCCGAGGCGGGCGTGCCCGGGTAAGAAGCGAAGACGCTGCAGCCGCTCTCCACAAGTCCCCGGCCGATAGCCTCGTTTCCCATCAGTATGCGTTGTTCCATGTTCATTCCTTAAGGTCTTCTGGAAGCACCCTGCCCGTTGGCGGCAGCACTTTCTTCACCTTCGGGTCATTGCTTCCGCACAAAAAAAGCCATGGACCTTTGTCCATGGCTCCTGTTTCTTGTATCAATCTTGACGCGTAGGCGACGGACGGGTCCCTTATCCCTATTGATTCTGCCACCACCACCAGAAAGAATTGCCGCCGCCCATTCGCTTCATCTCTGCCTCAACTGCTTTGCGCCTATGACATATCCGGGCGAGAAAATCAAGCCCCTTCTTCATTTCCGGCGCCATGCAGCGCAGCCGCACCGCCTGCGTTCTATGTCCGGTGATCGAAGACCCGTTTGGCTTTCCTTTCCGTTCTCGGCAGCGACTGATACGCAACGATCTCCACCTGGGGACTGACGAGAGTCTCCTTGCGGATATCCCGTTCGACGCGGGCCGCGAGCGTACCGTCGCCGCCGGGATCGCCTCCCTGCTCTCTTTCAACACGGACGATCATATAGTCCTTGCCGTCCCCGTGCCGGTCCAGGTGGATCTGGTATTCGCTGCCGATGCCTTTTTCCCGCGAGAGGATCTCGTCGATGTGGCTGGGATAGATGTTGACGCCGCGGACGATGAACATGTCGTCGGAACGGCCCAGGATGCGATCGTGCCGCGGCAGGAGGGAACCGCAGGGACAGGCGCCGGGGATGACCCGGGTCAGGTCACGGGAACGGTAACGGATCAGGGGCGCCCCTTCCTTGCGCAGGGTCGTGTAGACCATCTCGCCCACGGCGCCCTCGGGGACGGGCTCCAGCGTCTCCGGGTCCAGGATCTCAAGGATGTAATAGTCGGCCCAGTAGTGAACCCCCTGATGGCGGGTGCAATCGAGACCCGTCCCCGGCCCATAGACCTCCGTCAGACCGGGGATGTCGAAGACGTGCTCCACGCCGAGGAGGGAACGGACCTTTTCGATAAGGGCATCGCTCGCCCGCTCCGCCCCCATAATGACCTTCCGGAGGCGGACCTTGTCCTGAAGACCTCGCTTGTGGACTTCCTCGGCCATGAGGAGCGCCATGGAGGCGGTGCTGCACAGGACCGTCGAACCGAAATCGACCAGGAACTGCATCTGCATGTCGAGATTTCCCGGACCGGCGGGGATCGCAAAGGCGCCGAAGCGCTCGCAGCCGAGCTGGAATCCCACCCCGGCGGTCCACACGCCGTAGCCCACACAGATCTGGACGCGATCCAGAGGAGAAAGATCCGCGAAGGCGTAGCAGCGGGCGAACATGTCGGCCCAGTCCGTGATGTCCCTGGCCGTATAGACCATGACCTTCCGCTTGCCCGTGGTTCCGGAGGAGGCGTGGAGACGAACGATGCGTTCGAGGGGAACGGAGAGAAGCGGGAACGGGTAGTTTTCCTGAAGGTCCTGCGCGGTGACGAAGGGAAGCCGCCGCAGATCGGCCAGGCTCCGGATGTCGACCGGCGCGATGCCGGCCTCGTCAAACCGCTTCCGGTAGAAGGGCGAGCCTTCATAGACGTGTCGGACGGTCCGCTGCAGCCCCGCAAGCTGCAGGGCCTCCAGTTCTTCGGCCGTCCGGAAAGTGGGCATAAAGGTTTCTTTCATGAGCACTCCTGATCGTGATGAAACATGCGCCCGCTCTGAGAGAGAAGGCGGTTTGCCTTACCACGTTTTCCGCCGCGAAGCAACCCGCTCGGGATTCCGGAGAATGTTTTCGCCCGGGATATCCGCAAGAAAGAAAAATCCGCGGTTTTCGGAAAAAGGAGGTTGAGTGGCGGGCCGTCCTGAGGTATAAGGAGCCGACTTTTTTCAGTGAGGAGGAATTCATGAGCAAGCACAAGAAGCACGAACGCGCCAAGGAACTGGACCGCAGGCGGAAGCGGCGTAAGGAAGCGCTCAAGGCGCGGGCCAAGGAAGCGGCCAAGACGAAAAAGACCAAGTAGGACAGGAACTCCGGAAACGTTTCATCCTTCCCGGAAGGCGAAACGCGCCGCCCCCCGGAGGGCGGCGGCGGGATGGAGGATGACCTTGAGCGGCATCTGCTCCAGCAGCTTCGAGAATCTTCCCTTGTCCGAGAATGACATCCGGAAGCGTTCCGTCTCCAGAAATGCCAGAATCCGCGGTGCAATCCCTCCGCCGATGTAAACGCCGCCGAAGGCCAGAAACCGCAGGGCCTGGTTGCCGGCCTCGCGCGCCAGAACGTCTGCAAAAATCTCCAGCGCCTCCCGACACAGGACGTCGCCCTCGATTGCGGCTGCCGTAATCAGCGGCACAGCATCCCGCTCCCAGTTCATCTTTTCCCGCAGGGATGCCGATTCCCTCCTTCCCTTGCAGTCCCGGAGAAAACGGTAGATCCGGGCGATCCCCGGACCCGAGCAGAGGCTCTCGATGCTCGCGCGTCCCATCTCCTTCCGGACAAAGACCTGCAACTCCTCCTCCAGCGGGTTCCCCGGCGCGAAGTCGGCATGCCCTCCTTCGGAGGCATGGCTGGTATGCTTCCCCTCGTGAAACGTCAGGAAGGCTTCGCCGAGTCCGGTACCGGGCGCGACGATGACAGCCGCCCCTTCCGCGGACGGGGAGCCGCCCTGAAGCGTTTGGAGGTCAGTTTCCGCGAGAAGCGGCGCTTCCAGGGCCAGCGCCTGCACGTCGTTGAGGAGGAGTACCCGTGGAACGCCGATCTCCGCGGCAAGCCCCTTCTCCTCGAACTGCCAATCGAGATTGGTGAAGACGGCGCGGCCGTCCCGGACGGGCCCGGCGACGCCGAAACAGGCGCATCCGATCGGAAGGTTCTGCTGGCGCAGAAAATCCCGAGTCAGGGCCGCGAACTCTCCGTGCCGGCGGCTCGGAAAGCGCCATTCCGCCAGAATGCGCAAATCCCCACCTTCCTGGTCGAAAATTCCCATACGGATATTCGTACCGCCGATATCGCCGGCCAGGACGTTCATGACGGGTCCTTTCTTCCCAGGCTTCCGCGGAGCCAGTCAAGGTAGTCTTCGCTGCCCTGCAGAATCGGCAGGGCAATGATCTCCGGCGTTTCGTAGCGATGGGCCGCTCGTATCGCCCGCTCCAGATCCGGGTAGAGACTCCGCGACGTCTTGATCAGGCAGAGCATTTCACCCGCTTTTTCGATGCGGCCTTTCCAGCGATAGGTGCTTTCGATCGGACCAACAACCTGGACGCAGGCGGCAAGCCCGCCCTCGACGAGGACGCGGACGATGCGGTCGGCGTCCTCCCTCGTCTCCACGGTCGTGATCACCTGGAGAAATTCACATTCTTGGGTGTTTTTCATCAGCCCGCCCTTGTGCATATCAGGTTTACAGTCCGATCAGAACCGCCGCCCCTGCGGGCTGATCAAAAAAGCCCGGATGCAAGGCTCCCGAAGCCCTGAGCCGTGAGGCGTACTTGATGTACGTCGAAGGGTGAAGGATGAGGGAAACGCAGCAGACGGGTGTTTTGGCAGATATCCGCACAGCCATTCGGATATCTGCGATCCCCAGGGAAGATTCTGG
>CAZDLM010000094.1:0-6142 GCA_964506465.1 uncultured Syntrophaceae bacterium
CCCTTATGAGGCTTCCGGTCGAATGAGAAGATTGCTGAGACGACTCTCGAACGCTGTGCCGGGACTTCGGCATCTCGGTGAGAGGCATCAGCATGATTGGGACGTGCAGGACAGCGCAACGGAGATTGCCGTACCCGGCAATGTGATCCCGCTGGGAGGCATGCATGAAGAGGGAGGCAATGATCTCCGCCTTGAGGAGAAAAAAAGCCGTTCACGAGCGGGGTTGAACTGGAGGTACACGAACACGGGCATCAGAAATGCCGCGAAGGTGATCGTCGGATTTGTCCCGGCCTTCCTGACGTTTGCGCTGACAAAGGACTGGTGGCTTCTCGCCTACGGCGGAGCCTTCATCTGGTTCGGCATCACGGGACTGCGCAACATCCTGCAGTCGGTTCTGGGCGGCGGCGGCTTTTTACGATCGCCGTTGCTGCGCTGGAACGATTATGTAAGCTGGGGAAGGCTTACGGATTCCCTCCTCTTCACAGGATTTTCGGTCCCGTTGCTGGATTATATCGTCAAGACGGTTCTCCTGGAAAGAGGGCTGGGAATCACGACGGCGACGGATCCAACGGCTCTGTATACGGTAATGGCCCTGGCCAACGGCCTTTACCTGTCCGGCCACAATGCCTTCCGCGGGCTGCCGAGGGGGGCGATATTCGGGAATTTCTTCCGCAGCGTTCTTTCCATCCCTCTGGCCATTGTCTTCAACGCGGCGGCCGGGTTTATCCTGCAGGGCGCCCAGGTTTCCGCCGTGAACGATGTTCTGCAGAAATGGGCGGCCATTATCTCCAAAGCGGCTTCGGATTGCGTTGCCGGCATGATCGAAGGTTTCGCCGACCGCTATGAAAACATCCGCATGCGGACGACGGACTATGCCATCAAGATCCGGGAGGTTTTCGGTATCTACGCCCGCCTTGAATTGATGTTTCCGCAGACGGACGTACTCGATCTGCTGGGTTCTCCCGGACGGTTTCTCCAGGCGGTCAAAACCGAAGCTCAGGACATTGTCTGGATCAGCATCATCAATGCCCTCGACCTTCTCTATTTCTGGATGTATCAACCGCGGGCCCGCAGCGTGCTGAAGTCCAGCATCAGAAAGATGTCGGAGGAGGAGCGGAAGATCTTTTTCCGCTCGCAGTTGATCCTTCAGCGGGACCGGGAGATCAGCCAGTTATTCTTGGATGGCATCATCGGCAAGAATTTCTCCCGCGGACTTTCCTTCTATCTGGATCATCACAAGGAATATCTCGACAATCTGAAGCGGTCATGCTCGATCACCTGACGTTCCCGCCGTCTCAGATTTCTTTCAACGCGCGGAGTTCGCCGTCGGTGTAGCGGAGGCGGATGGCAAGGCCGCGGGCCAAACGGGCGAAGAGCATCGCCCCCAGGGCCGGGTTTGTCCGGGAGACCTCGTCGAAGTGCGCGCGGGAGATGACGAAGACATCGGTATCACGGTCGGCCACGGCGTCGGCCGAGCGCACGTCCCGGTCCAGGAAGGCGATCTCCCCGAGGAAGTTGCCCCGGCCGAAGGTGGCGAGGATGTGGTAGCGGTCGTTTTCCAGGGGCAGGACGATGCGGATGATGCCGCGGCGGATGATGAAGAGCTCGTCTCCCCGATCGCCCCGGCGGAAGAGATATTCGCCCGTCTTGAACGATTTTTCGGTCACGCACGCCTTGATGAAGGGCAAGGCGTTGTCGGCCTCGAATTCCCTCATCAGATCGATCTCCGGCAGGTCCAGCGGCCGCATCTCCCCGGCCTGCAGCGCCCGGTGCTCCTCCAGGATGCTGTCTTCGGACCATTGGAGCGCCTCGTCGAGCGTCTGAAAAACCTTCACGTTCTTCTCGCGTCTCAGGAGTCCGAGCTGGCGGAAGTAGGTGTGCAGGTCCTGGCCCGTCGGAAGGGATGACAGGAGGTGGCTGAAGATGAGGTAGCCGTGCCTCTCCTTCAGGATGTCCGACATCTGCTCCATCATGTGCACGGCGGTAAAGTCGACGGACTGCACCCGGCGCAGGTCGAGGATGACGAAGCGGCTGCGCTTGAGGTCGCCTTCGAGTTCCGTGAAGAGCTGATCGGTCGTGCCGAAGAACAGGTTTCCCTGAAGCTCGCAGAGGGTGATCAGATTTCCGTACTGCTGGAGAAGGTCCTTTTCCTCCGGCACGCGGTACTGTTTGGAGGAAATCTGATCGCCGTAGATCTTCCGCCGGACGACGGACCCGCGGATCTGCTCCCGGATAAAGAGCAGAATGGCAAGTCCGAGGCCTACGCCCGTCGCGGCGATCAGGTTGTAAACGAGGGCCGTGATCACGACCATGAGGATCACGACAAAGTCGAAGACGGTGCTCCGCTGGCGAAGGAGGAACAGGCTCTGGCGGTCGATCATGCGCCAGGCGACGACGAGCAGAATGCCGGCGAGGGCGGCGATCGGAAGCCACGCGATGAGCGGGAGCAGCACTAGAAAAGCGATCAGGATGAAGACGCCTTCCAGAACGCCGGAAAGGCGGGTCCTTGCGCCGCTGCCGACGTTGACCAGCGTGGGCCCCATGGTGCCGGCGCCGGGCATGCCGCCGATCAGCGCGGAGAGGATGTTGGCCGCGCCCTGGCCGACGAGTTCGCGGTTGGCTTCATGGCGGCTGCGGGTCAGGGTGTCCATCACGACGCAGGTCTTGAGCGTGTCGATCGACAGGAGGACGGAGAGGGTTGCCGCCGGCGTGACCAGGACGGCGATGTCCGCGATCCGGATGTTGCCCAGCGAGACCCAGCGTTCCTTCAACGCCGCGAAGAATACGCCTTCCCCCTGGAAAAGCGGACCGATGACGAGTGTGTTGCCGGAGAGGGACCGCAATTCCGGTAGGAACAGGGAAATGCCGAGGTAGGCAAGCACGCCGGCCGCAAGGCCGAAGATGACGGCGGGCACGGACTTCAGGATCCGCGGCGCAAGAAGCACGCCGGCGATCGTGGCGAGGGCGATGAAGATGCCCGGCAACTGCCACGAGAGCGGTGACAGGATTCCCTCCCAGAGCGACATCCCCCGGGGCAGCCCCAGCACCTTGGGAAGCTGACTGAGGATGATGAGCGCTCCCACCCCGCTCAGATAACCCGATACGACGGGGTAGGGGATGTACTTGATGAAACGGCCGCCGCCCAGCGCTCCATAGAGAATTTCCAGGAGGCCCGCGCAAAGCCCCACAAGCATCAGGAAGACAACGGCCTGCGCCGGGGACAGTCCGCCGCTCTTGATCAGCTCCGCGGCCAGGGCGCCCATGATGGCCGCGGCCGGGGCGCAGGGAGCGGAGATGAGGCGGGGCGATCCGCCGAGGATGGGGGCGACGATGCCGAGGGCGACGGCGCCGAGGATGCCGGCGATGGATCCGACGGCGATGTACTGGGGTCCAAGAACGGCGTAGACGGCGATGCCGAATGCGATCGAGGCGGGAAGGGCGACAAGCATCGCCGCGAATCCGCCCCAGACGTCCCCGGCGATGGACTTGTCGATGGAGAAGCGCTTCAGGAAACGATCGAGAGCCATGGTACCTCCTCGAGCCTGAGCAGGAGTGCAGTAGGAAGAACGGCTGCCGCGCTGTCTTTTCAAAAAGAACGATGTGCAGGTTCAGTCGGCGGATCGTCCACCGCTTCCGGCCGCAAGTTCCCGGATGGAGGAAAAGACCTGGATGCGGTCGTCCCGCGCGATTCTCCGCTCGACCTCCAGAGGGGTGAAGGGGAGGCCGGAGAAGATCCGCGATTCCATCTCACGCGACTTTTCGGCGTTGATCAGAATTCGCCGACGCCACGGTTCCTCCGTGCCGTAGCGCTCCAGCAGATAGGCGATCCTTTCGTCCAAGGGGACGATGCGGTCGTGAACGACGCGCTTGTCCGCATAATTGACGATTTCCGCTTCGGAGACCGCCTCGGAGGCGAAGTACGCGTTCAGGAGGACGTGCTGGCCGATGATCTCGGCGACGGCGGGATAACCCAATTCCGCGAGATAGGCCTCTCCCGTGCTGGCGTGGTCTTCGCCGGTCTGAAAGCTTCGAGACTTGGTGATGTCATGCAGCAGGGCCGATGCTTCGACGAGCCCGAGATGGAGGCTCCCGTTGACGGCGGCACGGCTCTTTGTAAGCAGAACGGCGACGCGGCAAACCTGGAAGGAATGGGCGACGATGTGATCGGGCATCGACATGCCGATCATGATGCGATAACACTCTTCGCGGGAAGGAATCTTCATCGTTTTTCGGAGGCCATGATCCCGGGGGCCTTGCCGTCGCTTCCCAGGACGCGGCAGTTCTTGTCAATATACATGGCTTTCAGGGCTTCTCTTGCCGGTCCCAGGTATTTGCGCGGATCGAACTCCTCCGGTTTCTTTGCAAAGATCTCGCGGATGCTGGCCGTCATTTCGAGCCTGCCGTCGGAATCGATATTGATCTTGCACACGGCCGATGCGGCGGCTTTGCGCAACTGTTCTTCGGGGATTCCCGCCGAATCCTTCAGCTTGCCGCCGAAGCGGTTGATCCGCTCGACCGTCTCACGGGGAATGGAGGAGGAACCGTGCAGGACGATGGGGAATCCCGGGAGGCGCCGCTCGATCTCCGCGAGGATGTCCAGGCGGATCTCGGGTTTTTGGCCGGCCTTGAATTTGTAGGCGCCGTGCGATGTGCCGATGGCGATGGCCAGCGAATCGACACCCGTCTTGGCGACGAAATCCTGAACCTCCTCGGGCTTCGTGTAGGTGTGGTGCTCGGCCTTGACGTCGTCTTCCACACCGGCGAGGACGCCCAGCTCTCCTTCGACGGTGACGTCGTGGTGGTGGGCGAATGCGACGACCTTCTTCGTGAGAGCGGCATTCTCCTCATAGGGATGGTGAGATCCGTCGATCATGACGGAGGAAAAGCCGCTTTCGACGCAGGAAACGCAAAGATCGTAAGAATCCCCGTGGTCCAGGTGCAGGACGATGGGGATCTCGCCGATCTTCATTTCGCGCGCCTTGCACCGCATCATCTCCACGGCCCCCTGGCCAAGGTACTGCAGAAGCGTCCGGTCGGCGTAATCCCTTGCCCCCTTCGAGACCTGAAGGATCACCGGCGACTGGGTCTCCAGGCACGCCATGACGATCGCTTGGAGCTGCTCCATGTTGTTGAAATTGTAGGCGGGCACGGCGAATCCGCCGGTGAGGGCGGCGGAAAACATGGCCCGGCTGTTCACAAAACCGAGGCTGCGGTAGTTGACGGGCATGAGAAGGACCTCCTTGCGTTACGGGCACGCCACCCCGAATTTCTTCACGGTCGCGGCGAGGACGTCTTCGATCTCCTTGCGGATCGCCGCCAGGCGTTCGGGCGTGCGGGCCTCGAAGCGCAGGACGAGGACCGGCTGCGTGTTGGACGGGCGCAGCAGGCCCCACCCGTCGCCGAAGGGGACGCGGACGCCGTCGATGTCGATAATGGGATACTTCGGGCGGAAGAAGTTCTTCACTTCCTCCACCACCTGGAACTTTACGGCGTCGGGGCAGGCGACGCGGATCTCGGGGGTGGTGCAGGTCTTGGGGACGTCGGCAAGGATCTCGCTCAGCTTCTGTCCAGACAGCGAGAGGATCTCAAGGACTCGGATGGCGGAGTAGATCGCGTCGTCAAATCCGAAATAGCGGTCGGCGAAGAACAGATGGCCGCTCATCTCGCCGGCGAGCAGCGCCTTCTCCTCCTTCATCTTGCCCTTGATGAGGGAATGCCCAGCCTTCCACATGATGGGGCGTCCGCCGTGGCGGGCGATGTCGTCATAGAGGTTTTGAGAGCACTTCACCTCGCCGATGATCGCCGCGCCGGGATTTTCCTTGAGGATGAAGCGGGAGAAGAGGAGGAGGATTTCGTCCCCCCAAAGGATGTCGCCGCGGTCGGTGATGAGTCCCAGGCGGTCCGCATCGCCGTCGAAGGCCAGGCCGACGTCGGCCCCCGTGTCCGTGACGCGGCGGATCAACTCCTTGAGATTGGCCGGCACCGTCGGATCGGGAAAATGATTCGGAAAGCGCCCGTCCGGTTCGCAGTAGATTTCCGTGATCCGGCATCCGAATCGCCGGAAAATGGGAAGGGAGTAAAGGCCGCCCACGCCGTTGCCGGCGTCTACGGCAATGCTCAATCCCGGCCGGATTCTGACGTT
>CAZDLM010000095.1:0-6116 GCA_964506465.1 uncultured Syntrophaceae bacterium
GCCCTGAGGATCTGCGCCGCATAGTTCCAGTGGAGGCGTTTCAGGAGCGGTGTGGTCTCGTCCGCATCCTCTTCGTCGTGCGGCAGCATGTCCTGGAAGAAGACCTTGACGTGAAGATTGCCGAAGAGATCCGGGATCCCCTTGTTCATCGCCTGCTGCAGCACCGTGTAGGGCCGTCCGAGAAGGACAACGCGGACATCCTCCTCCGCCCCGCCTTCCCGTTCGTAGATTCCCTTCAGCTTTCCCCGCGCTTCGCTGTAAAAGGACTGAGCCGCCTCATAGGCATGAAAAATCTCCCAGTAGCTCGCGGACAGGAAGGGCTTCAGGGACATGAACAGTTCGATCTTCGACTGGAAGAAACTGCGGTCCATCATGGGCATGATGATGCGGTTCCTCCACTGCGTGCTTCGAATGCCCGCGGCAAGGGAAACCGCATACTGGGTGTAATAACAGTAATACCGGTAGGCGCCGGCGTCTTCATCCCGCGACTCGATGTATGACGGCAGGAAGATGAAGTCGCACCGGTCGGCGAGATGCTGCACGTGGCCGAAAAAGGCGTTCATGGGAGCGCAGAATTCGGCCCCGGAGAACTTCCGGCCGGTCTTGACCGCGTCCTTGAAATCCTCGCTCGTGACGATTTCCACGCCCAGCGTATCGAAGAACCTCTTCCAGAAGGGCATCTCCTCGGCTAGATAGAGGGCGTTCGGGATGCCGATCTTCACCGGGTTCGGAACCGCATTCGCCCGCGGTCCCGTCCGGAAGACCTTCTGCCGTTCCTTCAGGAGGTCGTACCGCTTCCTCGTCGGCCCCACGTATTTCTTCGTGTCGTAATCGCGGCCGCAGAGGAAGCCGAAGGCCACCGTCTCGCCCTGCACGGAGACCTTGTTGATCTTGCAGTTGTTCTGGCACAGCCCGCAGACCTCATGCTCGACGGGAATGTCTTCCCGATGCAGCGACAAACCCCGAAAAGACGAATCCCGCATCCGGTTGTCCGCCAGGATCAGCGCGCCGCCGAGCGCCCCCGTCAGATGGCAGAACCGGGACACGAAGATCGGTTTCCGGAGGCGGTGCTCGAACGCTGCGACCAGCGCCCGGTTCCGCGCCGTCGCCCCCTGGAAGCAGACGTGTTCGCCGATGTTGGCTTCCTGGGCCACCTTGGCCAGGTAGTTTTCGCAAACCGAGTGGAGCACGCTGGCCAGGACCTCGTTCACCGAATACCCCTCGGTGAGATAATTGTTGATGTCGCGTTCCATGAAGACCGTGCAGCGGTCGCTGGACACCGGCGACGGGATTCCGATCGCGCGGTCCGCGTACTCCGCCAGGGTCACGCCCAGCTTCTGCGCCTGTTCCTCGATGAAGCTGCCCGTGCCCGCGGCGCAGACGTTGTTCATCACGGATGCGGTCACCATGCCGTTCTTCATGGTGGTGAATTTCGCATCTTGGCCGCCGATCTCGATGATCGTGTCCGTCTCCGGGTTCAATTCGTAGGCGGCGCGGGCATGGGCGGTGATCTCGTCGACCATCAGGTCGGCGTTGATGATCCGGCCGATGAACTTTCTGCCCGATCCGGTGGTGGCGACTCCGCGAAAGGTGAGAAGGCATCCGGCGCGCGTCGCGACCTCGTCGATGCATTCGAAAAGGGCCTGCACCGCCCTGATGGGCTGTCCCGACGTCTGCGTGTAGAGGCTGATGAGCGGGTTCCGCCGCTCGTCGATGAGGATCGCCTTGGTGCTTGTGGAGCCGATATCGATCCCCAGGTAGACCGCCTGCGCTCCGTTCAGCGGGGCATGGACCTCGACTTCAATCCCGCCCGCGGTCTTCTTCGGCGCATACTGGTGGCGGTCGAGGCTGGAAAAATCCGGGTACGAGGACAGCGCCAACTGCAACGCCGGATATCCGTAGACCTTCTCCTTTC
This sequence comes from uncultured Syntrophaceae bacterium, assembly GCA_964506465.1. Classification (GTDB taxonomy): domain Bacteria; phylum Desulfobacterota; class Syntrophia; order Syntrophales; family UBA6109; genus UBA6109. The sequence goes on from CAZDLM010000095.1 coordinate 1,916, forward strand.
GACCGTCGATAAAGAGCTCGTCCCAATTCCGGACGGCAACCGGCTGCAAATCGCCTTCTTCCTGGCGCAGAAGAGCTGCGCCGATCGCGCCATAGAGGTGGCTGAATTCCCCGACAACGGGCTTTTCCTTCAGCAACTGCTGGAAATGCTTCACCACGGCCTGGTTCATGGAAACGCCGCCGGCAAGGATCAGCGGCGTCCGGATGGCCTGGCCGGGCATCAGCGTGTCGATGACGTTCTTGGCCAGCCCTTCGCAGAGCCCGTCGCTGATCTGGCCTACCGAGTACCCTTCCTGCTGCGCGCCAATCAGATCCGTCTTGGCAAAGACGGCGCAGCGCGTTGCGATCTTGGGCGGGTTTTCCTTATTGCAGAAGGCGATCGCGCTCAGGGTCTCGATGCTTTTCAGGTTGAGACGCTTCGCCTGCTGGTCGAGAAAGCTGCCCGTGCCGGCGGCGCAGGATGTGTTGGCCCGGGAACGCTCGTATTCGCCGAGTTCATTGAACGTGATCAGCCCGAAGCTCTCGCCCCCGATGAAGAGAATGCTCCCCACGTCCCGGTGGTAACGCTTTGCCGCAGCGATGATGGCGATCTGCGTGTCGTAGCGGGATACGTTGCGAAGAAGCTCGGGGCCGGACAGGGTCATGGCGACGCCTCCGATCCGCCGGACGTCGATGTCGTCCATCATGGACCGGAGGGTTTCCCGAATCGCGCCGTAATGGAATCGATAGGCGGAGGAAGCCACCGTCCCCTTTTCATCGACAAGGGCGAGCGAAAGCGCGACGGAACCGACGTCTATCCCGAGAGTGTGCGGCATGCGTGGAGCCGACGATCCTGGTCGAACGTTTCAGAGAGGCGGTTTGTTCAGAAACGCCCAGTAAAAGCCTATTTGGGCGACGGCTGCCGTGAATTTGCCGAACTCGACGGGCTTCACGATGTAGCTGTTCACGCCGAGGTTGTAGCTTTCGATCCGGTACCGGTCGTCCGGAGAAGACGTGAGGACGACGACCGGTATCTGCCTTGTCCGTTCGTCGGACCGGATCCGCCTCAGGATTTCGAGACCGTCGATCTTCGGCAGGTGGATGTCCAGCAGGATCAGCTTTGGCTGGTTGCATATGCCGCAGTCCTTGTACGGCCCGGTTCTGAAGATATACGCCACGGCCTCTTCACCGTCCCGCAGCACCTTGACGCGGTTCGCCAGGTTGTTCTCGCGGAGGGCGTCCAGCGTCAACTCCTCGTCGGCGGGATTGTCCTCTACAAGAATGATGTCGGGCATCGTCTCAATCATCAACAGCTCCCTTCCTGGGAAGGCTGAAATAGAAAACAGCCCCCTCGTCCACCTTTCCTTCCGCCCACACGCTGCCACCGTGATTCTCGACAATCCGCTTCACGATGGACAGTCCTACCCCCGTTCCTTCAAACTCGTCGTCTCGATGCAGCCTCTGGAAAATCCCGAAAAGCCGATCGTAGAATTTCATGTCGAAACCGATTCCGTTGTCGCGCACGTAATAGACGTTTTCGGCCTCGTCTTCCCTGCCCCCCACCTCAATCTTCGCCCGGCTCCGTTGCCGGGTGAACTTCGCGGCGTTGGACAGCAGATTGACGAACACCTGCCGGAGGTATTTCCCGTCGCCGTATCCCGCGGGCAGAGGCAGAATCTTCATGGCGACGTTCATCCCCGCTTCCGTAGAGGAAAGATCCTTCCAGGCGTCGGCGGCGAGAGAATGCATATCGACGTCGGACATCGTCATGGCCTGCTGGCCGATCCGGGAGAACGCGAGGACATCGTCGATCAACTGCCCCATCTTCGCGGTGGAACTCCGGATGACGTTCAGCTTGCGTTTTGCCTCCTCATCCAGTTCGTCCTTGAGGTCCCGGAGAAGCATCAGGGAAAAGCCGTCGATGGCGCGCAACGGAGCCCGCAGATCGTGGGAGACGGAGTAGCTGAAGCTCTCCAGTTCCCGGTTGGCCTCCTCCAACTGCGCCGTGCGCAGCTTCACCATGTCCTCCAGGCGGTGACGGTACGTTTCCAGCTCCAGGTCCGTCCGTTTCTTCTCCGTGATATCGAGGCCCATCTCCAGGATGAGCGTCGACCCGTCGGCGTCGCGGAACGGAAAGTCGAAGATGTAGTAATTGCGGCCGTCGGGCCCCGTCCACTCCCATTCGTGCCGTTTCATGCCGTCCAGGACTTTGAAGGTCTCGCAAATTTCACAGGGCTCATTCCGTCCGAACAGGAACTCGAAACAGCGCCGGCCGTTCGCCTCGCCGAAACGTTCCCGGAAGAATCGGTTCTCAAACGGGACGTGGTGGTCCGGCGTCAGCAGGATCACATAGGCGGGCAATGCATCGAGGACTTCACGGAACCGCTGCTTTTCGTCCTGCAAGCCCGTCAGGGTCTTCTGCAGTTCGACCGTCCGTTCCGCAACGACCCGCTCCAATTGGGAATGCGCGTCGCGCAGCGCCTTTTCATTGAGGATGCGGTGCATGGCGATCGCGACCTGGTCTGCGACGTCCTTCATCACGGCCAGATCCTCGGCGCTGAAGCTCGTCCTGGTTTTCGTCCCGAAGGACAGGGTGCCGATGACCCGCCCCTCGGCCAGCAGCGGATGACAGGCGTAGGCCCGGATGCCGAAGGACTTGACCAGTTCGGTGCGGATATCGGGCGTTTCCGGAATATTCTCCGCCACGATGCGGCACCCGTCCCGCGCAGCGCAGCCGCAGACGGCGACGCCGTAATCCAGCCACGCGATCGATTTGGCCGTCTCTTCCGGAATGCCCGCACAGGCGTTCAGGTGCAGTTTCCCCAGCTTGTCGTCCGCCAGATAATTGAAGAAAGCCTGGCAATCCAGGAATCCCATCACCTTTCGGCACAGCTCTTCCACGAGATCCTGCGGCTTGTCGCTGGCCAGCAGACGGCTGCTGACAAGAGACAGGAGCTCCATCCGTTCGTTATTCCTCAGGATGGCCGCTTCCGCCTCTTTGAAGGAGGTCACGTCCACGCCCGCCGCCACGGCGCCCCGAACGCGCCCCCCGGCGTCGAACAGGGGCACGGCGCCCTCGAGCAGATGGACGCGACGCCCATCCGAGAACGCCAATTCCACTTCCGCGTTGGCAACCGGCCTCCCCGTAGCGGCGGCGACCTGGGCAGGCATCTCCTCCGGCCTCAACTCGATGCCGCCGCGAAGGACCCTGTAGGACACGGCCGCTTCGCCGAGTTCGACGCTCCGGGAAACGTTACCGCCGCGCGGGGTCCGCATGATGATCTCGTCGGCATAGGCATTGCCGGTGATCTGCCGGCATTGCGGGTCGTGGGCGATCCAGATGGCGACCGGCGCCAGGTCCAGGATTGCCTGCAACTCAGCGGTTCTCTTCTGGACTTGATCCTCGACATTCCGGTAGGATGCGCGGAGCGCCTCTTCCATCTTTCTGTGCTCGGTAACCTCCTCCGCGATAACGCTGATGCCCGTAACCTGACCGGCGGCGTCTTTCAGCGGGAGCAGGCTCGCAACCCAGATGCGCCGGTCATGGGGCCGGGAGATCGTCGCGCCCTGAAACTCCACATTCAGAGCAGGCTCGCCGGAACGAAAGACGCGCTCGGATACCTCTTCGACCAAAGGGAAAAGCTCCGGGATGAGCTCCCGAACGGCCCTGCCGATGTGGCCTTCGGCCGGGATGCCGTTGAATTCGGCCATCTTCTGATTGATTCGAACAACACGGAGTTCCCGATCGATGACGCACAGTCCGATCGGCGCGGAGTCATAGATCGAATGGATCTCCTCCAGTTGCTGGCGGGCCGTTCGCTCGCTTTCCTTCAGGGCCTCCGCCGCCGCCCGGTGGGCCCGGACCTCTTCCGCTTCCGTCAGGGCCCACCGCACGGCGGGCGCGAGCCTGTTGAGGCGGCTCTTCATGACGTAGTCCTTCGCGCCGCCGGTGAGGGTTTCGATGGCCCTCTCTTCGCTGACGGCGCCGGTCACGAGGATGAAAGGAGTGTCGGGACACCGTCTCCTGGCCTCGGCGAGGGCCAGGGGTCCGGCATAGCCGGGAAGATCGTAGTCGGAAAGAATCACATCGGGGCAGAACGCCTGCAGCTCGCGAAGGAAATCCTTCTCCGTCATGACCACCTTCGCGTCAAAGGAGATCCCCGCTTCCTGCAGCTCAAATTCGATCAGTTCGGCATCCGCCGGATTGTCTTCCAGCATGAGGA
>CAZDLM010000096.1:0-4612 GCA_964506465.1 uncultured Syntrophaceae bacterium
GAAATCTCTTGACAGATCAGGCCGCCTCTCCTAACCTTGCCCCGCTAAAAAGTTGAATCTTGCCGACATTGCCGCCTTCCGCGGGTCCATTGTCGGAATTATCCGCAACCCTTCGCGAGGTTTGATCGTGCCATTCGATCTGTGCAGGAAAATCATCGATAACGTCTCCCATGTGATTGTCGGGAAAGAGCATTCCATCGAGCTTCTTCTGGTCGCGCTGCTGGCCGAAGGCCATGTGTTGATCGAGGACATTCCCGGTCTGGGAAAGACCCTGATCGCCAAGTCCCTGGCCAAAAGCATCGGCGCCTCCTTCAAAAGGGTGCAGTTCACCCCCGACCTTCTGCCGGGGGATATCACCGGTTTCAACGTCTACGATCAGCATGCCGGTCACTTCACTTTCCAGCCGGGCCCGGTCATGACCCACGTGCTGCTGGCCGACGAGATCAACCGGACCATTCCCAGGACCCAGTCGAGCCTCCTGGAGAGCATGGAGGAGCGGCAGGTCACGGTGGACGGGAAGACCTACGGCCTGCCTCATCCCTTTTTCGTCATGGCGACCCAGAATCCGATCGAGCTTGAGGGAACCTTTCCGCTGCCCGAGGCGCAGCTCGACCGGTTCCTGCTGCGCATCCGGCTGGGTTATCCGGATCAGCAGGAGGAGATCGCGATCCTGGAGCGCTTTCGGGAGAAAGATCCGCTGCGGGACCTGGAACCCGTGGCGACCCCCGAACAGATTGCCGGGTTGCAGGAGGCCCGCAAAAGGATCCGCATATCCCTTCCCGTGAAGGAGTACATCACGGGCATCGTGAGCGCGACCCGCCGCAGCCCATCCTTGCGGCTCGGCGCGAGCCCGCGAGGCTCCCTGAGTCTCATGCGGGCCGGTCAGGCGCTTGCGGCGCTCCGCCACCGGGACTATGTGCTTCCCGACGACATCAAGTCGCTCGCCTTGCCTGTCTTGGCGCACCGCCTGATTCTCAAGGAAGAGGAGCGGCTGCGCGGGGAGAACCAGGAGCCGCTTCTCGAAGAGATCGTCCGCCAGATTCCCGTACCCGCCCCCGGCGCGTGAGGGAGACGATGAACGAACTCGATCGCACGCTGTCCAGTATTTTTTTTGTCCCGCTGGTGCTGGCCGTTGTCGCCCTCTTTCTCTTCATGGCCCTGCTCAACGGCCAGCGGGACCTCACGGTGTTCTGCCTCACCCTTCTCGGGATCGCCGCCGGGGCGAAGCTCTGGAGCCGGTGGAGCCTGGCCCGCATCGAGTGCAGCGTCGGCCTCGACAGGCGCAGGGTATTTCCCGGCGAAAAGCTCGTTCTGAAGGCGACGGCGGAGAACAGAAAATTCCTCCCCGTGCGACTGGGGATCCGGATGCATGTCGGCAACATCCATCATGATGATGGGACCGGAACCGCGGTCAGGGCTGAAACCGGCCTGCTATGGTATCAGAAGGCGAGCTTCCGCTGGGAGCTCACCGCGCCGCGCAGGGGAGTCCACGGAATCGGGCCTGTCGGCCTCGTTTCAGGCGATCTGTTCGGTTTCTTCCCGAAGAAGAGGAAGATGGCCGAAACGATCGAGGTGGTGGTCTATCCCCGTCTCACGCCGCTCAATACATTTTCGTTGCCGAGGCGCGATTTCTTCGGCATTCCCGGAGCCGAAAGCCCCGTGGACGACCCTGTCTACATTCTCGGCACCCGGGACTACCAACCGGGACGCCCCGCGAAGCACATCCACTGGAAGGCGACCGCCCGTCACCACAAGCTGCAGGAGAAGGTTTTCGAGCCGTCGGCACAGGAGAAGATTCTGCTGGTCGTCGATGTCGGCGCCTTCGCGCGAAACGGGGCGGAAGAGGCGTTCGAGCGCATGCTGGAGACGGCGGCATCCGCGGCCGTGCGGCTCGCCGAACGCGGCTGTGCCGTGGGGCTGGCCACGAACGGCCGGATGACGGGCGAGGCCTCGTCCATCGTGCCGGTGACGAGAAACTCGCGCCATCTCGCCATCCTGCTTGAAACGCTCGCCCGGATGCGGATGGAGCCTTCCCGTGGTCTCATTGAGATGTTCTGTCTTCACCTGAGGATACCCTGGGGCGTCAGTTGCCTCTATTTTGCCCTCGAGAAGGATGAGACGGCACGAGCGGCCCAGGACTATTTTGCGCAGCGGCAGGTTCCCTTCCAGTTTTACAGTCGCGACTATCGTGCCGATGCCGCGAAAACCGGCGGCGCAAGCCTTCCGGCTATCGGTGGGGCCGGCGATCATTGTGACGAGGAGGGTCCGGGCTGATGGCTACGCGCAAGGGGATGCTCTGGTATCTCGTGAATGGGGCCATGGAGTTGAGCTGGTTTCTGGGCTGGGCCATGTTCCTGTCGCTCGTCACCATGCATCGCCCTTTCCCCTTTTTCGAGACCATGGCCGCCTTTGCCATCGCCGGATTCGTCGGCCATTTCTCGACGGGAAAGGGATGGCGGATCGTGAGCGTCCTGCTGATCTGGATGCTCGGCTTGATCTGCGCCGCTTTGCTGCTGATCCACGGGATCTATTACGATGCCTATCCGCTTTTCCAGGGCGACTGGCTCGAAGTGTTTTGGGATGGTCCGCGGAATCTGTCGGAAGGGCTTATCCTTGCGATGAATCTCCTGCTGATCCTGATCCTGTGCGCATCGGGAGTGGCCTTTGCCCGCAGGCCGATGGGATATGTCCACACCTGCAACCGCTTCGATCTCGGCCTCGGCGCCTTTTTTGCCCTCTTCATCATCAAACTCGTTGCCCTGACCAAAGGGGAAGCAATGGCGGAGGATTCCCTCTCGCTGCTCTTCGTTTTCCCCTTCATCCTGTTCGGCCTCCTGTCGGTTGGCATGGCACGCATGCGGGGACGCAACGCGACGAAAACCTTTCTCCCCGGGTTCCGGGGGATCGGCGTCATCCTGAGCTTTTTCGCGGCGGTGCTTCTCGGGACCGGAGGGCTTCTGCTCTTTTTCCTGCCCGGTCTGACCGCGGCCGCACAGATGGGATACCATGCACTCGCGGCGGTCGGCAGGCCGCTCGTCCCGGTATTGATCGCCATCCTGCGTTTCATCTTCGGACCGCACGGCAATCGTCCTGCCGAGGTGGTAAGGAATTCCCCCTCCCCGCTGGCAGATCTGGACAAGATCGTGCCGCAGACCCCCAGTTGGTGGATGGCGTGGCTGGAAAAGATCTTGAGCTGGGGGTTCTTGGGGCTGATGCTGCTCGTGCTGGTCATCGGCTCTGCCGTCGTTCTCTATTTTATTGTGAAATGGCTTCTCTCGCGGACGGAGGAGAGTGGGCGCCGGGCGATGCCGATTTCGGCGCGGTTCACGGCGTGGAGGAATTATTGGGCCGAATTCTCGAGAAAGATTTTTCGCGCCGTCATGGGATATCCGAGAGCGGCCGAACTCTATGGCGCCCTGCTGGCATGGGCAGGCCGAAGCGGCTTTCCGCATGATCGCGGCGAGACGCCCCTCGAATTCGGGATGCGCCTGAACAGCCGTTTCCCCGCCTGTAAACCGCCGGTGGATTTCATCATCGGCGCCTACAACCGGGAGGTTTACGGAGAGACGGTCCTGGATGGCGCGACCGTTGCCGGGGCAAACTCCGCCTGGCAATTCCTTCGGAGCCCTCGACGCTGGCCCTCGCGTCTCAAGAGCTGGTTTGCCGGCTCCTCTTAAAATTCAAGCACGACCTTGATCGCCGCGGGGTCTTTGGCGGCTACGGCAAAGTCTTCGACACCTTTGAAATCGGGAACCGGTGGGAGATCAGGGACGTGATCGTAAGTTTCCTCTGCATCACAGGGCAAACGTCCGGCGGAACATTGTGATCGAGACTTCCCGTAAAAACCCTGCACCACTTGTCCGTGGCTACGCGGGGGGAGGTTTGTGGCGTACGGTCTCCCGACGCAGCCTTCTACGGTGATCCCGATTATCCCTGGAAGGGGTGGTCTGGGTTCTTAGGACAAGGGGAAGGGCTTTATAAGTGGTAAAGCACTCCTGGTTTCGGTTCATCCCGCAGCCTGCTTCTGTGGTTCAGAATTATAGTAAATCATAGCCGGGTTCCTCCTGTCAAAGTTTTGGCTCCATCATGCGGCTGCAAAGGCTTGTGGTTTGCTCCGGAATGGCGACTCGATAATCCATTGCAATTTACCGGATAATCTGTAGGAATGGCTGCGGTTGATCATGAGCAATGACGGCACGGAAATCAACGGAGCGGGCGGATGAAGAAGATGGTCGTGATGATGGCCACGGGATTCGGGCTGGGACTCGCGCCGATCGCCTCAGGAACGGCCGGGGCGCTTCCGGGCGTCATCCTCGCGTGGATTTTACAGCCGCTGGCGGCGGTTTGGCAGGCGGCGGCTGCCCTGGCGCTGTGCGCGCTCTCCATTCCGATATGCGAAGTGGCGGAGCGGCACTTCGTTACGAAAGACGACGGGCGAATCGTGGCGGATGAGTATCTGACGTTTCCCGTGTGCCTGATCGGGATCCCCTGGACCGAACACGCCTGGTTCCTGGGCATTGCTTTTGTGGTCAGCCGCATCATGGATATCATCAAGCCGCCTCCGGCCCGGGGACTTCAGGATTTGCACGGCGGCCTGGGGATCACGGTAGAT
>CAZDLM010000096.1:4622-4997 GCA_964506465.1 uncultured Syntrophaceae bacterium
TCATTGCCAACGTCTACGCGCTGGCCATGAACTGGGGGCTGTGGCTCTTGATGGTGAAGGTGTTCGGTCTTGCCTGATCGATGAAGCGCCGCAGACGCATTACGGCTCGATCTTGAGTTTGAAATCGTCCCGTTCTTTTTCCAACTCCCGCAACAACTTCACGGTCCGATTGAAATCCTTGCGCATCGGCTTCTTTGAATCATCGGCATGCTTCCAGACGATCTCAAACGGACCCCCGACATCCGTGGAAAGGAGATCGCAGAGCGCGTCAAGGTTGCGCCCGAAGTGCCCCGGCAAGTCCATGAGGATCGCGAGCCGATCGTAGAGATCGGCAAGGGAATGGATGTCCTCCCCATCGAGCGTATATCGTTTTAT
>CAZDLM010000097.1:0-4481 GCA_964506465.1 uncultured Syntrophaceae bacterium
CTAAAAGCAAATGGTATTATGGACAGTGATGATATGAACAATTAAATTCTAAAGTAGATCCCTTGTGTCTTTCATAATGTCCCAGTCTCACACTGCCAACGAAGAAATCAGCCGGAGCGTAGCGATCGGGTGGATTGATTGGTTACATTTTTTCAGTATTTCCGTCTCCCTTTTTAACGGGCAGCGGAACGTCCTTATATAATTGATCTATATAGTGTTCTATGGCGTTTTTTATGACTCCAGATGCGCCTATTCCAAGAGTTTCGCCTAACCTCAAAACATCCTTTTTCAATTTCTCACCCACCCTTGTAGTCAATAGTTCATTTCTCTTTTCCCACTGTGATTCAGATAATATGGGTTCATAATCCTTGAGCAGTTTGAGTTTATAAATGCAGAAATTGAGAGCCTTGATGAGTTGGTCGGGGTCATCTGCCTTAGATACTTCAATAATGTCTTTTAGAAATGGATACTTGGCTATGATACTTTCAGGGAAAGAGACATCGTTTTGCATGAGGACAACCCTTTTTATTTTTGATGTACCGTGGTGGGTAAGCCGCTTGCGGGCATGCCCGCGAGGATTGGATGCCGGATCAAGTCCGGCATGACGTTTTGCTTTTCTCTTTAGCGGAGCGGTAATGGACCGGGTGCGAAAGGCTCTTGGATATCAACGTTGCGCTTATCGCACGGAGCAGGCCCGCTGTCAATGGAGTCTTCGTCACTTCGGCGGCAAAATCCGTTCTGATCTTCTCGATGCAAAGGTTTTGAAGGTTTCCTGTCTCATCTCCCCGCCGAAGGCCTCCACCATTTCAAGACCCTCCCGTATCGAAGACGCCGGTTGTCCTTTCCAGCCTCTGTCTTTCTTCAATTTCCGGACGGCTTTCCGCCGTGTTCCTTTCCGCCGGGCGCCATTCCTCCACTTCCCGCGGCAGCAGCGGGGCCAGGCCGAGGAACGAACGCGCGAGGCGTCCGGCCTTCAGAGGCGGGGTCCAGTTGACTTCGCGGCGGTGGCCCCAATAATCCGAGTGCCCGGCGTTCTCGATCTCACGCTGCAGCAGGTTGGGAGGCGCCTCCTTGTCGCGCCACTCCTCGTGCCCCAGCGCCGTGGGAAGGAATTCTTTCCCGCCGGCGATCGTCTCCCCTAACGGAAACGCCCACGACAGCACGCCGTCCCATCCCGAGTACAGACTCAGAACGGGGTTCGGGTCCCGGAGAAACTCGTCATAGGCCCGGCGCAGCCTGGCGTCGGGGGCTTCGTTCAGCATGTACGTCGGCACCGCCCCGGCCATGAGGACGATCTTGCGGACGGCAGGCCGCGGTCCCGCCTTGACCTGGAGGCAGCGGATCATCTCGAGGGCGAGCCGGCATCCCAGGGAATGGGCGATGATGTCGATCTCGAAAAGAAGCCCGGAGCGGTATGCGCGGCAGAGGCTCTCGGCCAGGACTTCGGCTGTCCGTTCGGCGCGGGCGATGCTCCAGGGATAGAAGAGGGCGGAGGCGAATCCCCAATCCGCGTCCCCCGGCCACAGGACGCGTACGGCGAGACGTCCTTCGCAGTAGGAGCCGTCCGTATCCCCGATGATGATCCGCTGCATTTCCGCGAATCCGTCATAGGTTGCCGCCGCCTCCTCGGCGCTCACGTTGAAGCCATGAACGAGGAGAAGGAGCCTCGGGCAGAGGAAGATGGACGCCTCGTTGTCCGGACTCTTCACTTCGCCGCCCCTTGGCGCCTTGCGGAACGAGAGATCGACGCTGTTGCTCTTCCGTTCCATGGTCAGGTTCCCTTCCGGCGCAGACCGGCCAGGGCGGCGACGATGTCCTTGGCGAACGGGGAGATCATCCCGCCGAGCAGGGACATGACGACGGCCTGGGGCGTGACCTTCCAGGCATTGCTCTGCAGCAGCAGATACAGAAGCAGGAATGCGCCCAAGAGGACGGAGAGGAGCTGGTTCGCCCGCGCCCAGAGGTATTCGATCCTCGTCTGCAGGGCGTCAAGCTTGCGCGCGACGAGGTTGCCGTCGAGCGCCCTCTTCGCGGAGGCCCGGCGCGAATCCCGCTCCGAAAGCGGTTCGGCTGCAGCCGCATCGTCCGGAGCGAAGCCGTATTTCGCCGCCGTGAACTTCATCCAGAGCTGTCCATCGTCGCCGGGGGGCTCGCTGTCGGGCGCGGCCCGCAGGAACTTGTACAGGGCCGCGTAGCGGGTCGGGAAATCGAGCGCGACGTTCACGGCCGCCTGGATCTGTCCCATCAGTTTCCCCGAGGGTTGGTCGAACAGGGCGCTCTCGTTCTCGGGGATGCCGGCGGCGAGGATGAGAAGCTCCTTCCAGATGCGGTCCGTGTCCGCACCCTTCGCAGCCTGAGACCTGATCCAACTGCGGATCTGCCACCGGTGAAAGTACAGCCTCGCCCGGGATAGGGCCTTGACCAGTTCCAGGAACGTCATACTGACCGTCGCCACCGCGACGAGGAGCAGGGCCGTGTCGGTGACGTTCTCCGCGACGGCAGCGAGATTGTTGGACATCATTCTGAGCAGTTCATAGTTCATGCCGGCCTCCTTATGGTGAAAAAATTGTGATGAAATGCCAAGGAGAGCGGAACGGGAGATGAACAAACGAAGAGGAGGGGGAAGAAGATACGGTTCGGATGATACGGAGGGAGAACCTGCTTGTCAAGAATCTATCGCATGGCGGGCAATGACAGGGAATGGCGCCAATGACGCAGAGAAAGAGGACACGAAGTCAGAAAATAAATCTGCCCCCCCTTTTCAGCGGCTTACGACCGCAGCACGTCGACCGGATGGATCTTCGTCGCGCGCATCGAGGGGTAGAGGCCGGCAAGGACGCCCGACGCGATGGAGAGAAAGAAGGACAGCGCCAGGCCCGTGGGGGAAATGCGCGTGGGATACTGCAGGACGGCGGCGATGGCGATGCTGACGGCGACGCCGGCGACAACGCCGATCATGCCTCCGCTCACGGAAATGAAGGCGGATTCCATGAGAAACTGAAAGACGATGTCGCGTTTGCGCGATCCGACGGCGCGGCGGACGCCGATTTCCATCCGTCGTTCGCTGACGATGAGAATCATGATGGAGAGGATTCCCAGCCCGCCGATGAGGAAGGACGCGGCCGCGGCGATCTTGCCCAGGACGGAGATCAGATCCATCGCCTGGCTCTTGAGCGCCATGACGTCTTTCAGATCGATCACCGCGAAGTCGTCCCGCGTGCCTTTCTGGATCCGATGGCGTTTCCTCAGCAGGTCTTCAATGCCCTCCTTGGCGGGCTTGAGCGACGGCGTATCCATCGTCTGCACGTAGAAGGTGTTGACGTACTCGTGGTTGACGAAATTCTGGAGAAACGTCTGCAGGGGGACGAAGACCTGAGTGTCCTGGTCGACGCCGGAGAGGTCCACGCCCTTGGCTTCCATGACGCCGACGACCTCGCAGGGCACGCGCCAGATCAGAATCATGCGGCCGAGGGGGTCCTCCTCGCCGAAGAGTTTTTCCGCGATTCCCGACCCGATCACGACCACCTTGCGAAGCTGGCGGCCGTCTTCTTCCGTGACGAACCGTCCCTCTTGAACGTGGAAATTCCGGATGTCCTCGTATTCCCGCGTCGTCCCGGTGGCCAGGATGGACGTGAGCGTGGTGCCTTCGTAGCGGATGGGGAAGTTCTTGTAGCCGGTCGGGCAGATCCGCGCGACGTAGGGGATGCTGTCGGCAACCGCCCGGGCGTCATCCAGGGTGAGGTTTGTTGCGGTCGTCATGAACCGCACGTTGGCGCCGTGTCGCCTGGCGAAACCGCTGCGGACAATGAGCAGGTTCTTGCCGAGGCTCTCCGTTTCCTGTTCGGTCTTGACCGCCAGGGAGTCGGCGAGGTTGAGGACGATGATCAGGGAGAAGGTGCCGAAGAAGACGCCCAGCACGGCCAGCGCCGTCCGCAGGCGGAAATTGGCCAGCGAACGGAGGGCGATGCGGAGGTTGAGGGCCAGCCGTTTCATCCGCGTATCGCCTCGATGGGTTTGAGGTTGGCCGCGCGCGACGCCGGTTGAAGTCCGAAACCGATGCCCACCATCCAGGACAGGACAAGCCCCACGGCGAAGGCCCTCCAGGAGAAGTAGATCGGGAACTGCGCCGCGTACTGCAGCAGTTCCGCGGAAACAATGCCGATGACGTACCCGATGAGGCCTCCCAGCGTGGTGACGATCACCGCTTCGGCAAGGAACTGCAGGAGGATGTCGCGGCGGCGGGCGCCGAAAGACCGCCGGATGCCGATCTCGCGGGAACGCTCCCGCACGGACAGAAGAAAGAGGTTGGCGAGCACGAAGCCGGCGACGACCAGCGAGATGACGCCGACGATGCCGATGAAGGCCACGAGCGACCCGGTAAGCGCAACCAGGAAGCGGATGATGTCCTTGGGGGAAAAGACGCGGAAATCGTCGGGCTGATCGGAGGGGATGCCGTGGATCTCCCGGAGAAAGAGTTTCAG
>CAZDLM010000098.1:0-4436 GCA_964506465.1 uncultured Syntrophaceae bacterium
TCAAAGGTTTTCTTTGCTTGCAGCTCCTGCTATGTCGTAAACTTAATACCGAAAGCTCCGGACACTTGGCTTTGGCCGCACAGGCCAAACCGGCCGACGCCAAAAGCGTTACAGCGGCAAAAAAAGAGAAAATCAATCTTTTCATTGTCTTCTCCTTTAATCCTGTTTGGAATTATTGGCTCATCGATTTTTTTTGTGGTGGAGGTCAGGAATAACCATATTTTGCTCCTCTTCGCTGGAGGCTTCAAAGACCCCTTCTTGAATCCGGTAACGTACAAAAAAGATTTTTCGGACACCTATGATCGGATCCACTCCAAAGTACTGGTTACTTGCTCTTACAACCACTGCTCCGTCCATTATCCTGTTTTGAACGATAGACTTGACATCGACCTGATTGGTACCCTGCCCATACCATGCCTCTAGAATGGTCAGATTGCTGCTCCTCTTCGTAATTCTATCATCAAAAGGATTGGGGATGAGAAGATTCTGATACTCATCGGCGTAGGCACCGAACTCACCCTGGTCCGTCTCATACCGTATAATAAGTGCTTTCCAAACTCCTTTGATCGAATCGTGACCCATAACCTCGTTATTAACATTAATTGCGAGTTGACCGTTCGAGACTCTCTGCTGTAATTTCTCTGTGACATCCACCTGGGCATTGCCAGCACCGTAAATGGCTTTCAGAATCCGCAGCTCCTTGTGAGTTCCTCCTCTTGTCGATTCCCCAGGTCCAGTTTTCGTGTCCTTCCGCATGTTTCCAAAAAGACTGTCCAACAGGCTTCTGCTCAGTGCCGTCAATAAATTCAGATCGTTCCCGGTGACGTTCTTTCCCAGCTTCGCTTCACCGGTTTTCATGTCTATCATCCGTGAATTAATTGTATATGACGTCCCAATCTTCACGACAGACCCGATGACAATCAGATCTGCTCCGAGCAGCTTTCCCAGTTCTATGGCACTTTTGTCATCTATAAGACCGGATTTCTGGAATCTCTGTTCGGAAATGGCCTTGTTGATCTGAGCTCTCTCAACGACTCGATACCTGTTTGCATCGATCAGCTCCGTTCTCATTATTTCAGATACCGCTTTCCCCAGATGTTCCTCTGCACCGATGCTCTCGAAATCCAGAACAGCGATCGTTGGCTTACCATCTGCGTACGCATAACCAGATAAAGGAATGAACAGCATAAAAAAAATTATGAAGGAATTTACGATCACTGGTGATTCACGTTTTACTGTCGTCATGAACATATTTTTATTTCCTCCAAGGAAGGAATTGAATTGATAGGAACTTGCTTTTGGGGGGCAGGGAGAATACAAATGGCGGACTTGTATGTCAAGAAAATCTTGACCACAAGATGTGGGTTGTCTTGACCGACGAGGCGACAGAAACTGGTTGACAACCGGCGGCGCTCTTCGTATCTTGCGGCTTCGCAAAATCGTTTGTCCATCCATTCCATAAGGAGGAAATATGTCGTACAAAATCGCTGTCATCGGCGGGGACGGCACGGGCCCCGAAGTCATCCGCGAGGGGATCAAGGTCCTCGGCGCCGTATCGCAGAAATTCGGCCTGTCCTTCGATTTCCACTATTACGATTTCGGGGGCGAGCGCTACAAGAAGACCGGCAAGATCATCGAGAAGGAGGAAATCGCCGAGCTGCGCCAGTTCGACGCGATCTATCTGGGCGCCATCGGCCATCCCGACGTGAAGCCCGGCATTCTGGAGAAGGGGCTCCTCCTGCGCATCCGCTTCGAGCTGGACCAGTACATCAACCTCCGCCCCGTGAAGCTCTATCCCGGCGTCCAGACCCCCGTCAAGGACAAGGGGCCCGAAGAGATCGATTTCGTCGTCGTGCGTGAGAACAGCGGCGGCATCTATACCGGCCACGGCGGCGCCTCCAAGGTCGGCACGCCGAACGAGCTGGCGAGCCAGGAGATGATCTACGACCGCTTCACCGTCGACCGCTGCCTGAAATACACCTTCGAGCTGAAACGGCGGCGCAACAAGGCGAATCCGAAGTACGCCGCCAAGCCCATGCACCTCGTTCACAAGACGAACGTCCTGACGTACTGCGCCGACCTCTGGTTCCGTGCCTACCACGAGATGGGCGCCAAGACTTACCCGGAGATCAAGCGGGACTACGCCCACGTCGATGCGACCACGATGTGGTTCGTGAAGAACCCCGAATGGTTCGACGTGATCGTGACGGAGAACCTCTTCGGCGACATCATAACCGATCTGGGCGCCATGATCCAGGGCGGCATGGGCGTTGCGGCCGGCGGAAACATCAACCCCGAAGGCGTTTCGATGTTCGAGCCGATCGGCGGCTCCGCCCCGAAGTACACCGGCAAGAACATCATCAACCCGCTCGCGGCCATCGAAGCGGGACGCATGATGATCGAGGAACTCGGCGAGGTAAAGGCGGGAGCGGCGATCCAGAAGGCCGTCGCCTATGCCTGCACGAAGATGAAGGATCAGTCCGCCGGCAAGATGGGCTACTCCACGACGGAATTGGGAGACCTCGTCGCGGCGCAGATCTGATCCCGCTGTCCTGCATCCAAGGGCTGTCGCAAGACGGCCCTTTTTTTCGTCAAGACCGCGCAGCGAAGGCAAAGAGCCTCTGCGGGAAGTCGTCGTCCATGAGTGGAACCGGGGGAGATATCTGCGGCTACTGCAAATCGCCGGGCCGCAGCGTCCTGTATCCGACGACCGACATGTTCGGGGCGTTGTACACGGTGAATCGCTGCAACGTCTGCGGGGCATTCTACCTATCGCCCCGCCCCACGGAGGAACAGTTGCGGCGGGCCTATGACAACGCGTACTACGGCGAGCAGGAGGAGAAGTTTTCGGCCCCGTGGATTGAAAAGACGCTCGACCGCTTCCGCGCGGGAAGGGCCCGGAGACTCAGCCGCCGTCTTCCGCAGGGGGCGCGCGTGCTGGATATCGGCTGCGGGAACGGAAAGTTTCTGCAGTCGCTCCTCGGCTTCGGCGTCTACGAACTCCACGGCGTCGAGAGAGAGGGAAAGGCCGCGGACCGGGCGGCGCGGATCAAGGAAATTCACCTGAAGACGAGGGCTCTCGCCAAGGGCGATTTTGCCCCGCGGACATTCGACGCCGTCACGCTGTTTCACGTATTCGAGCACCTGGAGGAACCGGCGGAGACGCTGGAAATTCTCGACACGATCCTGAAGGCCGGCGGGATCGCGGTGTTTTCATTCCCGAACATTTCCAGCCTTCAGAGCCGGCTGTTCAAGGGCGATTGGCTGCACCTCGACCCGCCCCGGCACCTCTTCTTTTTCGATCCCGATGATTTTCAGCGGATCATGGCGGCGCGCGGATACGACCTTCTGTACAGGAGATTCTTCAGCCTGGAGATGAATCCGTTCGGCATGGTCCAGAGCATTCTCAATACCGTCCTGAAGAAGCGGGAAGTGCTGTTCGAGACCTTCAAGGGAAACCGGCAGTACGTCCGGGAATATTCCTTCCTGTCGCTCGCGCTGCAGAAGGCCTTCTTTCTTGCGGCCATGCCGGTTTTTCTTCTCACGGACGCAGCCGCCAGCCTCGCCGGCAGGGGCGCGACCGTCGAGATGGCCTTCCGGAAGCGGGGCTGAAGCCTCTACTTCTTCTTCCCGGCAGCTTCCCGGATCTTCGCGCCGATCTCCTTCCCCTCAAAGATCTTCTCGATAGCGTCCGACAACGCCGCATTGATCTGCTCTTCGATCCTTTCCTCGGAAAAGAGAACGTGTTCGAGACTGACGTCGCTGCCGCTCGTGACCGTGTAGAAGATCTTTCCTTTCTGCGCGTCGGCGAAAACCACGGTGATCTTGACTTTTGCAGAGTACTTCTTGACCGTCAGGCTGTCCCGGCAGATGACCTCCAGTTCGTCGATGCTGCCGCCGATCAGGATCGATCCCCATTCCTTGCGGATGCTTCCTTCCTTCAGATCCCACACCGGGTTCTCGGGCGAAATCCGGTACCCGGCCCGCGCCAGGAAGTCCTTCAGGGGGGACGTCACTGCGACGGTGGGCTTTACAAACTTTGGGAGCACCGGGATCCGCTCGCCGTCGGATTTGATCACCCATCCGATGACCGTCTTGTCGTCGATTTTGCGCCGGTCTTCGAAGGCGGCGACCGTTACGGTGATGATCTCGCCCGTTCCCTCGGCCCTGGGCATGACGCGGGACGGCACGTATTTCATGTCGACGCTGTACAGCGCCGGCGAGCAGCCGGCCAGCAGGAGCAAACACAGCGCCATTCCGGCGATCCCGAAAGGGAAGACGACCGTCTTCGTACGTCGTCCGAAAATTCGTCTTTCATTCATTCTTCTTCCTCCTCGTATCAGCAACTCGCTAAACCTCTTTCAGGCTTCTCAAAAATGCCCGGATGCAAGGCCCCCGATGGTTCGACAAGCTCGCTGCGAACATCGCTCATGCTT
>CAZDLM010000099.1:0-4410 GCA_964506465.1 uncultured Syntrophaceae bacterium
CGTCGGTCGGTTGCGCCATCCCCGCGGACGACAACAGCTACGGCTACATCAGCGAGCATCACGCCTTCGGCCAGACGGAGCGTCAGGCGGGGGATTATGCCGAAGACCTGGCCGCCGCGATGCTGGCCTCCACCCTCGGCATCGATTTCGACGTCGACAAGAACTGGGACGAGAAGAAGGAAATCTTCAAGATCAGCGGAAAGATTATCCGCACGAGGAATATCACGCAGTCCAGTATCGTCAAGTCACACGGCTTCACCACGGTGATCGCATCCGCCGTGTTCATCTTCTAATCTTTATTCCGCTCACCCTCACGCTCGCAGCAGGCAGGACAACCCCGCCCTGATTTCGGGATTGGCGTTCTTGAAATCAAGGCGGAATTTCGGAAAGGCGGCAGGGGAGCATGTTTTCGGATCTTCCGTCGAGTGTCTATCTCGTTCCTCCCGTCCTGGGGTTCCTGGTCTTCACGGGATTGGCAGTCTATTCCCTTAGGTTCGGCCGGGGGAGGGGAGCCAACCTGCATTTGGCCGTCCTGTGCCTGATGGGGGCACTGATCAACGCCGACCTTGTCGTCGTCTCGATGATCTCCGATCCGGAGACCGCCCTGATGATCGATCGCTTCAACTGCGTCGCCTTCATCTTCGGTCCGCCGGTTTTCCTGCAATTCGTCCACGCCTTCCTGGGAATCGGCGGCCGGAGGAGCTGGGAGATCGGCGTCTACGGCGTCAGCTTCATCTTTTCCCTCACCGTTCCCTCGGCGGAGTTTCTCAGCGGATTCCACGAATCGCCGTTCGGAAGGATCGGCAGGGCCGGCCCGGCTTTCCATGTCTTTTCCCTGTTCGCGGCCGCCGTCATCGCGTACGCCTTCTTCCTTCTTGTCCGCAGTCTTCGCGGGGCGGCCGACAGTTTTTTGAGGCACCGGATCCGTTATGTCCTCGGCGGCGCGGGGACAGCCGCAGCGCTGATCGGCCTGAACATCCTGCCCGTATGGGGCGTCGCCGTCTACCCGCCCGGTCATTTCAGCTTCATCCCCGCTGCCTTTCTCGCGTACGGAATCCTGAAATACGACCTGCTCGGCGTGGGCTCGGCCGTCCGGAGGGGCGCAGTTTACCTGATCTTGACGGCCCTGCTTGCATCCGTCTATTTCCTCCTGATCTCCGTCTTCCACTTCGCCTTCCTGACGACATCCTGGGAGCGTTCCGTGCTGCTTCCGCTCGGACTTGCGCTGCTGGTCGTCTTCCTCTTTCATCCGCTGCACGCCCTTCTCGAACGGCTCGTGGACCGGTTCTTCTTCCGGGGACGATACGATTACCGTGCGTTGCTCCGGGAACTGAGCGGACAGCTCGCCTCGATGCTGAATCTCTCCTCGATCCGCTCGCTCCTGATCGATACGGCCCTTCGCGTCCTGCGCGTTCGGTACGTGAAGCTGCTGCTGGACGGACGCGCGGACGGAACCTTTGCCCTCTTCGCCGGCGGCGAACCGGCCGAGGCCGAACCGGCAAGGATCGCGGTTTCCGCTTCCGTGACGTCTGTTTTTCTGCAGCACGGAAAGCCCCTCTCCCGCGCCTATGCCGAAAAGATGAGCGGCGAACCTCAGGACAGGTTGTCTTCCTTCTTCGAGCGATTAGACGCGGCCTGGATCTTCCCGCTGATTTCCAAGGGGCTGCCGGTCGGGTTCGTCGCCCTGGGCGAGAAGATGTCCGGGGACCTGTTTGTCCGCGAGGATATCGAACTGCTCTCGACGCTCGCGAACCAGGCCGCGACGGCGGTCGAGAACGCCGCGAACTACGAAGAGATCGAAAGGCTGAACCGGGACCTCGAACGCAAAGTCGAGCAGCGGACGGCGGCGCTGCAGAAGGCCCTGGAAGAGAAGGAAAGGACCCAGGAGCAGTTGATCCAGTCCGAGAGCCTGGCGGCCATCGGCCAACTGGTGGCGGGGACGGCGCACGAGCTGAACAATCCGCTCGCATCGGCGTCGAGTCTCGTGCAGACGTCGCTGGAGGCGATCGAGGCCGGCGGCGAAGCGTCGCAGACCGGCGAAGTGCCGGATGATCTCCGTTTTGCCCATCGGGAACTGCAGCGCGCAGCCGACATCGTGCGCAGCCTGCTGAGCCTGTCCAGGCAGACCCAGGCCTACGAGGAGAGCGTGCAGGTGAACCGTGTCCTGGACGACGCCCTCCGCGTTCTCCACAACCAGTACAAGAATCTGGCGGTCGAAATCGAAAGGCGCTACGACGACGGCCTGCCGGAAATTCGCGGCAATTTCGCCAACCTGGGCCAGGTCTTCATCAATCTCATCCAGAACGCCATTCAGGCCGTGAACGGCCGTGCGGGCCGGATCGTCCTGACGACGGGGCACGATCCGGCCGCCTCCTCCCTGTTCGTTGAAGTTGCGGACAACGGCGCCGGAATTCCCGAGGGCATCCGGAAGGACATCTTCAAGCCGTTTTTCACGACCAAGGCCGTAGGGGACGGCACGGGGCTGGGTCTGTACATTTCGCACGAAATCGTCCGCCGGCACGGGGGATGGATCCGCGTCCGCAGCGCAGAGAACGTGGGATCGGCATTTACGGTGACGCTGCCCATCAGGAGGTGAGGGATGATCGGTTTGATGATTGTGGACGACGAAGAAGGCGTGAGGAGATCGCTGAAAAAGGCCCTGGAAAAGGACGGATACGCCGTCCACATGGCGGAAGACGGGAACGCCGCCATCCAGACGGTGCGGGAGCGGACGAACGACATCGAAACCGTGATCTCGGACTTCCGCATGCCCGGCATCGACGGTCTGGAGACGCTGGCCGAAATCGGGAGGATCAATCCCGAGATCACGAGGATCATGCTGACCGGCTACGCGACGATGGAGAGCGCCATCGAGGCGGTCAATGCCGGCATCGACGGGTTCCTGACGAAGCCCTTCGAAAATGCGGAGCTGCGGGCGAAGGTCCGGGAATGCAACGTCAGAAAGCGCCTGAAACAGTTCGTATCGGAGCAGATCTTCCATGAGCTGAAGAAAGCGGGCCGGCACATCCGGCCGCACAAGCGCAGGGTGACGGTTCTCTTCTGCGATATCCGCGGCTTCTCCTCTCTGGCCGAGCGCCTCTCTCCCGAGGAACTGTCGGAACTCCTGAACCGTTTCTACTTCTGTCCCCTGGACAACATCGTTTTTCAGTTCAACGGCACCCTGGACAAGCACATCGGGGACAGCATCATGGCGGTCTTCGGCGCGCCTGTGGCGCAGGATGACGACGCCGCGCGTGCGGTGGCGAGCGCCGTGCGCATGCGGGAGGAGATGGGGAGACTGTCGCAGGACTGCGGGCCCGGAGGAAGGGGGCTCTCGGTCGGATTCGGCATTGCGACGGGGGACGTGATGGCGGGGATCTTCGGATCGCCGCACAAGAAGGAGTACACGGTCTTCGGCCCGCCGGTGAACCTGGCGGCTCGCCTCGAACATCATGCCGCGGCAAACGAGATCCTGATCTGCGGAGAAACGCACCGGGCGATCGGCAGCCCGGCCGAAACCGAGCGCATCGATCCCTTTCCGGTCAGGGGGATCGAGCGAAAGATCGAGGTGTATCGCGTCCTTGACTGGAGAAATACTCCTTGACAAAAGGCAGCTTGTGATTTAGAAACGAACCCTTCTTGCAGACCGATCTGACGCGGGGTGGAGCAGCCCGGTAGCTCGTTGGGCTCATAACCCAAAGGTCGGAGGTTCAAATCCTCCCCCCGCTACCAACCAATTACAAAGGGTTACGGTAAAAATCGTAGCCCTTTTTCTTTATCGCAAAATAGATTTCCAACCGTATTTCCAGCCTATAAAGCTGAATGACGGATAGCTTTACTGAGTTCTTCTTCGCGAGTCGACCTGTGCTATTCCACGGTCTGCAAGCTCTCATCAGTCAATTCTCTGTCGCCGCCTTGTCTCGCATGCCGTCGGTTGCACGGACGCAGGTTCAGCATATCTTGACAGATCACATCCGTGAATGATTATCGCTGGATCTCAATAATTGCATTGGGATGGAATGTGCTAGGGGACGCTACGGAGGCATCATCAGCCTTGGGCCTTGGTCTCACCCTTACGCCGGTGAGATCTGGGCGCCGCAGCGTATAGAGAGCATTCTACGGAGCATAAAACCGTTTCTTCGTGGATCCTCCCGGATCCCTCTAGGGGCAAAAAGAATTCTTATTGGGGCTGACCCCCACCACCACCCGAATCCACGACCAAGGCGGGCCGTGGGTCCCTTTCTCCCACCCACCTACATATTAATCCATTTGGGATCATTGAGTATATGACATCGGGTCTTCCAGAGCGAACCTGACAACTATGTGAGGCTCTTGATTTTTTTCTCATTTCTGGTCAGTAGTGTCCCAACGTTTGTTTTTGAGATCGGCGGAAGTTGAAGAAGGATGAGG
>CAZDLM010000100.1:0-2936 GCA_964506465.1 uncultured Syntrophaceae bacterium
CCTCCGGGAAAAATCCGGGCGGAAAAGGAAACCTTTGCTTCGTTGGATGCGCTCAGAGCATCCACAATCGGCCCTTCATAAGCCGTCAAAAGGGCCTCGACTTTCTTTCCGATCTGCTTGAACGTGGCTTTCATGCGCTCCTCTCAGTCCGGATTCGCTCCGGCGGGCGGGTAGGGTCACGCCTTCGGATACATCGGGCAGTCTGCCCGCGCCTGGGCGTTGCATTCCTGATCACAAGTGGCCTTGACGGGCTCGACGTCGCCGTTGATGAAGGGGCACTTCCAGGTTTCGGGCTTGGTTTCCTGGGTGGCTTCGCCCGTCGTCTGCTTTTCGGCCTCTGCCTTCTTCGCCCGGGCGGCTGTCCATTTGTTGAAGTTGTGCAGAAATTCGGTGATGTTCGCAGCGGCTTCGATCTTCACCGCTTCCGCCGTGATCTTGTAATGCTTGGCGCAGGCAGCGACATAGGCGGCCATTTCCTTCTGGTTGACGCCCTCGGGAAGCTGCTTGTCGAAGTCGGCGGCGGTCAGTTCCGGGGCCGCCTCTCCGGCCTCCGCGTCGATCACGTCCTCGTCTTCGTCGGACATAAGGTCCATCTGTGACTCCCCTGAGAAGGCGCGGTCCTCCAGAGCCACGGCCTTCTGGAATTCCACGGACAGGGGGGCCAGTTTCGCGTGCCGTTTGATCACGGTCTTCTTCGCCATTTCGTCCCAATCCGTGACCCATGGTCCGTTGCCCGATGCCTTGGAGCGTTCGCGGATTTTCTCGATGTCCGCCGTTGACATGAAGTCGAATGAATAGCCGCCGTCCTTGTACTTGAAGATACAGTACGCACCGACGGGCTTTCCCCGGTCGCCGTTGAGGGCCGGGACGTGCTTCAGGGTGTCGCTGATGCCGTACTCCATGATGAATTGATCGTTCGAATAGACGACCTGGGCGGAAAGGGTCTGAAGCTCTCCGGAGCGGCGGGCCAGGGCGATGTAACCGCGATACCCGGGGATCAGGGTGCAGACCTTCCCGAAGGGAACGAGATACGCCTGCCCGAGGAACTGATCCGGCTCAAGGCCAAGCTGGGCGCACGTCATGATGCAGGCGAGAAGGGACTGCTGGGAGCAGTCCAGGAGTTGCGGCGTCCGCTGGATGCTCGTCATGGCCACCCGGAGCAGGCGATCCGCCGTCAAGTGCTTCGGGAGCGCCATTTCAAGTTGCTTCTTCGATGCGTTCAACAGCGCCCTGATGTCGTTCGCCTTATTCCTTGCCGGTAAATTCTGTGTCTGTGCTGCCATTCCTTTTAACCTCCTTTTGGTTTGGTGGGGGCGGCCCCGGGTACGCCCCGGAGCGAGCGGGAAGCATGGTCTCTCGCTAACGCCGGCCGCATTGCCGCGCCCCCATGATTTCAGGTCCGAAACCTCACGTCCTCCTGTTCATCGATCTTGCATCCCGGGATCTCGCGGACGCCCATCTTCACGGCATCGTTGAGAAGCTTTTGGACCGGCTGGCAATACTGGCGGGGAACGTCGTCGGGCCGCTCCACGATGCAGACCCAATGCTTCGACGTGTAGGCGGCCGTCCCGGTGTCGGCGCGAACCACCTTCTCCACCTTGGGGATGACCGGAGCGGCCACCTGTACCGGCTCCACTCCCTTCTCGGAGGCTTCCTTGTCGAGCTTCTTCTGGAGCTCTGCTTGCGCCTCCCGGGCCTTCTTCTCGGCCTCCCGGCGGGCGAGCTCCTGGCGATCCTTGTATGCCTTGATCTTCCCCTTTAGGATTTGCTCCGCCCTTTCCAGGGGGCCGGTCAGGGACTTCTCCAGGCCCTTTATCGTCTTAACGAAGTCCTCCGCCCGCTCGGTTACGGTCTTGCGGCGGAGCTCCACAGCCTTGGCCATCTTTTTTGCCTCGCCGCCCAGGGCGACGGCAAAAGTGTTCGTCTCGTCGCTGTCCACCACCAGCGCCTCGGCGTCCGCAAAAATACGATTGACCTCTGCCGGGTAGGAATCAAACTTCGCCCTGGCAACGGGCAGATTGAGGGCATCAACCGGCAGGACCTCCACTTTCCCGGGCTGCTCGCGCACGGCTTTGATCTGATCATCCGGGAAAAATTCGGCGTCCACCACTTCCGGGTCCTTCTCTCCTACCTTGGAAAAATCCAGCATCCGTAAACCTCCTTTTTATGCGAAAAACCTATGAGCGTTCAGGCACGACAGGAAGACCGAAAAGTCCTCCGTCGCGCTCTTGTCGTACCAGTCCATTTTCGGAACCTTGCCTTCGGGGTGCAGCCGCAGAGTCCCGGCCTTCGATGCTTCGGGAAAAAGGTTCAGATACGCGGCCATTTGCAGCCGCCATGACTTCGATTTTGTGACCGGTGATTTCAGGTCCACAACCACTATATCCCCGGAGTTGAGGCGGACGCACAGGTCAATCTGCCCGTGGTATCCATGGCGGTCATCGGCGCGGCGCTCCTCGACAAAGAGGACCTCGGCCACCTGGGAACGGAACCATTTCTTGAATGATTCGACGTATCCCGAAATGTTGTAGTGCTCCTCCATGTGAGCGGCCAGCGGGGAGAAGATGTTCAGGGCGTGTGCCGCGCAATGCTCGTGAATCATGGTCCCGCGTTCAGACGCGAAGATCAGGCGATCCGGCGGAACGCGGGAGAAGTCGTTCCAGGGCTTCAGGACTTCTGTTGTTGAGGGGATGGAAATCACGCCGTCCTTCCCTCCTTTGCTTTCCTCACCGGGTCCTTATGAAAATGGACCTTCCCTTTGTATTTCCTCACGGCCTCATACAGGGCCTTGTCTCGCTGTTTCTCCTCCATCCGGTCCAGGGACGCCTTGACGACCTCCGGAAGGGCATCCTCTGGAAGCAGGTGGTGGATCATGCTGATGGTCAGCCGTTGGGCCATGGTGGTTTTTGCGTTGATCATGGCTTGCCTCCGAGGCC